>CAZVNP010000001.1:0-144550 GCA_964628285.1 uncultured Lentimicrobiaceae bacterium
TACATCGTTTCCTCGCTACTTCATTGCTCCCCTTCAGGGGAGGCTAGGAGGGGTGGTTCGTTGATTGAGGGGCAGGTGGTGAGTGGGAAATTCATTAAAAAATGATTTGACGATTTTCGGTTTTCCATTTTCCACGTTCGATGTTAAAACTTCGAACATGGAAAAACGAACATCCCAACTCGTCAAATCCATTCAAAGATTGTCGAGAAAGTATCGTGTCATCTTAGTATTCAGATGCAGCCGGTCGTGTCCGCCAATGCCGTGCTCCTGGTCGGGATAGACAAAATAATCGACCTGCACACCGGCTTCGATGCAGCGTTTGAGGAACATCAGGCTGTTCTGCCACACGACGACGGGATCCATGGTCCCGTGGATGATCAGCAGTTTCCCTTTCAGGTTTTGTGCCTTATTTAAAAGTGACGCTTCCTCATAGCCCTGTGGATTATCCTGAGGGGTATCCATGTACCGTTCACCGTACATCACCTCGTAATATTTCCAGTCGGTGACGGGGCCGCCGCCGCAGCCAGCCCTGAAGACGTCGGGGTACCGCAGCATCATGTCGATGGTCATGAATCCTCCGTAGCTCCATCCTGTCACGCCGATGCGTGTGGTGTCAATGTAGGGGAGGGTCTTCAGGTAGCGGATACCACGCATCTGGTCCTGTGCCTCTACTACTCCGAGATGTCTGAAAATGGCCTGCTCGAAAGCCATACCCCTGTTTGACGTGCCGCGGTTATCAAGGGTGAAAATCACATAGCCATGCTCGGCCATGTAATTGAGGAACAGGCCGGCGGCACCGAGCCATGAGTCGGTGACCAGTTGCGAGTGCGGGCCGCCATAGACATCCACCAGCAGAGGATATTTTTTAGCAGGATCGAAATCGACGGGCTTGATCAGACGGCAGTACAGATCGTCGCCCTGGTCGTCTTTGATGGTGAAAATAGTCGTTTCACCCAACTTATAATCCTTGAGAGGATCCTTGTTTTCAAGCAGTGTCTGTCTTATCCTGCCCTTGTCGTCGGATAACACATATTCGCGGGTGATGTGGCTGCTCAGGCTGCTGTAAGCATCGATAACATAACGGCCGTCGTGGCTCATCAGGGCATTATGCACCCCGCTGACCGACGATATTTTCATAGTCTGCCCGTTTTTAAGGTCAATGGAGTAAATATGCTGTTCCACCGGCCTTTCTTCATTGGAAATATACCAGACCTTTTTGTCCGAGGCATCGGTTCCGAGGAGCTCCAGCACATCCCAGGGCCCTTGTGTAACCTGTTTAATGAGTGTGCCTCCGGTGTCGTAGAGATACAGATGGTTGTGACCGTCGCGTTGGCTGAACCACAAGAAACGCCCGGGGTTATTATACAGGAAGTACAAACCGTGCAAAGGCTCTACGTAGTCTTTATCGGTCTCTTCGAACAGCGTCCTGACAAAGTCACCGGTTGTAACATTATACTGGTTCAGCTTCAGGTGATTCTGGTCACGGTTGAGGACGGCGATGTAGATGAACTTCTCATCAGGGCTCCAGGTGATGTTGGTCAGGTATTGATCATACGGTTCACCTGTCTGAAGGAATATCTTTTCTTTGGTGTATACGTCGAAGATGCCGACGGTGACATTCTGGCCGGTCATGCCTGTCATGGGATATTTGATATCCTTGGGTGTGGCGGGCCGCACGTCGATATCCACCAGCGGGTAATCGGTGACACCAGATTCATCATTGCGGTAAAAGGCCAGGTATGTGCCTTTCGGTGACCAGAAGGTACCTTTGTCGATGGCAAATTCATTGCGAGCCACCGCCTGGCCGTTTACGATGCCCTTGTTCTCATCGTTGGTGATTTGCATTTCTTTGCCGTTTTCAGCGACGAAAAGATTATTATCGATGGTGAAGGCGACGGCGAAGGTATGAGGTTCGATGTCGGTGTTGTTCGCTTTATCATTAAATATATTGACCGCCTTGACTTCCCTTGTTTTCAGATCGCAGGTATACACTTTGTCTTTAGATGTGTAGTAAAAACTTTGCGTATCCAGCCAGGTCACTGCCGGGAAGCGTTTCAACGTATCGCCGCCGGCGATGAGTGTTCTGTTCATCATCTCTTCGAATCGCATGACCGTATCGTGAACTTTGTTCGACACGTTACCCGACAGGAGGTATGACCCGTCGACCCAGGCATAGAGGTCGCTTTCACCCCGCCACTGGAGATTTTGCATATAGGCCGGAAACACGTTGCGGTTCATGCCGCTGATGTCTTCCAGAGTGAGAAGCTTGTCTTGTCCCTGCAGGACGGCAGGTAACAACAGACCAAGAAATAAAATGATCGTTTCGGATAAATGTCTCATAAATGAAGTTTTAAGCGCGGCTAAAGTAGAAAGATTTTTCGGTAATTTGAAAATATTTAACCGCAATGGGCGCCAAGGAGGCGCAATGGACGCAAGGATGGGATTTATTTGGTTTCAGTCATCTGAATGGCGGCATTTCTTTGAAGATGCAGATTATTGATCACCTCGCTGATGGCGTTGACATCGTTCATCACATAGTAATGTAAATGCTGCACACCATGATGGATCAGGTCGCGTGACTGGGCGACAGCCCATTCAATGCCTATCTCTTTCGCCCTGTCAGGATTTTTTAACAGACTGTCGACAAGCTCATCGGGAAAGTTGACATGGAATTTCCTGGGAATGGCAGTCAGCTGTTTGGCATTGTTGAGGATCTTAAGACCCGGCAGTATGGGGACGGTGATGCCCGCCTGGCGGCACAGTTCGACGAAATGATAATACAAGCTGTTGTCGAAGAACATCTGTGTCACCACATAGTCGGCTCCGGCGTCGACCTTTTTTTTCAGGTACATGATGTCGGTCTTCAGGTTAGGCGCTTCATAATGCTTTTCGGGATATCCGGCCACGCCGATGCAGAAGTCGACGGGATGGGAATTGAGGATATCTTCAAGATATTTGCCCTGGCGCAGGTTGTGAATCTGCTCCACGAGATCGGAGGCGTATTCATTGAGCGTTTTCTCCTTGCCGTAGCTCTTCTTATAGTTCATTTCATCACCCCGGAGGGCGAAGACATTTTGAATGCCAAGGTAATTGAGCTCGATGAGGGCATCTTCCGTTTCTTCCCTGGTGAAGCCCCGGCACAGGAGATGCAAGACGGTGTCGATATTATAACGGTACTGGATGACTCCCGAGATGCCTATGGTACCGGGTCGTTTGCGCCGTATCCTCCGTTTGATGATATGGTCATCATCTTCCTCGTAAATGGCCTCGGCGGGATGGCTGGTAACGTCGATGAACGGCGGCCGGAACGTCTGCAGTTTCTCCACGATATCAGTGATATCCTTGAAGCTGCCGCCACGTTCGGGCGGGATGATCTCAAAGCTGACCTGCACGCCGTTGTTCTTCTGCAGGTGTTCGGTAACCTTCATAACTCAATAGTTTAAATTTGACGATAACCATTTCTCAGCCTGCTCCACGCTGACTCCTTTCCGCCGGGCATAGTCCTCAACCTGGTCCCGGGCTATTTTGCCCACATTAAAGTACTTTGATTGCGGGTGAGCAAAGTAATAACCGCATACCGAAGCCCCGGGGTACATGGCAAAGTTGCCCGTGAGGTAGATGCCGGCGTTGTCTTCGGCCTGCAACAGGTCAAAGATAAGGCGTTTTTCGGAATGCTCGGGACAGGCCGGATAGCCGGGAGCGGGACGTATGCCCCTGTACTCCTCTTTCAGCAGAGATGCTATATCCAGCTCTTCGCCGGCGGCATAACCCCACAGCTCTTTTCTCACCATTTCATGAAGCCGCTCGGCAAACGCCTCGGCCAGCCTGTCGGCGAGGACTTTCAGCAGGATACTCCGGTAGTCATCGCCCTGTTCCTTAAAATGATCGACCCAGGGCTCAATGTTTGTCCCGGCAGTGACGGCGAAGAAACCCATGTAATCATCCAGCCCTGTGCCCTTAGGCGCTATGAAATCGGCCAGACACAAGTTGGGAGATCCATCTTCTTTCACTTGCTGACTTCTTAAAAAGTGGAAGACCGTCAGAACATTTTTTTTCTTTTCATCGTCATAGATCTCCACGTCATCACCCACGGCATTGGCAGGATAGAAACCGGCTACGCCGCCGGCGGTGACCATTTTCTGACGGATCATGCGGTCGAGCAACTCCTGTGCGTCATCATACAATTTTTTAGCTTCATCACCCTTCACGGGATCGTCAAAGATAGCGGGGTATTTGCCTGTCAGCTTCCAGGCATGGAAGAAGAAGGTCCAGTCGATGCATTTCCTCAGCTCATCCAGCGGAAAATCAGGAAACGACCGATTTCCCACAAAAGAGGGACGGACAGCGTGGGTCTCCTGCCATACCGTCTTAAACCTGTTAGCTCTGGCTTCTTCCAGGGTGAGGTATCTGTCGGCAGCGCGGCCGGCTTCATATTTCAGCCGCAGGGCGGCGTAGCGGTCACGGATGTTTTGTGTAAATGACGTTTTTTGTTCTGCCGATACCAGACTCGCCGCCACTCCGGCGCTTTTGGAGGCGTCCCTGACATGGATGACAGGACCCGAATAGTGAGGTCCGATCTTCACCGCCGTGTGAATCTCGGATGTGGTGGCTCCCCCAATGAGCAACGGGATGGTGAAGCCCAGGCGTTCCATCTCTTCCGCCACATGCACCATTTCATCCAGCGACGGGGTGATGAGACCGCTGAGACCGATCATGTCGACCTTTTCCTCCCGGGCTGTCTGCAGTATCCTGTCGCAGGGCACCATCACCCCCAGGTCGATGATCTCGTAATTGTTACATCCCAGCACTACCCCGACGATATTCTTGCCGATGTCGTGCACGTCACCCTTCACCGTGGCCATAAGTATCTTTCCTGCCGAGGTCTGACGCGCGCCACTTTTTTTCTCCGCTTCGATGTAAGGGGTGAGAACGGCCACTGCTTTTTTCATGACCCTGGCGCTTTTGACCACCTGTGGCAGGAACATTTTACCTGAGCCGAAGAGGTCGCCGACGGTATTCATGCCGTCCATCAGCGGGCCTTCGATGATCTCCAGCGCCCTGGCATAATGCCCGCGGGCTTCCTCCACATCGGCGTCGATGTAATCGATGATCCCCTTAATGAGGGCATGTTTCAGTCTTTCCTGGACGGTTCCGTGGCGCCATTCATCCCGTTCTTCCGGCCCCGTTATCTTCTCCTTTACTTTCTCGGCGAAGATGATCAGCCTTTCCGTCGCATCTTTCCTGCGGTTAAAGATCACATCCTCCACAAGTTTAAAAAGATCCGGCGGTATCTCATCGTAAACGGGCAGGTTGCCGGCATTGACGATGCCCATATCGAGGCCGGCCTGTATGGCATGGTAGAGGAAGGCGGCATGCATGGCCTCGCGGACCGTGTCGTTGCCGCGGAAGGCGAACGACAGGTTGCTGATACCGCCGCTAACCTTGGCGTAGGGCAGGTTGTCCTTGATCCAGCTTACGGCCCTCAGGAAGTCGACGGCATAGTTCAGATGTTCGTCAATGCCTGTCGCTATCGTGAGAACGTTAGGATCAAAAATAATGTCCTGAGGCGGGAAAACCAGCTCTCCTGTCAGGATGTCGTAAGCCCGCCGACATACCGTTATCTTCCGTCCAAACGTCGTGGCCTGACCCTGTTCGTCGAAGGCCATGACAATGGCCGCAGCACCATAATCCCTGACCCTGGCAGCCCTTTCCCTGAAGAGCTGCCCGCCGTCCTTCAGGCTGAGGGAGTTGACGATGCCTTTGCCCTGCAAACATTTCAATCCTGCCTCGATAACACTCCACTTGGATGAGTCGATCATCAGGGGCACTCTTGCGATATCCGGTTCCGAAGCTATCATATTTAAGAAGGTCACCATCTCTTTTTCGGCGTCGAGCATGGCGTCGTCCATGTTGATATCGAGTATCTGTGCGCCGTTTTCCACTTGTTGCCGCGCAATGGACAGTGCTTCCTCGAATTTTTTTTCCCGTATCAGCCGGGCGAATTTCTTTGAACCGCTCACATTAGTCCGTTCACCTATGTTGATGAAGTTACTCCCCTTGAAAATGAGCAGGGGTTCCAGTCCGCTGAGATGCAGTGTCCTGTTTGCCGCAGGCACTTTCCTGGCAGGATAGTCCAGGGCCATGGCCGCCAGCTTTTTGATGTGCTCCGGCCCGGTCCCGCAACATCCGCCGATGATATTGACGAAGTGGTTTTCGAGGAAGTCTTTCATATACGCGGCCATATGCTCCGGTGTTTCGTCATAGTCGCCGAACTGGTTCGGCAGGCCGGCATTGGGATAGGCACTTACGGGAAAGGGAGCCTCGCGTGACAGTGTCTCGAGATAGGGTCTCATCTCTTTCGCACCCAGGGAACAGTTTAAGCCGATCGATAAAAGATCGATGTGTGACAGTGAATACAGGAAGGCTTCGACGGTCTGGCCTGAGAGGGTTCTTCCGCTCGCATCGGAGATGGTACCGGAGACCATCACCGGCAGATGTCTTTGTTTTTCACGCGCCACCTCATTGATGGCAAACAGCGCCGCCTTGGCATTCAGCGTATCGAATATGGTCTCCACAAGAAGAAGATCCACGCCCCCTTCGATTAGTGCCGCGGCCTGCTCGGCATAAGCCGCCCGCATATCGTCAAAGGTAACGGCACGGTAAGCAGGATCATTGACGTCGGGCGACAGGGAGGTCATTTTATTTGTCGGCCCCATCGATCCGGCCACAAAGCGCGGTTTGGAAGGATCCTTCAGCGTATACTCCCGCGCTTTCCCCACTGCGATGGCCGCGGCCGCCGTATTCATCTCACTGACATAAGCCTCCAAACCGTAATCGGCCATGGAGATGCAGTTGGCATTGAAGGTGTTGGTCTCGATGATGTCGGCGCCGGCTTCAAGGTATTGACGGTGTATATCTCTGATGATGCCGGGTTGGGTCAGGCATAAAAGGTCGTTGCATCCATTCAGGTCTACCGGATGACCGGCAAAGCGTTCCCCACGGAAATCGGCCTCGCTCAGATGTTGCTTTTGTATCATGGTGCCCATGGCCCCGTCCAGCACGAGGATGCGGTGGGTGAGTTGCCGGATTATATTTTGATCATTCATTCCTGATGCAAGTTGGCAATTGGCAGCCTGCCCCGCGGAGTCCGCCGCAGGCGGACGAACGCGTGATTGGCAGTTGGAAATTTTTTACTTTTCAGCCTATTTAATTACCTTTGCTGCCGCAAAGATAGTAATTTATAATCGATATAAATAACAGCATACCATGGAACATGTTCAGGTAGAAAAGAAATTGAAGTATAAGGTCAGGGACATCGGTCTGGCCGAATGGGGGCGGAAAGAAATAGAGATAGCTGAAAAGGAGATGCCCGGGCTGATGACTTTACGGAGACGTTATTCCAAAGATAAACCCCTGACGGGAGCCAGGATTTCGGGATCATTACATATGACCATTGAAACGGCGGTACTTGTGGAAACGTTGGTGGAGTTGGGTGCCAAGGTCAGATGGTCCAGCTGCAACATTTTTTCGACACAGGATCAGGCTGCTGCCGCTCTGGCTGCCGGTGGTGTACCTGTCTTCGCCTGGAAAGGCGAATCACTGGAAGAATATTGGTGGTGCACGTCACAGGCTTTATCTTTCCCTGATGGCAAAGGGCCCACAATGATCGTTGATGACGGGGGGGATGCCACCCTCATGGTGCACAGAGGCTATGCCGCCGAAGAAGATCCGTCACTGCTGGAGAAAGAGCCTGAGAATGCCGAGGAAAAAGCCATATTGAAACAGCTGAGGACGTTGTACAACCTCGATAGCACCAAGTGGCACCGCATGGTGAAGGAGTGGGTGGGCGTGTCGGAGGAGACCACGACGGGCGTACACCGCCTGTATCAGATGAAGGCCAACGGAACATTGCTGGCACCAGCTATTAACGTGAACGACTCGGTGACGAAGTCGAAATTTGATAACCTATATGGCTGCCGGGAGTCGCTGGCCGACGGTATCAAAAGGGCCACGGATGTGATGATCGCCGGGAAGGTGGTGGTGGTTTGTGGCTATGGTGATGTAGGCAAAGGTTCGGCTCAATCGATGAGGTCGTATGGCGCCCGTGTCCTGGTCACCGAAATTGATCCCATATGTGCTTTGCAGGCCGCCATGGAGGGATTCCAGGTGACCACCGTGGAAGATGCCCTGGCGGAAGGTAATATTTTTGTCACAGCCACAGGAAACCGCGATGTGATCACCCTCGACCATATGCTTCACATGAAAGACCAGACTATCGTGTGCAACATAGGTCATTTTGACAATGAGATACAGGTCGATCAACTGAACAATTATCCCGGAATCAGGAAAATAAATATACAACCCCAGGTCGATAAATACATTTTTCCCGACGGTCATGCCATTTATCTTCTTGCCGAGGGGCGGCTGGTCAATCTGGGTTGTGCTCATGGTCATCCTTCCTTCGTGATGAGCAACTCTTTCTCCAACCAGGTGCTGGCACAGATCGAGCTATGGAAAAAGCATCACCCCATCGACGTCTACCGTCTGCCCAAGGAATTGGACGAGGAGGTGGCACGTCTTCATCTGGACCAGCTCGGTGTGAAGCTGACCACGATGACGCGGGCACAAGCTGATTATATCGGTTTTCCGATCGAGGGACCGTATAAGCCGGATTTTTACCGTTATTGAATCGGGTATTATGGAGGTCTTCAGGTTTGCAGGTGTAAATGTTGACAGGATAGTGAATGACGGTGGGAGTGGGATTTTGAGAGAATGCGGCAGGGGTAATTTTTATTGCTTTCCTTCAAGATATCAATTAAATCAATTAAAGATGTGAAGCAACTCACCATCGTATTCCGTAAAATATTGTTTGAGAGAATAGCGTGCCGGTCCTGAGAAGGGGCTGCCGTCGGTGATGAGGAATTGCGAGCCACAGCATGTGTCGATGATCGTCAGCCCCGACGGCTCGACGGTCAGCACGGAGCAGCCTGTGGTGGAAGAGGTCGTGCAGCAACCGTAAGGATCATAGGTGCAGATACGTTCGTAAGCTTTGAACTCATCATGAAGAAGCCGGTAAACGATGATACCCCGGCTGGGTGGGTCGGCGGTGACATAAACCCAGCCACCGTCAGGAATATAATCGATTGTATTGGGATAAAGGAATATGTTCACATAAGCCTGTGGAATATCCGGACCGCTGTTTTTGTTGCATGAAAATATGAACAGGACCGCAATGATCGTTATACGAAAAGCTGAGGGTAACACCGGATGCCGGGAATGGGTGGTTACGGTCTTAATCATGATCGAAAAATCTTTGGCAAAGGTACTATTAATATAATATTCCGGATTTTATTAATTTTAGAATGATATTCCGGGACAAAGTTTTTATTGAATGCGAAACGGATTCCTGCGATGGCAACTGATCGTGGCATTGATCTTTGGCCTCATGACCCTCAGTGCCTGCGGGCTTTTCAGGTCACCGCAACGAAAGGCTTTTACAGGCAGCACGGTGACCATCTCAGATGAGAATCCCCGTTATCTGACTAAGAAGATAAGAAAGGAACAACGACAGAAGGAAAAGTCAGATTACAGGGCCTATAAGGCATCGAAGAAACGTTATAACAAGCTGCAATCGAAAACGGCAAGACAAAACATGAAGGCTTTGCAGAAACACGCGCGTAAAATAAATAAGTCAAAGAAACGGAGGATGTTTGAGAAAAATTACAAAGGTTGCGGTTAGAAAGAGCCTCCGGCAATTTGTGACCGTTTGATATCATTTCATTTTGTTCATATCCTCATGAAGAGGCATTTATCTGATATGGGATGGCATGGTATGATCACGGCGATGGGGCTCGTTCTTTTCACTGTGATGTGTTTTCGTCATGTTTCTGCACAGGATATTGAAAACATCCGTTTCGACAGGATTCTCTCCGAAAACACCAAGATAGAAAAGGGTCTTTCGCAAAATTCAGTGCAATGCATCCTTCAGGACCGGAAAGGATATATCTGGTTCGGGACCTGGGACGGCCTGAATAAATATGACGGATACGGGTTCATTATCTATGATAAAGACAACAAGCTCAGCGGACAGACAGTCAATTGCCTGCTGGAAGATGACGAAGGCTACCTGTGGATCGGTACCGATGAAGGACTCAACAGGTATGACCGTCGTCAAAATGAATTCAAGTCGTACAGGCATGATCCGGCCGATTCGGCCAGTCTCATCAATGATTTTGTTACCACACTGATCCAGGATGAAGAGGGCTATATCTGGATAGGTACACAAAACGGGTTGAGCCGTCTGGATAAAAAAACAGGCCTTTTCCTCTCTTTCCTTTGCAATCCGTTAGACAATACCCTTCTCAAGAGCAATAACATCAATGATTTGTGCTTTGACGACAGGGGTTACCTCTGGATAGCCACACGCATCGGCCTCATTAAATTCGACCGCAGGATGTCGCAAGTGACGCGACTGTTCAGCATTCCTGACGATGAGAACGGTCTGCCGGATAATTTCGTCAGGTGTGTTTATAAAGTATCCGACGGATACATCCTGGTCGGTACCAATGCCGGTCTGAGCCGTCTGAACCCTGCCACATCACTCTTTGAAAAGGATTTCCCGGGAGCTGTCAGCACCATTAACCTCAACACCATTCCTGTAAACAAGATACTTGAAGACAGCCAGCACAATCTGTGGATAGGTACCGACGGAGGCGGATTGTATGTCTGCAGCCCTCAGAAGGGGAAAACGGCACATTATGAACTTAATAATGATGTGAGCAGCAGTCTGAGCAATAACCGGGTGTTAAGCATGATGGAGGATCGTTCAGGTACGGTGTGGGTGGGTACATTTATCGGCGTGAATAAATTCGACCGCCATTCAAGCAAGTTCAGCGTTTACAGGAACACCCCCAATGATTATCATTCACTCAGCAGTAACTATGTGCTCTCTATATACGAAGATAAAAATAAAATTTTGTGGGTTGCGACTGACGGCGGATTGAACATCATGGAACGTAACACGGGTGAATTCAGGTATCTTCTGCACAACCCCCGGCGCCCGTCAGGATTGATAAGCAATCACCTGAGGGTGGTGAGAGGCGACCGCCATGGTTATATGTGGTTAGGCACCCTGAATGACGGCCTTGAGAGGTATGATCCCCGGACGGGCCGGTTTCTTCATTTCCGTCATGATCCCAGGGATGAAAACAGCATCAGCAGCAATGACATCCTGTGTGTTTATGAAGACAATCACGGCATGATATGGATTGGTACCGGTCGTGGAGGGCTGAACCGTTATAATCCTGCAACGAACCGTTTCACCGTATTTAAAAATAATCCTTCCGACACCACCAGCCTTAGCAACAACCAGGTGTGGACCATCTGTCAGGACCGGACCGGGAATATCTGGATAGGCACGACAAATGGTCTTAACAGGATGGACCCTCAGGGGAAACGTTTCTTCCGGTACATGTTCTTTTCAGGCAGTGACCACGATTCATACATCAGGGAGATTTTTTGTATCCATGAGGATGCATCCGGTATATTATGGTTGGGCACCAAGGGTGGCGGTCTGTTACGCTTCGACCCCGTCACACGGTCGGTCAGGGCATATACCGAGCGGGAGGGTCTGTCAAACAATGTGGTGTATGGCATCCTGCAGGATAAAACCGGCAATCTCTGGCTCAGCACCAACTGGGGTATCTCACGCTTCAATCCTGCCGACGGTTCCTTCGTGCATTATGATGTCAGGGACGCTTTGCAAAGCAACGAATTTAATATAGGTGCCTATTTTGAAAACAGTGACGGTGAAATGTATTTCGGAGGCATGAATGGCTTTAACCTGTTCAATCCTTCCGAGATCAAGACCAATGAGCTCATGCCCCATACGGTCATCACCTCCTTCCGCATCTTTAACCACAATGTGGAGCGTGAACTGAACAGCGGCGATACCATCATTTTGTCGGCCAACGATAATTTTTTCACCATCGGATTTTCGGCCCTGGATTATACCAATCCTTACAAGAACAGGTACCGCTATTATCTTAAAAATTACGATAAGGGATGGACGAATGTCATGGCCGACAAACGTTATGCCGACTATACCAATGTGAATGCAGGCACCTATTTGTTCAGGGTCATTGGATCGAACAACGACGGGGTCTGGGATAAGGAAGGTGCCGACCTGACCATACTCATCCGGCCTCACTGGTATAAGACATGGTGGTTCCGGATACCGGTGATCGTCCTGTTTATCACCATGGTGTGGTATCTCATCTGGCGACGCATCAATCTCCTACGGCGCCGGCACGAAGCCGAGAAAAAGGTGCTCGACGTCCAGAAACAGCTTTATGATACCGAATTACAGGCTCTCCGCCTGCAGATGAATCCTCACTTTATTTTCAACACACTGAATTCCATACAAAGTTTTATACTTAAAAATGATACGGATAAAGCGGTTAATTATCTGGGCAAATTTTCGCAGCTCATGCGCATGATATTGACCAATTCAACCGAAACCTATATCTCGGTCAAAGAGGAGCTGAAGGCTTTGCGTTACTATCTCGAAATAGAGAACCTGCGTTTTGAGAATAAGTTCAGTTACGCCATCATCGTGGATAAGTCCATTGATGAGGAGTTCATTGAAATCCCGCCGATGATCATCCAGCCCTATGTCGAGAACGCCATCATTCACGGGCTTTTACACAAGGAAGAGAAAGGCCATATCAATATCCGGCTCAGCCTGACCGGGCGTCATATTCTGTGGGTCATCGAAGACAACGGCATCGGCCGTGAAAAAGCGCGTCAGATACAACAGGCATCAGGATTGTACAGGAAATCAAAAGGTATGTTGATCACCAGGGAACGTCTGCAGGTGCTGAATAAAAATAACAACGAGGATTTTTCTATTCATATCGTGGATATGACTGATGATAAGGGACAACCTTCCGGCACCAGGGTGGAGGTGCTGATGGCTTATAATGATTAGAAAGAGGCTTTTGTCATTAGTTTGGAAATAATCCTTAAATTTCATGGTTTTTAAATGCACGACTGATGTTACGTGCCGTCATTATCGAGGATGAGAAAAATTCGCGTGACGCCCTCGCCGAGCTTTTATCACGCTATTGCCGTCAGATAGAGGTGCTGGCAGAGGCTGACGGCCTGAACAGCGGCCGGGCAGCCATCAGAAGATACCATCCGGATATCATTTTCCTGGATATTCTAATGCCCGACGGCAGCGGCTTCAAATTGCTCGAAGAAACGGGCGACATCGATTTCGACGTGATCTTTGTCACCGCTTTCGACCAGTATGCCATTCAAGCCATCAGATACAGCGCCCTGGATTATCTTTTGAAACCGGTCATACCCGAAGAACTTGTCGCTGCCGTGGAAAAAGCCGAAAAAAAGAAACTGTCGAAAGAGAAAAACCGCAACATCCAGGTCCTGCTTGAGAACATACGTTCAGGCATTGAAAAGCCCCGTAAAATTGTCCTCTCAACAGCCGATAAAATACATGTTGTCGAAGTGGACCATATCCTGCGGTGCGAGTCAGACAACTATTATACGAAGTTCTTCTTCACCGACGGAAAGACATTGCTGGTGTCCAGGACTCTGAAAGAGAATGAGACCTTACTCTCGGGCCATGATTTTATCCGCCCTCATAAATCACACCTTGTCAACACGAAATACATCAAAGGATACCTTAAACACGACGGCGGCTTCATTCAGATGAGCGATGGATCACAGATACCCGTGTCGCGTCGAAAACGTGAACAGATCATCGAGATCATCAGTCACCTGTGACCTGTTCTTTCATGATTTGTGAAAGCCGTAAACTGACCTGCCCCGACCGAAAACTGTTTAAGCCTTTTATTTGCGAGGGAATTGTCATACTTTTACAGGCTCATATCAGGTAAACCAAACTGACCGTTATTTGGATCATGTTGGAACAGGCCCAAGAATGGTTGATGAAAGAGTTTGAAAACTAAAGGCTTGCTGTTTTTTTTTCAATTACGGCAGCAAAAATACTTGTTTGAAATTTATTTTTATTCTTAACTTTACCGCTTTTCAGATAAGCAGAATTTCGTTCAAATAAAACCTCTGATTATGATAAAGAATTTACTACTTACTGTTGGATTAGTTTTAACTGCCAGCCTGTTGGTGTATTCTCAGACGGGGACATTAAAAGGGCAGATCATTGACAAGGAATCCCAGGAGCCTATACCTTTCTGCAACATTATCGTCGAAGTTGCAGGAGCCCAGAAAGGGGGTACATCATCCGACTTTGAGGGTAATTATACCATTAAACCCATCAATCCGGGGGAATACGATGTCAAGGCCACCTATGTGGGGTATAAACCCGTCGAGATTAAGGGTGTTTTAATCAAACCCGATAAAATAACTTTCCTCGATATCAAGATGGAGGTAACGGCCACCACCCTTGAAACTTTTGAAGTTATTGACTATAAGGTACCCCTCATCAGCAAAGACCAGACATCCACAGGTCAGACAGTCACCTCCGAGGAGATCGCCAAAATGGCTTCGCGTAGTGCCGATGCTGTGGCCACCACCGTCGGAGGTGTTTTCTCCCGCGACGGCGAAGTGGGCAGTATCCGCGGTCAACGCTCCTCCAATACGGTGACATATGTCGACGGCATGCGCGTCATCGGCTCGGCACCACTGCCTGAGGCCGCCATCGATCAGGTGTCCGTCATTCTCGGGGGAACACCGGCACAGTATGGTGATGTCACCGGCGGCATCATCAATGTAACCACCAAGGGCCCCTCCAGAAAATTCGGCATGGGCCTCGAAGTCCAGACATCGGAATACCTCGATTACTATGGCTATAACCGTGTCGGTATTAACCTTAACGGCCCGCTGATAAAAAGTAAAAATCCCAGCAAACCCGCCCTCTTCGGTTATTTTATCGCCGGCGAAGCCATATATAACAAGGATGGCGCACATGCTGCCAACGGTCTCTATAAGGTGAACGACGAAAAACTGGCTGAATTGGAAGCCTCACCGTTACGCACCACAGGCCTCGGTTTTGGAACCTATTACCAGAGTCTCTTCCTGACAAAAAACGACCTCGTCCATATCAAATCCTCAATAAATACATCAAATTTCAGTACAAACGTATCGGGAAAGTTTGACGTTGCCACAGGACCCAATGTGAGCCTGTCGTTCGGAGGAAACCTTAATTACTTTGAAAACAATAACTTTAATTTTGGCAGTGCACTGGCGAATTATGACAACAATGGTTTCTCCAAAGGCAACACATGGCGTGTCTTCGCGAAATTTTCCCAGCGTTTTCCCACCAGCGAATCCGAGCCATCCCTGATAAAAAACGTCTTTTATACCATCCAGGCCGACTATACCAGGGTGAATAACAGTAATTATGATCCGCATCATAAAAGTGATTTCTTTAATTATGGCTATATCGGACAATTCACCACTTATAAAACACGATCCTATTCATCTGACTTTGAATATGATTCTATTGCAGGTCTGTACGCCCATTTGATGAATAATTTCCAGGATACGCTTTATGCTTTTACCAGGTCGGAGATCAACCCGCTCTTAGCCAATTACACGTCACAATATTATGAGTTGCATCCTATGATACAGAACCTTGACCAGATGATTCTAAGCGAAGGGGGATTGGTCAATGGCCGCGGCCCGCAGACCATTTATGGTTTGTTCACCATGCCCGGGACCCTGCTCACGGGTTATGGCAAAAGTGAATCGGAACAAATCGAAATCGATGTTATGGGTTCTGCCGACATCGGCAACCATGCCATTCAATTCGGGTTGCAGTATCAGCAGAGGAGCTCGAGTAGTTGGGGCATAGCCCCGGTCGAATTGTGGTCACTCATGCGTGGTGAAGCCAACTGGCACATCCGCGAACTCGACTTCTCCAATCCATTGCCGGTTTATCTCGACGGCGTATTCCAGGATACAATAAATTACAACAGGAAGTATGACCCGACAACACAGTTCTTCTTCGATAAAAATCTGAGAATGAAAATGGGCCTGCCTGTCGATGGTACCGACTGGATCGACATCGACTCCTACGACCCGAATACCCAAGCGATATATTATTACGACGCCGAGGGTAACCATCATCTGACCCACATCAACGGAGGTTTGGACTTGAATATGTTCAGCCCCGACGAATTGATAGGAATAAGTACCGGTGATAATCTCGTGGGATATTACGGATACGACGTTTATGGCAACAAACTGAAAAGCAAACCGTCATTTGAAGACTTTTTTACCAAGAAAGATGCTAACGGTAATTATACCAGAGAGATCGGGGCCTACGAACCCATTTACATGGCCGGCTACGTTCAGGATGTTTTCTCCTTTAAAGATTTGATTTTCAATGTAGGCGTCCGCGTAGACCGTTTTGACGCCAACCAGAAAGTCCTGAAGGATCCCTATCTTTTATATGAGGCAAAAACAGTGAAAGAAGTGACCAATCTGGGTCCGATACCTTCCAATATGGGACCGGATTATGTGGTGTATGTAGATAATGTGAGTAATCCGACCGTCATCATGGGTTACCGCAACGGCAGCACATGGTATAATGCTCAGGGAGTGGAAGTCATTGACCCCACCGATCCGAAAACATCTTTGGATGCCGGTAACGGTATCTCACCTTACCTGGTAAATCCAAATAACCGGGAGGTCTCTCCTGCCGCCTTTGAGGATTATACACCTGCAATCAATGTGATGCCGAGGATCGCGTTCTCTTTTCCTATTTCCGATGAAGCTTTATTTTTCGCCCACTATGATATTTTGACGCAGCGTCCGACATCCAATTATTTCATTACTCCCCTGTCGTATCTCTTCTGGCCTATCATTAATAATCCGACCTTTAATAATCCTAACCTCAGGCCTGAAAAGACCATCGACTATGAGATAGGGTTCCAGCAGGTGCTCAGTCCCTCTTCTGCCATCAATATTTCGGCTTTCTATCGTGAAGTGAGGGATCAGATACAGTTTTACCGTTTCACGGGCGCTTACCCTAAGACCTATTATTCCTATAATAACATCGACTTTGGTACCATCAAGGGTCTGACTATCCAGTATGACCTGCGCCGTACCCTGAATGCCCGGCTCAGAGCGGCTTATACCTTGCAGTTTGCCGATGGCACCGGCTCCAATGCGACCACGCAACAGGCTCTTATTCAGTCGAAACAACCCAATCTTCGTACGCTCAACCCGCTCGACATCGACCGGCGCCATGCCATCAACATATCTCTTGACTACCGCTGGGGTGAAGGTAAGGATTACAACGGACCGGTAACAACCAGAAATAAGGGAGAGAGAACCAAAACGATTTATTGGCTTGAGAATACCGGTTTCAATCTGACCGTTTTCGGCGGCTCCGGAACACCATATACCAAATCGTCGACCATTTATCCCTCACTGATCTCCAACAGCGGCCGCCTTATCAAAGGATCGCTCAATGGTTCACGGCTTCCGTGGCAGTTCAGGCTTGACCTGAGAGTCGACAGGGAGTTCGGCATTACCATGGGTAAAGGTGAAAAGAGCAAAACCTCGTACCTCGATGTTTATTTCCAGATCCTTAACCTCCTGAATTCGAGGAATGTCCTTAATGTCTATGCCGCTACGGGCAATCCCAATGACGACGGTTACCTTGCCGCCGCCGAATGGCAGACGCAAATTAACCAGCAGCTCGATCCCCAGTCATACAGGGATATGTACAGCATCGCTCTCGATAATCCGGGGAATTACAGCATCCCGCGTATGATACGCTTCGGGCTGAGCTTTAATTTTTAAATAGAATCATGATCCTGAAAATAAAAACCATTTCAAAAATGAAAAACATATTCCGTCATCTGGTATTGATTTGCTTTTTAGTCTTTATGATGTCGACGCTGAGTTATGCCGACAAGGTACCGGTGCCGTCAAAATATAAACATGCGGCCCAGTTGAAATCCACCGCCGCCGGGTGTCTGCCGGGTGCCGGCTTTAAGTATCTCGATATCAACAATATCAGAACCCGGATCAACACAGGGGGAGACATGTGGTGGAATTTTGAGGTTGCCGACTACGAGATACCGCGCGGATCAGGTAAAATGTCGATGTTCTCCGCATCGCTGTGGATCGGAGGCATTGACATCAACGATCAGCTTAAGCTGGCTGCTCTCAGATACCGGCAGGGGCCTGACTTTGGCGGTGGCAATGATTACTGGCCCGGACCCCTGACCGTCGATGGAACTGCGTCCATTACACCTGAGGAATGTGCCAAATATGACAAATTGTTCCCTATGAAACGGAAAATGGTCGATGATTTCCTGGCCTGGTGGGACAATAAAAGTGACTATCCTGACTATACCGTTCCATCGGAGATTCTCGACTGGCCGGCGCACGGTGACGTGTCAAAACATCAAAGCTATTACCTGGCACCTTTTTATGACAGGGACCAGGATGGTACCTATGATCCTTACCAGGGTGACTATCCCTACTATGATATATCCAATGCGCTGTGCAAAAGCGAAATACCCACACCGGAAGGTAACGGCATCCTCGCCGACCAGGTCATTAAAGGCGACATGACCCTGTGGTGGGTCTTCAATGACAAAGGTAACCTGCATACCGAAACCGAAGGTAATCCCATCGGTCTGGAGATACGTGGTCAGGCCTTCGGTTTTTCAACCAACGACGTGGTCAATAACATGACCTTTTACAGCTATGAAATCATCAACCGTTCAACCTTTGTGCTGAGAGATACTTACTTCAGCCAGTGGGTTGACCCCGACCTTGGGTATTCTCATGATGACTATGTGGGCTGTGATGTCTCCAGAGGATTGGGTTATTGTTACAACGGCCGTGCTGTCGACGGCACGGGCCAGGTGTGGGCTTACGGAGCCCAGCCCCCTGCAGTCGGTGTCGACTTCTTCCAGGGTCCTTACATGGATCCCGACGGCCGCGACAATCCGAAATTCACCGGTGATTGCTCCATCGTTAAAAGCCCCGATACACTCGATCAAATGGCCATCAACGGCGTCAACTTTGGCGACGGCATCGTCGATAATGAACGGTTCGGCATGCGACGCTTCGTCTATCATAACAATTCCGGTGTGGCCGATTATATGACCGACCCTGATTATGCGCCCCAGTATTATAATTTTCTGAGAGGCATATGGAAAGACGGCACCAAGATGGAATATGGCGGTAATGCACATCGGACAGCAGGAGCCTATGGTCCTGAATGTGATTTTATGTTCCCCGGTGACTCCGACCCTTGCTTCTGGGGTACCAAAGGCAATCCACCTAACGGCCCTGTTTACTGGACCGAGGAGACAGCCCATAACGTTCCTTTTGACAGGCGTTTCATGGAGTCTGCGGGACCGTTCCGTCTGGAACCGGGTGCCGTCAATTACATCACCGTAGGTATTCCCTGGGCCCGCGCAGCTTCCGGAGGTCCCTGGGCCTCGGTGGAACTGCTCCGCGTGGTGGATGATGTGTGCCAGTCCCTGTTCGATAATTGCTTCCAGGTAGTCAGCGGCCCTAATGCCCCTGACCTGACCATCAAGGAATATGATAAAACATTGATCTTTTACATCACTAACCGCAAGACCAATGATGCAGGCAATAATTTTAATGAGTCCTATGTGGAAATTGACCCGAACATCAAAAGCCCCGACACCCTGCCTCCGGGTCATCGTTATGATTCAACTTATAAGTTTGAAGGTTATCAGGTTTTTCAATTGTTGAATGCCGATGTCTCCGTGGCCGATATCCGTGATCCGGCACTGGCCCGTCAGGTCTTCCAGTGTGATATTAAAAATGGCGTGGCTCAGCTGGTTAATTATACATATGACCAGGCTATTGGCGGAAACGTGCCCACCGAAGAGGTCAATGGCGCCGATAAAGGGATCACGCACTCCTTCGTGTTGACACAGGATGCCTTCACGGGAGAAGCCTTAGTCAATCACAAACAGTATTATTACCTCGCACTGGCTTACGGCTATAATAATTATAAAACCTATTCACAGGATCCTGGTTCACAAAATGAAGTGATGGGTCTTGACGGTCAGAAACAACCTTACCTGGCAGGGCGTAAAAACATCAGGTTATATACGGCCATACCTCATATCACCGTCGGCTTGACGCAGGCCAACTCCAGTTATGGCGATATTCCCAAAATCACACGACTGGCCGGTCAGGGTAACGGCGGCAATGAGCTGATCATGACCCAGGCAAGCATCGACAAGATACTCGGACAACCACCTCTCGACGTGACCGATACCTTGAGCCCCAACATTTACGGGACATCGGACTATCCTATTGACTATAATCCGGAATATGAGGCCGGATCAGGTCCTGTCCAGGTCCGCGTGGTCGATCCCCTGAATGTTAAAAGCAGCACATATACTCTGTTGTTTGATTCACTTAAACTTCAGAAGTTTTATCACATCAGCGGCGATCCCAGTCTGGCCGGTGATACCGCAAGTAAATGGAAAACCACCTGGAAATTGATCGATCAGTCAACAGGAAAAGTCTATCCCTCCGATACGATCATCACTTATACCAATGAACAGCTCTTCCTCGACCTGGGACTTTCCGTTACCATCAAGCAGGTTTATTTTCCGGGCACTTATAAAATAGGTGAAACGACCAGCGGCACCACCACCACATCCGTTTATTATCCGCTGGAAACCAACAATGGTTTGCTGGAAGCTACCATCAGTTATGCTGACAGTTCGCAGCGCTGGCTGGGCGGCGTATCTGATGATGATAATCCCGATGCTTCAAACTGGATCCGTTCGGGCAATTTTACCGACCCGGATAACTCGGCATATAATGACTGGAATTTGTCGATTGGTGGCAGCGGCACCCCGACGGGGCAGGCTTATGACCCGGATGGCAATTTCGAAACGATCCTCAACGGCACCTGGGCTCCTTACAACCTGTGTGCCGATAATGCGCAGAATACGGCAGGACCGGTCTATGGCGCCAACAATCACCGGTCAAAGCTGTTCATGAGAATGTCCGATCTGGCCAGTGTCCAGATTGTCATCACATCGGATAAAACCAAATGGACCCGTTCACCGGTCATTGAAATGTGTCCCGATCCCACCCTGTCGGAAGGCCATGTCGGACAGTTCAATATCAGGGCCGGGCAATCCGTCGATAAGGATGGCAACCCCGCGCCGGTAGGCAGTGAAGCCAGCAACAATCCCGATGATCCCGCTTATATCAATCCCACAGGCATGGGTTGGTTCCCGGGTTATGCCATCAGCCTTGAGACAGGTGAACGGCTGAATATTGCCTTCAGCGAGGATTCATGGCTCGTCGGTGACAATGGTCGCGATATGTTGTGGAATCCCACCTCACGGTTATATGACCTGACCGACCCGACAAATCCGATAGCCATTTTCGGGGGTAAGCATTATGTATACATTTTTGCTCACACTGTGAACAAATATGCGGGCGATACGACGGCTTTCGGCCGTACCTATGATATGCCGGCTTATGACGCCGGCCGGCAACTGCGCGAGCAAATACCAATTACGACATTGAATAAAAGGGACGTTATCTACTCAAGCTGTATGTGGGTTAATATACCGTTGGCTATTGAAGGGCAACCCTGGCTGTCGAACGACGTGACCATCAGGATATGGGTGGCCAAACCCTATTATAGCTATTTCTCCACACCCCTGAAAGATACCATATGGATGCCTGATTCGAGTCGCTACCCACTCCCAGATGCGATCAAATACAATCATTTCAATCCCGCCTATTCATTCAGCACCGAAGGCTTGGCCACAACAACCAATAATGTTGAGAAGGCTAAAAGCGAACTTGACCTGATCAATGTGGTGCCTAATCCTTATTATGGTTATGCATCATATGAAACCAGCCAGCTCGATAACCGGATCAAGATTGTCAATTTACCGCAGAAGTGCTCGATATCTATATATAATATGAGCGGTACGCTGGTAAGGCACTTTACCAAGGATGACCCGGTCACCTCCATCGATTGGGATCTGAAGAACAGTGCAGGGATACCCATCGCCGGAGGCATTTATCTGATCTATGTCAAGGCTGATGGCATTGGCGAAAGGGTGATCAAATGGTTTGCCTCGCTGAGGAAACCCGACTTCACCGCTTTCTGATATCATGAAAAAGGATAAATCAAAATCAAAAAAAATATTTAATCCTGCGTACAATGAAAAGTTCTGTTAAATACCCTGTTGTCATACTGTTGATAGGATTGTTAACGTTGACCGGTTTCACGTTAAATGCCGGCAACAAAGACCGGTCCGGAGAGGCAGGTGCATCTGAACTGTTGATCAATCCGTGGGCACGGAGTTCGGGATGGGGCAACGTTAATACAGCTAATGTCACCGGTGTGGAAGCCATGTTCATCAACATTGCCGGCTCGGCATTCACCAGGCGCACCGAGATCGTTTTTAACCATACGACCTATCTGAAGGGAGCCGATGTGGGCATGTTCGCCTTCGGAGTAAACCAAAAAGTCGGTGAATCGGGTGTAATAGGTTTGGCAGTCACCTCCATGTCATTTGGTGATATCCCGGTGACAACCACCGACCTGCCCGAGGGCGGTATAGGAACCTTCTCACCCAGTTTGCTGAACATTTCGTTTTCCTATGCCCGAGTGTTCTCGAACAGTATTTACGGCGGAATACAGGTCAAGCTGATATCGGAAAGTATTCCTGATATGTCGGCACAGGGCATCGCCCTGGATGCGGGTATACAATATGTGACAGGTGAAACGGATAATGTGCACTTTGGGATTACACTGAGGAACTGGGGCCCCACAATGAAATTCTCCGGTGACGGATTGTCCTTCCGGACACTCCTGTCGGGCCAACAGAGCCAGTTCACTCTCGAACAAAGGGCTGCCAGCTATCAGCTGCCGTCACAGCTCAATATCGGAGCCGCTTACGATATCAATTTTGCAGGCGATTACAGGTTGACATTTGCCGGTAACTTCTCATCGAATGCTTTTACCAAAGACCAGGTGATGCTGGGATTGGAGTTCTCACTCAAATCGTATCTGATGCTGCGGGGAGCATACACTTATGAAGAGGGCATCACCAAAGATCCTCCCGATAGGACGACGTGGCTGACGGGACCCAGCGGCGGCATCACCGTTCAGATACCCTTCAATAAAGAAAAAGGCTCCAGCTTCGCGGTTGACTATTCCTTTACCGCCACCGATCCTTTTGAAGGTATACACCGCATCGGGGCACGTATCAACTTTTAAAAAAAGCATACCTGCTATCGGGTAATGTTTTCCGAATATTTAAAAAGACCCTGTCAAGGGTCTTTTTGTTTCTTATCTTTGTAATAAATCTTACCTGATTAAAAATGGCTGGAATAAAGTATTATACACAGGAAGGCTTGCAGAAATTAAGGGATGAGATGGATCATATGGTATCTGTTGAAAGACCTTATATTTCAAAGCTTATCGCTGAAGCCAGAGATAAAGGTGATCTGAGTGAAAACGCCGAATACGATGCGGCAAAAAATGCACAGGAAATGCTGGAGATGAAAATAGCCAAACTGAAAGATGATATCCTGAATGCCCGCGTCATCGATGAATCGAAGATGGATGACTCAAAGGTCCTTATTCTTTCCACCATCAAACTGAAGAACCTGAAGAATAATTCCATGTTCACCTATACGCTTGTCCCGGAAAATGAAGCGGATGTGAAGCAATATAAAATCTCAGTCAATTCTCCCATCGCCAAGGGATTGTTGGGAAAGTCGGTCGGCGAGGTCGTGGAGATTGAGGTTCCGGCAGGCAAGATACTTCTCGAGATCATGGAGATCACACGATGACCTGCCCTGAATCCAAGATAAACCTTTAAACGAACACTTATGGCAACGATTTTTTCAAAGATCATAAAGGGCGAAATCCCCGCCTATAAAGTGGCCGAGGATGATCATTTTTTTGCCTTCCTTGATATCCATCCGTTATCGACAGGTCATACCCTTGTGGTGACCAAAAAGGAGGTGGATTATGTTTTTGACCTCGACGACAAGCTTTATGTTCGTCTGTTTCAGTTTTGCAGGAAACTGGGCCGCGCCATTGAAAAGTCCGTCGAGTGCAAAAGAATAGGAATGGCCATGGTGGGGCTGGAGATTCCCCATGCACACATCCATTTGATACCCCTGAATTCCATGGATGACATGGATTTTAAACGCCCGCCCCTGCAATTATCGGAAGAGGAATTTACCGCCCTCTCCGGCCGCATCGCCCAGGCGTTCAGTCATTTCTAAGGCCTGCCGCCTGCATTAATAGGCACGGACATTACGTCCTTCGATGTAATTGATAAAGGCCGTATTCACCACCTTGTTGCCCCCGGGAGTAGGATAATCACCGGTAAAATACCAGTCACCAAGATGATTGGGACACGACTCATGCAGGTCCTCAATGGTCTGGTAGATGATCTGTATCGCCGCATTCAGCCCAGGTGTGGTCAACATCTGTGATATTTTCCCTGCGATCTGTTCATTGGTGAAAGGTTGGTAGATCTCTTTGACATAATTGATGATTTTTTCCTTGGGCCACTTCTCCTGCGCCTTCGATTTTTTATATACCGTATTGATGATGCTGGTCATCTGGTTTTCCTTCAGAAGTTCAATGGCGGCATTAAAAGCGATGAAATCGCTGATCTTGGCCATATCGATGCCGTAGCAGTCGGGATAGCGTATCTGAGGTGCCGAGGAAGCCACTATGATTTTCTTCGGGCCCAGACGGTCGAGGATACGTATGATGCTTTGTTTCAGGGTGGTGCCCCGGACAATGGAATCATCGATGACCACCAGGTTATCGATGTTTTTACGGACGGTTCCGTAAGTGATGTCATAAATATGAGTCACCAGGTCATCCCTGCGCTGATCCTGAGCAATGAATGTCCGTAATTTGATATCCTTTACGGCCACCTTCTCGATGCGCGGACCAAATCTGAGGATATGGTCCAGCTCCTCATCCGTCATGGCACCATCCAGGTGCAGGATCTGTTCTTTTTTGATGCGGTTGCAAAACAGTGTAAGCTCCTCAATCAATCCAAGAAAGGCATCAATGGCGGTATTGGGTATATAGGAAAATACGGTGTTCTCCAGATCATAATCAATGGCTTTCAGGATCGAAGGACAAAGGGCTTTACCCAGTTTTTTCCTTTCCCGGTAAATATCGATATCCGTACCCCTTGAAAAATAAATCCTTTCGAAGGAGCAGGATAACTTTTTCGTGGGGCGTTTGCATTCGTATTGACCGATATCTCCATTTTTTTTAATGATCAGGGCATGGCCGGGTTTGATCTCGATAATTTTTTCAAAGGGGACATTGAAAGCGGTCTGTATGGCAGGACGCTCCGACGTGGCCACCACCACTTCCTCGTCGTGGTAATAAAAAGCCGGTCTGATGCCTGAAGGATCCCTCAGCACAAAGGAGTCACCATGGCCAAACATGCCGGCGATGACATAACCACCGTCCCAGGATACGGAAGCATTTCTCAGTATTTTCTGTATGTCGAGGTGCTCGGCTATCTGTTCCGTACTTTCCTTTTTGCTGTAACCCTCTTTTTTAAATCTCCTGTACAGACGCTCATTCTCTTCATCAAGGAAATGACCGATATTTTCGAGTATCGTGATGGTGTCGGAGGTCTCGATGGGATACTGACCATAGCTGATGAGCTTATTGAACAGTTCATCCACATTGGTCAGGTTGAAGTTACCGGCCAGCACAAGGTTTCGCGTCATCCAGTTGTTATAGCGCTGAACGGGATGAAGGTTTTTTATGGTGTGAGCGCCATAGGTGCCATAACGGAGATGGCCTAGAAAGACTTCACCGGTGAATTCAATATTGTATTTCAACCAGTTGATATCCCTGAGACGCTCGGGTGTGCGCTCTGCAATGTCACCTAAGGCATCGAAAATTTTTTTGAAGATATCATCAACGGCAGAATCGGCGTTCGAACGGATCCGTTCGATGTACTTATTGCCCGGCATCATATTCAGTTTCACACAGGCTATACCGGCACCATCCTGACCCCTGTTGCGTTGTTTTTCCATCAACAAATGCAACATGTTGAGGCCATAAAATGAAGTTCCGTATTTTGCCAGGTAAAATTCAAGAGGTTTCAACAAATGGATCAGGGCGATTCCGCAGTCGTGTCGGACCTGTTCACTCATGGATGAGTTAATATTATGCCGCAAAGGTAATAGAAATATTTGAAAGAGATTGGGCTTACTTTTTAGCCCTGACCGACAGAATCCGGCAACTTCCCAAATTATTTAGTATCTCGACCATCAGCCTTTTGATTTATACCTGGCTGAGAGAAACGGCGTCGATCTTTCCTTCTCAGGGATACCCATCACGGCCAGATATGGCCGCTGACCTACGTGACAAAGGCCCTGTATGAATTGCTCTGAGGGTATGAAAAACGCGGCAACACCCATTATTATGTATCCTGCGGCGCCGGAACGTGGGGCCCCCTGAGGGTGGGGAACAGGCCGGAGATCATTGATATCAGATTAACGATATCTGATATTTGATTGTTGATTTCGTCGCTGGGAATATGCGCAGATCGGGCTGTTTAAAGGTGTTATGCCGGGGATGAACATTATTGAAAGTTTATTTGTTATAAAATGCAGTCAAACCTATTTAATAACTAATAACCTTAAAATTATGGAAGAAAACACATCCTATTCAATGCCCCGTATCGGTGATATGGCGCCGGATTTTAATGCCATGACCAGCAAAGGGCCTATTCAATTCTCCGAATTTAACCGAGGCAGCTGGGTCATTTTGTTTTCGCACCCGGCCGATTTCACGCCTGTTTGCACTACCGAGTTGTCCACTTTTGCCCAGCGTGAGAATGAATTCACATCCAGAAACACCAAACTGATGGGTCTGAGTATCGACAGCATTCATTCGCACGTGGCCTGGGTGAATAACGTAAAGAAAAACATGGGCATTTTGATGAATTTTCCCATTATCGCCGATATCGATATGAAGGTGGCCAAGTTATACGGGATGCTGCAACCCAACGAAAGCGAAACGTCAGCCGTCAGGGCGGTATTTTACATTGATCCCAACGGCAAGATCAGATTGATCATGTACTATCCGCTGAATGTCGGCAGGAACATGGACGAGATACTGCGTGTGCTGGATGCACTACAAACCGCCGACAAATACAATGTGGCGCTGCCTGTGAACTGGAAACCGGGCGATAAAGTGATCGTACCCCCGCCTAAAACCGTCGCCGAAATGGAAGAACGTGAAAAAAGCGGGTATGAGATGGTGGATTTTTACCTCGCCAAAAAAAGCATTTAAGGATTTATTCCCCAAATCTTTTTATCTTCAACCGCCACTCTCTGCTCATGAGAGCGGCTGTTTATCTTATGATTTTATCCAGGACTGACCGTGACATAACGCGGCCTACAGGGTATACATCCAGTTTCCGGTCCCAATAGGGTGTTTTGCTGTAAAACCAGTTGAGTATGGCCCATTGGCTCTTGGCAAAGTCGGGATTGGAAGTTTTTTTCTGTTCAAACTCAGCCTTCAGGGCCGGATCTTCTTCAACCATCCGTTGCGCCAAGGCTTCCATCACATAAGTCTCGGCATATTCTTTCTGCTCAAAGATAGTGTTGAAGAATCCCCAGTACAAATAGGAGTCGGGACCTGAAGGTTCGAGGATATGGGCTATGACCCTTGAAGCACGCTGGTTCATGTCGATGACCACTGAACCGGCAGGAAATTCCTCTTCTTCTTCGATGGTATCTGTTTTTGCTTTCATCGTTTGACGCCCTTCAAAGGATGTGCAGTTCCATTGCGGATCGCTGAATTTATAAGTCTGGACCTTCAGCTTGACAGGAGTCTTCAGGGTCTGGTATATGATGCCATGCTCGGCCAGGCGATCAATCACACTGTTCCATTCGGCCGGTATGATATACCCTTCGGGGAGGGTCACGGTGACGGAAGGTTCCTGAACATTAAAATAGGGCAGCTTGAACATTTTCGGGGTCTTGCTGTATCTGAACAAGTCGCCGCCGGTCAGATCACTCTTCACCACTTCATAGTCCATCCCTTTGAAGTCGACCATCACACTATCGCCGGTAGTTTTATAATCCAGTGTAAAAGGGTTCTGCCTGAAAGCCGGTGAGGCGGCAGTTTCATCGGCAGCGAGATTCATCTTCAGGATATCCTTGTATTGATTGTTCAATATCTCACATATGGTCTTCAATGCCACATAGGTCCCGGTCACGCGCGTCCTGTAATCCTTCAGCATGTGGTTTTCAATCAAAATGCCGATACGGTTTTGCACGGCCGTATAACCCTGGGAGAAACGGGGGCTGGCGGCACGGTTGATAAGACCGCTGCGGGGATCATACCATTTCCTGAAGGAGACATAGGGAAACGCCGGATAGCCGCTTTTATCCAGTCGCTTCCGGAAGAGGGGGACGAAATAATCCTTCATCCATTTTGTGAGAGCGGTATCCATGTTTCCGGCGGTCTCCACACTGTATGTCACCACATACTGATAATCGGCACCGTCGGTGACGTGGATGTCGACAAAGAAATCCGGCAACCATTTCTGGAACAGTGCCAGCCAGTCTTTCATTTCCGGAGCGTCGGCCTTAAGATAATCCCTGTTCAGGTTGAGGTTTTGTGCCGTCGTTCGCCAGCCCATTTCCCTGGGTCCGTTCTGGTTGATCCTGTTGTACGGACCAAAACGTTCATGACCGTCCACATTAAAAATGGGTATGAACAGAATGGTGACATGATCTAATAATCCCGTGAGCGTTTTATATATGGCAATATCTCTGAAGAACATCAGGCCGGCATCTTTACCGTCGCATTCCCCCGGGTGGATGCAGGCCTGTACGAGCAGGACCACGTGGCCCGAAGCCCTGACAGCCTGCGGTTCAAAGTTACCGTTCTCGTCGGCAATCAGCAGTGGCAGGGTCCTGCCCTGAGGGCTGACACCAAAGGTGGTGTATTCTATCCAGGGAGAGCCCGCAGCCAGCTGCTGGCAATACCGGACGGTCTCATCATAACGGGGTGTCTCCTGATAACCTGATTTTTCATAATAGGTCCTCCATTCAGGACTCTGCGCCATCGCGGCACCTGCCAGCAGGCTTAAAATAACCGCTATAATATTTCTTCCGTAAAAAATCATATATCAAATATCAGATATCGTTGATCTTATATCATTCCGCTTTTTCCGTTTTGGCATCAATCAGTATCTCCAGCAATCTGGTGCCGCTGTCGGTGATCACTGTTCCGGGTCCGAAGATAGCCATCACGCCGTGGTGATATAAAAAATCATAATCCTGTGGTGGTATGACACCGCCCACGATGACCATGATATCCTCGCGGCCCAGTTTTTTAAGTTCCTCAATGGCTTTGGGGACAAGGGTTTTATGTCCGGCGGCCAGACTGGAGATACCCAGGATATGGACGTCGTTCTCCACGGCTTGACGCGCTGCTTCTTCAGGAGTCTGGAACAAGGGACCGATATCGACATCGAAGCCGATGTCGGCAAATCCTGATGCCACCACCTTGGAGCCTCTGTCATGGCCGTCCTGTCCTACCTTGGCGATCATAATTCGGGGCCGGCGTCCTTCCATGGCGGCAAACTGATCAGCCAGCTCACAGGCATGCCTGAAAGGTTCTTGCCCGCCCACTTCTGAGGAATAAACACCTGCGACGGAGCGTGTCACAGCTTTATACCTGCCGAAGACTTTTTCACAGGCATAGGATATCTCACCGAGGGTAGCTCTTTTTTTTGCTGCCTCTATGCTTAAGGCCAGGAGATTATCTTCGCCGGAGGCGCAGGCCTGCGTGATCGCTTCCAAAGCACTCTCGACCTCGGCGGCATGGCGTTCGCTTTTCAGTTTTTGAAGCCTTTTTATCTGCAACTCACGAACAGCCGTATTGTCAATTTCAAGGAATTCGATGGGTTTTTCATTGCCGGTTTTGTACTTGTTAACCCCTACAATGATGTCCTGCCTTGAGTCAATGCGAGCCTGTTTGCGGGCGGCAGCTTCTTCTATCTTCATTTTGGGGAAGCCTGTTTCGATGGCCTTGGCCATGCCTCCGAGATCTTCGATTTCCATGATCAGTTGCCAGGCTCTGTGTGCAATGCTATGGGTGAGGTATTCCAGATAATAGGAGCCGGCCCAGGGATCGACGGTTTTGCAAATGGCGGTCTCTTCCTGCAGGTATATCTGTGTGTTGCGTGCTATGCGTGCCGAGAAATCGGTGGGCAGGGCGATGGCTTCGTCCAACGCGTTGGTGTGCAGGGACTGTGTATGTCCCAGGACGGCCGCCAGAGCTTCAACGCAGGTGCGGGTGACGTTATTGAAAGGATCCTGCTCGGTCAGGCTCCATCCCGAGGTCTGGCAATGCGTGCGCAACGCCATCGACCGTGGATTCTTTGGGTTGAACTGTTTCACTATCCTGGCCCATAACATCCGTGCCGCACGCATCTTGGCTATCTCCATGAAATGGTTCATGCCGATACCCCAGAAAAAGGATATCCGAGGCGCAAAATCATCGATATCCAGTCCTGCCCGGATGCCCGTTCTCAGATACTCAAGACCGTCGGCCAGCGTATAAGCCAGCTCGAGATCGGAGGGAGCACCGGCTTCCTCCATGTGATAACCGCTGACACTGATGGAATTGAATTTGGGCATGTGACCGGAGATGAATTTGAAAATGTCGGCAATGATCCGCATGGAGGGTTGCGGCGGATAGATGTAAGTATTGCGCACCATAAACTCTTTCAGGATATCGTTTTGAATGGTGCCGCTCATCTGGTCATATCTGACGCCCTGTTCCAGTGCCGCCACGATATAGAAGGCCAGTACCGGCAGCACGGCTCCGTTCATGGTCATCGACACTGACATTTTATCAAGGGGTATCTGGTCGAAGAGGATCTTCATATCCAGGATTGAGTCAACGGCCACCCCGGCTTTGCCCACATCGCCCACCACACGCGGGTGATCGGAGTCGTAACCCCTGTGTGTGGCCAGATCAAAAGCTACCGACAGACCTTTCTGTCCCGAGGCCAGATTACGGCGGTAGAAAGCATTCGATTCCTCGGCCGTGGAAAAACCGGCATATTGCCTGATGGTCCAGGGACGCATGACGTACATGGTGGCATAAGGACCTCGTAAAAATGGAGGGATACCGGCAGCATAATGCAGATGCTCCATACCCGCCAGGTCATCAGCCGTATAGACGCTTTTTATGGGGATCTGTTCAGGCGTGGACCAGCCTGCCACGATGCCGTTCTGCTCACACCACTCCCTGCCCCGTAAATATTCTCCGGGAAATGATACAGGATCTATTTTAGTGAAATCAGGTTTCATGGTCTCCATCTTATAGCAGAATATGCAACTCCTTTTGATACGCCTCAAGGGTTTGAAGAATATCCGAGCGTACATGAATGAAATGTGCCATGCCGAGGGACTTGAAATATTCCACCTGATCGGCAGGATAACCCGCCAGCACGACAATTTTATCATTCTTAAGCGAGTTGAAAATCTCGGGTACGGTATCCTGATATTCGGCATCGGAACTGCACAGGACGATTATTTCAGCGTGAGAACGAAGGCCGGCTTCAATGCCGTCATGGATATTCTTAAAGCCCGTATGGTTGATGATGGTGAATCCGGCACATCCGAAGAAATTTCCTGCAAACTGACTTCGTGCCAGTCGCATGGCCATGTTACCATAGGTGAGCATAAAGACGGCCGGGCGGTGGTGTATGGCAGCATACCTGTCGGTTCTGAGCCTGAGCCGTTCGAAGGCGGCGGCACCACGATACAGACGAAGAGGCGCGGCAAAGGTGGCGCCGGCAAGGGGTTCTTCCGTGGCCAGGTCGTCGGGAGCAGGCTCGTGCGTATCATTTCCTGTGAAATCCGGGTATTGATTAGTCCCCAGAAGGATCTTCTTTCTTTGGGCAATGGCCATGTCGCGTGCCGAGGCCGTTGCATTAATGCGTGCCTGGATATAGCCGTCCCGGAAAGCGTTAAGAAAACCACCTTGCTTTTCAACGGACAGAAAAAGTTCCCAGGCTGCCAGGGCTATCGAATGGGTCAGATTTTCAAGATAATAGGAGCCGGCAGCCGGATCCACCACCCTGTGGAGAGAGGCCTCCTCCTTCAGCAGGAGGTGCTGGTTCAGTGCCATGCGCCGGGAGAGGTCGTCAGGATGTCCGCTGACATGGTCGAAAGGTAAGATGGTCAGGGAATCTGCACCGCCCAGAACGGCTGACATGGCCTCGGTGGCGGAACGTAATACGTTAACATAAGGATCATAAAGGGTCATGTTCCACATGGAGGTGGTGGCATGGATACGCATGGCGGCACTCTTGTCAGCACCGTGACCATAAGCTCTGACAATGGAGGCCCATAACATCCTGGCGGCTCGCATCCGGGCGATCTCAAAGAAATAGTTGGAGCCGACGGCGAAGTTAAATGTTATGGCTGCGGCCACCACGCCAGGCTTGAGGCCCCTGCCGGTCAGCTGATGCAGATACTCCACACCGGCCGACAGGCTGAAGGCCAGCTCCTCAACAAGTGAAGAACCTGCATGATGGAAATGATGACCGCCAACGGTAATCACCCTGAAATGAGGTACAACCCCGGCATTCTCGATCAGATCCTTGCAGCGGTCAAAATCGGCCCCCGCAGAATGATAGAAGTTACCGTTTACCACCAGATGCCCTAAGGGATCAAAATGAATGGAAACCGGTACGATCTTGTCAGGAGGAGAGTCCCTTTTAATTTTTCTTATGACAAGAGGTAGGATGGCGGCAGCTTCTTCGCCACCGGTAAAAACCAATTCAATTTTTCCTGTCAGGAGACCACTGAGGAGTCGGTCTATATCACGGTCAACGTACCGTTGGTGTTCGTTCAAAATAAAATTGACCGATGTGGCTCCTTTACCGATGAGGGATCCGGCTTCCAGATTGGCTTCACCCGGATCGTCAACCTCTACAGATTCCCTGATAAACCATTCGTTATTTTCCGTTTTATGTCCCCTGACAAATGGAAAATCATCGGGAAAGGTGTTCATATGGGTCATCCCTTCCAGATCGGCGGCGAGATAAAATGGTTTTACCTCAAAGCCTTCGCCGGTTTTCCAGATGAGACGGCTGTCATAATCCTGCCCTTTCAGATCGCTCCGGATCGCTTCGTCCCACTGTTTTCTTGTCACCGGCAGAAAATCCCCGAAAAGCTTCTTTTCCTCTGCATTCTGATTTTGATCCATGATAACAAGCCAGGCTTCCGGTCTTTCTCTTGAATCAGACCGGTATGCGAAATTACAATTTATTTGCTGATTAAGTTAATAACTGACGGGTTTGATGACATCGGGATATATCAGGGGGAGGAGGTTTGGCGTGCCCTGTTGGTTTTATTCTATCTTTGTACCAATCTCTGTTATATGAAAATACTTATTGCAGGGGCTTCCGGATTTATCTGACGCAAAAGTGCCTATCCGGAGGTCATATTGAAGGCGGGATTTGTGTTCCGATATTCCTCTGTCAATGAAGCCCTGGCAGATATCACCGGTTAGGATGATGTGATTAACCCTCTCGGACTATATGTCTTCCAGGCAAACCAGTCAATCATTTCATACCTGATCTTGTCATCCAGCCTGGCAATATCAAAATGAAAATCCTGTTGATCATGAAATTTCCAGGGTTCATCAGGCTCATTGTGCTTGCCTCTGAATAATGTGATATGGACCTTGCCGGTCTGATCTGACAGGATAAACCGTAACCGCCTTAGAAAAGCGGGTTTCTGTGAAAAATTGACAGCCGAGATCTCGACCAGCTCAAATCCGGATATACCTGCCACGGAATGGGTCCGGTGGGTGAACTTGTAGTCGGATCCCATGACCTTGTGCAGATCATCGGATGACTTGATCAGTGCATTGAAAAAATTGTCGATGGTTTGATGATAAGTAACATAATTGGAACGGATCTTCTCCTGATCAAGGTTAAGCTCCTTTTCTTTCAACCGGTTAATTTCTTCGTCGAGCCAGTGTGACATAGGGCATTGAATTAAATGAAGTAAGAAAGTTTAAAAGTACATATATCTTACGATAAAATTACCTGAGACCATGTTAAAATCTATAATTTTTCATGACCTGTCCTTTTATTCCACTATATCCATTTCGTCGATCAGATGCCCTGCCTCAGCGACCTTATCGATGACGAAGAGGCAGTATCTTATGTCGAGGCTGATGTTACGGCAGAGGCCGGGGTCATACATCAGGTCACTCATGGTGCCTTCCCAGTTGCGGTCGAAGTTGATGCCGATGAGATAGCCGTCGGCATTGAAAACAGGGCTGCCCGAATTACCCCCGGTGGTGTGGTTGGAAGCGGTGAAACAAACATGCAGAGTGCCATCTGTATCGGCGTAACGACCGTAATCGTGGTGGGTGAATAATTCCTTTAAACGGTTGTTGACAGCATAATCGTAAACGGTTGTATCCTCCTTTTCCATGACGCCTTTCAATGTCGTAAAAAAATTATATTGCACGGCGTCGCGGGGATCATAGCCTTTAATTTGTCCGTAGGTCACACGCATGGTGCCGTTGGCATCGGGATAGAATGGTCTGCCGGTCTCCATTTCCATTTGACCCTGCATATAGATTCTCATCAGGCTGTCGAGGGTGACATACCCTTTGTTGGTTTGAGGCAGTATGGCGTTTTGGTAATAAAGACCGAGTTCCACAGCCAGGTGATATGCCGGATCCTTCCTGATCTTCCTGGCATCGGACGACCGGAAGCGGGCAAGGAAAGATAAGCATTTGTCGGGTGAGACGAACATGGAACGTCTGTAAACCTCATCCGCATAGCGGTGAAGATCACCCTTATACCTGGATTGTATCATCTTAAGGATTTCCGGCTGCAGCCCGTCACCCGATCCGTTGATATAGGCTGTTAACAGGGTGATGAAAAGCTCCTTGTCGATGGTGGCATTGTAATTTTTAAAGAAAGATTCGGAGGTATGTTTCAGCCTTTCCACTTCACCTGCTATCAGTGTCTGATCGGGATTGTCGGTCTCGCAAAACCGACCCAGATTCCTGAAACCATAGGCAAAACGTACTGCCTCGATGCGCATGGCGGCTTCGGAGTAATAATCCTGCGCCAGCCTGAAAGGTGTCAGCTCCCGGTATACCTCACGAAATGCGGGCAGCAGGGTGCCGTAAGTTGCTTTCCTGACTGGATCCGCATCGGCCCACTGTTGAAAACGGGATTCGAAATCTCTTTTTTTATCCACCACATGAAAGAGCTGAATGCCCCTGGTCTCACCCATCCACTTTTTCCATGCATTGGCAATGCCCACGTGTTTGGAAGCATATTGCAACCTGACCGTTTCACTTTGTTCCATGCCATGAAGGATGATATTGAGAGCCCTGGTCCGCAGATCGATGCGCAGAGGGTTTTCTGTGAGAGCGATCATCTGAATGCCGTATGAGGGCAGATATTCCTGGGTAAAACCCGGAAAGCCGAAGATAAAAGTGAAATCACCCGGCTTATAGCCCTGCAGGGATATCCTGATATGATTTTTCGGTTTATAGGGGACATTGTCAGCAGAATATTCCGCCGGTTGGTTGTCTTGCCCGGCGTAGATCCTGAACACGGAAAAATCACCCGTATGCCGGGGCCATACCCAGTTGTCGGTATCACCACCGAAATTACCTATCGAAGCCGGCGGCGCACCGACAAGGCGCACATCCCTGAATACCTCATAAACGAGCAGGTAGTATTCATTGCCGTAATAAAAGGGTTTGACTTCGGCCCTGTACGGTGTATCTTTAACGGCCTCGCCGGTGATCTTTTCTATGTTACGGGCGATGACATCCTGACGCTCCCCTTCTGTCATCATGGCCGTCACACCCACCAGCGCCTGCCCGGTCACCTCCTCCATTCTGATGAGCAACGTACAGGTGAGACCGGCATTTGGTAACTCCTCCTCATGGGTGGATGCCCAGAAACCATCGGTGAGGTAATCCCTCTCCACCGTGCTGTGACGCTGTATTGACCCGTAACCACAATGGTGGTTGGTCAGTACCAATCCTTCATCCGAGACGATCACCCCTGTGCAGCCCCCTCCGAAAATGACGATGGCATCTTTCAGACTCGAATGATTGACACTGTAAATGTCATCGGCACTGATCCGCAATCCCATGCTCCGCATGTCATAACCATTCAATAATCCCAGCAGCATGGGAATCCACATCCCTTCTTTGGCCAGGAGAACAGAAACAGGTGACAGAGCCAATGTGACGACTAATAAAACTGAAAGCAAGTACTTTTTCGATGTCATAATAAATAAAGATCCGTGTTAAGATATATGCTTTTTTTTGTCTTGATTGCCTGTTCCCATCTGAGGACGGTTTTATTTTCTAACCGCCACACACGATATTTCCACATCGACGTTCATGGGGAGTGCGGCGGCCTGCATCGCTTCCCGTGCCGGCGGTTCCTCGCCGAAAAAGGTCGCGTAGACCTCGTTGACCTCTTTGTAGATATGGATGTCACTAAGAAAGATAGAGACTTTCACTACATGTGAGAAATCCATATCCACCTCTTTAAGAATGGCTCTGATATTTTCCATGATCTGCCTTGTCTGGGATTGAACACTTCCGGTGACCAGTTCGCCGGTGTAAGGGTTGATGGCTATCTGCCCTGACACATACAGCGTTTCCCCTGCCATGATGGCCTGGCTGTAAGGTGCTATGGGCTTGGGCGCATCGGAGATATTGACCGCTTTTTTCATAGATTGAAATGACTTTGCACAAAGATAGAAGAATTTTCTTACAACATGGCAGGGCGTCAGGATGCAGGTGAGTAGCAACATTGATTTTATCGGTTGGGTTGTGGAAGCTTCAAACGGATTTTTGCTTACTTTTGGTCTGATTTCATCTTTATTTCATTTTTTAAAATGGAGGTTTATTATGACACTCATCCTCAACCGTAACGATGTCATGTCAGTTCTTACGATGAAGGATTGCATGGACGTGGTGGAAAGGGCTTTTGCCGAGCACACCGGCGGGACAGCCGTTCTTCCGCTGCGGACGACCATTGTGCCTGGCGACGGTGTTTCGCTGTACATGCCGGCTTACCTGAAAAACATGAAGGCGCTGGCGTGCAAGGTAGTCACTGTCTTCAAGGATAACCCGGCGCGTTTCAATCTTCCGGTTGTCATCGGCAAGGTCCTTTTGCAGGATCCCGACAGCGGTGATGTGCTCTGCATCATGGACGGAGGGTACCTCACGGCCGTGCGCACGGGTGCTGCCAGCGGGGTGGCGACGAAGTACCTGGCACGGCGTGACAAGGGTCAGGTTGCCGCCATTTTCGGCAGCGGTGTGCAGGCCCGGCAGCAACTGCTGGCCGTGGCTGTCGCACGCAAATTATCCAGGGCTGTCATTTATGATATCTCCAAAGAAGCCATGGACAAGTTCATCGCTGACCTCAGCCCTGCTGTGGATTTTAAGATCACCAAAGCGTCTTCCCCCGACGAGGCCCTTCAGGCCGACATCATCTGCACCGCCTCATCGTCGGCAACACCCGTTTTCGACGGTCATAAGGTCAGACCCGGCACCCATATCAACGGTATCGGGAGCCATACTCCCACGGCACGTGAGCTGGACAGTACCATCGTCAGCCGCTCCAAATTTATCGGTGATTCGCGCGAAGCCTGCTTCGGCGAAGCAGGTGATATCATCATACCCGTAAGGGAAGGCGTCATCAGCAAATCACACTTCTATGCCGAGCTGGGGGAGATCATCACAGGAAAGAAAAAAGGACGTACCGGCGATCAGGAGATCACCCTCTTCAAATCGAACGGCTTGGCCATACAGGACACCGCCACGGCCAAACTGGTTTATGATAAAGCAGTGGCCGCCGGCATCGGCACGAACATACCGATTTGACCCGAAACCCGGCCTGACGGCAGGCAGGCTGTAACCTGTAACCCGCAACGGGTCATTCATGCCATATGGAACCTTTCAGGTTACAGGTAATCCCTGAAGTCTTTCTTCTTCTGCAGCTTCATTTCCTGAAGCAAGGGGGCTTTGGCATTGATGGAGAAGTTCCAGCTTTTCTGAATGCCTATGGGTATCCAGTTAAATCGCATCTCCCAGCAATGCAGATCTCGATAAAAACTGACCGACGTATAGGAGAGACCACCGTTTTCAAAATCATAACCCGACATGAATCCTATCTTCCATTTTGGGGTGATGTTGACATCGCCGCTGAAAGAGAGCGTCTGCACCACACTGTTTTGCACACTATGCGTGGTGGTGGCATATTGCCGCAAAAGCCGCAGGTGATATGACACATGCAGGTTCCAGGGATTATTCCAGTTGATGAATTCACCGGGTTCCGACAGGATCTGTTCCAGCTCAGCCTGCCCCCCGGGAGTGGTGGGCTCCGGCGGTGGCGGAGTTTTCTTTGCTTTTGAAGAAATGTTCCAGCCAAGACTGAAATCCCAGCTGGTGTTGTTAAACCTCAGAAGCTTATGGTTTTTCTTCCATTGGAAAGTGTTGATGCGGGCGCCTGTCGAATCATTTATGGCATAAAGATCCCATGTCCCCGCAAACTGGATGTCGAAGACCTTGAAAAGGGTCGTCCTCCCGGTCATTGAAACGGGAGCCCACTGCAACGAATCCTTAGCCAGGTCATAGGAGGTTGAGATAGCAAAATAGTCGATCAGGGTGATCTTTTTGGTGCCCGTCAGGGTATCCTTTCTTGATCTGACCTTGATCTCAAGGTTGTTCGCCAGGTTAAAGAAAACATTCCCCGACCGGCCGTCAGGAGGGGTGCCATAAAGAGAATTGGCATAAACGGAATAATGGGTGCTGTCGGTTCCGGCGGAGTTGGTATACACATATTTCCAGTAACCCAGTTTTTCGCTGCCGAAGTCGGGCCTCAGAGTCAGGCTCACCGAAGGGGTCAGCACATGCCTGATGCCCCTGATCGGCCCCTTTTTGAACTGTATCAATCCATATAGTTTGGTGGTCAGCGAGGAGGTGAAATTGAATTCGTGAACGGCCTGAAATCCGTAAATGGTATCATTGACCTGATGACCGAAAGTGGTGTCCTGACCCGTTATGATCGTATCGTTAACCCACAATTTTTCAATTTTCTGGGAATACCAGCGGCCGGTATAATTAAAGGAATTGGTCAGATTAAAGTATTTGAGTACCCTCACCGAACTGGAAACAGGGATGCTATGCCTTATACCGTTTTTAAAAAGATTGAATGTTCCGGGCTTAAATAACAAAGAATCAGTGGTGCTGATGTTGTTCTGCGCGGTCATGGCATAACTGACGCTGATGTTTTCGTACCATTTGATTTTGCCTACCCTGTTTCTGCTTCTAAGGGGATAAAAACGGTCAATGGTGAACATCACACTGGGGAGTGTCAGATCGACGGTATGATTATTAATATTCTGCGAGTGATTTAGACTGGTTGTCAGATGGTACTTACCCGCCCACGTTTTTTGATAGGAGATGGATGATTGAAAAGTATTTGTCAGAAAGTCCTGGGTGCTGACAGGGTTGTAAACGTTATATGAATTGCTGACTATGTTGACGTTGGCTGAAAAAGAGCTGTTCAGCATGGATTTGGGATCCTGGTAATGCGACCACCGGATGGCAAATGACCTGTCCTTTCGGAACTCCGGTGTCCCCAGATCACCGAACTTATTGATGGCATAACTGAAGTTGACGGAGCCTCCGTATTTATAGCGTTTCTTATAATTGACAGTGGGTTTGACAGCCCAACTGCCCCGGGTGTAAATATCACCCCTGAGTGTCAGATCAAAGTAATCGCTGATACCCCAGTAATATCCTCCGTTTTCAAGAAAAAAGCCACGGTTGGCCGATTCGCCGTATGTGGGGATGATGATGCCTGAGGTGCGGCCCCTGAATATGGGGAACAGACCGAAAGGGATGGCCAGAGGTATCGGCACATCTTCGATGACCATCCATGCCGGACCCGTTACCACCTTATTATCCGGGATGATCTTGGCCTTGTTGAATCGCATTTCAAAATGAGGATGTGGCAGATCGCAGGTGGTGTAGCTGCCCGATTTAATGTTGACGACCTCATCGGGTAACCTTTTTACGGTGGTGCCATGGATATAACCCTCACCCTGCTTGGTCATGACCCCTTTAATCAGACCTTTCTTGGTGTCGAAGTTATAGTGCATCTCCCTGGAGGTAAAGCTTTGTTCGCCTTCGGTAAAGACCGGAGCACCAATTTCCTTCTTTAACGAATCGAGCAGAAAAGTGGCATAAAGGGTGCTGGATGAAAAATCAATTTCAATGTATGCTGCCTTAAGGTTGGTTTTTTCATAGGTGATCTCCGCATTGCCATACAAAAAAGCTTTTTGATCCTGTATATCAAATATGATCGAATCGTTGGCCTGATAATCCACCTTGGCCTCAAGGCGGTATTTTTCGGTTTTACTGCCGGTGGTGTCTGAGATCACTGTATGGGTGACGACGCCGAGGGTATCGCGTTGGAGAACCTGTACCGTATCCTGACTTGCCGCCCTAAGACAAATCATTATGACCGAGGTGATCATAAAAGAAATGACGGCAGGGCGGTTTGTTAAAAAAAAAGTCAACAATTTGCTGCGATATAAATAAATACGATCTTCAATCTGTTTAATTTTGTTTATGTCCGATGACAATAAGCCCTCCTGACCATAGTTAACATAGAGAGGGCCACTCCGTTGTCGGCATACAGGTTTTTATGAGGATTATTTCCTCAAAACTAATGAAAATCCATGTTTTAAGTGAAACGCTTGATTTTATTTTTTGGTATAGCCTGTCAAGTGTTACTTCTTTCGACTGCAGGGTATGGTCAGCTGACCATCAATACGGTCGTTATTGATGCCGGTCATGGCGGTCATGATCCGGGCGCCATGGGCAGACATTCAAGGGAAAAAGATATCACACTGGCTGTCGCCCTGAAAACAGGCAATTATATCCGGCAAAATATGACCGATGTGAAGGTGATCTTTACCAGGACCTCCGACATGTTTGTCGAGCTTTACAAGCGGGCTCAGATAGCCAACGATAACCGGGCCGACCTTTTTATTTCGATACACTGCAACTCAAACCGTTCTTCATCACCTTATGGCACAGAGACTTATGTCATGGGCCTACACAAAACCCAGGAGAATCTGGAAGTGGCCAAAAAGGAAAACTCGGCCATTTTACAGGAGAAAAATTATGCCGACATGTATGAGGGTTTCGATCCCAATTCGGATGAGGATTATGTGACTCTGTCGTTGTTTCAGCATGCTTTTCAGGAACAGAGCATAGATATGGCCATAAAGATACAGGATCAGTTTCGCGACAGGGCAAAACGTGTTGACAGGGGAGTGAAACAGGCGGGTTTCCTGGTCCTTTACCGTACCACGATGCCCGGCATCCTCATTGAGACAGGCTTCCTGAGCAACCCGCCGGAAGAGCAATTCCTTCTTTCGGATCAGGGACAGGATTATATCGCCTCCGCCATTTACAGGGCTTTCAGAGAGTTCAAAAACGAATATGAAAAAGCCAACCAGTTGCCCCAACCTCTCGTTAAGCAAAGCGATACCCCGGCATCCCACGACGACCTGAGTTTCAGGGTTCAGTTTGCCTCTTTTTCCAAACCCAAATCCAGGGATTATAAAAAATTCAGGGGCATCAAAGATGTCAGGGAATATTATCACGACGGACTCTATAAATATACGGCAGGTGATGAAAAGAATCCCGACGATGCCGATGCGCTGAAAAAACAACTCATCGGCAGAGGATACAAGGACGTCTTTATCGTCGCTTTCCTTAACGGCCAAAGGATCAGTATGGAGGAAGCCTTAAAATTGTTGAATCAATCGAAGTGACCGTTTCATATCTTCCTTTCGACATTGAAAACAGCCCGTGAATACAGAACGGGGCTTCTCGCAGCATTAGCCCTTATCATCTTTCTGACGGCCATGGTGTTTCTTAAAACCGGCCTTGGCAAGCACCGGCGTCAGCCCTATTTTCTGACCACCGAATCCCTGACGGGCATCGCCCCCAATGACAAAGTTCTTCTGGACGGCAGGGAAATAGGCTATATAGATGAATACCGCCTGCTGCCAGGTCATTCAAAAGCCATGGTCAAAATGATGATCGACAAGGATGTCACCATTCCCAAAGGCATGGTCATAACTTTCGACACCTTATCCTCGTATAAGCACGGCCGGGTGGCGATGAAATTATATGATTCAGCCATGCTGGCCCGTAAGGCATTACGGGAACAAATCGAACAGGCCACAATGATGCTGGATACTATGGAACAACAATTAGTTATGCCTGAAACCCTTGCAGATAATGGACATGAAGTGGACAACCTTGGTGACGACACGGTGTTCCAGGTTCAGATAGGTGCCTTCAGGGTTAAAAAACCGCTGTCGCTCTTCAGCCGTTCCGATGGGATTATTCTTCAGGAACACCTTGAAGAGGGTTTTTACAAATATACGCTTGGTTGCACGCCTTCGTATGAGCAAGCCATGGCATGGAGAGATAAGCTGGTTGAAGAGGGTTATAAAGACGCTTTTGTTGTCGCATACCTCTCGGGCAGTCGAATTTCGGTGGATCATGGCGTTAAAATAAGGAAATAACATTACTTTTGTAACATAGTGATAAGCTGATGTGTTGTGAAAATTTCTCGTGAAGTAAAAATTGGGGCTGTTTTTATTGTTACTCTCGCTTTCCTGATATGGGGACTGAATTTTCTTAAAGGGAAAAATGTCTTTTCCCGGCAACGCGTCTTTTATGCTATTTATGACAGGGTGGATGGACTGGTAACGGCCAATCCCGTCAATGTCAATGGGATGAAGATAGGTCAGGTCAGCGACCTGTATTTCGCCAGTGACAGCTCAGCGCGTATCGTAGTCAAATTAGCCGTTAAAAGTGACCTCCTCATCCCTGATAACTCCATTGCGCGCATTTACTCGGAAGATCTCATGGGCGATAAAGCCATCGCCATTGTCCTGGGCACCTCAAAACGATATGCCCAAAGCGGCGATACGTTGAAAAATGAAATTGAGGAAAGCCTGAAGGAAGAGGTCAACAAACAGGTCCTGCCCATCAAAAAAAAGGCCGAAGACCTTATTTCTTCCATTGATTCCCTTGTCGGTGTGATCCAGTATGTTTTTAATGCCGAGATGCGTGCGGATCTGATTGCCAGCGTGAGAAGCATCAAACAGACCATCGGCCATCTCGAGACAACATCCCAGGTGATCGACACACTGGTGCAGACACAGCAATCACGTTTTGCGACAATCATTGCCAACATCACCTCCATCACCGATAACCTGAATAACAACAATGAGGACATTTCACGGATCATACATAATTTCTCGGCTATCAGCGATACCATCGCACGGGCCCGGGTCTCGGAGACCTTGAAAAACACCAACCAGACCCTTAAAGATGTTTCGACGGTGCTGACCAAAATTGACCGTGGGGAAGGTACCCTTGGCATGCTGATCAACGATGACAGCCTGTATGTCCATCTGAACTCTTCTGCTCGGGATCTGGACATGCTGTTGAGAGATATCCGCATGGATCCCAACCGGTACGTTCATTTCTCTATTTTTGGGAAAAAGGATAAAGAAACTAAAAAATCCCGCGGTAAATCCTCTGAATAACGATCAATCCCCTTCTATCTGAAAAAAATTTCATATTTATTGGACGGCCGCTTGCTTTCCATCCATTTAAATCCTTTAAGTAAAAGATCCTGTGGACTGATATCATTGGGGGGATAGAGGGTTTCAACGGGCTTGTCGATATAAGCGATGCGATGTATTTTTTTATTTGATAAAAGAATGATCATGTTACCGGCAATGGCCTTGTTGATTCCTGTCAGCGATCCGTCATCCTCTCTCACATAATAGATGGTTTCAGCATTTGATTCCACCGTTATCCTGGTCAGATCGTTATCGACAAAATACCCGATCATGTTGATGCCACGTATCTGATTGAACTTATTGGTATCATCCTTTGCAATGATAAGGGACGTATTATATAGGATCATCCGGTCGATCTGCTTGTTTTTTATGAAGATGCTGATCGAATCGGCCGTCAGTTGATTTTGCTCCGACCACAGAACAGGTTCATAATAAAGATTGATAATCGAATCGTTAAAATTATAATAGAGTGAGTCGCACATGCCCTGGATGTCATTTCTGAAGAACCTGGTGCGGTGGAATGCCGCGAGAGCGGTGGCATTCTGGGCGGTGTCGAAGTTGGCCTGGAGCGTGTCGGCATGCAAATAGAGCGAATCGCTGTTGGCAATAATCACGGCCACGGCACTGTCGGTGATGATGGAATGCCCCTCCTTCCGCCAGTATTCGGCATAATTACCCTTGATGATGATATCCTGAACGGTGTCGGTTACCACAATATGATTCAATGCTTTACCGTAACCCTCCCTTTGGTCGTAATAGAGGCTGTCGCCGGTCATGGTCTGCTCCCCGTGAATGATATAGGCATTTTTATTATACTGGGAGATGCCGTTGGTGGTGTTATACCATCCATTTTCGCAATAGATGGTTGCATCTTTGCTCCTGATGGTGGTGCGGCTGAGGAAATAGGCCGTCCTGGATACGGTGTTATACCTCAGCTTATCGGCTTTCATGGTGTAATCAGGATTGATCAGGACAACATTTTGCTCGAAGAGAAACTCTTTTGAATCGGTAAAATAATAACCAATATCGCTGCAGAGGTCATTATCCTCATTGATGATCCGGCCACCTCCGATATATTGTGATATCCTGTTCAAACGGTCATAAATCAGATGATCGGTATAGAGTGTCGTCTCGTGGTCCACCAGCCGCACATTCTGTAACATGTCGGCAACCTTGGTCGTTCCGTCATAGTCCAGATGGTTACCATATAAGTTCAGGGTATCGCTGGCTTTGATACGGATGTCACCGAAAGCTTCCACCCTGTTTTCATTCTCATTCAGGTAGGCGCTGTCACAATAAAGAAAGGTGCTGTCCTGTTCAAGGATGACGTGGCCCGATAATATTTGAACTTCCCCTGTCAGCTTTCTGTTGTACCTGATCTCATCAGCCTGAATAAGCCTGATAAGAACCTGTTCCTGGGAAAAGAGTTCTCGTGGGAAGATAAAACCACACGATGACAGGATGATGAAAGCTCGCAGCCGTGTATGATGTTTGACAAATTTGACGGATTCCTTCATGTCATAACAAAGGTAAAAATAAGAGAAGAAGGCAGGACCGGAGCGTTGTATTTTAACGATATTTAATTTGGAATATTATTTTATCTGGTCTATCTTGCAGCCCCCTTTTCCTTTGGAAGAAATTCTGCGGGAATACGTTTTGAAAGTCATTAATAATCAAAGCATAATAATTACTTCAAACCAACGTTTCGATCTGAAACCATTAAAAAATAAAGGAGGATGAACATGGATAACAAGAAAGCTGACCTGGCAGGTCCAGGAATAGGTAATTATGACGATCTGGAAAAGATATTGCCGGCCGACTACAGGTCACTGCTCACACCAAAGGAGACTCAGAAAGCCATTTATGAGGTGAAGCAGTACATAGAGAAAAATTTATGCCGGGAACTTAATCTGTTCATGGTTGAAGTCCCTTTGATCGTCGACCGTGAGAGTGGTGTCAATGACCTGCTTGACCGTGACGGATCACGCACACCTGTTGAATTTTATATTTCCAACGATTACGGCAAGCATCCTGTCTATGCCCAGGTGGTACAGGCCGCCACCAAATGGAAGAGAGTGGCACTCAAACAATTCAACTGTGATGTTCATGAGGGTATCTGCACGGATATGCGTGCCGTCAGGAAGGATTATTTCCTCGATCATGACCATAGCTCTTACGTGGACCAATGGGACTGGGAAAAGCGCATCACCTCCGCTGATCGTAACCTCGACTATCTTAAAACCGTGGTCAGGAAGATATGGAAAGTCATTACCGGCGCCGAGGAATACATTCAGGAAATGTTCCCGCAACTGAAGAACCCTAAATATCCCAATCTGCCAAAAGAACTGGTCTTTCTCCATGCCGAGGAGATCCTCGACAAATTCCCCGATCTGCCGCGGAAGCAGCGTGAAACGGCTATCCTTCAGGAATATCCTGCCATATTTATCATCGGCATTGGCTGGACCTTAAAAGATGGCTATCCTCATGAAATGAGGGCAGCCGATTATGACGACTGGGTGACACCCACCATGTCCGACTCAGGTCAGCCCATGTACGGTCTCAATGGTGACATCCTCGTGTGGAACCCTGTCACCAAACGCCGTCATGAGCTCACATCCATGGGCATACGCGTCAACAAGGAAACCCTGAAGCAGCAACTTGAAATGACCGGACAGCTTGATTTTCTGAAAATGCCATATCATCAGGCCATCATGAATGATGCAATACCCCTGAGCATTGGCGGTGGTATAGGTCAGTCCCGCACGGTGATGTATCTCCTCAGAAAGGCTCACCTCGGCGAAGTCAGCGTCACGGTGTGGCCTAGGATACTTAAAGACATGTGCACAAAGAAAAACATCTTTATCCTGGAATAACAGAATGTACTGATCACAGTGACGACTTAGTCTTCGGAGAAATATTGCAGTCTCTTGCGGTAGTCCGAGAACACATTGGCTCGCGAAACGAAGCCTATGTATTTGCCTTCTTTCAGAACAGGTAAAACATACCGGCCCGACTGATAGAATTTTTGTGCCACTTCCTCCATCGAATCCTCTATGTTGACAAAAACAGGAGGGTAAAACATCAGATCCAGAACAAAAGTGGTGTCATAAAGCTCGGGCCGGAACATGATTTTCCGTATATCATCCAGAACGACCATGCCGCAGAAAATGCCATCCTTATCGATGACAGGGAAAATATTCCTGGTTGAATTCGATACTGCTTTCACCAGGTCGCCAAGTGTGTCACCGGGTTTAACGGTGATGAAATTGGTTTCAAGCAGCTTGTTAATATTCATCATCTTCAGGACGGTTTTGTCCTTGTTGAGGGTAACCAGTTCACCCTTCTCAGCCAGCTGATAAGTATACACAGAATTGGGGATGACCAGTTTTGTGGTGATGTATGACAGGGTGCAGGTGATCATCAGCGGTATAAAAAGTCCGTAACCGCCGGTTAGTTCTGCCACGAGAAATATGCCGGTGAGGGGTGCCAGCAGCACGCCGGAGATCAGCCCTCCCATGCAGACCATGGCAAAATTCGCCTCAGGGACCGTTCCGATATGAAGTATATTGATGAGCTTCCCTGAAAACAATCCGGCAAAGACCCCCGTGAAAAGGGTTGGGGCAAAGATGCCACCGATGCCTCCCGATCCAAAGGTAACCGACGTGGCAATGCTTTTAAGTAAAATAACCAGGATCATCACCAGGAAAAGAACATATATGTTATCCTTGAAAGGCGCGAACACGCTGTTTTGGAAAAGTATCCAGGGATCGTTATGCAAGGCTGTGTTGATGGGTTGGTACCCCTCACCATACAGAGCCGGGAAGAAAAATATCAGTAATCCCAATATGACCCCTCCTGTTATGATTTTATAGTGCCATTTTTTAATTCTCTTGAATCTTTGTTCGATAAAGATATAAGTTTTGGTAAAATATATCGAAGTCAATCCGGCAATAACTCCGAGAATGATGTAATAGGGGAAATCGACGAGGTCGAATTTGTGTGTGATCTCGAAAGGATACAATACGGCCTGGCCAAGGAAGAAATAGGATACCAGCACGGCTGTTGCCGAGGCTATGAGCAACGGTATGATGGATGACAGGGTCAGGTCGATGGACAACACTTCGACGGAAAAAATGATAGCTGCGATAGGGGCTTTGAAAATAGCCGAGAGAGAAGCTGAGCAGGTCAGACCCAGCAGCAGTATGACATAACGGTATTTCAGCCGTAACACCCGCGCTATATTTGATCCCCAGGCCGCTCCCGTGGCCAGTGTAGGTCCTTCCAGCCCTACGGAACCCCCGAAGCCCACGGTTAAAACACTCGTTACTACCGATGAGAAGGTGTTGTGTGGTTTCATGATGCCGTCCTGTTTCGAAATGGCATATAACACGCTGGGGATACCATGCCCCACATGATCCCTTAAGATATACCTGATAAAGAGCACGGCCAGCAGGATCCCAAGGGCAGGGAAGATCAGATAAAGAAACTGGTAGTCTTCCTGTATAAAATAACGGTGCAGAAAAGCACTCAGGTAACGGACCCCATTTTTAATGACCACGGCACTCATGCCGCCTATGATACCCACAACCACGCTCAGGATGGTGATCAAAACCCTGTCGCTTAGGTGCTTCAGACGCCAAACCAGAAACCTGCTCAATAATGACCGTTTGCTTTCCATTTATGATGTTATGGACGTGCTAAAATAGCTGAATTTTTACTGAAATCGTAAATTATGACTTACGCCAAATCAAAAAGAATTTTACCGTTATAAATGAATATCAGGTACTTTTTTCATTCCCGTCTGGTGTCACTTACATCTATCTGTTACAACAATCTTCCGGTCTTTATTTCAAAGCCGGTGTTTGTGATTTTCGTAAAAAATGAGTAATTATGCAGCCAAATTTAAACCGGGAGGATGTTATGTTTAAAACCGTCAATTCATTTGCAATGATCGTCATTGCGGTCTTAGCTATTTCGTGCACTCAAAAAACGGCTCGTGTTAACAACGAGAAAACCGGTCAGCCGGAACAAACCATCCTGACCGTATATGATTTTGATTCCTTGGCACCGCAATATGTTAGCAAGGAGATCATCATTCGGGGTGTAGTGGATCATGTGTGCCGCGAAACTGGAAAACGCATGTTCCTCGTTCAGGGCGACTCCAACTTAAGGGTGAAAGTCACCACAGGCGATAAAATCCCGTCGTTTGATGTCGCACTTGAAGGCAGTGAAGTGATGGTCAAAGGTACCGTTGAGGAGCTGATGGTGGATGAAGCCTATTTGTCACAATGGGAGGATGAAATCAACCAGCAATTGTCAAAGGAACAGAAAGATGTTCAGCAGGGCCAGCACAAGGGTTTGGGCGAAAAAGCCGACCAGGGTACCCACGAAGATCCATTTGCCATGATCAGGCAATACAGGGAAAGAATAGCTCAAAGCGGTACAGATCATATTTCCTTTTATTCAGTGGCATGCAATGAATTCCAAGAAATTAAGAAATAGCCATGATCACATTCAAATGGCGGAAGTGGAATAGGGTCACGCACAGGGATTTTGGATATTTTTTTTTCGGCATGACCATCATTTATGGATTGTCAGGTGTGGCACTGAATCACGTTAAAGACTGGAATCCCAATTATATTATTCATACCGAGCAGTTTAAAGTTGACCTGCCTGCTGATATCTATTCACTCAACGACCGCCAGATAGCGTCACTTCTTGACAAGATAGGGGAAGAAAACAATTATAAAAAGCACTATTTCCCTGATAGTAATACAATAAAGATTTTCCTTAACGGGGGATCGGCAACGATCAACCTTCTGACGGGACAAGGAGTCGTTGAGAAAATCAGGCGAAGGCCCGTTTTTAATCAGGTTGATTATCTGCATTACAATCCGGGCGGATGGTGGAAATACTTTTCGGATATTTATGCCGTTGCCCTCATGATCCTGGCCGTCACTGGTTTGTTTATCCTAAAGGGAAAAAATGGCATCACCAACAGGGGAGCGTGGCTGACCATTGCCGGGATTATCATCCCGTTGATATTGTTTTTTATTTATTCCTGATCACGGGATTGTGAGGTGAAAACCTCCCTGACAGCATCTTCAATGCGGCTGCAGGGGATGATATCAATCGTATATTTCTTCTTATCAAATCCCTTAAGGTTATATTTCGATACAAGTATTTTTTTGTATCCGAGTTTTTCTGCTTCCGATATCCTCAGTTCGATGCGGTTCACCGCTCTGACTTCACCCGAAAGGCCTATCTCGCCGGCGAAGCATATCTTTTGTCCCACGGGCTTATCAGCGTTCGATGACAGGATAGAGATGATAACGGCCAGATCGATGGCGGGATCGTCGACCTGTATGCCACCGGCTATATTCAGAAACACGTCTTTTATACCAAGTCTGAATCCGCTTTTCTTTTCCAACACGGCCAGCAGCATGTTCAGTCTTCTTTGGTCGAAGCCTGTTGTAGCGCGCTGTGGCGTGCCATAGGCCGCAGTGCTCACCAATGCCTGTATCTCAATGAGCATAGGCCTCACGCCCTCAATGGTGGCCGCAATGGCAATGCCGCTGAGAGCCTCATCACGATGCGAAATCAGTATTTCGGAAGGATCGTGAACCTCGCGCAGGCCATCGTCGTGCATCTCATAAATACCCAATTCAGATGTGGAACCATAGCGGTTCTTAATGGCCCTGAGAATGCGGAACATGTAATTCTGATCGCCTTCAAACTGAAGAACCGTGTCGACCATGTGTTCCAGTATCTTGGGCCCGGCCAGCAGCCCTTCTTTATTGACATGGCCTATCAGGATCACCGGACGGCCGCTGGCTTTGGCAAACTGCTGGAGCTCCAGTGCGCACTCGCGTATCTGTGATACGCTTCCGGCCGAGGAGTCGATGATATCGGTATGCAGGGTCTGTATGGAATCGATGATAACCAGGTCGGGCACAACGGCTCCGATATGTTTGAAAATCTCTGTCAGGGAAGTTTCATTAAGCACATAACATTCCGTGTTATCCATGCCAAGACGTTGGGCACGGGAACGTATTTGCTGGCTGCTTTCCTCGCCTGTAATATAGAGCACCTTCTTGTCTTTCATTTTGAGGCCCACCTGTAACATCAGCGTGGACTTGCCTATGCCCGGTTCGCCTCCGATTAAAACCAGTGATCCCGGCACCAGCCCGCCGCCCAGCACACGGTTGAACTCCTGATCACAGGTGTTCATGCGGTCTGTTTCATCCCATGTGATGGCCGTAATGGATTGAGGATGATCAGGCCGCCGTGACAGTGGTGTTTCGGTTATAGTTCCTGCGGGCTCCTCCCGTTTGATGACCTCTTCAACGAATGTATTCCATTCACCACATGAAGGGCATTTTCCAATCCACTGGGGCGACTGGGCACCACAGTTCTGGCAGAAATAGGCTGTCTTGACCTTACCCATGCATCTCTTTTATTTTAGTGTATAGCGAGGTTGTGGAATAACCCGGCAACAGATCGATCACAATGATCTGACCACCTCTGGCCCGCACAATATCGTTACCGACGATGTCATCCGCCTGATAGTCCCCTCCTTTCACCAGAATATCCGGCTGTACCCTTTGGATGAGTCGGTAAGGCGTGTCTTCATCAAACAAAATGACTGCATCGACAAAATACAGTGAGGCTAACAGTAAAGCCCTGTCGTGTTCATTATTAACCGGCCGGCCAATTCCTTTAAGACGCTGCACGGAAGCGTCGGTGTTCAGACCGACGATCAGAACCGAACCCAGATCGGCGGCCCTGGCCAGATATTCAATGTGTCCGCGGTGCAGGATGTCAAAGCAGCCGTTGGTGAATACCAGCCGTTCCTTTTTAAAACGCCACACGGCCAGTTGCCGTTCCAGAGCCTCTACCCCCGGCATTTTTAAAGTGATAATCTCAAGCTTTGTCATTGTTTTTTTTGTTTATTACGGGTAATAAAGCCAGTGAGACCAAGCCTGCCGCGATGATTATCAGGGTTTGTCCGGTCCATAATAACCACCCCATGGCATATCCTTTTGTCTTGGATATGCCGTAAATCAACAAAGTTTCAGCCACGATGGCAGGATATATTCCGATCCCCCCCTGTATGATGATGATACCGATGCTGGCAAAAATGAATACGGCAAATCCGGCAATCAACGACAGGGACCGTGTTTCGGGTAAACACCAGAAAACAACATAGGTCATCACAAAATAGAGCAGCCAGATAATGATCGAGAGAAAGATGAACAATCCGGGTTTTTTTATCTTCGCCAGCGATTTCAACCCTTCCAGGAATCCCAGAAATATCTCCCTGATTTTTATATATATTTTAGTGTGCGAAAGTCTTTTCCTGAAAACCACCATGAAGGCAATGAGCAGAATCACAAAGGTGGCAAGGATGATCAAAAGGTAATGATGAACCACCGGATTATTGAATTTTTCGGCCAAAGGTCCGTAAATTTCCTTGTGAACATAACTGTTCAGTTTTTTAAACTGCAGGGCCAGGTTCAGAAAGAAAAGAATGAGGAAAGTTACCAAATCGAGGGCCCGTTCGGTCACCACCGTGCCGAAGGATTTCTGAAAAGGTATTTTCTCGTACCTGGTCAGCACACCACACCGGCTGATCTCGCCCAGACGCGGCAGGGCCAGGTTGGCGAAATATCCGATAAAGACTGAAAAGAAAACGTTGATAAACCTGGGATTATATCCCAGAGGTTCCATCAATATCTTCCAGCGCCAGGTACGGCTGATGTGACTGAGAATCCCCAGAACCACTGACAGGACAATCCAGATATAGTCGGCCTGATGAAAGGATTCCATAATTCCTTTTTTATCCGCGACGGTGAGGTTTCGCATGAATAACCAGATGAAAAATATTCCAATGCTGAGGAAAAAAAGGAATTTTCCAACCGAAATGAGGGCCTGTTTCAATGGGTCACTTTAATTTATTCTGATTATCGGGATATATGATAGTGGGGGTGAATCGTTTGGCTTCTTCAGTATTCATGGTGGCGTAAGATACGATGATCACAAGATCGCCGGTCATGGCTTTACGCGCGGCAGCACCATTGATTAACACCATGCCGGAACCCCTCTTGCCTTTAATGACATAGGTCTCAACACGCTCGCCATTATTTATATTATATATATCCACTTTCTCATTCTCAATGATTTGAGCTGCATCCATCAGATCTTCATCAATGGCGATACTGCCTGGATAATGAAGATCGGTACCTGTGACGGTAGCACGGTGTATTTTCGATTTTAAAAGCTGAATCTGCATGTTATGACAAAGTTATGAAAATAAAATAATATTATCAATTAATCTGATCTCACCAACATAAACAGCTATGCAAGCTATAATGTTCTGACTTTCCGACCAACTGTTGACAGGTAACAGGGTATGCATATCGGCAATCTCAAAGTATTCGAGCTTCATAGACTCGGTTTGTTTAAATTGTTTCTCCACGTAAGTCTTTAATTCAGGAATTGTGGCATGCCCGGCCCTGGCTTTGATTTCCTGCAATACCCGGTATATGTGCGGGGCCTGCCGGCGCTGTTCAGTGGTCAGACGCATGTTGCGTGAGCTCATCGCCAGTCCGTCCTTCTCACGGACTGTCGGACAGGCTATGATCTCTACCGGAAGGTCCAGTTGTGTCGTCATGTACCGGATAATGACCAGCTGTTGAAAATCTTTCTCACCGAAGTAAGCTGTGTCGGGTTTAATGATATCGAATAATTTCCTGACAACAATGACGACCCCATTGAAGTGGTCCGGACGATACCTGCCTTCCATGACCTTATCCAGATGGCCCAGATCATATACGGTTGTCACAGGATCAGGATACATCTCATCACTGGAAGGCATAAAAAGCATATCACACCCAACTGACCGGAGTTTCTTAATGTCTTCTTCAGGGTCCCTGGGATAATTGACCAGATCTTGCTGATTATTGAATTGGATGGGGTTCACAAATATGCTGACCACCACGTAATCATTTTCTTTTTTCGCTCTGGCGACAAGTGATAAATGGCCCTCATGCAGGGCCCCCATCGTCGGCACAAAACCAATGGATGATCCCTGTCGTGTGACGGATCTGAGATGAGACCGGGCTGCCTCGATGTGTTCAAATATCTTCATCACTGTGAGCTTATGGGATGCCTTCACTTTTACTGCGACGGTTCCTGTGACTTCTGAATGATATCTAAGAGATCCTTTTCCAGACTTTTAACAGGCGTTTCTATGATCCTCCCGTCTTCCTTACCATCTTTGTAAATGATAAAAGTCGGCACACGTTCGATATTCAGCGCTGAAATATCAACCGGCCCGGCTTTTTTAGAACGGTTGACGGCAATCAGGGTTATTCTGCCATCCTTAACTACAAGCTCATCAAGGATTTTATAAAACCTTGGCACCTGTTCCCGACTGTCGGAACACCATGTACCCATGACTATGGTGAAAGTATATGGATGAATGTATCCGTCAAGCTCATGGATGATGACGCTATCAGGCCTGTAAGCAGAGTATTCCTTTGTATAATAGGGAGCAAATTCACCTGTCTGCAAAGCCTCACGGGTAGCATATCCCACCAGAACTTGCCGGTGAAGAACCGTATCCATAACCGTTATGTTTAACCCCTGACCATAAAGGAAATTTAGTGAACTGATGAGAATCAAAATAGGAAATAGTTGTTTCATACGTTAATCCGTGATGAGTAAGGGTGCAAAGTTAGAATAAAATGAGAAAAATGCCTTTATTCTTGAAAAAGAAAAGGACTGCTGCTGCAGTCCTTAAACCAAACTAACCTAAATCGAAATTATGAGACGATAAGGGGTGGCGTTTGAAATCAGTTTAACGGCGATAGGATTGGCCACATTTGTATACCGTATCTTCGCATTTAACCAGGTTATTATGAAGGGTGGCTTCTCTGCAAACCTGTTCCGTGTTGAAAGGGATATCGTCAATGTAAGCCTCATCTTTCAGCTTGAATTCTTTGAGTTGAGCCTGTAACAGGGCTTGTTTGGCAATTTCTTCAGTATTGAAGGGGATATCATCGATATACGCTTCGTCCTTTAACACAATCTTAACAGGATCATTATCGGCGTATGAAACATTAAAAAATATCAGACCTGCGAAAACGAGGGTTAAAATAATTGTCATTGTTTTCATGGCGCGGAGTATTAATATGCACCCTGATGTGCCAAATTTGTGCCAAACTTAGTAACAATAAGATAATCAGTTATTTAAAGTCAATTTTATTGTTCAGATTGCTGCTTTTTGGTGTTCATTTTTACATTACTTTGTACAGAAGCGAACAAAAAAATCATGAGCTTGTCAGAATCTGTAGTAATTTTACGAAAAAGGCAGGTATGACAGTCAAAGATCCGGAATATTTTATCCGAGACCGGTTCCCGGAAGTTCGACAGAGAAACCTGATTCTTGCCACCATTTTGAATTTTTTCATTTTTATTGGCGAGATTATCGGCGGGGTGATCTCAAACAGCCTTGCACTGATTTCGGACGCAGCACATAACATCAGCGACGCTTTTGCCGTAGCGATTGCTCTGGTGGCTTACAGGATTGGTAAACGTGATCCGGATCTCAAACGTACTTTCGGGTTCAGGCGGATTGAAATCCTGGCAGCTTTTTTTAATGCCGTTATATTGATCGTGATCATCATTTTCCTGTTTTATGAGGCTGTGAAACGTCTGGAAGCACCCCAGCATGTCAGGGGTCCTGTCATGCTGATCGTGGCCTCAGCCGGTTTCATTGCCAATATGATTGCCGTGCTGCTCTTACGACAGGATAAACAGCATAACCTGAATGTTAAATCGGCATATATACATCTTTTGGGTGATTCGTTGGCCTCTGTGGCCGTCATTGTTGGCAGCGTGGTGATCATCCGGTTCAAAATCTATTGGATCGACCCCGCCTTAACCATACTGGTTGGCATTTTCATACTCAGGCAAGCCTATAAAATCATCCGGCAGGCGGTTGATATCTTAATGCAATCCACTCCCGAAAGACTCGACCTGATGGAAGTAAAAAAAGAAATTGAGAAAATCGATACGGTATCCAACATACATCATGTTCATGCCTGGACGCTTGATGACAGGCAATTACATTTTGAATGCCACATTGATCTGAAACAGAATTATAAATTAAGCGAATTGGAACCTGTCAGAAAGCAGATCGAAAAGATGTTACATGAACGTTTTAATATCAGCCATCTGACCATTCAGTTTGAATTCGATGTTTGTCATGATAAGGAGATGATTCATCATCCATAGGTGGCAGGATATTCTTATTGGATGAGGACCCAAACGGAATGATTAGTCTGAAGCACTTTGAAACATAAAATTCTAAGGCCATGAAACGTATTTTTCCTTTCTTCTCCGTCGCATTGTTAACCTTTAGCGTATGGGGTCAGAATTATGTGGAACTGACCGATAATATGGTCATCCCCAGTGATTCCTGGATAAAGATACTCGGAGGTGAATACACTTTCGGTGATGATTCCCAGGACGGAGTCATCAGGATAGTCGGTAAGGAAAACATCATCCTGGATGGCGACAGTGTGACAGTTCACGGAACTAACTTCAATGGTTATATGGTTTACATTGAAAATTCACAAAACGTCACCATAAAGAATTTTGATTGGGTGGATCATTATTATTATGCCGTGAGAATAAACAGTTCACATGGCATCACCATTGAGGGCAACACCTTTTCTTTCAATAAGAAAGACACCACCGGTGTCATAGACGTGTGGGCCGGTGTGGGCAGTGCCCTCGGCGGCGGTGTTCTTCTTAACCACAGCTGGCAATGTGAGCTGTTGGACAATACCATGCAACAGGAGAATGACGGCATTGCCATGTACGATAGCCACGGCATACATATTCATCATAATACACTGAACTGGAACTGCGGCTTTGGCATCAGATTGAATTTCACCGATACATGTTATATCCATCATAATAATTGCTCGCATGTGAACAGAGAAACCAATCCCAGTGATTGTGCCGCCATTCTGTTTATCGTTTCAAATGAAAATGATGTGGAGTACAATGATGTCACCTATTCAGGTGATGGTATTTTTCTGGGGCAGTATCAGTATTCTCAAATTCCCAATAACAATTATTTTGCATATAATGAATGTTCCTTTTCACCCCATAATGCCATTGAAGCAACGTTTGCCGATGGAAACATCTTTAAACATAACATCTGTAATTACAGTCATTATGGATTCTGGCTCGGTTATTCCTTTAACAGCTTAGTCGACAGCAACGAAGTGATAGGTAACGAACATTCAGGCATTGCCATCGACAGGGGTTTTAATAATGTGATAACACACAATGAGATCAGCCATAATCCGACAGGAATTGAGCTTTGGGAAGGCTCACCGATACCACCTTATCAGAATCAGGAGTCAAAGGATTACGTGATTGACTCCAACAGCATGGAAGGCAATACCCTGGCTGTTTCTTCCAAAGCTACGGAGCATTTGGTGGCACGCGACAATATTTTCATTAAGAACAGGAAGGGCATTTATTTTTCTGATTATTCTGACTACGATACCATCACCGGCAATGTGTTTGATCATACCACGACTTATCATTTTGAGAACAGGTCAACGTTTGATATTTACGCCGTTAACAATGATTTCTTCTATGATGATTCCCTTCTTATTGCGTGTAAAATATATGATTATGAAGATAATTCATCATACGGTCATGTGCTGTGGCAACCTTGTGTGCCCGGGGAAGATCCGGTTTATCAGACCATACCGCCTCAGGATTTGTCGGAACCTCCGGCGCTGTGGTATGCCTACCCTGAGACCTGCCCTTCTTACGGGAAATGGCTGGCCACCTCCATTGACTGGGATTATGAGATCAAGCAAATTGGTGATGCTTCCGTTCACTTCGTCACCGGTAACGGATGGAATATAGCTGCTTCGTACCGCCCCGGATCTGATTCCATGGCCTCCTGGCATCTCACCGAAATGGATTCGATAAGCGTCTGGTACCGGTCACTCAACACCACAGGCTACGGTTTTCAGTATCATTCCATTATCCTTGGTAATGATTGTGGCGGATACTTTAAATATACTGCCAGTGCAGCCTCCATTCTTAATCCAACCATTGGAACCTGGAAACACTATACCATCCCGCTGGCAGGTAATACACAATGGTCAAGGTCACAAAGCGGTGATGTGTCGCTTGATGACATTAACTACATTGAGATCAATGTCGATACCTGGGACTTTGGCTTTGAATTCTGGATCGACGGCCTTAAATTTACTCCTTTTGTCACGGCCATTGAGAAGCAAAACGGTAGCGCAGAGGCCTCCTTATTAAAGATTTATCCAAATCCCGTGGCCGGATTGGCAACGATAGAATGCCATCTCGATAAGCCTCAGCCTGTTTATTTAGCCATCGGTGACCTTCAAGGGGATATTGTGTCAGTTGTGGCCAATGGACAGTGTTGTGCAGGAGAAAACCGGTTTGCATTTGATTGTTCAAATCTTGCGGATGGCATCTATTCATGCCTGATCCGGGCGGGTGACCGGGTAGAAACCAAAAAGCTTGTCGTGATTAAATGATGGGGTAGCAGATCACTGTTTTGGTATAGTCGTTCCAGTTAGTACTGATTATTTTTCTTTTCGCCGGTCAATTAAAAAAAGAGGGCAAGACCGACCTGGTAATAATTGTTATGGAATCCGTTGTAAACGTCCACCAGACCCCAGTGGTACTGTCCTTCAATACCGATCATTAAAATTTTGATTCCCACGCCTATGAATGCAGAGGAATCGAATGTTTTGATTTTACCATTTACGGGCAGGTCGGCTTTTACTCCATTGGCCATATATTTTTCACCAATTTTGAAATTAAAGGTTACCCCACCCATAGCATAGAGTGGACCTGCCTTTAATTTAATATCAAGAGGTACGCTTAAATAGTGCAACAGGAGCTTATTATCACTGTTTTTTTGATTCCCGTTTATAAAATATTCAAGCCCGGAGCTGGCATAGAGGAAGGGGAAAAACTTGACATCTTTAAATGCACCGACGTAAAAGATATTCAAATTGTTGTTCCAGGATGAGTCAATGCTTTGCATGGCAGCATTGTGATAGCCTGCACGGATGCCTATTTTCTTTTTGTCGCCGCCCATGCTCAAGGATGGAATAAGGATAATAATCCCGAGGATCAATGTTATCAGACCGGCGCGGGTATGAAAATATTTTCTCATAATCCAGTAATTTTAAGATAAACTAAACACTACACAAATATAATAAGATGAATTTTATCTGCAATTATATCGGTAAAAAACTGACCATCTTCCTCAGGAGACGTGAATTGACCGGGAAGATTTAATCAGGTTGATCTTTTTCATCATGCTTTCATAATGTGATCCGTTCCAGTACACTTTTCCACAGTGACGGCACTGGTAAAAAGATTTAAAATGAGCGATGGTCCCGGGTTTGAGGCAGTCGAGTATCTTTTGCTTGTCGATCTTGACTATTTTGCCGTTACATTCCATGCACCTGTTGAAGGGCTTGATCAGATTATAAAGATCGAGACGGCGGATGACTTCGGACACTTGTTCCGCAGGTTTTTGTGACCGTATCCAAAGACCGTGGGTGACATCGTTGTTTTTGAGCAAGGCGATGTCACGTGTAAGGATAATCCGTTTATCTTTTTTAGCGGTGGCGATGATTTCATGATCATTATAATCATTTCTGTATACGCTGTCGAATCCCAGCATGCGGAGGTAACGTGCCAGCTTGCCCAGGTGGACATCCAGGATTAGTTTGATCCGGCGCAAAGGTACCGGTCTGAGATGGGTGACATTTGTTATATCGAGGCTTTCGAAGACAGGGTAAACGGAGATGTGTTGACCGGCAACAGGTTTATAATCAAATGATACGGACTGGCCGTCGGCAAGGATGAGATCGACTTCGCTATGCGGGACACCGAATGATTCGATGATGTCTTTGACAGAGGGGCTGCAAAAAAGGGTATATTCCAGCATCTTCCTGCGCCGCGAGAGGACCAGAAAATCATTCAGCTCTTCGTAAAAACGCACGTGAATTAAATCCGGTTTGATCACAAAAACGGACAATTATTTTACAAAGTTAGTTAATAATCCGGTTAGCTGCCGTGCATTGTCAGGAGCATAACCGTGAAAGTCATTGTTGAAAAAGACAAACACCCTTTTTAATCCCTGGTCGGTGGCTTCCTTAATTTGTCCGGCAAGAGCCTGCAATTCCGGCAACGAATAATTTGAAGCGTACCAACGGGGGTGCCCATGTAATCTGAAATAAGCCGTATCCGCCGTGATCCAGTCAAACCGTTGCAAGGAAGGTGAATCAAAATTACAGGCAATCATATGGTATTTTTTCAGCAAACTGTCGACAGAAGAAGTGAACCAACATGGATGACGGAATTCAACGGTCACTTTTTCAGGGTGCATGAACATGCTGCACACCTCTTCCAGCAGGGCTGTGTCACAGGGTGTCTGCGGTGCAATCTGCAGCAGAAGTGCTCCCAGCTTTTCTTTTAGCAACATGGCTGAATGTTCAAAGGCGTTAATATCATCCCGTACGTCCTTAAGGAATTTCCGGTGTGTGATGATACGTGGGACCTTGAGAACGTACAAAAAACCATGAGGAGCCTGGCGGTGCCATTTTTCATAAGTTGCCGGGGCAAATGTCCTGTAGAAAGTGGCGTTCACTTCCACCGCCGGAAAGTGCTGCGAATAAAAATCAAACCACCTGCTCTTTGGCAGTGACAGTGGATAAAAGGTGCCTTTCCAATGATCATAAGTCCAGCCTGAAGTACCTATGTATATTTCGCAGTTGCCGATAATCATGTCATGGTATAAAAAGGATCTTGCCGTCCGACAGATGTCCGGCATACTGGAGCAGGGCACGAACCACTTCCTCGAGTTTAAAGGTTTTTTGAATGGTGATCTGTATGGTGCCTTTCATCATTCTTTCCTGAATACCCGACATCACCAGGCCATAGTTAACCGGGCCCGAATCTTTGATCCAGTCGGCCAGGTTGAATCCGATGATGGTCTTTTGTCTGAATATGATCTCCAGTACATTGATATTGGCAAGGTATTGTCCTGACAATCCTCCGTAAAGTATCAGCTGTGAACCTGCAGGCATGGCCTCGACGATTTTACCGCTCCATTCACCGCCCAAGGCATCCAGCGCAACGGTCGCCCTTAAATCATGTGCCAGTTTTGAAAGCTGTTCCTGAAAATCATTTGAGAGGATGTTGAGGACATACGTCTCTCCGGTCTCTTTCAGTTTGGTTATGTGTTCATCTTTTCTCACCAGGTTGATGAGTCCGATATTCTTTTCCCTTGCAAAGACTCTGATGAATCCACCGGTCTGACCGGCAGCAGCTGTGTTGATTATTGTTTTGCTACCTGATATATGGGCCAGATCGGTTAGGGCATAGGCGGTGAGTGGATTGATGGCCAGACAGGCGGCCTGGGTTGTATTCAAACCCTCTTTCACCGGAATGCAATTTTCCGGTTTGGCGATGAAATATTCGGCCCAGGTTCCGTCACCTTCATCTTTGCTGAAAACGCTCACCCGTTTTCCCACAAGATACAGTGCTTTTCCATCTTTCCCCGCGGCAATAACGGTTCCGGTGCCCTCAAAACCGGCGACCACCGGCAGCGGTTTGATAATGTCATACATGCCCCTGAAGAATGCAATATCGGAGGGATTGCACGGGGCTGCCGTCATTTTCACAAGCACTTCATCATCGCCTAATGAGCGGAGAGATTTCTCCGTCACCTGTAAATTGCGCAAGACACCGGACAGACTGGCGCTGTACTCTGTCAGCACGACAGCTTTCATTTTTTCAGGCATGATTCCAACAGACATATCTGATCTTGTTTAACTGTACGTTATTATCAACGTAAAATTATGGAATTTTAAGTTTTGAAGATCGTTTATTGATATTCACTGATCGTACTTGACTTATTTTGAACTTATTCTTGTAATATACGTTTTATTACTGGCCTGATAAAAAAACAATTAAAATGATAAATGACAGGATTATACTGATTACCGGATCGACTGATGGCATCGGGAAACAGGTCGCATTTGAGCTTGCCGGCAGGAGGGCGACGGTATTGTTACATGGCAGCAATGCAGGAAAAGCTGAGAGAGTGAGGAATGAAATAGTAAGGAAAACATGTAACAGTAAAATTCAAGTGTACACAGCCGATTTTTCAGTTATGGAACAGGTCAGGGCTCTCGCTGATCACATTAAGAGAGATCACTCCAAGCTGGACATACTGATCAACAATGCCGGTGTTTATATGAGCAGGAAGGAAATCACTGCCGACGGATTGGAAATGACCTTTGCAGTGAATTATCTGTCAGTCTTTATTTTAACTCTTGAGCTTCTCAATCTGGTCAACCGATCGGACTATAAAAGGATCATCAATGTGAGTTCACAGACGCATGCTTCCCATATCGATTTTCAGAACCTTCAGGGTGAGAAAAGGTACAGCGGCTATGGCGCTTATGCTCTTTCTAAGCTCATGGAGATCATGTTCACCTTTGAGCTGGCAGTTAAACTATGGGATACCGGAATAACGGTCAACTGTCTGGACCCGGGGGTGATCTCCACCAAGTTATTGCATGCCGGATGGGGTGGCGGCGGAGCCTCCGTGGAGGAAGGAGCGGTGACCCCTGTGTATCTCGCCACCTCACAGGAAGCCGGTAAGGTTAACGGTAAATATTTTATCAATAAAGGAATCTCAAAACCTGCCGCTATCGCTTATAATGAAGCTATTCGCGCCAAGTTGTGGGAGGTGAGTGAGCAGCTTTCCGGTGTACGGTTCAGTCATCACTTATTATGACATGCCGGGCACAAGCACCCCGGTGCGTCTTTCAAAATAAAAAAAAATAATACCTTCGCAGTGCCTTAGCAAGAGAGTTTTAAATGACCAATCCGATGAGAACACAGCTGAGATATTTTCTGTTTTTGATTCTTTGGATCCTGCCTTTTTTTCTGTATGCGCAGGATATCACCGTGGATGAACTTAAGGACGACATTTATTTTCTGGCGTCCGACTCCTTAAAAGGCAGGCAGGCCGGGAGTCCCGAAGGTTTTATTGCAGCCGGTTTTATCAGGGATCAATTGAAGGAGGACGGCTTGAGACTGCTTGATGATAATGGATTTCAGTTTTTCGAAGTGGTGACGGGCGCGAGGCTGGGCAGTCACAACTTTTTGATTGCCGGTGATGACACGGCCGCAGTCGATGTTGATTTCCGGCCCTTTCCTTTCTCACGCAACGAGGAGGTCAGTGCGCCGGTTGTTTTCGCAGGCTACGGTTTTGATATTTCCGAGGACAGCCTGAAATGGAACGATTATAACGGCGTGGATGTCACCGGTCAGTGGGTTATGATGTTTCGAGGCGATCCCGCATTGGATAATAATGAAAGTTCCTACCTTAAATATACGGGTGTGCGGTCGAAGGTTCTTACAGCCAAGGATAAGGGCGCTGCGGGCGTGCTGTTGGTCACGCCGGAGGCCATGGATGAAAAGGATGAACTGGTTCCCATGACCTTTGATAAAAGCGCATCGGATGCGGGATTGCCAGTGATACATATCAGGAGAGAACTGGCTGACGTTATATTGAAGCATGGCGGACACAACATCGCTGAACTTGAACAGGCTCTGAAAAGTAACCGGCAGCCTGTTTCCTTTGCTGTTCCGTTGACCGTTCACGCTGAGAGCGATGTTATCCTGACTAAGTCACGGGCTCAGAATGTGGTGGCAGAATTGCCGGGTGGTGATCCGGTTCTTAAGGATGAAACGATCGTGATAGGAGCACATTATGATCATCTGGGCATGGGAGGACCGGGGTCCGGTTCACGGATTCCCGACACCCTGGCCATACATAATGGCGCCGATGACAACGCTTCCGGCGTAGCCGGTATATTGGCGCTGGCTCGTAAAATGTCAGCGCAAAGCATCCCTTTCAAACGTACCGTCCTGTTCGTGGCGTTCGACGGGGAAGAAATGGGCCTGCTCGGATCAAAATATTTTGTTAATCATTCTCCCGTTGATCCGAAACAGATCAAGACCATGTTCAACTTTGATATGATCGGTCGTCTTAAAACCGACACACGGTCCTTGCTCATCGGAGGCACGGGAACAGGGGATTCCAGTGAGGCTATACTGAATAAAAATGTGAACGGCGAGGGCTTTGAATTGAAATTTTCACCGGAGGGCTATGGCGCTTCCGATCATTCGAGTTTTTATGCCAGGGATATCCCTGTTTTTTTCTTCACCACGGGTGCTCATGAAGATTATCATACACCGAGTGATGATGCGGATAAAATCAATTATCCCGGTGAAAAGGAAGTCCTCGATTTTGCATACCGTGTGATCCGTGAAGTCGGTGACCGTGACCAGCCGCTGGCTTTCAGAGAAGCCGGTCCCAAGGAACGTCCCGATTATGGCAGGGGTTTTAAGGTCACCCTGGGTTTTATGCCCGATTTCACTTCCACCGAAAATAACGGCCTGCGTGTGGATGCCGTCAGAAAAGACGGCCCCGCTTACAGAGGTGGTTTGTTGAAGGGAGACATCATCACCGCTGTGAACGGTAAATCGGTGTCAAACATTTATGATTATATGAACAGGTTGAAAGAATTGGATCATGGTCAGACCATCTCGGTGGATGTGATGAGAAACGGAGAGAAAGAGGTGCTGATCATACAATTATAATAAGGGATATGGCCTAACACCTGTCCGCGGCGCCTGTCTATTACAAGATACATGTCAGACTTGTTACAGTGGGAAATCGTTTGGAAGTTTATCCGTTTCGGTATCGTAGGTATATCAGGGATGGGTGTTGATTTCGGAACAACTTATCTGGGCAAGGAGATCATCAAGATACAGAAATATGTTGCCAATGGCATTGGATTTACGGTCGCCGCGACGAGCAATTATTTTCTGAACAGGATATGGACCTTTAAAAGTCATGATCCGGGCATCTTTCTCGAATATTCCAAGTTTCTGTTTGTGTCGGTCATAGGTTTGGGGATCAATACGCTTGTTTTGTGGATACTGGTCAGCCTTCTGAAGAGGCATTTTTATCTGTCCAAGCTGTTTGCCATCGGTGTTGTAATGATCTGGAATTTTCTGGCCAACCTGCTTTTCACCTTCAGGTAAGAAAGTATAATCAGCCTGCCTTTCTATTCCGTGTTGCCGGGCTTTGGCGTTGTATCGGCCATTGTTTTTTTCAGTTCACCGGCATTGAAGGAGTAAGGTAACAGGTTCCCAATGTTATCGCTGACGAGAATTTTGCCTTTTTCTGCCATCATGATGACGCGTATCGGATGCCGGTGCCTCATCTCATATTCGGCGAGCACCTGTCGGCAGGCACCACAGGGTGTGAGGGCTGTTGCACTGCCCGGATTTTGAGGATGAGCGGCGATGGCGATGGCTTTGACAGGTACATCAGGGTAATTGGAGGCAGCAGTGAAAATAGCAATGCGTTCGGCACAGAGACCCGAGGGATAGGCTATATTCTCCTGATTATTACCGGTCACTACCAGGTCATTTTCAAGTAATACCGCTGCCCCGACGTAAAACCGTGAATAAGGCGCATAGGCCGACCCGGCTGCTTCACCCGCTGCTTCATATAATCTTTTATCGGTCTCATTCAATTCTTCGGCCGATTCATATTCCGTTAACGTGATAGTCAGATCACATCTTTTCATGCCTGAAAAATTAATTCAAGTGGTAAATATACTTCAAATCATTCAATGGTGAATATCATCAGGCTGATTTGTTTTCATCATTAAGAAGATCATCCAATCATCCTGCGGATAACTTCTTCCATCTGATCGCTTGCTGCGGTATGTGAAACATGAATGACAGCCTATCGCCTGTCTATCCATACCGACTCCATTAAATGGTTACTTTGTTTTTTCTCCCAAAAAGAAAAAAAGAATAAAAAAAGGCAAAAAAAGTAACGCCGTCCTGGCTCTTCAGAGTATCGTCAGTCAGCATTGAGACCAATGACAGGATGAGGAAGATCAGAAAAAAATAATCTCGAAACCCATTGGTTCGTATGGCCGGATAGATGATGGCCAGAAGAAACCAGCCTAATCCGACCACACCAAACAGCACCAGGATATTCAAAAATTGATTATGAGAGCTGAACAATCCTTCCTTAGCGTTTTGCAGGGGTGAGTGCATCAAGGTGAGTTCATTTTTAAAGCTCATCTTGAGGTCACCTGTCCCGACCCCAATCAGAGGATGTTTTCGTATCAGTCTGACAGCTGTTTTCCAGAGTTCAAGCCGTTCCAGTGATGAATAACCAACAACGGACTCATTTTTTTTATAAGCCTGCCATGCCATAACCGATTCGCTGACGAGTGTTCTGGGATGCCACCTTTTCAGGTAGTTGATATTGGCTATTCCCTCTTCAATGAACCGGATCTCTTTATTGGTAAGCTTTTTCACGCCATCGGCATCCTTGCGATAGCCCTTGGATGCCAGGTAACGGATGATGGTGTACCTGATCATCTGCCCCTTTCTATCGGTGCTGTCGAATTTGATAGTGCTCCGCTGGTTCCATGATGCTCTTAGCTCGGGAAGACAAATATATAGGCCGACATAGTGGCCGTCTTCAACACTCAGAGTGGTGTCGAAGGTATAGGGGTTCCCACGGGGAGTGAATTGATCGAGTTTTTTCAGATCGACGGGTTTTGTGTGCAGGTAATGCTCCGCTTCAATGCCGAAATAGGTAACGAGAGCTATGGGTAATATGATGCCTGCCGTAAGAAATGCATATTTGACGGATTGCTTCCGCAGCTTGAGCACATACAGAAAGAAAAGAAAAGGCCATGTGATAAAAAAAGCCATTATCCCTGTCCGCGCTCTGAGGATGAATAAGAATGCCCCTATCCAGACCAACAGGATGATAAAGGGGATCTTCTTCAGCCAAGGTCTGTGCTCTTCATAATAGATAAAATACCACAGAGTAAAAAAAGCCAGGCATACATTCAGGCTGAGACGGATGTGTGAAATGAACGGACTCAGATCCCTCGTGTCGGTAATGGGTTTGGTAAACCACAGATAGGTGCTGTAAAAAGAGCTTACCGTTACGGCAGTGATAAAAATCAACATCAGTGCCCTGAATTCTTTTTTATTCACTTCTTCGCTTGTCGAGATGAACAAGGGTAATAAAAATAACGGCAGTTTGGTCCGAAGATCCTTGAAAGCATAGTGGAAATCAGTGGTATAAGCTAATCCGATGACGAACATCAGCATGATGGAACTGAACAACAACGCCTGCCGGTGCCGGAAAAAAACACCAAATTTCCTGATTATATTCCGGAACATTTCCTTCAAAAATTCGGGCAGGAGTATTAAAAAGCGTGTCGGCAATGATTTTCCCCTGAATTTACCGGTCACCGTATCCATGTTCATCCCATCAAGGAGGAAAAAACCTGTGAGAACAAACTGGGCAACACTCATGAAATACCTTGACAGAGGTATGGCAGCGATCATCAGCGCCATGCCGAAATAGAAGATAAACCGGGTGAATGGAATTTTTTTAGGAGGAATCATCAGGAGAATCTACGAATTAAAAAATAATGGTGTTCATAGGAAAGAGGTTCTTTTAACCTTTTTCTTTCTTACCCTGTCCGGATTTATTTGTGCCATCGAGGATGGCTTCGTATGACTTATGGTCTGTCAGGACTTTTATAGCCTGATCGATCTCTGGATCGTCCGAAAGAGAGGATATGATTTGTCCCTCATCATAATAATAACGTGTTACAATTTCCTGTTTCAATAATGTTTTGATCTCATCACTGTATTTTTGAAGATCATCCTTTTTTTCATTGTCAATTTCATTTTTCAATGAGGCAAAGGCATCCTTCAGGTCAGGATAGAAATCATCACTTTTGGCTGCCTTTTCCATGTCCTTCAGTTTTTTCTCAGTGGCCGAGGTGTAAGTGAAGTCCTTATTTTTAATAAAGGCAATAAAGTCATTGTAAAGCGTATCCGTCACAATAAACTGGTCAGGCCCCGGGATGCTGGGATGCGACCAGAAATATTTGGTGGCATAGTCGAAGATCAGGAATTTTGTTGACAGGGTGAAGGCGATATTTGAATATCTCAGCGGAGGCAGCGGGATATCGGGTTCAATGCCACCGCGGTCATACACCGTACGCCCATTATGAGTTTTAAAGGCCCGTGCCAGTGAGTCGGGTATTTTTTCGCCTTCACCGTTTTGATCTTTATGTGTATAATCAATGGCCTGTATACACCTTCCGCTGGGGATATAATACTTGGCTACGGTTATTTTTACCTTGTTGTTATAAGGCAGGGGGAAAACGTTCTGAACAAGACCTTTACCAAATGTACGCTGACCGACGATGACACCTCTGTCGAGGTCCTGCATGGCGCCGGCGACAATTTCGGATGCGGAAGCGCTCATGCCGTTAACAAGTATAACCAGCGGGATATGGTCATCGACGGGAGGTTCTGTGGTCGTATATGTTTTGTTTCTGTCGGGTAACCGGCCTTTTGTGCTGACAACAGGTTCGCCTTTATCAAGGAAAAGGTTGGCGATGTTGACGGCTTCCTGAAGTAACCCGCCACCATTATTGCGCAGATCGATGATCACCCCCGACAGGTCGTGTTTATCTTTCAGGTCTGTCAATGCTTTCCTGACTTCCTTCCCGGCGTTCTGGGTGAAGCCTGACAATTTTATGTAGCCGACACCGTCGTGCAGCACACCATAATAAGGGATATTGGGAACGGTAATTTCTTCGCGGATGACAGTTTTACGGATGGGCTCTTCAATACCGTAACGCCCGATCAACATGTCGATGGAGGTTCCCGGCTGCCCTTTGAGAATCTCACTGACCTCCTCAGTGGTCTTATCTTTTGCTGATTTGCCATTTATTTCCAGGATCTGATCACCGGCTTTCAATCCGGCTTTGTCGGCCGGGGCATTTTCATAGGGCTCGGAAATGACCACATAATCACCTTCCTTGTGTATGAGCGCTCCTATGCCACCATACTGTCCGGTGGTAATAAAAGTGTAATCCTCCACGTCCGCCTCCGGGATGAAATTGGTATAGGGATCGAGCGACTCAAGCATCGAATCGATACCTGTCTCCATTAATTTACCGGCATCGATATCATCGACATAATTGATGTTCAGTTCCTTAAACAGAGATGTAAAAATGTCCAGGTTTTTTGAGATCTCGAAATCGTTGTTAGTCTGGCCCTGACCTGTCAGGGGCAGCAAGGGAAAAACCAGGATAAAAAGAATGAATAATCGGAATGCCACTTTGTTTTTCATATGATTACAATTAGATTAACACACCCATGACCTGTCATCAATTAAGGTACAGGATCATAACCGCTGCCTCCCCATGGGTTGCAAGAGACAATGCGTTTAATGGTCAACCATCCTCCCTTGAACGGGCCATACTTTTTTAAGGCTTCAATGCCATAAGCCGAGCATGTCGGCGTGTACCGGCACGACGGCGGCATCAGGGGCGAAATAGTAACCTGGTAAATACGGATGAGCAATATTAAGAATTTACCCAGCAGATCTTTCATATTCACTGACTAAACGACGTAAAATTACAATTATTATTGGTTCAATCTCTTTGTACGACACCTTCTTATCTGCAACATAAACAAGGGAGAGCGCACATTGTTTTCCCATTTTTTGCAGCGTGTCGTAAATAATAGTTTTGTTTTGTCTGTAAGCTTCACGGATCATTCTTTTGACGGTATTGCGGTCGACGGCCTTACGCAAGGTTCGTCTGTTGACCGCGATGAGTACCTGGGCAGGATAAGCACTCGGGAGTGAAGTGAAAAGCCAGTTCACTCTCAGTGGATATATAGTAAAAGTTGACCCTTTTTTAGACAGTTGGATAATTATGGAGCGGTCACATAATCTTTCTTCTTTTCCTAAGGATGGCATGGATGGTATGCTTACCAGATGGAGCTAAATCCGGCTGCTTTTTCTGTTGTTCTTGGTCAGATACTCCTCGATGGCCATGGTCATCGAGGGTGCCGTTTTAGTCGGTGCATTGATATTTACCGTGAGCCCTGCATCCTGAACGGCCTTGGTTGTCGTCGGCCCAAAAGCACCGATCAGTTTATCCCCCTGTTTAAACCCAGGAAAATTCTTGAAAAGTGATTTGATACCCGACGGATTGAAAAACACAAGCATATCGTATTTGTCAATATCAAAATCGGACAGATCGCAGGCAATGGTTTTATAAAAAACCGCTTTGGTGAAATTGATGTTGTTTTGTTCCAGTAACCGCGTGAAATTTAATTTATGTATATCGGAGCAAGGCAAGAGGAACTTTTCATCCTTGTGTTTTTTGATGAGATCGATTAATTCATTGAACCGTTGGCGGCCGTAAAAAATCTTTCGCTTGCGGTATTGCACGTATTTCTGTAAATAAAAAGCCGTGACTTCCGAAATACAGAAATATTTCATGGTATCGGGAATCTCAATGCGTAACTCTTTTGCCATCCTAAAAAAATGATCCACGGCATTCCTGCTGGTGAGTATGACCGCCGTATGATCCAGTATCTGTACCTTGGATTTCCTGAATTCTTTTGCTGTCAAGCCCTCAACGGAGATGAAATTTTGAAAATCAATGTTGACGTTGAGTTTTTTCGAAAGCTGAAGATATGGAGACTTTTCAGCTTCGCTCGGTTGAGGTTGCGAAATAAGAATGCTCTTGATCTTCAATGGTGTAATTTTTAAAGAGATGAGTGATGTGGCATGGTTTGTTCAAATTATTAATAATCATCTTAGCTTACTAATAATTTAACAACGACAACTACAGGTAAAACTTCGACGGTGCAAAGGTATAAAAATAAATAGAACAATGAAAATCCCGAGTAGTTCAATCCGATGACAAAACCTCTTAACAATTTGTAAATGAATGTAATAGAGATAATAATCAGGGATAAATAAATCAACATATCTGATCCGGTATAGGTGATAAAGATAAGAAATGGCAATAAAACCACACCCAGAGTGAGGTCAAATATCAATGAATTCAATACATATCTGGAGGTCGCTTCCCGTGTCAGGAAGATGGCTTTGATCAGCTGAATGAGTAAAAATTTAATGAGGATGAATCCGGTCAGGGCAAGCACTATTTTGATAAACAGGAAGAAACCGTTTCCCAATGACAGTCCGATGATGAATTTATTGATCAGGAAAAGAAAAAGAGAAAATGCCATGACAAAGATAAATCCCAGTGCCAGTGTGATCTGTTCATTAAAAAGACGGCCATCCCTGATCAGAAAATGGACTCTTTTCTCTGAGAAGACGGATTGAAAAATCTGGATGAATCTTTTTCGGTAGTATACCTGAACCCATGTGAATAAGATGACGCACACAAAGAGCAGGAGGAATGTCCAATCGTTGCCGGTTTGTTCCCGAGCAATGGGTTGAAACTTCCCGGGCTTCAGCTCATGCGACATGAAAACCGGCGATTGTGATAGTTTTAATGTGTGGCCCTGGTTTGACAGCGGAAAAACCGAGAGAACCGAATCATACAACAGGATTGACGAATCCTGTGCAATAAAACCGGGATTTCCTGAGATAATGACTGTCCCGTTTGATATATCCGGGTTATGTTGTGTAACGGTGTCGGAATTCATTGATGAGCGTTCAATTACACATTCTCATGTTAACCGTGGCAACCGTATCTTCCCGAAACATTTCCGGCTCATGTGTCTTCAAGTTCTTTCGTGACGTGAACATTTCCACCCGGTTCGAACTGGATTTTAAAATTGTATTTCCTGAAAACAGCGATCATCGGTTTATTGTCGATGGTTGTTTCGGCCACGATGTGTCTCATTTTCCAATCCCTGGATATCTCCATGCAGTATTTGGTCAGGATATTGCCCAAGTCTTTTCTCTGGAAGGCATCGGTGATCAGTATGGCATATTCGACGGTATCCAGGTCGGGATTGGCGATGAGACGTCCCACGCCTATCAGCTTTCGTTTTTCATTTTCCGTAATTTCGGCCACGATGGCTATTTCTCTTATATAATCAATAAAACAGAACTGGGTGGCGACTTCATGGGCTGCAAAGTGGAAGTTATACCTGAATCTGGAATAGATGGACTCTTTGGAACAGCTGGCCAGCATCTCAAGCCATAAAGGTTCATCTTCGGGTTTGATTGGGCGCAGGATGACAGGCATGCCATCGGCCAGCGTTGTTGAGGTCACATATTTTTCAGGATAGGGCCTCAGAATAAGATGCGAATATTCAGGTATGGGATTCTTGAGTATCTCCTGGTCGATGACTATGCGTGCATCCAGAGCCAGCACCTCTTTTTCCGACACCAGCAAGGGATTGATGTCGAGCTCTTCTATCTCAGGATAGTCGGCAGCGAGGTATGACATTCGTATCAGCACCTCAATGAGTTTTTCAATATTTTTCGGTTGACGGCCCCTGTATCCTTCCAGCATGGGATATATCTTCAATGATTTAAGCAGGTTCAGGGCCAGTGTCTCATTCAGGGGAGGGAATCCCAGTGTTCTGTCTTTGAACAGTTCGGCTCCCACACCACCCATTCCCACGAGGAGTACCGTTCCAAAAACGGGATCTTTTTTTATTCCAAGGATAAGCTCCACGGCATCTTTTGTCTCTACCATAGGCTGTAGCACCACACCCTCGATGACGGCATCGGGAAGGTTGACCTTCACTGTTTGTATCATTTGGTCATAACTTTTCTTTAACGACTCATTGCTTTTGATATCCAGGATAACGCCGCCCACATCGGTTTTATGAGTCACATCAGGTGACAGTATCTTCATGACAACGGGAAAACCGATCTGACTGGCTGTTTCCAGGGCTTCTTCCCGGGTTTTGACCACATAGGGTTTGGCAGTCGGAATGCCATAGATTTCCAGAAGCTCCTTGGAGTCGGCTTCCGTTAAGATCTTCTCCTTGACGAAAGCGGTTTTCTGAAATTCTTCCTTGATCTTCTGGCGGTCGTAAGGAAAAGAAACCGGTACATCTTTAGGTGTTTCAAAGAGGGCTTCGAGGTTCCGCGAATAATCCGCCAGGGTCATAAAGGCCCTGATGGCCTGCTCAGGTGTCTGGTACACGGCAATTCCGGCATCATTAAATATCTGATTGCCATCTCTCATTTCCTTTCCTCCCAGCCATGCCGCCATGATGGGTTTAGTGGTATGTTCAGATAATTTACTCACCTCTATGGCGGTGTTTGTCGGATCGGTCATGGCCTGGGGTGTAAGGATGACCAGTACGGCATCCACTTGGGGATCTTCGATGACGATCTGGGTAGTTTTGGCGAAACGTGCAGGATCGGCATCCCCCAGGATGTCGACCGGATTACCATGTGACCAGAAGGGTGGAAGAAAGGCATTGAGTTTATCCATGGTGGCCTGTGACAGTTCCACCAGGTTACCTTTGTTGGCAATGAGCGTGTCGGTGGCCATCACGCCCGGTCCTCCGGCGTTAGTGACAATAGCCAGTCGGGATCCTTTGGGGATACGTTTCCTGGAAATGAGATCGGTGAAGTCAAAAATGTTGCCGATATCATAAACCCTTGCGATACCGGCTCGCTGGAAGGCCGCATCGTAAATGGAGTCTTCGGAAGCCATGGCACCGGTATGAGAAGCAGCCGCTTTGGCCGATTCGGGAAAACGACCTGCCTTGTATACGATGATCGGTTTTTTGCGTGCAAAGGCACGGGCCGCCGTCATGAATTTACGTGGATTGTTGATGGCTTCCACATATAGGACTATGGATTTGGTATTGGGATCCTGGCCGAAATAATCAATGAGATCACCAAACTCAACATCCATGCTGTTACCTATCGAGACGAAATAGGAGAAGCCTATATTCTCCTCATAGGCCCAGTCGAGCACGGAAGTACACAGGGCGCCTGACTGTGAGATAAAGGCCACATGACCGGTTTTGGGCATCCCTGAGGCAAAACTGATGTTCATTTTAAGATGGGGGATGATCACTCCCAGGCAGTTTGGTCCGATGACCCTCATGCCGTCGAAGCGGGCCACTTCGGCTTTCACCTGATCCTGGAGTCTTTTCCCTTCGGAGCCTATCTCCCTGAATCCTGCCGACATGATGATGATACCCGTGATGCCTGCCTCACCACATTCACGCACGAGCTGCGGCACAATGCCGGCAGATGTGGCGATAACCGCCAGGTCAGGGGTCCTGGGCAGACTTTTGACATTAGGGTAGCATTGTATACCAAGAACAGCTTCATGGTTCGGATTCACAGGATATACGACACCGTCGAAACCACCACCGATGATGTTTCTCAATGTTATGCCGCTCACGCTCATGGGATCATTCTTGACACCTATCAGGGCGATACGCTGCGGCCTGAAAATCTTATCCAGTTGCTTGATTCCCATTTCCAATGAAATTAATAGTCAGACAGATATGCAATAGTTCACGCCCCCTCTGGAGTCATCACAAAGATAGTAAACATAACAATGCAAACAGGAGGTTGCCGGAGGGCTAACATACCCTGACAACCTCCTGTCCGAGGATTGGTTTTGGAAAACTTCAGACTTGTCTATTAAACCGTTCCAGCCGGTGAATCGTCATGATAGGCGTGAAACACCGATGATGGCTGTAACAAGCATGATGATTTTCCCTGAAAAAGTTAGTTCGTCTGTTTACGTTCCCCTATAGGCAGAACTGTTTTGCCCCAGGATTCATTAATGACTTCAGCCATGGCAAGATATATGGCTGACAAGCCGCAAATTATTCCTTCATATCCTGCGATCTGACCGATTATCACTGATCCGCTCCAATCCCTGATGGCGAGCAGGAAGAATAAAATCCATAATGTGAGGAAGACTGTCTGCAAAGCCCTGTTTTTTCCGAATGTGGCGATCCACATAAAAAAAGTGAACAGGCCCCAGAAAAACAGGTACCAGGCTAAGAAAGGAGCCGGGGGGGCTTTAAGCCAGCCCACCAGCGGAAAGGTAATGAGGAATACCAGTGTCAGCCAGAAAAGTCCGTAGGACGTAAAAGCGGTTGTCCCGAAAGTATTGCCTTTTTTAAATTCCATGATGCCCGCGATGATTTGGGCAATGCCTCCGTAAAAAATACCCATGGCCAGGATCATTGAACCCAAGGGGAAAAAGCCTGCATTATGGATATTCAGCAGGACAGTGGTCATACCAAACCCCATTAACCCAAGGGGTGCCGGATTTGCGAATTTGTTTTCCATTTGATAATAGTTTAGTTAAAAAATTATTTATTAAGAGGCCAAAAAAACTATGATGTCATCTTTTCCCCCGTTAAACCATTATTAAAAATGGTTCAACAAGGGGGAAGGAATGACAACTTGTTTTTTCGTCTAAGGTTTTAAAGTGAAATGCAATGTAATAGGCAATTTCGTGATGGATGATTACCGTCTGACCTCGACTTTGGCTCCCTTAATGATCTCTTCGACGACGCCCGGGTCGAGCAACGTTGACGTGTCGCCCAGGTTAGAGACATCGCCCTCACCAATTTTACGGAGGATACGGCGCATGATTTTTCCTGAACGTGTTTTGGGCAGACCACTGACGATCTGCACCACATCGGGTTTGGCAATAGGCCCGATCAGTTTCGATACGAGATCCTTGATGCTCTGTTCGATAGTTTTCTGTTCGTCTTCGCTGATTTCCTCGCAAGTCACGTAAGCATAAATACCCTGTCCTTTAATGGGGTGAGGATAACCGATCACGGCCGATTCATTCACTTTGGGATGCTGGTTGATGGCATCTTCAATTTCTGCGGTGCCGATACGGTGTCCTGAGACATTGATGACATCGTCCACACGGCCCAGAAGGCGGTAAAATCCTTCTTCATCCCTGCGGGCGCCGTCACCGGTGAAATACAAGCCTTTGTATGTAGAGAAATACATCTGGCGGCATTTTTCATGATCGCCGTAAGTGGTCCTGATCATGCCGGGCCATGGGAACTTGATACACAGGTTACCTTGCACGTTGTTGCCTTCAAGCTCTTCACCTTCGTTATTCATGATAACAGGCTGAACGCCGGGGAAGGGGAGTGTGGCAAAGGAAGGCTTCGTGGGTGTAATGCCGGCCAGTGGGGTGATGAGGATACCCCCTGTCTCGGTCTGCCACCATGTGTCGACTATGGGGCACTTGCCTTTGCCGACAACGTCATGATACCAGCGCCAGGCCTCTTCATTGATGGGCTCGCCGACAGTTCCGAGGACTTTCAGGGAACTGAGGTTTTTGTTGGTCACCCATTCGTTTCCCTGGGCGATAAGAGCCCTGATGGCCGTGGGGGCTGTATAAAACTGGTTCACCTTGTACTTGTCCACAATGTCCCAGAAACGTCCGGGATCAGGATAGGTAGGCACACCCTCGAACATTACGCTGATGGCACCGGCCAGCAGGGGGCCGTAAACGATATAAGTATGTCCTGTCACCCACCCGATGTCGGCGGTGCACCAGAAAATGTCACCATTGCTGTATTGGAAAACGTTTTTAAAGGTGTATTCTGCAAAAACCATATAACCCCCGATGGTATGGACAACACCCTTGGGTTTACCCGTTGACCCTGAGGTATAAAGAATGAACAGCATATCCTCGGCGTCCATGACCTCGGCTTTATTTTCCGTGCTGACATCCCTGATAAAGTCATCCCACCAGATATCCCGGCCCTGGACCATGTTGGCAGAATCACCGGTACGGTTATAAACCACGACATTTTTGACCGAGGGGCATGACTGAAGGGCCTCGTCAACGATGGCCTTTAATGAGATGCTTTTACTGCCCCGGTAAGCTCCGTCGGCAGTGATCACCAGATTGGCCCGGGCATCGATGATACGGTCGGAAAGTGAATTGGCCGAGAATCCTGCAAAAACGACGGAATGGATTGCCCCGATGCGTGCACAGGCCAACATAGCCACCGGGAGTTCGGGTATCATCGGAAGATAAATGGCCACACGGTCACCTTTCTTAATGCCTATTTTCAGCATGGCATTGGCAAATTGACAGACCTTTTCGTACAGCTCACCATAAGTCAGCACACGGTTTTTCTCGTTGGGATCGTTAGGCTCCCATATTAGCGCCGGTTGATTTCTTCTCTGGAATAAGTTGCGCTCGAAAAGGTTTTCGGTGATGTTTAGTTTTCCATTGATGAAAAACTTCACGTCGGGCTCTTCGAAATTCCATTTCAGGACTTTATCCCATTTTTTGCGCCAAAAAAATGTTTCGGCTTGTTCAGCCCAGAATCCGTCCGGATCGGCTACACTTTTCTGGTAGGTATCCAGATACTCTCTCAGGCTTGTGATCTTCTTCGTCATAACTATATTGATTTTAATTAATAAATGTATTGATTTTTATTGCTGATATTCATTTATCGGATCAAAAGAACAGATAGGCTCCCAGCAGAAGCCTGTAATTCGCGACCAGATTTGAATCTTTCACCAGCCCTTTGTCATCGGGGGTGCCATAGGCGGCGGCAGTGTATTCAAACTCAGCGGAGAATTTAAGCCTGCCCTGCATATACATCAGCCGTGGTGACACACGGTAAATATATTTGATATTTGATCCCCTGCTGTAATAAATTTGTCGTTCTGTCGGGGGAAATCTTTCGATGATGTCATTGGAACCCATATTTTTAGTATATCCCCCAAAGAGACCGAATTGCCATTTTTCACCGTTGGAGTGGATATCGGCCCACAATGAAAGAACATTGATGGGTGTGTAATCCCTTAAGTCATTCGACGTGTCAGGGATACTTTTTACGGCATATCCGCCCAGCATGGTCAGGCTGTAAAAATCCTGGCCGTAAATACCTTCCGCTGCAAAGGTCATCTTAGGTATTTTTATTTTCAGGAACGCTTCAACGGCCATATTATTGACCATATGATCGGTCTTATAGTTTTTAATAGTGACCAGACGCGGTAACAGTCTTTTATAATCACCCCCAATGCCGAAAAGGTAATTGGTTTGCGGTGAGGATTTTTCATTGCCATATTGCAACGTCAGATTCAATTCAGGCAAGGCGGCATTACGGAGGTACACCGAACTGCCTCCTTCCGGGCCATTATCGACAAAATCGACCTGCTCCATGGCCGTTGCGATAATGTTAAGATTGCCTATGGATTGGGTGAGACGGACCTGCGGATTACGGGAGAAAGGTTGGAAGGGCGCGCCGGTATTAAATGACTCGGTGAGAGGATAACATTCAGTTATGAACATGGCATGCCACCACTGTCCCAGCATCAGCTCGGTATGGGGCCAGGCCAGCTTGATGAAAGCATGCCGTAACCTGAAGGTATTGATATTCGCATCAATATTACCGAAAAATTCACCTTCGATATATCCTGATATCTTGGCACCGAGGGCATCCGGTGCCGTGACCGTTCCTTTCAAACGTGTCTGAATGGCCAGGATCGTCAGGCTTGGTTTGGCATTGATATCTTTTCCATTTTCATCCAGCAATTCTTCTTTGGGATAGAGTAAAAAATGCCCCTGACGCAGCGAAACAGTTTGCCTTGAATCATAGATGATGTCATTTTTCACATAACCGCCGAATTTTATACCCCACTTACTCTCGTTTTGTGCCATTAAAAGCAATGGCAGCAAAAAAACCGATAGAATCGTACAAAATTTTTTCATACCACAACAGTTAAATTTAAATGATACTGATTAATAAAATTCGATAGTAAAATGACCGACGACACCAGACGTTCCCTTTTTTAACCAACTTATTCTCTGCTATTTTTCGAACTGAGAGTCAATTGCGAATTATATGATTTTAAATAAATTAAAAGGCTCTTTTATAAAGAGGACAAAAATAAGATTTTTCTCCTTAATTCATAATGGGGATTGAATATTTTGTCAACATGCCTGAAATTTATAATCGATCTATGCTCAGGTTGCCATGTCAAAAACAATTTCCTATTCAATAAATGGCAATGGTTACGTGTTAATAAAATAACAGTCTCTTAAAATATTCTTAAGAAATTTATCGGCAACTTTGCAACCCAATTATGACAATTTGGATTCCATGAATATCATTATTTTAAATTGTGGCAGTTCATCCATTAAGAGCCAGTTGTCCGTGATGCCTGGGCATGAAGTTAGGGCCAGAGTGTTGATCGAGAAAGTGGGGCTGCCGGGCAGTCTGGTTCATTACCATCGTCATGACGGGCTTGAATTATCTTTTCAGCAAGCTGTCCCGGATCATCATTCGGGCATCAGGGTTTTACTTGACCTTCTCACCGATTCCGAGCATGGTTGTATCAAGGGTCTTGATGCGATTAATGCGGTGGGACACCGGGTCGTTCATGCGGGTGAGAAATACAGTGGCAGTGTACCGGTCACTGCCGACGTGATCAAAGCCCTGGAGGAATGTATTGATCTGGCTCCCTTGCATAATCCGCCCAATTTGGAAGGCATACGTGCCGTCATGGACCTGATGCCCGGCATACCTCAGGTGGGGGTGTTCGATACGGCTTTTCACCAGACCATGCCGCCCCATGCTTTTTTATATGGTTTACCTTATTCATATTATAAGACTTGGGGTATCAGAAGATACGGCTTTCACGGCACCAGCCACCGTTATGTGGCATCACGGGCGGCGATGATCCTGCATCGGGATATGGAATCACTGAAGATGATCACCTGTCATTTGGGCAATGGCTCTTCCATGGCTGCCATTGTCAACGGTAAGTCCATTGATACGACCATGGGCATGACACCTCTGGAAGGGCTTATCATGGGTACACGTTGTGGCGATCTGGATGTGGGCGTGTTGTTGCATATTGCCGGCAAAGAATCCATGAACAACAGCGATCTTCATGATCTGGTCAACAAACGCAGCGGCATGTTGGGTGTTTCAGGTATCTCACCCGACATGCGCGACATTGAGAAAGCCGCCGCTGCAGGTGACGACAGGGCCCGCATCGCCCTGGAGATGTTCGCTTACCGGGTAAAAAAATACATCGGGGCGTATGCCGCCGCCATGGGTGGTGTGGATGTGATAGTTTTTACGGGCGGCATCGGCGAAAACGATGTGCACTCGCGCCAAAGGATAATGGGAGGAATGGGATTTCTCGGGATAGATTTTGACAGCAAAAAAAACGCAACTGTCCGTGGCAAAGAAGCGAGCCTTACCCGTCCCGGGTCAAAGGTACAAGTCATGGTCATCCCCACCGATGAGGAACGCATCATAGCGGAAGATACCTTTCGTCTTGTTTCAAAGTAAGAAGCTTAGTCCATCTCGTCCATCAGTTCATCGGTCATTTCGAGGTTATGATAGACATTTTGCACGTCGTCATCTTCCTCGAAAATCTCGATCATCCGGAGTACTTTCTTGGCCGTTTCTTTGTCCAGGCTGACAGTGGTCACGGGTATGCGTTCAAGCTGGGCGCTTTCGGGAGTGATGTTCATCTCTTCGAGGCGTTTCATCATGGGTCCGAAGTACTCCATTGCGGTGGTTATGTTGAAATAACCGTCTTCAAGGTCGATGTCCTCGGCACCGGCATCGATGACAGCCATTTCGAATTCTTCCTGGTTCAGATCATCGGCAGGGAGTGAAAAGACGCCTTTTCTTTCAAAGATATGACTCAGTGAACCATTGGTTCCCAGACGGCCTCCGTTCTTATTGAAGATAGCCCTGATGTTACTGATGGTTCGCTGCTGGTTGTCGGTGGTACATTCCACAAAAACAGCCACACCATGAGGTGCATAACCCTCATAGGTGGTCTCGGTGAGGTTGTCGGCACCCTTTTCGGATCCTTTGTTTATAGCCCGCAGAATATTATCTTTCGGCATGCTGGCACCTTTGGCATTGGCGATAGCCAGGCGCAGTTTAGGATTGCCTTCAGGGTCGGGACCCCCTTCTCTCACAGCGATGGTAATATCCTTAATGATTTTGGAAAATATCTTCGATCTTTTGGCGTCAAGAGCTCCTTTTTTTCTCTTGATGGTAGCCCACTTACTATGACCTGACATGGCTTGTGATTTATTATCAACGTTCTACATGATTTTAACAAGATAAAATTGAGAAAAAATCCGGAATGTAAAAATAGTAAATTTTAAGCGATAATGAAATATCAGCCAGGCTATAAAATAGTATGGCCAGGACTATGAAGCCTGGCCATAGGAAATCAGTTCAGTGAAAATGTAATAACATCCGGTTTTGGTTATCACCAGCCGACAATTGTCAATCCGAGGGTGAAAGGGTATAACTCAGGGCCGTGGTCTTTTTTAAACAGCTGGTTCATGGCGTAAGTGGCGAAGAGGTTTATTTTGCCCCAGCCAATACCGGCATAGGCATCCCAGCGGAAAGGTTGTATGCCGTAATCATCATGCACTTTGCTTTTATGTTTTCCGCCATCTTCCCATACCGCTTTCGACCGGATATTGAAAGCCCATCCGCCGACAACGCCACCGGTAATATGAAAGCTGCTGGTCTTTGAGAACCTGTTGGTCTGGTATTCGAATAATACGGGAACGGTGAGATAGGTGAGCCTGAGCTTGCTTTTCTTATAGTTCCTGTCGGGAAAGGGCGCATGAAATTCATTACCCTGGCTGCCGTGGTATCCGTAAATGGGCGTGGAATCAGCCACCAGAATGACATCCTTGGAGAGGCAATAGACCGTCCACTGCAATCCGATACCCGTAATCATTCCAAAATGATTGCGGGCCAGGTTGATGTTTTGTTCATACAGGTTAAGCTGGTAATTCAGTGACTTGGCATAATTCAGATCAAGGAACTCGTATTGGTGCGGCACATTAAAGCTGTTATCTTTATTCAGATATCCGTTGACACCCATCTGGAAGCCTCCCCAATGACCATTGAATTTCTGCCGGTGTTCTTTTTTCACTTCCACATGTCCATTCTTATCGACAAATATCCTTTTATTACCGACGGCTATTTTTACGGAGTCATCGTCAATTACCTCGACTGAAACATTCCCCACCTTAACTTTTGTGGTATCGCCGCCATGGTCTGTCACGACAGAGACGGAGCCGTATGGCTGGGACACCGTCGATGATCCTCCTGTATTTTTCTCTACGCTCCGGGGTTTGGTTTTATAGTAAATTTTACCTGCCCCGCTGGTTTCTGTGACCAGTTCATCCAGGACATCGATATCTGCCTGTGCTGCTCCGCTCACACTGATCTCCGCTATCTGTGTCGTGAGATTGAAAGCATGCAGTTGGGAAGCCCCTGACAGTTCGGCTTGGTGGTGATTAACTTGACCTTCAAGGGTCAGGTCTGAAGCTCCTGACAGTTCGGTAGTCAGATCCCGGACATGAAGCTCCAACGTAGCGCTGGAAGCGCCGCTGGCTTCGATGCTGAGGTTGTCTGCTTTGAGAGGGGTATGACTTTTTACCGTGGTGGCACCCGATATTTCCAAATGGCTCAAATCTTTTAAGGTGATATAGACATTAGGTGTTTTGATGCGTTTGATCTTTTTTGTCGACAGGATCAGAACGTCATTTTTTACGTTCAGTTCTATTTTATCCATATCGACGGTCTGGGTTTCAACTTCGACATGTTGTGGTTCGCCCTGCGAGATGTAAACATTGAAGTCCCCTCCGGCTTCAATGGCATTGAAATAGGGTAGATCAAACGTTTGTTTCACAATGCTTTTATTGTCTTTGTTTTCCTGGGCAAAGACCTGAGCTCCGGCAAGTAAGAATAAAATGATCAGGATGGTTGCCTTTAAAGTTGTTTTCATAAGTGCAATTTTTTATGTTATACAATGGATTAACCGATCTTTGTTCCTATGACGGAGACAGGACACGAATTGTTACACTTCATTACGGGCTTAAAGACCCGTGAGAGGAAGATACTATTGGGATTAATGCATACCGGCGTTGTTTCTTTCGCGGACACGGGAGATCTCAAAATCGTCATTGCCTATGGAATAGGATAATAATTTACCGTTCTCATTATAGGTATGTTCAATCATGATATTACCATGAGTTAACTGATTGATTCCCCTGACGCCAAGGTCGGCCAGTGACCAGAACGAGATGCCCTGTTCTTTTTCTTTATTTTCGGGCATGTCTTTGATCTTTTTATGTATTTTGTTCAGAATAAAGGCGAAAAGAGAAGGGTAGTCATCGGGATTATCATCTTTTGACACACTTTCATGGACAGCATCGTCTGGTGGCATTTGGAGGTGTGTCTGCCTGATTGTGACGGCCAAAACCGGATCTTCCTTTTCATATAAAGGGATTGTCCCTTTTTCGATGATACTGGACTGATAGGTCATTTTGCTCGGAACGGCCATGCGATGACCGGTCCTGGTTTCATGTTGTACATGGTCAGGTTGTTTTTTAACAATGTTATGTCTAATGATGACCGATGCTTTAAGCTGCTTCACCTGTGGTTGAGGAACCATAACGGTAGAATCAGGAGCGGCGATGACCGCCGGGGTTTCTGTCGGTTGTGAAGAAAATTCTGATTTTCGCGGGGCATCAGTGAGTGACGGCATGCTTTGAGGGACCGGACGCCTGATGGAAGGATGTAATATGATAAAGATGATGATCAGGACGGCGGCCAGGGCAGTGCTGAGATAAAGTAATCGTCTGACGGGGATGCCGGGAGCTTTTCTTCTGAGCGCGTGTTTATAAGGATAGGTGATCCGAAGGTCAGGAACAAGATGTGTGGCCCTGATGATGGCAAGCTCCTTTGTCAAATGGGGATTCTTTTCAAGGAAACGTTGCAGAAGGTCCGATTCGTCCGCATTCAGTTCGCCTTCGGCAGCGGCAACAAAATAATGTTCATAATTGGCCGCAGTGATAGACCCTGTGGAACGGATGCTGTTTTTTTTCAATAAATGTTTACCGGGAAAATGAACCGTATCATCAGGTGTCAGCCTGATATTTTCAAATGCATTGAATTCGGCCTGCAGGTCGGGATTTTGTTCGAGAAACAGATACAAAGCTTCGGTTTGCGCAGGACTCAGCGTACCTTCGTAATAATCGAGGAAAAAAGCTTCGTAATTGTTTCTTGTGATTTCCATCATGTTATCAGATCACATTTTCCATTGAGACGATATAATTCTTAAGGAATATTCTGGCGCGGTAGATATACACCTTTACCTGTGAGTCATTTAACCCGGTAATGGCAGCGATTTCACCGTATGAATATCCCTCATAGTCCCTGAGCAGGAGGACGGACCGTTGAACATCGGATAACCGGGCGAGACCGTCTTCGAGTATTTCTTTCAGATCAACGAAGTCATTTTGTATTGTCATCAGCTCTTCATGACCGGATTCGAAGTCATCCTTTTGCCTGTTTTTGCGGATCTGGTCGATCATGATGTGATAGGCTGTGGCAAAGAGGTATGATTTGGCTTTGGAAAAGCTGATGCCCTTAACCTTTTCCCACATCCTTGCATAGGCTTCCTGCACGATGTCACGGGCATCATCTTTATCTTTAATATTTTTGAGGATGAAGCGGTACACCTTATCGGCCAGCTCTTCAACACACACATTGAATTCAAAGGTAGTCATCCGTTACATGGGCTATTCCTTCACTTGCATATAAGACGCAATGAAGCTTATAATGTTACAGCAGATATAAAAATACCGGTTGTGGCCTGTCAATCCATTTTCAGCACCGCCAGGAAGGCTTGCTGCGGGACCTGGACATTACCGATTTGTCGCATGCGTTTTTTACCTTTTTTCTGTTTCTCGAGGAGTTTGCGTTTACGGGTGATGTCGCCCCCATAACATTTGGCTGTCACGTCTTTTCGCACGGCTTTAACGGTTTCTCTGGCGATGATTTTGGAACCTATGGAAGCCTGAATGGCTATATCAAATTGCTGGCGCGGTATAAGCTCTTTCAGCTTGCCCGTCATCTTGCGTCCGAAATCATAGGCATTGGCGCGGTGTATCAGGGTGGAGAGGGCATCGACACGATCGCCGTTAAGCAGGATATCCAGACGGACAAGATCGGCGAGCTTGTAGCTTGACTGGTAATAATCGAAAGAAGCATAACCTTTGGAGATGCTCTTAAGTTTGTCATAGAAGTCGAAAACGATTTCACCCAGTGGCATCTCAAAGGTTATCTCAACCCTGTCGCTAGTGAGATAGATCTGATTTTTTAGCGTGCCCCTCTTATCGATGCATAATTTCAATATAGGGCCGACATATTCGGCCTTTGATATGATTTGTGCGGTGATGTAAGGTTCTTCGATGTAATCGAGGTATTTCTGTTCAGGTAACCCGGAAGGGTTATGGACTTCGACCATTTCACCTTTGGTTGTATAAGCTTTATAGGAGACGTTGGGTACGGTGGTGATAACCTCCATATCGAATTCCCTGTCGAGTCGTTCCTGTATGATCTCCATGTGCAGCAAGCCGAGGAATCCGCAACGAAAGCCAAAACCCAGTGCGACCGACGATTCCGGTTCGAAGAACAGGGAGGCATCGTTGAGCTGCAGCTTTTCGAGTGAAGAGCGTAATTCCTCATATTCATCGGCATCCACAGGATAGACCCCTGCGAAGACCATCGGTTTGACCAGCTTAAATCCTTCGATAGCGGCGGCGCAGGGCCGTTCATAATGGGTTATGGTATCGCCAACTTTTACTTCCTTCGATGATTTGATCCCTGAGATGATGTAACCTACTTCACCGTTGCTGAGCAAGGTGTGGGGCTGATAGGATAATTTCAGAATGCCTATCTCTTCGGCGAAATAATCCCTGCCGGTAGCCACGAACTTGACATGATCGCCCTGGCGCAGTTCGCCGTTCATGATCCTGAAATAAGCAAAAATGCCACGGTATGAATTGAAGACCGAATCGAAGATGAGAGCCTCCAGGGGAGCACGGGCATCGCCTTTCGGTGGCGGTATCTTGCGGATGATAGCTTCCAGGATGTCCTGAACACCCAAACCTGTTTTTCCGCTGGCTTCGATAATCTCCTCTCTCTTGCAGCCCAACAGATCCACGATCTGGTCCTTGACCTCTTCGGGTTGTGCATTTTCCATATCCATTTTATTGAGTATCGGGATGATCTCCAGATCGTGATCAAGGGCCTGGTACATGTTGGATATGGTCTGGGCCTGTATGCCCTGGGTGGCGTCGATCACCAGCAAAGCACCTTCGCAGGCAGCAATGGAACGTGACACCTCGTATGAGAAATCCACGTGTCCCGGCGTATCGATGAGGTTGAGGATATACTCACGGTCTTCAAAGGAATAATTCATCTGGATGGCGTGGCTTTTAATGGTAATGCCCCGTTCCCTTTCCAGCTCCATGTTATCCAGAACCTGTGCCTGCAGATCCTTGCCGGTGACCGTGTTCGTAAATTCCAGCAACCGATCGGCGAGGGTACTTTTGCCGTGGTCGATATGAGCGATGATGCAGAAATTACGGATATCCTTCATGGGAAGCAAAGATAGAATATTATCGATTGCTGCACATCATGTTATATGGCTGAAATGACTTCCGAGAGTTCTATGGGATAGTTACCTTTGTAAATATTGCCGAGGTATCCGTCGATGGCAATCTTATCGCCTGATTTAAATTTGATGCCATTGATGGAGCATTCTTTCTTTTTCTCATTGACGAGTAAATCGGCACAGTTGACCACGCACACCTTACCGAGCCTGACGGCTGTCACAGCCGCATGCGATGTAGCCCCGCCCTTGGAAGTGAGCAGACCGTCGCATTTGAAGACCATGGCGATGTCATCCGGCACCGTGTCGGGTCGCACGAGGATGTGATTCTGATCGGGATAATGCGAGAGGAAGGTATCCAGATCATCCATGTCGAAGGCCAGGATGCCGTTGAGGGCGCCACCACCGATGCCGATACCTCTTCCGATGAGATGCATGTCGCGCGGAACGATACTGAAGACGTTCATTTTCTGACTGCCCTGGAAGTCCATGTCACGGGTTTGAAGAATGAAGACATCCTCAGGGTTCTCCGATTCAAAGGTAAATTCAATTTCCTGGGGGGGATAACCCCGGTTTTCTATAAGGTCCACTGCGATTTCCAAGATCCTGTTGTAGGTCTGTGGCATCGTCTTCTGCAGCGATCTTTTCTTCATTTTCGAGAGCTTCCTTTGATTCTCGGAGATAGGCAGCGTGTGTACCAATCCGCTGACGATATCTTCACCCTGGCTGCAGAAAGTGAAATCACCATAAAGATCAACACCGGGTTTGGGGTCGTGCGGGTATTGGGTGAAGACCACCCCCGTTCCCGAATTCTTATGCATGTTGCCGAGTATCATTTGCTGGATGACCACGGCGGTACCCCATTCATCGGCAATACCCAGATGTTGCCGGTAGGCCTGTGCACGCTCCGACGACCAGGAATCAAAGACATAGTCAATGGTTTGTCGGAGCTGCTTGTAGACATCTTTTTCGAAATAAATGTTATTGTCGGTCAATACTTTCTTATAGGCCATAGCGATTTGCCGCATATGGGCCACCTCGAAATTCGCTTTCTGGTCCACATGGTACTTCTTTTTATACGCCTGCATAGTTTGATCGAAGACATCACGGGGTATGCCGTTGGCCATGCCCCAGCATTGCAGCAGACGGCGGTAAGAATCCCACGATGTCCAACCGTAATTGGGCTGTTTGCTTAACTCCTCCGTTAACGAGTCATTCATCCCGACGTTCAGGAAGGTGGCCATAGCCCCGGGCATAGAGATAGCCGAACCCGACCGTACCGACAGCAGCAAAGGATTCTTAGGATCACCATAAGTCTTGCCCGTTATTTTTTCCAGACGATGGGTGTATTCGGTCACCATTCTTTCCATCTCATCGTTGATATGAGGAAGATTGGCCACGGCATTCCGTTTTCTGAACAGTTCGGTGGTCAGAACAAAACCGGGAGGGACCGGAAACCCCGACAGGGCCATTTTTTTCAGGAAATACCCTTTCGATCCGAGGAAGATCTGGTTATCCACATCAACCGTTTCAACATAAAGTGGGCTGATGACCAGGTCGGAGTTATACGACATCACCTCATTGATAAGGGGTTGCGGCAAATGATCCGACATGTTGCGCAAGGAGTGCAGAACCTTGCTGATCAAGTTGTCAAGCGGCTGGATTAGGAAAGCTGTGGCAATAATGTCGCGGTAGAACTCTTCCGATTTTCTGTTCAGCAGTTCAGCCATCGATCTTTCATCTTTCGTGGTTGCGGTTTTAAAGAGCTGCGGGATGATCACCCGGAGAGGATATTCATAAGTCTTAATGAAGTATTTGTCAATTGACTTTTTGACGTCCTCGGCGAGGAACTGGAAGATATTGATGTATTGTTCAAGGGAGAAACTCCTCGATGTGAGGCTGAATTTAAGCATGCGCAGGTTGGAGTTGAATCCCTGGCTGGTGATGCCGTCAAATTCAAGCCCTTCCCTGAAATACTCAAGGATGTCATAGATCCGGTTGAGGGTTTTGGCTGAAATGTAATCGAGGTTGATGTTATCAACCACCCTTTCCACGAGGCGTGTGGCAACTTTTTCGAGCCTGAATGTCAATCCGAGGGCTTCGAATTTGTTTTCCCTGTAAACACCGTACATCGACGGTATGCCTATGGCAATATGCCTTTTATGGTAGATGTTTTCCCATCCTTCGCTGGGCGCCGGATTGAAAATGATTTCTTTAAGCTTTTCCATGAAACTGTAAATGAGTTTCAGGGATTTTTCGAAATCATTGTTGTGAAGAGCCCGGGCAAATTTTTCTATCTCCCTGGTATCAATGAACGGGTATTTGTTCAGGATGGAGATGATGTCGACGGTATCGAATGAATATTTCTCTTTAAGAAGAAAATAGAGTTTACGGATGAGCCTGATCCGGTCTTTGTCCCTTTGGTTGTCGTCAGGCAGCTGATCCATCAGCTTATTGAAGGTGGCTTCTTCCAGATCAAGAAGTTCGGAGTGTTTGTAATGACAATGTTCGCAAAGACGATGAAGAAGCTGGTGGACTGGCGCAAACCATTCCCCTTCGAGATTAATTGATTCATAAACGTCTGTCGGCAGCAAAGGTTTAAGGGCAGCCAGATTGCGGTCGTACCAGAAATTGAAGATCTTTCTTGCCAGATCGATGAGGGTGTTGTTACTTTCGGTGTGGACCTGTTTGCGCAGGAAATGGATCAGGCGATCCTGACGTTGCGAGAGCTCATCGATGGAGGTGGTCGCATTGCGTATGTCACCTTCGGCACCGATCTCATTGAAATAGACCGGGAATATTTTGGTCAGTTGTTTGACTCTTTTATAATATGGGGCTATATTGGAATTAAGGATTTTGGTGATATCACGCTGGAAGAGATCGGTATCATTGATAAAGATACCGCCCAGCTTAAGGTTGACAATGAGTGATGACAGCAGTTTTTCAAGGATCATATGCGGGTATTCGATCAGCTCAAGCCATACCCTGATATTCTTGATGTGGTTCTCATTGACATTGATCTGCCAGTCGTCATTGATGAACACGATGCCGGGTGTCTGGAAACCGAAGTTGATGAGTCTGTTTTCAAAATAATTGACCAGTTTGCGGTCTTCCGTGTCATCCAGGTCGATAAGCTTCTTTCCGAGGGTCAGCAGGCAATCCAGCACCGAAGACGGATGCTCCTTGCGAAGCCCTTCTGATAATTCAAAAATACGATCCGAAAAGTCCTTCAGTTCCTGTTTGGGAATCTCATCCATGGCGTTTCGCAGAAGCTTATTGATGTTCCATATCAGCCGTTCCCTCAGGTTTGTCATTCCCGGCAGGTGCAACAGGTAAAACGAATAATAGAATTTTTCGGTGAACGTATCGAATGTGTCAGTAAACTGGATATATTTTTCGGCAATATCCTCATAGGTGGGGACCGAATCGACCAGATCCTGCCACGTGGTGGCTCTCTCCAGGCCGAGAGTCAGGGAGATATAAAAGGATGAACCTACCGCGTTGATATCTTGAGCATAATCCCTTTTGAATACCGACCGTCTGCCGCTCAACCATTTCTCTATCCTGGATGTTTCCTGCCAGAAAAGTATATTCTTGTTCAGAATCTGTTTGGTCAGTCTGAAAACTTCGTCGGAGAAAGAAGGTAATTCAGCTGTGACCGTCAGATGACGAATAAAGAATTTTGAGCTTTCAATAAAGCTTTCATTGTGATGATCGAGGTTTTTTTTGAAGATATTCAGGCTGGCTGCAATGGAATGATGTAAAATTTTATCCTGTTTGCTCAATAATTCTGTGAACTCGATCAGGGTCTGAATGATCTGTATCCGTAAATCTTTTTTAATGTCCGAATTCAGGAGTTTATCCTGGATGCCGAGAATGATATCGAAAGCTTTCTCGGCATTTTCCAAGGCAAAATAAAACCAGAAGTCACCCAGGAAGATCTCCCTTAGTTGTTCCACAACGAATTGACGGTTCGAAAAAGGATGGGAATATTCAATCAGGCATTCTCTCGCTCTTTTATTGATGCCATAGTAGGATTGGGACAGGGAAATAAAATACCTGTGCGATTCGGGAATCACGATATTTTTATATCTGGTTTGAGCCAGATTAGCTTCCAGTGCTTTCGATATAAAAGTATCTGCCATCGCTATGCCTGAAGAAATTACAAAGTTACATCAAACTGGCAAAAAGTAAGAGGTGTTTTTATTCATCCTGACCTTTAGTTCCATTGATGTCGGATCTGTCACCGCGATTATTATGAACAAATCCATTCACATTTTGTTGTTATCAGTGCTATAATTGGACGTTTACTCATATTTTTACTGCTTTTTTTCATTCAGGATACATAAATCGAAAATTTTATTACCATGACCAAGATTAAAGTTGCAATCAACGGCTTTGGACGTATTGGCCGTAATGTTTTGAAGATCGCCTTTGAAAGGGATAACATCATGATCATTGGCATTAATGATCTGACCAACACCAAGACCCTGGCCCATTTGCTGAAATACGACTCCACCCAGGGTAAATTCAACGGAACTGTTGAGTGCGATGATACCAATATCATTGTGAATGGACAGAAAATCCCTGTGACGGCAGAAAGGAATCCCATCAGCATACCCTGGACAGAGGGGCCTGATGTTGTGATTGAGGCAACGGGTCTTTTCCGCAATAAGGAAAGTGCCAAGGGGGGCTACGGTGATCATTTGAAAAACGGTGCTAAAAAAGTCATTTTGACGGTACCTGCCAAAGATGATATCGATAACACGATCGTATTGGGTGTCAACGACAGTGATCTGAAGGACTCGGATTTATGCATCTCGAATGCCTCCTGCACAACTAATTGCCTGGCACCTATTGCCAAAGTCCTGAACGACCGTTTTGGCATTGAAAGTGGCTTCATGACCACCATTCATTCCTATACCAACGACCAGCGTATTCTGGATGCGCCCCATGCCGATCTGAGACGAGCGCGGTCGTGTGCTCTTTCGCAGATACCGACGACCACGGGTGCCGCCAGGGCCGTGGGATTGGTGATACCGGAGCTGAAAGGCAAACTTGACGGGCTGGCGATACGTGTTCCTACACCCACGGGATCGGTGGTCGACCTGGTTGCCACCCTGAAGGTGGAAACCACTAAGGAAGAAGTAAACAAGGCCATGAAGGAAGCTGCCGCAGGACCTATGAAAGGGATACTCGAATACACGGAAGATCCCATTGTCTCGGTCGACGTGGTTCACAATCCTCATTCTTCGGTGTTCGATTCCATCAGCACCATGGTTATGGGAAAAACGGTGAAAGTGCTTGCATGGTATGACAATGAGTGGGGTTATTCCAGCCGCGTGGTCGATCTGGTTGAAAAACTGTAACCGGACCCTGCCGGGATTTGGCGTTTATTTCAGGATATAAAGCACACCCTGCAGGGATCTTTTCTGTAAACCCTCCAGCGTTATTTCATAGACATCGCAGGTATAGAAATAAGCACCGTCACTGCAAGGCCTGTTGGTGTTTTTATCCTTTCCGTCCCAGCGTATGGTCGGATCGTGGGTTTGAAATACAACAGTACCCCAGCGGTTAAACACTTTTAGATCAATGTTCTGGACCGAAGTATAAGGGTACGGAACTAAATAATCATTGTATCCGTCGCCATTGGGTGTGAAGGCATTGGGCAGGGCATAACGCGGGCAACTGTCGATGCTGACGCAGACCACATTGCTGAAATCGCTCTGATTACTTACGGTGTCAAGGGCCGTGACCGCATAACAGCCCGAGATGGACGGCAGGTTGGCATGCAGGAAGGTCGTATCATCAGCATTGGGGATGGAGTCAAGGATAATGAAATCATTGACGAGGGTAGGTGTGAAATAAATGAAATAACGTTCCGCATCATGAGAGCAAAAGTGATTGGGATTGGTCCACCTCAGGAAATTTGACACCTGATCACAGTCGGTCTCGACAGTCAATGTGGGGGGACACGGCGGCACATTGTCAATGGGTGTGCCACAGGCTACCTGTGAGCTGTTAAGGAGAGGATCAATGATACCCGGCGATGAATAATGGCCGGTAGCCTCAATATAATAACAGTAATTGACGCCATTGATCAACCCGGAGTCATTGTAATGCGTGTCAGGGCTGGCTCCTATGGAATCGAAGGCCTGTGTGACCTCATTGCGTCTGTATACGGTATAATATTCGTTTTGCCAGGGAACCTGTTCCTGCCATGACAGCTTTAACTCATTATCGGTTGGGGTAACAGACAGGAAGATAGAGGAGGCCGGTTGAGCAAATCCGATTAAAAAGCGGTTGCCGGGCGTGTCATTATACAGATCGATACGGTACGTGTAAGGTATATCCAAGGTGTTAAGGCCCGTATCGGTGAAAATAGTATCGTTCAGGTCAGGGAGTGAATCGATGAGGATGAAATTGGTCCCTGTAAGGCCTTCGGAGCGGTAGATCAGATATTTATATGGACCCGGAGCGAGGAGGGTGTCCAATTCAGTGGGTTTGGACCACGCAGTATAGATGCTGCCGTTGCTTTTATCGGTTGATGTGATGCTCACGTTGGTGATGATGGGGACATCTTTTTTCAGTGAGGCACACAGTTCATTGGAGGCATAACTCTCGGCACCGTCGGCAAAAAGAGCGATGATGCGATAGCAATAACTGATGCCATGTATCAGCCCGTTGCCATAATTATCATCGGTGAAGGTTGTAGTGGTTCTGGGACTCACCTCGCCTATGGGCACATAGCCCGTATAGGCCGGTAATCCGGTGACACAGTAACCAAGTGTATCGTTAAACGATCCAAAACGTTTGTATACGCGGTAGCCTGTGGCGTTCTCGCAGGAGCTTTCATTCCACAGCAGCTTGATGGTATTACCCAACGGGGTGACCGATATCAGTTCGGGTGCCGGCGCATTAACAGTGATGGCGACCGTTTTGATATCGATCAGTTTTATGGGATAACCGTTATCGGTCACCTTAAAAAAGACCTGATAGGGTTGTTGCTGAACGTGGGCACAAACCGTCGACCAGGTAAAGGTGGAGGTCACGGTTCCTGAACCTGTCACAGGCTGTTCAAAGACAGCGGGATGATTATCCATGATCAGTGGCCCTCCCGTAGCTGTCAGCGTAATGTCGTCATTATCAGGATCTGTCGCCGTCACATCAAATGATATCGTGGAACCTGCCACCACACATGTATCCTGAATGGGCATAATCTGGGGTGGGCGATTGTTACAGGCTGCGATATGAATCTGGATGTCACGTGTCACGGAGCTGATCTTGATGCCATGACGCCATTCTTCAATGAGCATGGCCAGGTTGTATTCCCCTGCCAATGTGGGGCTGTCCCAGACAATATCACCCGTCACCGGATTAATGGACAGGTTGCCATGGGGATGGTTGGGGTCGGCTACATTGGGATAGACAAAACCGGGGATGACCTGACCATAGGCTCCCTTACACTCTATAAAACGGTAGGAGATACTGTCGCCATCCATATCATAGGCTCCGGGATTGTGCAAATAGGGGTAACCCACGCAACCATCATCAAGAGGGGGGTTAAGCAGGACAGGCGAATCATTGGGACCCAGAAAAGGATTAAGGACAATAGTGGTTTCAATATAAAAGGGAACATTCACCGAGTTGGGAATATTAATGATGCCGTAGTTACGGTTAGGGTCTTCCAGTGACACGATGTAGGTCGAATACCCGCTAAAGGTATGCTCGCCGATGTAAACATTGCGGCGTATGTCGTTTGGCAGATCCACTTTTTCGACTCTGGGCAAAATGCTGGAGGTGCCGTCACCCCATTGAAGTTCGAGCTCAGGCCGGTCGGCAGGACTGGGCGCATAGGTATAGGTGAGGATCTGGAACTGATACGTCAGACCGCTGATGTGCTTAAACGTTATTTCTCCTGCTCTTTCGTGAGTGGCATAGGCAAATAGTGACCAGAGTAATAAACAGGTTATTGCGGACGCTTTTCTCATTGCAGGTTATTAACGGGAAAATGCAGCTAAAAGTTATTTGGGGGATACAAATTTATCAAATTAAAGCTAAAAACCTTACAAAAATCTGACCAAAGAATAACGTTACGGTATGCCATGATTTACAGGTATCAGGTTCAGGTGAACGGTGGTTGTGTCTCTATGAATTAATAAGGTTTAACCCGATCATCTCATCAATTTTGAGTAATTTTGTAAGAGGAGAGTCCGATCATGTATCAGGTTGATTTAGAGAATGAGAAACAGCAGATCCTCAAGCGTTACCGGGATTTGTTGAGAGCCTGGCGGCCAGTGAACGGTTCGAAGGATAAAACCCTCATCCGTAGGGCGCTGGATTTTGCCGTTGAGGCTCATAAGGATATGCGCCGCAAGACCGGTGAGCCTTACATATACCACCCCCTGGAGGTGGCCCGCATTGTCGCCGGTGAGATAGGCCTGGGCGAGACATCCATCGTTTGCGCCTTGCTTCATGATGTGGTGGAAGATACCGATTACACCCTGGCCGATATCGAGATGCTCTTCGGTGAAAAGGTTGCTCGCATCATCGATGGTTTGACAAAAATACGCGGACTCTCCATAACACCCAGCACATCAGGACAGGCCGAAAATTTCAAGAAAATATTGCTGACCCTTTCCGATGATGTGAGGGTCATCCTTATCAAACTGGCCGACAGGCTGCATAATATGCGCACCCTTGAGGTGATGCCCCGTGAGAAACAGCTCAAGATAGCCTCCGAAACGGTTTTCCTGTTTGCCCCCCTGGCCCACCGCCTGGGTCTCTACGCCATTAAAAGCGAACTGGAAGACCTTGCCCTGAAATACACCGAACCTGAAATTTACAACACCCTGGCAGAAAAACTCAGGGAGACCGAGAAAGACAGGAATAAATTCATCAGTAAATTCATCCAACCCATCCGCAAGAAACTGACCAGCCAGAAGTTCAAATTCGATATCCAGGGCCGCGTCAAATCCATTTATTCCATCTGGAAGAAAATGCGGGAAAAAGAGATACCTTTTGAGGATGTCTATGATCTGTTTGCCGTCAGGATTATTATCGATACGCCCTATGATTCGGAGAAAGTGGATTGCTGGACGGTTTACACTATTGTCACTGAGTGTTACAATCCTTTGCATAACCGTTTGCGTGACTGGATTTCAACGCCCAAGGCCAACGGCTATGAATCACTGCATACCACCGTGATGGGCCCCACCGGCCGCTGGGTTGAAGTGCAGATACGAACTAAACGAATGAACGAAATTGCCGAAAGGGGTTATGCCGCTCACTGGAAGTACAAAAATGCAGGCCCCAACGTGTCGGCTGTGGATCTATGGCTGAACAAGATCACAGAGTTGTTGCAGACCCCCGAATCCAATGCTCTGGATTTCCTGGACGATTTCAAGCTCAACCTGTTTACCGACGAGATCACGGTTTTTACTCCACGGGGCGAGATGAGGACGTTACCGTCCAATTCCACGGCTCTTGATTTTGCCTATAACATCCATACCGACATCGGAAACCAATGCATCGGTGCCAAGGTGAATCATAAGCTGGTCCCACTGAGCTATGTGTTGCGCAACGGCGACCAGGTGGAGATCATCACCTCCAAGAAACAGAAACCCAGGGAGGACTGGCTTCATTTTGTGGTGACCGCAAAGGCCCGCTCCAGGATCAAAGAGGCTGTCAAAGAAGACAAGAAAAAATATATCGACACGGGCAGGGATAAACTGCGGTCGTTTATGGACCAGCTCGGTATTGAATACAACAATACGAACCTGATGGTGATGCAGAATTATTTTAACATACCCAGTGTCATCGACCTGTTGTATAAAGTCGCCAGGGATGAAATCGGCTTCAGGGAAATAAAGGGATGTTGTCAGGAGCATGACCGTAGTGGCTTGCTGGGATTACTTACCCGTCCTTTCATCAAGTCACGCCCCAATGAACCACGATCACTGTCAGATACCATTGCCGAGCAGGTTTCCAAAAAACCCGAATCACTCCTGCTCAAAGATAATATGGAAAACATACATTACCGCATCGCCGAATGTTGCAGCCCCATCCCAGGTGACGATGTCGTCGGATTCATGACCCTCCAAAACAATGAAATAGAGATACACAGGACTACATGCTATGTGGCCATACAGCTGATGACAAAATATGGCAACAGGATTGTCAAAGCCAAATGGAGAAATAAAGAAACCATCGAATTCCTTACGGGCATTAAAATCGCAGGGATCGACAGGAAAGGATTGATCAATGAAATCACCCAGGTTATTTCAGGTAAGCTTAATCTGAATATACGTTCGTTCCACCTTGAAACACATGACGGCATGTGGAATGCCATCATCATGCTCTATGTCCACGACACCCAGAATGTCAGTGACCTGATCAAAAGGCTTAAAAGCCTTGATTCGGTCAATAAGGTGATCCGGATCAACCGGATGGACGAAAAAATATCATGACAATTGAGTCGGTTTACCGGTACCATAGACAAATTATATTTATTTAAACTAAATCGTGATAAAAATTTTTATTATTTTCGGCAAAAATTTCGGTCATGGCAGAGGACGAAAAAATTAATTTCGAAGCCGTCAAAAAAATATTTACGGATTATCTCGAGAGCCATGGACACAGAAAGACTCCCGAGAGGTATACCATCCTTAAAGAAATCTATTCCACTGACGGTCATTTCGATATCGAGAGCCTGTATATCAGGATGAAAAACAATAAATACAGGGTAAGCCGTGGCACTTTATACAATACGATTGAGCTTCTTCTCAACTGCAGGCTGGTAAAACGGCACCAGTTCGGAAATCATTCGGCACAGTTTGAAAAGTCGTATAACTTACACCAGCACGATCATTTTATCAATACCGAGAACGGAGAAATTTGGGAGTTTTATGATCCGAGGATTCGGGACATCAGGGAATCGCTGGAACAGTCGCTTAAAGTGGAAGTGTCGCATTATGTTCTTACTTTCTACGGCAAACCTGTGTGTCAGACCAACTAAAGTAACCTTTTCAAATTTTTTTTATGAAAGTTGATGTGATATTAGGCCTTCAGTGGGGAGATGAAGGCAAGGGCAAGGTTGTGGATGCCCTGACCCCGCAGTATGATATCATCGCCAGGTTCCAGGGCGGGACCAATGCCGGGCATACCATTGAGATAAAGGGCGACAGGTATATATTGCACCTGATACCCTCAGGCATCTTTCATAAAGATAAAATGAATGTCATCGGTAACGGGGTAATTATCGATCCGTTTATTCTGCAAAAAGAGATCGCCTCTCTGCAGGAGAAAAATTTCGATGTCATAAGGAATCTGTATATTTCGCGCAAAGCTCATTTGATTCTGCCTTCGCATCGTATGCTTGATGCCGTTTATGAACGATCGAAAGGAGCCGGTAAGGTCGGTTCGACCCTGAAGGGTATAGGCCCGACCTATACTGATAAAACGGCCCGGAACGGGCTCAGGATGGGAGACATTGATCACCCTGCCTTTCATAGCAGGTATCAGGCATTGCGGGACCTTCATTTCAGGATCATCAGGCTGTATGAGGGTGATGTCAGTGACTGTCTGATCGATGGATTACCCTTTGATGATTATGAACAGGGATGGTTTGACGCATTGGAAAAGCTTAAGGGCTTCCGGTTTATTGACAGTGAATATTTCATCAACAAAAGTCTGGATAACAACCTGTCGGTTTTGGCTGAGGGTGCCCAGGGAACATTGCTGGATGTGGATTTCGGGACCTATCCTTACGTGACCTCGTCCCATACGGTGTGTGCGGGTGTGTGTTCGGGTCTGGGGTTGGCACCTCATCGCATCGGCCGTGTTTACGGCATAGTGAAAGCTTACACCACCCGTGTCGGCGGGGGTCCTTTTCCCACGGAACTTAAAGATGAAAAAGGCGATCATTTGCGTGAAAAAGGATTTGAATTCGGCTCTACGACGGGCCGTCCGCGCCGTTGTGGCTGGCTTGACCTGGTCGCCCTCAGGTATGCCGTTATGCTCAACGGCGTCAGCCATCTCATCATGACCAAAGCCGACGTACTGAGTGAGATGAAGCAGTTAAACGTTTGCACCGCTTACTCCATAGATGGTCGTCAGGTGAACGATTTTCCCCACACCATCGTCGGGGAGACCGTTGAACCGATATATGACACGTTAAAAGGCTGGAACCAGGATCTCTGCCACCTTGATCATTACGACGACGCGCCACAGGAACTGAAAGATTATATCCGGTATATCGAAAGTAATTTGGGCGTGCCCTTCATCATGGTTTCAGTGGGTGCAGGCAGAAGACAAATCCTGACCACTGGAAAGGGATTATAATTTTCTTTTGACCTCAATCTCCTCGTAGCCTTCGATAATATCGCCAACCTTAATATCGTTGAAGTTTTCAATGTTAAGACCGCATTCGTATCCTGACGACACCTCTTTCACATCTTCCTTGAAGCGTTTTAGTGAACCCAGCAGGCCCGTAAATACCACTATGCCGTCTCTGATGACACGCACTTTAGCATTTCTGTTTATCTTGCCGTCGAGCACCATACATCCTGCTACCGTTCCCACTTTTGAGATTTTATATACCTGCCGCACTTCGATGTTACAAATGATCTTCTCTTTAATTTCTGGTGACAGCATACCTTCGATGGCGTCCTTTATCTCATTTATCGCGGTATATATGATGGAGTATAGTCGGATGTCAATTTGTTCCTGTTCAGCCAGCCGGCGTGCCGACGGCGACGGGCGCACCTGGAATCCGATAATGATGGCGTCGGAGGCGGAGGCCAGCATGACGTCCGATTCGGTAACAGGTCCCACCGATTTATGAATGACATTGACCTGCACCTGGTCGGTCGATAATTTCAGCAAGGCATCCGAGAGTGCTTCCACCGAGCCGTCCACATCGCCTTTCACGATGATATTCAGCTCTTTGAAATCACCTATGGCGATACGTCGTCCTATCTCATCGAGGGTGATGTGTTTCTGTGTCCGCAGGCCTTGTTCACGCTGAAGCTGCAGACGTTTGTTGGCGATGGACTTGGCCTCATGTTCGTCTTTCATTACATGAAACTGATCACCGGCCTGCGGTGCTCCGTTCAGTCCCAGCAACAGGACAGGTGCCGAAGGGCCGGCTTCCCTGATGGCCATGTTACGTTCGTTGTACATTGCTTTGATCTTGCCAAAGGTGGCTCCGGCCAGCACGATATCCCCGACATGAATGGTGCCGTCCTGCACCAGTAATTTAACGACGAAACCACGCCCTCTGTCAAGTGATGATTCGATGACCGTTCCCCTGGCAGGCCGCAACGGATTGGCTTTGAGCTCGAGAAGCTCCGCTTCCAGCAACACCTTCTCAAGCAGTTCGGTTACTCCGGTTCCTTTCTTGGCCGATATTTCCTGTGACTGGTATTTGCCTCCCCAGTCCTCGACCAGGATATTCAGTTTCGACAATTGTTCCTTAATTTTTTCGGGGTTGGCATTAGGTTTATCGATTTTGTTTATGGCGAAGATGATGGGTACGCCGGCGGCCTGAGCATGGTTGATGGCTTCGATGGTCTGCGGCATGACGTTATCGTCGGCAGCAACGACCACGATGACAATGTCGGTGACCTGGGCCCCACGGGCACGCATGGCTGTAAAAGCCTCATGACCGGGCGTGTCGAGGAAAGTGATGGATTTACCGTTGTCGAGTGACACTTCATAGGCACCGATATGCTGTGTGATGCCTCCCGACTCACCTGCAATCACGTTGGTGTGACGGATGTAGTCGAGCAAGGAGGTTTTACCGTGATCCACATGTCCCATGACGGTGACGATGGGAGGACGTTCGACGAGGATGCCGGTATCCTCTTCCTCATCCTCGCTCTGCTCAATAGCTTCCTGGACTTCGATGCTGACGAACTCAACTTTAAAACCGAACTCCTCAGCCACCAGTGACAGTGTTTCAGCGTCCAGCCGCTGGTTAATGGAGACGAACAATCCCAGGGCCATGCAAGTCGAGATGACCGTGGTGACCGGCACGTTCATCATTGTGGCCAGTTCATTGGCCGTGACGAATTCGGTGACCTTTATCACCTTCTTATTCATCTCTATTTTGTCCATTTCTTCCTGCCGGGCTTTGGACATCAATTCCCTTTTCATGCGGCGATACTTGGCGGCTTTTGATTTACCTGTGGCGCTGAGACGCTGCAGGGTGTCCTTGATCTGTTTCTGCACCTCTTCTTCCGAGACCTCGGGACGAAGATGATTGCGGTAGGGTCTCCTGTCTTTGAAACGCTGGCGAGTCAGCTTCTCACCTTTCTTTTCCTCCGGTGGTGCTTCGCCCGTCTCATGCTTCTTGATGCGGCGGCGTTTCTTTTTCTTGTCTTTTACCTGTTCATCTGACGATGAGGCCACCGGTTTTTTCTTCTCTGGTTTTTTGATCTCGGGCAGGTCCATGGTCCCAAGAATGGTGGGTCCGGTCAGTTTTTCAGCTCTGGCCCTTATAACGTTATCTTCGGGTTTCTTTTCTACGGTTTCTTTTTCTTCAGCCTTCTCCGTTACCTCACCTTCGGCCTTTGTCTTTCCGGCTTCCTCCACCGGTGCTTCCGGCTTTCTAACGGTTTCAGCTTTTTCCTTTATGATTTCCGTTTCAACCTCGCTTTTGGCTTCAGGGATTTTCTCCTTTTTAGCTTTTGAAGGTTTAGTGGTCTTAGTGACTTCTGCCAGATCGATCTTACCAAGAATTTTTATTTCGCTCTCAGGTGGTTCGACAGTTTCCTTGACGCCTTTTTCTGCACTCTTGGATGGTTTTTCGGCCAGGGTGGCTTTTTCGGGAGCTTCGTCAACGGGCAGTTTCTCTTTTGATTCTTTATCTTTCTCTGTCGGGGCAATGCCGGTTATCTTTTTTTCAACCGTCTCGGCAGGAGTTTTCTCGGCGGGCTTTGAGGTTGTGACACCGATTGGTTCTTTGGTTTTTTCTTCCCTGGCCGTCACGGGTGGTGCCTCCGTGGTCTTCTTAAGTTCTGTTTTTTCTGGAGGTGGTGTTTTTTTCGGAGCAGTCTTGGTCGTATATTTATCATAATCGAACGACAGGCTTTTAATGAACAGATCCTGCTGTTCTGCCGGTCCGTCCGTTTCTTCATCCACAGCCATACGGTCTTCGATAGAAATAGTCTGATGATCGGAATAGTTCAAACCGATCTTGCTGGCCTCTTCCTTGACATATTTTTCGGTTTGAAATTCTGCCATCAGCAGGGAGTATTCCTCGGGTGACAATTTGGTATTGGGTCCGCCATCGACAGGATGTCCCTTCCGGTGAAGAAACTCCACAATGGTAGAGATACCAATATTAAATTCCTTGGCAGCTTTACTCAGACGTATGGATTTACTATCTTCTCCCATCACAACCATTAATAACACCCTTTAATACAAGGGCGTAAAAGTAACAATAATTTTATATCCCTTGTTGAACCGATAATAACACATTCATTATCAATATTATTCGAATTCGGCCTTTAATATTTTGAGGACCTCTTTAATGGTTTCCTCTTCGAGGTCGGTTCTTTTCACCAGCTCATCGATGCTCAGTTCCATGACACTCTTGGCGGTATCGCACCCGATGTTTTTAAGTTCCTCGAGGATCCACTGGTCAATTTCGTCAGAGAATTCCTGCAGGTCGACATCTTCATATTCGACATCGGTGTCGCGGTAAACATCAATTTCGAAGCCGGTTAGTTTTCCGGCCAGTTTGATATTAAAACCGCCTTTGCCGATCGCCAGCGACACCTGGTCGGGTTTCATGTACACCTCGGCGCGTTTGTTTTTATCATCAATGTGAATGGATGATATCTTGGCCGGACTCAATGCCCTGGAGATGAACAGGGTGGGGTTGTTGGTGAAATTGATGACATCGATGTTTTCATTTTTCAACTCCCTGACAATACCATGAATACGTGAACCTTTCATGCCGACACATGCGCCCACCGGATCGATGCGGTCGTCATAGGATTCAACGGCTATCTTCGCTCTTTCGCCCGGTACCCTGACGATCTTCTTGATGGTAATGAGACCGTCATACACTTCCGGCACCTCGGCCTCGAACAACCGTTCGAGGAAAACCGGCGAGGTCCTGGATAAGATGATATAAGGCGTGTTGTTGCGCATCTCCACTTTCGAGACCACGGCACGGATGGTGTCACCCTTGCGGTAATGATCCGACGGTATCTGCTCCGATTTGGGCAGGATCAACTCGATGGATTCATCATCAAGAATGAGCACCTCTTTTTTCCATACCTGGTAAACTTCTCCGGTGACGATCTCGCCGATCTTCTCCTTGTATTTCTTATAGATGTTGTCTTTTTCATATTCCTGGATCTTGGAGATAAGGTTTTGCCTGATTGACAGTATTTCGCGTCGGCCGAAATCATCCATCTTGATTTCTTCCGACACCTCTTCACCTATTTCAAAGTCAGGTTCAATTTTAATGGCTTCCGAATACGCGATCTGTGTATTTTCGTCTTCCACCTGGCCGTCTTCGACAATGAGCCTGTTCCTCCATATTTCCAGGTCGCCCTTGTCGATATTGACGATGATATCGAAGTTATCCTCCGATCCATATTTTTTTATCAGCAGATGCCTGAAGACATCTTCAAGGATACGCATCATGGTCTCGCGGTCGATATTTTTAAATTCCTTAAATTCTGAAAAGGTCTCGACCAAATTCATATGTTCCATATTCCAAATCAGATTAGCGTTTATTTTTAAAACTGACTATTCCCTTAGTTTCAGCAATTAAACCGAAAGATATACGTTGTACGGCTGGTGGTTCTTTTTGTTTTGATTTTTTATCGCCTTCTGGCCGTATGTCAATATGTTCATTATCAGCCTCAAGTAGCGTTCCTGTGATCTTTGAGCCATCTTTCAGTGCGACAACGACCTGCCGTCCTATGTTTTTCCGGTACTGCCTGAGGTATCTGTAAGGATGTTCTATTCCCGCCGAAGAGACCATCAGCTCATAGTCGTCTGCCTCACGGCTGAGGTGCTGGCCGATGTACTTACTCATCTGTGCACAGTCATCGATACTGATCTCCCGGTCACTATCCAAATAAACCCGGATCTTATTCCCGGGCTTGATGACCACGCCAACCAGGAATTTCTCGCTGCCGGCAAGGTTTTGTTCTATCAGTGCGATGAGCTGTTCTTTATCGATCATTGTAACTAATGCTCAAGTTTCATTTTTGTTCAACAAAATAGGGGACACAGTCCCCCAACACAAATCGTAATATCTGTTGTCCGACCAGGGGTCGAACCTGGAGTCTTCTGAACCAAAATCAGACGTGTTGCCAGTTACACCATCGGACAGGCTCCATCCCCAAAAAGGGCTGCAAAAATACAAATTATTTACGAATCAATGAAAAATAGAGGGTAAATAATAATTATATGCTATATAGGACTCCCTCCGGCAAGCGGATGGAGTCCTAATTCTAGTCCCACTTCTACCGGCAAATAATTCCATCTTTTTTTCGTTACTCACGAAAACAGATTGAATCATACTGATTATTCCTATAATATCAGCGTACCTCTTTTTCATAAATTTACTCATTTATTATTTTAAAATTCATAATTTCGCTTTTATTATCCTTTGACTGACCTAAAATATCATTAATGAAGCGGTACAAATTACTGAATAACTTTCTGGGCTGGATTGTTTTCATCATTGCCAGCATTGTTTTTCTGTCGACTGTGGAGCCCACGGCGAGCTGGTGGGACTGCGGTGAATACATTTCGACGGCCTATAAACTGCAGGTGGGTCATCCGCCGGGAGCACCTTTTTTTCAGCTTATCGGGCGGTTTTTCTCACTCTTTGCCATGGGCGATGTGCATCATGTCGCCATCATGGTGAACCGCATGTCGGCGCTGTGCAGCGGGCTCACCATCCTCTTTCTTTTCTGGTCGATCACCCACTTGGCCCGGAAACTGGTCATTACCAACAGTGAATACACCAACGGAAAGATATTTACCATCCTGGGCGCCGGGCTGATCGGTGCACTGGCATACACTTTCACCGATTCATTCTGGTTCTCGGCGGAGGAGGGTGAGGTTTACGCCATGTCATCGTTTTTCACCGCCCTGGTGTTCTGGGCCATGCTGAAATGGGAGGAGGTCGCCGACAGCCGGCATGCTTACCGGTGGATCATCCTGATAGCCTATCTTATTGGCCTTTCCATCGGCGTTCACCTGCTCAACCTGCTGGCTATACCCGCCATCGCCTTTATTTATTATTTCAAGAAATACAAACCCAGCACCAAAGGCATTATCAAGACCCTTATCATCTCCTTTCTTCTCCTTGCCTTTGTCATGTACATCATCATCCCTGAGATCGTCAATCTGTTCGCCAAGACCGAGCTTTTATTCGTCAACACGTTTCATTTGCCTTTCAACTCGGGCACGATCATTTTTGCGCTTGTGACCATCGGCCTGTTAGTCAGCGGCATCCTTTACACCATCAGGGAGGAAGCGGGCAAGAGCCTGAAAACGGTCCTGGTTATTTTATCGGCTTTGTTCATCATTTTTATCTTTACGGCGAGCACTTCAGCGGGTAATTTTGTCTTCAGGCTGGTTCTGGTGGGTCTTCTCTTCTGGCTAATATACTATATCCGGCACCGGAAAGCTTTACTTAACACGGTGATCTTGTGTTTTACCTTTATTCTTATAGGCTATTCGACCTTCCTGCTGATCATCATCCGCGCCAATGCCAACACGCCTATCAACGAGAATGCGCCCAAAGACGCCATCAGTCTGCTGTCGTACCTGAACAGGGAACAATACGGGACGTGGCCTTTAGTGTACGGAGAGTATTACAACTCACCGCTCGATCCTGAAAAGCCTTATAAGGACGGACAACCCGTCTATGCCAAAGATCCGGCCAAGGGCAGGTACGTCATCGTCGACGACAGGAAATCGACCATACCCAATTATGATTCACGGTTCATGACTATTTTCCCGCGCATGTGGAGCAATCAGAAAGACAGCCACATCACCGCTTACAAGCAATGGGGCAAGGTGAAAGGCCGTCCGATACCATACACGGGACGCGATGGGAAAACACAGATCATAGATAAGCCAACGTTCACCGAGAACCTGCGTTTTTTCTTCCGCTATCAACTCGGTCACATGTATTTCAGATATTTCATGTGGAATTTCGTCGGGCGTCAGAACGACATTGAAGGCCATGGCGGTATTGAGAACGGTAACTGGCTGAGCGGGATCCGATTCATCGACGATTCCAGGCTGGGCAACCAGGAATATCTTCCGGCAGACATGGAAAATCCGGCCCGCAATAAACTGTATGGACTGCCTTTGCTCCTGGGCCTCATCGGTTTATTTTACCATGCCAACAAGAATTACAAGGATACGCTGGTAGTAGCTTTGCTGTTTATAATGACGGGTATTGCCATCGTCGTCTATCTAAATCAAACCCCCTATCAGCCACGCGAACGCGATTACTCCTATGCGGGTTCTTTTTATGCTTTTGCCATGTGGATAGGATTGGCCGTAGTGGCTCTCACCGATCTGGTAAGCCGTGTTATGAAACGAAACATTGCGGCCATTTTGGTGACCCTCATCTGCCTGTTAGCGGTGCCTTACATCATGGCGCGGCAGGAATGGAACGACCATGACCGCTCAGGGAAATATGCCGCCCGCGATTACGCTGCCGACTACCTCAATTCGTGTGCTCCCAATGCCGTTCTCATCACCAATGGCGATAACGATACCTTTCCTCTCTGGTATGCCCAGGAGGTGGAAGGCATCAGAACCGACGTGAGGGTGGTCAACTTCATGCTGGCTTCGGGCGACTGGTACATCCACCAGATGGCCAGGAAAATATATAATTCCGACCCGATGCCTTTCACCCTCTCACAAGAGCAGTATGACAAGGGAAGTAACCAGATCATCCCTTACTTTGAGGAAAAAAGCATCAAAGGCAGGGTAGACCTGAAACTGCTGATCGATTTCCTGGCGAGTGAGAGCCAGGGTACCAAGGTACAGTTGCAGAACGGTGAGTGGATCAAGTACTTCCCCACAAAAAAGGTCAGGCTGACCGTCGACTCGGCTCAGGTTCTGAGAGATGGCATTGTGCCGAAGCGGCTGGCCAATAAGATTATCCCCGAGATCGATTGGGATATCAAAACCAATTACCTTTATAAGAATGACCTCATGCTGCTCGATTTTCTTGCCACCAACAACTGGCACCGGCCGATATATTTTGCCAATCCCTCAACGGTGTCACATATTATTGATGCCGACCAGTACATGCATCTGCAGGGATTTGTGTACCGCTTCATGCCGGTAAAAGCCTATGATTACATCCAGGATCTGGGTGGTATTTTACCTGACGAAACTTATGATGTTTTGATGAACAAGTGTGCCTGGGGTGACCTGAATAATCCCAAAGTGTATGTGGACCGCGAGAGCTACCGTAATTCATTCATCCCCAAGCAGAACTTCATGCGCCTTTCACAGTCGCTAATTGACCTTAACCGGCCTGATTCGGCTGTCAAGGCCACCGACCGGTGCCTTGAACTCTTTCCGAACAGCAAGTTTCATTTCGACGTGTATATGCTTCCCTTCGTGGATGTCTATTACCGGGCCAATCAGATTGAAAAGGCCAACATGCTCGTCGATCAGCTGGTGAAGAATTATGAACAGGATATCATTTATTACAACTCACAGGTGGGTGAGTTCATCAAATACTTCGATAATGACAAGCGCCAGGCATTTACTGTCCTGAACCGTCTGGCACAGATCACCGAGCAATACAAACAAAAGGAGCTGTCCGACAAAATCAACGACATCATCGATTATCAGCTTAAAATGGTAAAATAATCATCATCCGGGCTGATGGTCCTTCACGATTCTGAACCAGCCGGGGAAGAATACGAGGGCTGCGCCCAGCAGGATAAAAGGTATGCTCAGCCACTGCCCCAGGTCAAGGGTCATGGTTTTTTCCATTTCCACCTGCGGTTCCTTTAAGAATTCAATCAGAAACCTCATGCTGAAAATGAGTATCAGGAACATGCCGAAGAGGTATCCCGGCTGCGGATGCCCGTTTTTCCGAAAGTAATGATACAAGAGATACCCAAAGATGAGGAGGTACGACAGGCCTTCATACAGCTGTGTGGGATGCCGCGGTATGTCGCTGACACGTGTGAATACAAAAGCCCAGGGCAGGTCTGTCGGCTTGCCCAGATTTTCGGAGTTCATCAGGTTACCTGTCCGGATAAAAAATCCCGCCAGGGCCACCACGATGACAATGCGGTCGACGATCCAGAGGTAGCTCCGGTCACTTTTTCTTTTATAGAGGTACAACGCCAGCAAAATACCTATCGCGGCACCATGGCTGGCCAAACCCCCCTGCCATATTTTCAGGATTTCAAGGGGATGGCTCAGATAATAATGAGGTTCATAGAATAATACATGTCCCAGCCGCGCCCCGATGACCGTGCCGAGGATCATGTAAGTCGTCAGCCTGTCGAGCTGGCGGATGGGGATGCCTTCCTTATTAAAAATACTCATCATAATGAGGTACCCCAGGAAAAAAGAAAGGGCGAAGAGAACGCCGTACCACCTGATGGTCAGGCCGAAGACATGGACGATGACCGGGTTGACATCCCAGGTGATATAATCAGTAATCATCACGAATTCAAGTATGACATGGCAAATATATTAATTTAGTCCGAAACCTGAAGATTTTGCCGACCAGCAGGGGTACGTTTTGCCATTTTCAGGATTAACGGTTGTAAGGAAATAAATCCAATTAAGACCTGAACCATGGGGGAACAACCAGACAATAAAGCTGCGGTACTTCAATACCAGATTGCATTGACTCTCATTCCCGGCATAGGAAACATGATAGCTAAAAAACTGATTGCGTATTTGGGGAGTGTGGAGGCTATTTTCAAGGAAAAGAAGAAGTATCTGAACAGGATTCCCGGCATAGGCGAATACATTCTGAATTCGGTGAATTCAAACAACCTGCAAACGGCCATGGCGAGGGCCGAGAAGGAGATGGCATTCATTGACAAATACCATATCAGACCTCTTTTTTATCTGGATGAAGCTTATCCGGAGCGGCTGCGGCATTGCCTCGACTCACCGGTGATGCTGTATTACAAGGGCGGCGCCGGCATGAATGTCAGGCGTATCCTCAGCGTGGTAGGTACCAGGAGTGCCACAGGTTACGGGAAGGAATGCTGCCAGCGGGTTATCAGGGATCTCACTTCATGTCAGGTGCTTATCGTCAGCGGATTGGCATATGGTATTGATGCTTGTGCCCACAGGACCGCTGTGGAGTGTGACCTGCCTACCATCGGCGTGCTGGCTCACGGTCTCGACATGATATACCCTTCCACCAACAGGGCCCTGGCACACCGCATGCTGAACAACGGCGGCCTGATAACGGAATTCCTCAGCGCCTCCAAACCCGACAGGGAGCATTTTCCCAAACGTAACCGCATCATCGCGGGCATGGCTGACGCGGTGCTGGTGATCGAAGCCGGGAAAAAAGGCGGAGCCCTTATCACGGCCGGTTTAGCCAATTCATACGACAGGGATGTCTTTGCCCTACCCGGCCGAATTTGCGACAGCCTGTCGGAAGGGTGCAACCACCTCATCAAAACCAACCAGGCGGCGCTGGTGCAATCAGCCGAAGACATTATATATAATATGGGCTGGCAGGATCATGCAACCAAAGAGAAAATACCTCAGCCGTTGTTGTTCACCAATCTGACCGGCAACGAAGAAGCACTGATACGGCTGCTGGAACTTCGCGGTGAAGCCAGCATTGACTGGCTGAGTGTCAACTCGGGCCTGCCGGTGAGCCAGGTGGCTGCAGCCCTGCTTGAGCTTGAATTCAAAGGCTATGTGAAAACACTTCCCGGAAGGATGTTCCGGCTGACATCCTGATGGTGACCATTGAATTTGGGTTTTGTTCGTATCTTTACCGTCATCATGAACCTTAGAAAGTATGATGAAAGGCATTGTCATCAAATCTACCGGAAGCTGGTATACCGTCAGGCAGGCGGATGGTACCTCCCTGGACTGTAAGCTGAAAGGACAGTTCAGGATATGGGATATCAAGACCACCAGTCCGGTGGCCGTGGGCGACAGGGTTATTTACGAATACATACCCGGTAGGAAGATAGGATGGATAACCCAAATCCTTGACCGTGATAATTACATCATACGTAAATCAAAAAAATTGTCCAAAGTCTCGCACATCATAGCGAGCAATGTGGACCAGGCTTTTCTGATCGCCACGCTGGTGATGCCCCGCACCTCCACAGGGTTCATCGATCGTTTTCTGGTCACGGCCGAGGCTTATCACATCCCGGCGCATATCGTGTTCAATAAAATAGACCTTTACGATGATTCCTTACGCCATGAGCATGAACGCCTGAAGACCATTTATACAAAAGTGGGTTACGGTGTTTTTAAGGTGTCGGCGCTGACTGGCGAGGGCGTCGTCACACTTACCTCCTCGTTAGCCGGTCAATCCAATCTCTTTGCCGGCCACTCTGGCGTGGGCAAATCGGCCCTGATCAACTTGATTATCCCCGGACTACATATCAAGACACAGGAAATATCCTCCTATCATCTCAAAGGTGTTCATACCACCACTTTTGCCGAGATGTACGGGCTTCCCGGCGGCGGGTTCATCATCGATACTCCCGGCATCAGGGAGTTTGGTTTGATTGATTTTAAAAAGGAAGAGGTGGCCGAGCGCTTTCCGGAGATGAGGGCGCTGATGGATCAATGTCAGTTTAACAACTGCACCCACGTTCATGAACCTAATTGCGCCGTCATCAAAGCATTGGAAAGGGGTGACATCGATCCGGGGCGTTACAGGAATTACCTGAGCATACTTAATGATGAATGGGAACAACCTGACTATGAATAAACCAATAATGGATTATGCGAGCAGTTATACAACGGGTGTCAACAGCCTCGGTCAGCATTGACGGCGTGCCAGTCAGCCGCATCGGGGCAGGGCTTTTAATCCTCCTTGGCATTGAGGAAGCAGATAATAAAGAGGATATTGAATGGCTGGCAGGTAAAATCATCAGGCTCCGTATTTTTGATGATGATCAGGGTGTGATGAACAGACCGGTCACCGATACCGGTGGCGACATCCTGGTCATCAGCCAGTTTACGCTGCATGCCAGCACGAAAAAGGGTAACAGGCCATCCTATTTCAGGGCGGCCCGTCCCGAACAAGCCATACCCCTCTATGAAAGTTTCAGGGATGTTCTGGGACAGCTGCTGGGCAAACCCGTTAAAACAGGCGAATTCGGGGCTTACATGCAGGTGGAACTGATCAACGATGGACCCGTGACCATCATCATTGACAGTAAAACCAGGGAATGAGACCTGTCTCAGAAAAAGAAACGTATACCACCGCTGGGCATCAAAGGCAGCTGGTAGACCTGCTCGCCGGTGATACGGTCGACATAGAATATGTTGTCACGGTCGAACAGGTTGGTGATGCTCACCGTGATTTCCATCCTGGCATAACGCGACAACTGTATCCGGCGAAGGAGACTGACATCCATGCGGTAGTAGTAAGGCAGACGTCCACCGTCGAAGGTGGCGTATTGTATCCCAAGCTCCCCGTTGGCGGTGGTGTAATCTGAGTTGATGCCATCGAGAAAGGTCAGCTTTTCGTAAAAACCCTGTGTCTTGGTGAAAGGAAATCCTGATCCCAGATTCCAGCGGGCATCCAATTCCCAGTTGTTGGAGGCCCCGAATTTATAACTGGACACGAGGTTGACATTGTGACGCCTGTCGTATGGCGGGTAAAAAGAGATCAGCTCATCCGAAAGCCTCACCCAGAAAAGAGAATAGACAGCCCAGAAATAGAAACGGTTGCGCTCATATTTAAATGATATATCCAAACCATCGGCATAACCATCTTCCAAAATAAAATCTTTCCTGAGATAATATGGCTTATCCTGGTTATCGCCGTTGTCGTCATAAATTTTATTGCGGTTAAGATCGGTAAGCTGTGAATAGTTCTTGTAATATCCTTCCACATTCAGGGTGGTATTTTTAAAGATATCCCATTCAATTCCCAGGATGATGTGCTGGGCTTTCTGTAGTGCCTGCCTGACGGGCCTGCCTTTGAAATTCTCCTGCAGGTTGTCAGGTCCGGAGAGGAAAGCATAAAACAGGTTCACCACATCGCGGTCGGAGCGGGCGCTAATGAGGTTCTGCGAATAGAACCCGCCTGCCAGTTTGACCCTGAACTTGTCGGCCACATTATATTTCACAGCCAGACGCGGCTCAGGCGAAAGATTGGCCAGGGAGGCATACCACTGAATCCTGAAACTGGGTTCAAGGAGGAATTTACCCAGAATAGTCTTGTATTTTACATATACCCCAAGCTCGGTGGTGTTCTCATTTTGCTCTATTTTCCGGTTAACGGAATTGAAATAGTTAAAGAGGGTCTGGTAGCCCAGAAGCTCCACACCGTACTTCAGGACATCTTTACCGAGGAAATAGGTGAATCCGAGTCCGACGTTGAAGCCGTTGATCTCGCTGGTTCTGGAGGGACTGGCTATTTCATCGAGGGAGATTTTATAATCGGAGTAGTCGACGTTACCTTCCATCAATGCGGGTGATTTACCCGGGATGACAACGAAATTGAGCCCACCGCCATATGAATTCCAGTGAAAATTCGACAGGGCTTTATAATTATCCACTCTGTCGTCGAATGAGAAACCATAAAAATTGACTTTGCTGCCATTGCTCCCATTCAATGAGAGTTTCGCATAGAGATCCAGATAATTGAATGGCAGCCCCGCCGTGTCAATATATTGATAAAAAATTTTTGAGCTCTGTTTCAGGTACGAATTTTTTGCGGAAAGAATGAAAGACGAGCTTCCCTTATTATCTTCCTTTTGCTTCTTCAGGGGACCTTCAATCATTAATTCCCCACCGAAAGTGCTGGCACCGGCTTTACCGGCTATCCTGGTTTTATTACCGTCGCGTGTGGTGATGTCCATTACCGATGATATCCGTCCGCCATATTCCGCTCCGAAACCTCCCGTATAAACCTCCGCGCTGCGGATGATTTCGGTATCGAAAACCGAAAAGAGTCCGATGGAATGAAAGGGATTATAAATGATCATGCCGTCGAGCAGCACCAGGTTCTGTACGGGTGAACCTCCCCTGATATACAGTTGTCCCCCCTGGTCGCCTGTAAAGATGACCCCCGGCAATACCTGAAGGTACTGGGCAATATCGGGCTGCCCACCAATGGATGGTATCTGGTCAATCTGTTTAGGCGTGATCGTCACGACGGAGGTCCTTGTTTCGGTGCGCACCTGTTCCCTCGTCCCCGATATGTTTACTTCATTGAGCAGCACGGACAACTGAGTAAGGTAGAACTTTTTTGTGATGATATCATTGGCATTGAGCCTCAGAGGTATACGTAAGGTGTCATATCCAAGATAGGTGACCATCAGCAGATATTCTCCCGGCGGTATCTGGGATATAACAAAATAACCGTTTACATCGGTAGCAGCACCGTAAGAGGTTTTGTAAAGATAAACGTTGGTGAAGATGACAGGCTCACCCGATTGCTTTTCATAAACAAAACCACGGACAGTGGCGGTCTGACCTATGGCATCCTGAAAGCCCGTGAAAATGTTCAGGAATAGAATAAAGCATAATAAAGACAGGCGTGGTATTTTTACATTCATTTTACTCTCCTGGTCCCGGTATGGATCGCACTTTTATGACATCTGGTTATTCAGGTTGTGCAAAGCTATAAAAAATTAGATTGAACGGTGTTTATAGTAAAAATAATGTGATAAAGATGACACCACCAAATCTGACTTATACATTCATTTTAAAATCCCTGAAAGGATGAACAATCCAATATTTACTCTGTTAAACTGAAAAGAAAAAAGGATAAACAGACTTTGTGCAGGGGAAAGCAAAGTCGGGCACTATATATTGTATTATTTACATAGTTATATATAATTTTGTAACTCCGGAGCGACGATCTATTCACATTATAATAGTTTGTCAAAAATATGGATAAGGGAGAGAAGATAACCATCCGATCGGGAAAGTTGCATGTACCCGATTTTCCTGTTATACCATTTATTCAGGGTGACGGAACAGGGCCTGATATATGGCGTGCTGCCCGCAGGGTGTTTGATGCTGCCGTGCACCTCGTCTATGGCGGGAAGCGTGGGGTCAGGTGGTTGGAAGTCTATGCCGGCGAGAATTCCTTCAATAAGAGTGGTGAGTGGATGCCTAAGGAAACCTTGCGGGCTTTTACCGATTACCTTGTCGGTATCAAGGGTCCGCTGACGACACCGGTGGGGGGAGGCATACGCTCATTGAATGTGGCCTTGCGGCAGGAATTGGATCTATACACCTGCCTAAGACCTGTCCGTTACATTGACGGTGTACCGTCCCCTGTCAGGCATCCTGAAGAGGTGGATGTGGTCATTTTCCGTGAAAATACCGAGGATATCTATGCCGGCATTGAATGGCCGGCGGGATCACCTGAAGCCCGTAAAATGATCGCTTTCATCACATATGATCTGGGGACCAGGAAGATACGTTTCCCTGAAACATCCGGCATTGGCATTAAACCCATATCACGTGAGGGCAGCCGGCGTCTGGTGCGCGCCGCTATCCGCTTCGCCCTGGAGGAACACCGTCAATCGGTGACTTTGGTGCATAAAGGCAATATCATGAAATTCACGGAAGGAGCCTTTAAACAATGGGCGTATGAACTGGCTAAGGAAGAGTTCAGGAACAATGTGGTGACGGAAAGGGAAAGCTGGATTCTGACAAATAAAAGCAACAATCCCGGCATCAGCGAGGAGGAAAATGCCCGCTTGATCGATCCGGGCTATGATATGATGACGGAAAAACAAAAACAGGATATTGTGAAGGAAGTGAAAGAGGCTATGAGATTGTTACCCACTCATGGCAACAATCAATGGAAAGACAAGCTGCTCATCCGTGACGTCATTGCCGACATTGCTTTACAGCAGGTGATGACACGTGCCAGTGAATTTGATGTGATCGCTACCATGAACCTTAACGGCGATTACATTTCCGATGCCCTGGCAGCCCAGGTGGGCGGTATCGGTATCGCTCCCGGTGCCAACATCAATTATGAGACGGGTCATGCGATCTTTGAGGCCACTCACGGCACAGCACCCAAATATGCCAATCTTGACAAGGTTAATCCCGGATCGGTGATCCTGTCGGGTGCCATGATGTTTAAATACCTCGGCTGGCATGAAGTGAATGATATCATTTGGAATGCCCTGGTTAAAACCATCGGTCAGAAAAAGGTGACCTACGACTACCACAGGCAAATGAAGGATGCCACCCTCCTGAAATGTTCGGAGTTTGGCACCGCCATCATTGAAAACATGGAGACAATAAAGTAATCATTCGATGAGTATACATTAATTTAATCATACCATGGCAACTTTAAAAGAGCATCTTCTCGATAAGATCATGGAATGGAGACCACGTACCGCCAGGCTGATGAATGAATTTGCCGACATGGTGGTCGACAAGGTGACGATCGGTCAGATCCTGGGAGGCATGAGAGGCATTAAATGCCTGGTCACCGATATTTCCTACCTTGATCCCAACGAGGGTATACGTTACAGGGGATATACCCTTCCCGAACTGATGAAATTATTACCCAAACCACCCGGTGCCGAGATGCCGTATGTGGAAGGCCTCGTGTTTTTGCTTCTGACCGCCGATATACCCACCGAGAAGGAGGTGGCCGAAGTGGCTGATGAATTCAGGAAAAGGCATATCCTTCCCCGGTATGTGTATGAGATCATTGATTCGATGCCCTGTTGCAGCCATCCCATGACCATATTCTCTGCAGCCATCATGACATTGCAAAGGGAATCGTTTTTTGCCAAGAAATATGCTGCCGGGTTGCCTAAAACGGAGTTCTGGGATCCGACCTATGAGGATGCCATGAATCTTCTGGCCAAGATACCTGAGATAGCGGCTTACATATACGCCAAGTTGTACCGTGACGGCAAATACATCCAGTCTAATCCCGGCCTCGATTTCGGCGGTAATTTCGCTCACATGATGGGCATTAAAAGTCCTTATGATGATGTGTCACGACTCAATTTCATCCTGCACAGCGATCATGAGAGCGGTAATGTCAGTGCCCATACGGGTCATTTGGTGGCCAGCGCCTTATCGGATCTCTATCTGGCCATTCCTGCCATGATCAACGGGCTGGCAGGTCCTCTTCACGGTCTGGCCAATCAGGAGGTTCTGCGTTTTCTGCTGGATATTAAGGATAAGATGAATGACAAAGTACCCACCGAAGACGAAATGAAACAGTTCGTATGGGATGTGCTTAACTCTGGACGTGTCATTCCGGGTTACGGTCATGCTGTTTTGCGCAAGACCGATCCCCGGTTTCTTCTTCAGCGTGACTTTGCCCTGAAACATATGCTTGACGACATTTTGTTCAAGTACATCGATCTTTTATATAAGGTGGTGCCTCCCATCCTTATGGAACATGGTCATGCCAGGAATCCCTGGCCCAACGTCGACGCTCATTCGGGCCTGCTGCAATGGCATTATGGTATCACGGAATTTGATTTTTATACCGTGCTTTTCGGAGTGGGGAGATCCATCGGGATCTGTGCCAACGTGATATGGGACCGTGCCCTGATGTATCCCATCGAGCGTCCCAAGTCACTGACCACCACAATGCTCGAAGAGGTGGTTGAAAAAAGCGTGACAAAACAGATGGTGCATTAAATTCTTTGAACGATAAGGAACACCCGTTCCTATTCAGTTGCGGTGACCTGCAACTCGCCGGCTAACAGGCCCTTCACAAAGGCGATGACGGCCGGAAAGAAAACATAAAATTCCTTCTTATAAAAGGAATAATCTTCTCTTAAATCTTTGACGGCTTTATCCATATGTGATTGAAAAGGCGTGCGAACGGCCATACCCTCCAGGCTTCTCTGCAGAAATTCCAGACGGGCATAGGAGGACAGCCAATTCGATCTGATCATAAAAGGAAGAATACGCTTCGTTTTACCGGGCAGAAGCAGAAAGTTTTTCAGCAGGACACGGTAGTGACGTTCGGTGAAGGCCTGCAGGCTTTCATTTGAGAAACCGGACCAGTTAGCGGCAAGAAAATGATCGTAGAACATATCGGTGATCACGCCGGCGTATTTGTGGTAACGGGGTGCCAGCCGGTCGCGGCAAGCTATAAACGAAGGGTGTTTATCGGTGAATTCGTCCGTTTTCCTGTGCAGCACAATACCCCTGACAATGCCGGCATCAAAGTGGTTGATGTGATTACCCTTGACATGATCGGCAATGAAATTTCCCAGGAAAAGCTTTTCATCATCACCGGCCAGATCCGACAAATAAGTGTGTGCCAGGTAATTCATCGTTGCATATATATCAGGCGGGCAAAATTACTTAAATTAAGTATAAATAAGGTTCCGGCCTTAAAAAATCATAATGGGAAGAAGCGTTTGGTTATTTTTCATTACATTTGTAAGGAAGCCCTGGCTCGGGGAATACTTCTTTCAACCAAACCACAGCGAAATGCAAACATTCGTTTTACTGGGTGATGAAGCCATAGCACAGGGTGCTTTGGATGCGGGTATAACGGCTGTTTATGCTTACCCGGGAACGCCTTCGACGGAGATCACCGAGTACGTGATCAGATCGGAACAGGCGCAGGCGGGGCAGGTGCGTGCCTCCTGGTGTGCCAATGAGAAAACGGCTATGGAGGCCGCGCTGGGGGTGTCATACGCCGGTAAGAGAGCCATGGCCTGCATGAAGCACGTCGGATTGAATGTCGCCGCCGATCCTTTCATTAATTCAGCCATCACCGGTGCCAATGGCGGGCTGATGATCGTGGCCGCCGACGATCCTTCGATGCACTCATCTCAAAACGAACAGGACTCCCGTTTTTATGGTAAATTCGCCATGATCCCGATCCTTGAACCCGGCAACCAGCAGGAAGCTTACGACATGGTCTTCCATGGTCTGGCTCTGTCGGAGACGCTGGGCACTCCCGTGCTAATGCGTTTGACAACACGTTTGGCCCATTCCCGCGCCGGGATTGTACGCAGGGAAACGTTACAACAAAATCATTTGAGACTGCCCGAGGATTTAAGGCAATTTATTCTTTTACCGGTCAATGCCAGGCGGCGTTTTAAACGGTTGCTGCAAAATCAGCCTCAGTTGCTGGCGGCCGCGGAGACATCACCTTATAATATATACCTCGACGGTTCCGATAAAAGTTTAGGCATTATCACGGCAGGCATCGCCTTTAACTATCTTCTTGAAAATTACCCTGACCGTGTGATACCCTATCCCGTGGTTAAGATAGGTCAGTACCCGTTGCCTGAAACACTCATCGCGAAACTTTATGATGCCTGTGAGCAGATCCTCGTTCTCGAGGACGGGTATCCGTTCATTGAGGAATTGTTGCCGGCTTATTTCATGCATTCCAGAGTCATCAAAGGACGCCTTGACGGCAGTCTGCCACGTGACGGGGAACTGACGCCTTGCAAGGTGGCCACGGCACTGGGCATCAAGGTATGTGAGGGCCCTCCGGTGCCGGGTGTTGTCTGTCCGCGGCCACCGTCACTATGCAAGGGTTGTCCCCATATCTATTCTTATCTGGCTCTGAATGAAGCCATGGCCGGCTATTCCAAGGGTAGGGTTTTCTCCGACATTGGCTGTTACACCCTGGGGGCCCTTGAACCCTATCATGCCATCAATACCTGTGTCGACATGGGCGCTTCCATCACCATGGCCAAAGGAGCTGCCGATGCCGGACTGACACCCGCCGTGGCTGTCATCGGTGATTCCACCTTCACCCATTCCGGCATGACCGGCCTGCTCGACGCGGTGAACGATAAATCACCCATCACCGTCCTGATCCTGGATAATGAGACCACGGCCATGACAGGCGGCCAGCCCACGGCCGGTGAAAGCAAGCTGGAAGCCATCTGCGAGGCCATAGGCGTGGAGAAAGAGCATATCTTCGTTTTAAATCCTTTGCCAAAAGAGCATACAAAAAACCTGGGGATTATCAGGAAAGAAATCGCCTACCAGGGTGTCTCCGTCATCATACCGCGGCGTGAGTGCATTCAGACAGCCACCAAAAGAGTTAAGACGGAGAAACCGGGGAAAATGCAAAAACAGGAAGTCGGATGAAGAAGGATGTTATTCTTGCGGGTGTCGGAGGACAGGGGATACTGACCATCTCGGCCATCATCGGCATGGCTGCCGTGCGTTCGGGTCTTTATCTCAAACAAAACGAGATCCATGGCATGAGCCAAAGGGGTGGTGACGTGCATTCCAACCTGCGGCTCTCGGATAAAACCATCGCCTCCGACCTGATACTTACCGGTCAGGCCGACCTCATCCTCTCCGTCGAACCCATGGAGGCACTGCGTTACCTGCCCATGCTGTCAACAGATGGTTGGGTGGTGACCAACACGGTGCCATATATTAACATTCCTGATTATCCGTCCATTGATAAGATCCTTGCCGAAATCGTCAAGATCCCGCATAACATCATGATCGACGCAGAGAAGATAGCCAGGGACCTTGGTTTTCTCAGAGCCGCCAACATGGTTATTCTGGGTGCTTCCTCACCATGCCTCGGCATTGCCTTCGCCGGCCTGGAAGATGCCATCAGGGAATTCTTCAAAGCCAAAGGACAGGAGATCGTCGACTTTAACCTGAAAGCCCTCGAAGCCGGGCGAGACTTCGCTCTCCGTAACAATTAAAAATGTGAAACGGCGACGGATCATTCTCATCATAGTAGGTTTTTTGATTCTTGTCATTTTGGTTGTTATCCTTTTATTACCCCGGCATCCCAGGGTCAGGGAAAGGGATAGGGCGACCCTTACCATTCATGAGCCCCATTTTGAGTACGGTATCAATGTGGATTCTTTCAGGATCATAAAAGGAAAAATACAACCCAATCAGAACCTTTCGGGCATTCTTCAGTCTTTTCATGTTGATTACTCCACTATTGACCGTCTGATCAGACTGGCCAGACCCGTTTTTGATGTCAGGAAGATCAGGGCAGGCAATGACTACACCGTGTTTTGCACCAGGGATTCGACAGTGGTTGTCAGGTATTTCATTTATGAGATTTCGCCTGTTTCATTTGTAGTTTTCGATCTGCACGATTCGGCGAGAGTCTACATGGGAGAAAAAGAAGTCAAAACGTTCATCGCATCGGCGCAGGGAATCATTCAGTCATCGCTTTGGAATTCTGTTCTGGATAACGGATTGGACCCTTATCTGGCCGTTGAGCTGTCGGATATATACGCCTGGACCATCGATTTTTTCGGGATACAGGCCGGCGACAGTTACCGTGTCATTTATGAAGAGGAAGTGATTGAAGGTGATACGATCGGCATCGGGCGCATTCTGGCTGCCTGCTTCAATACGATGGGCAATGATTACTATGCATTTTATTACGTTCAGGAGCATGAGGGTGATTATTTTGATGACCAGGGCAACAGTGTCCGGCGGGCTTTTCTGAAGGCGCCGTTGCGTTACAACCGCATCAGCTCGCGTTATTCCAGGAGCCGTATGCATCCCATTCTCAAGATACGCAGGCCTCATTTTGGTGTTGATTATGCGGCACCTATGGGCACGCCGGTGCATTCCATCGGCGATGGAACAGTGATAGGCGTGGGCTTCGATGTGAAAGGAGGAGGACGTTACATCCGGATACGTCATAATTCAGCGTATACGTCACTATACATGCATTTATCGGGTTATGCCCGGGGTATGAAACAGGGTGTCCGTGTACATCAGGGCGATCTCATCGGGTATGTGGGAAAAAGTGGTCTGGCCACCGGACCGCACCTCGACTTCCGCATTTTCAAAAACGGCTCTCCAGTAGATCCGTTAAAGGTGGAATCACCACCGGCCAAACCTGTTGAGGCCATCCTCAGGAAGGAATATGACAGCTTGTGTATTGATATGAAACGGCGGCTTAATGGTTTACAGAAATGAAACAAAAAACCTCAGGGTAACCTGAGGCTTTTTGTTTTGTATGTAAGGATGTTCTCCTTAATTAACACCTGTTCTGGTATCCCAGAACATCTGTTGGCCCCAGAACAAGTCGACGATACCTCCGCTGACGGCATCCACGTTAGGCCCGTTGAGGTTTTGTTCATTTGTGGGATAGGGATAACGGAACGGCTGGCGGTTATGGCCGGGATATGCCGAGCCGGGGGCCACTTCCACATAAGGCCAGTCTGTTCTGCGGGTTTCAGCCCAGGCTTCCTGTCCCTCTTTGAAAATGCAGATCCATTTCTGGAGGTAGATCTGTTTCACATCATCACCTGTCCATGCCACACCTTCCTGCCCCATATAGGTATTGATGGCATCCTGGTCGGAGATATCATTTTCTTCCATGGAGGCCTTTATTCCTGCCTCGTAAGCGTCCTGTGCTGTCCATCCGGTGGTCCAGTTATTAAACGACGCTTCGGCGATGTCGAAAAGGACTTCGGAATACCTCATGAAGGGAGTAAATCCTGCCGGGTTGTCACGGAAGCGGTAACCTATGCGGGAAATGGTATCCATGCGAAAAGTGCCGTCAATGGCGCCGGGATCCACACCCCTGTAAACAGGAAGACCGGTAATGGAGTCAATATAAGCCGGATGCGCATATACCGGCAATCTTGGGTCATTGTACATGGTCAGGTAATTGATCATAACAACGCACATACCATGGTCATCACGAGTTTCTGAAATCTCCTCATAAGGTTCTTTGTAAGGTGATGTCCCCGGCCACCATAGAAAGGCATTATCGTCATTGCTGGCCATGACCGGATATTTGCCCGGATCGCCCATGACCTCCTCGAAGATGGCTTTGGCTTTATCCACAGCGCCGGCGGTTGTCGTGGCACCTGACATGCGGATGGCCAAACGCAACCGTAACGAGTTACAGAACTTCTGCCATTTTGCAACATCACCATTGAATAAAAGATCACCATCACCAAGCTCATCATTATAACCTCCGGCGAACAGGTCGGCAGCTTCCTTCAGCTTGTCGGCAAGGGCATAATAAATGTCGGCCTGTGCATCATAAGCCGGATTGGTTATTCCAACGAGTCCATCCGCATCAATACCCTGCAAAGCCTGAGAATAGGGAACGGCTTTCCACTGGTCGGTGCACATCTGCCACAGCATGCATGAAAACGTCATGGCGGCGGCTTTCATGTTCATGGTGTTTTCAACATCTGATTTCTTTTGAATGATGGCCAGGTCGTTCAGAATGGTATAGTAATCGGACCAGGCATTGTTCACAACCCCCTCACGGAAGTTGTAACGGGCTTCGTCCACATACTGTATCTTGCTGATCTGTCCGGCATAGCTGCACATCTCGTTCATGCCCTGCCAGTCATTAAAAAAGTTATCGCCGATATACCGGATGCTATGAGCAAGAATATTGGTCGACGGAACATCGAGGGGCCTGTTGGGGTCCTTGTTCATACTTTCAAAATCCTTGGTGCACGAAATGAGTGAAATGATCAGTCCGATGACCAGGATGATATTTATTTTTACTATTTTTTTCATTGTCATAATTTTTTAGTTAATATGTTCATCTTGAATTGGGATGGGCCGGTCAGAAAGTAAACCTTAACTTGATACCCATGGTCCTGGTCGGGGGCAACTGATATTGTTCAAGTCCTACCCCGTTATTGGTAGTGCCGAAACCTGTTTCGGGATCGATGCGGACATCATTGCTTTTCGACCGCCACAACAAGGCCAGGTTTCTGCCATAGAGGGATATATCGCATGATTTGATGAATTTGGTTTTGTTCATCCATTCATCCGGCAGCTGATAGTCGATGATGACTTCACGCAATTTGCCGAAACTGCCGTCGATGATGGAGTATTGCTGCAATCCCCAATAGCTTTCATAGAAGTCTTCGGCTGAAACAACCGTCGTATTGGGTATGCTGTTACCCTGTTCATCTATCTGTACGCCTTCGATAATGACGCCATCCCTTCTTATTTCATTGGGATCGCCGGCAGGTTTCACGTGGTCACCCTCAATATCTTCAGCTGTTTCTTTGGTCACACCGGCGTAAGCGCCGAACCAGTCGGTTACGCTGAAGATATCGCCGCCTTTGCGCATATCGATGAGAAAGCTGAAAGAAAGATTTTTCCACCTGAAGGTGTTGCGGACCCCTCCCAGCCAGTCAGGCTCGATGTTACCGATGTTGACGGGGGTGGCGGAGGACTGGGGAAGGCCATTGGATTTGATAATGATGTTGCCATTGTCATCATAAGTAAATCCCCTGCCCCTTATCACACCGTAAGGTTCGCCGGGACGTGCCTCGATGGTGACACCCTGCCATGAAGCGACAATCTGGTAAGCCTGGAGTTCACCATAGAGCTCGACCACTTTGTTGTGATTCTTCGACCAGTTGAGGTTGATTTCCCAGTTCAGACCCCCGGTTGATTTGAGGATCACACCCGTCACCATCAATTCGTGCCCCCAGTTGTCGATCTGGCCTGCATTGAGACGCATGCTGCTGAAACCGCTCGACCTGGAGATATTGACTGCCAGGATCTGGTTGAAGGTGCTTTTATTGTAATAGGTGTAATCAACACCCAGCCTGTTATTGAGGAACTTCAGGTCGGTACCGATTTCATAGCTGTTTGTTTTCTCGGGCATCAGGCCGAGGGGAGGAATGGTCCTTGTGTAGAAGTACAATCCGACGCCATTGAAGGGGGAGGCATCGGCTGAATAAGCCGGCGAAAGCTGGTAGGGATCGGTATCATTACCCACCTGGGCATAGCTGCCCCTGATCTTGCCAAAGCTGAGGATACTCGGTGAGATATCGAAGGTTTCGGTGAAGACCCAGCTTAGGCTGTAAGAAGGATAGAAATAGGACCAGTTGTCTTTTGGAAGCGTGGAACTCCAGTCGGTCCTTCCGGTGATATCGAGGTACAGCATACGGCGGAATGACAGGCTGATGGATCCGTAGACACTGTGAATTTCTTTTTCAGCATCGTATTGAGTCACAGTGGCATTGCCTTTCACATTGCCGATTGTGTACAGGTTGGGTACGGTCAGCTCATTGGCCATCCAGTTCACAAATGTATATTTATTATTCCTGTAATTGGCTCCAAGGGTAGCCTGCAGGCCGAAGTCCTCGCTCAACTGCTTGTCGATGGTAAAGATCAGGTCGGCATTGGTTTCCGTTTCCACACGGGAGTTCTGCCAGAAGAAACCGCCGGAAGTCGATTCGATGGATTGATCGTGGCATACATGCTTTCTCGATTCGTCATAGGTGTCGGTTCCGATACGTCCCATCACACTGAACCAGTCGGTGATCTTATAGGTCAGGTTGACATTGCCTAACACCCTGTTCCTGGTCCTGGAGGTGGTATTATTATTAACCGACCAGTAGGGGTTGTTATGGTAGTTGGAGTTCCAGTTGTAAGGGTCGCCGAAGGCATTGAGCTCGGTCCAGTGGTCTTTCAGATCGGTCATGTTGACCTGGCGGCCGAACCATGAACCCAGGGACTGCATGATGTTATTCTCATCATAACCGTTGCCCGGCAGGTTATCGCTCCGGTTAGTCACATAGGTGATGACGGCATTTGCCGATAACCTTTTTGACAGGTTGACATTACCGCTGAAGTTGACCGTATATCTTTTCAGGTCGGTGTTTGGTATAGCCCCTGTTTCATTGTATGATGACAGGGACAGGCGGGCGTTGGCATTTTCAGAGCCACCGACAAGGGAGAGGTTATTATCGAAGATACCGCCGGTCACGAAGAAGTCTTTAATGTTATTGGGTTGTGACACCCAGGGTGCCGGGACATGGCCTTGTGTGGGATCGTTGGGGTCGACCAGCGGGCTGTCGAACTGGGGTATCTGGAGGCCTATATCCAGCCGTGGTCCCCAGGATTCGTCCATACCGTCGTTCACGCCGCCCCATTTGCCGTCGTAATAGCTGAATGAATTTTCGAGGCACCAGGCCTGGTAAGCGGCCAGATCGTCGTAAGCATTTTTACCGGTGTATTCATGATAAAGATATTCATCACCGGCATAACCCTGTCCGTATTTATTCTGGTACAGAGGCAGATAGCTGACCTGGTTCATCTCGTAAGAGGTGGTGAACGTAACGCCGATACCTTTGGCGGCACCTCTCTTGGATGACTTGGTCGTGATCAGCACCACACCGTTGGCGGCACGTGATCCGTAAAGAGCGGCTGCATTGGCGCCTTTAAGGACACTGATTGATTCGATGTTATCGGGATCGATATCCATGGCCGCATTACCGAAGTCAACACCGGTATATTCGGTGGAGCCACTAAAATTTGTACTGGCGTACTGGTTCACTTCGGTGGAATAATTGGAAATAGGTACACCGTCAACAACGAATAAGGGTTGGTTGTTGCCGAAGGAGTTGTTACCGCGGATGGTGATACGGGCTGAGGAGCCCACGGCACCGCTGGCATTAATGACCTGCACCCCGGCCACCTTCCCGGAGAGCGAATTCACAATGTTGGTTTCTTTGGCGGCGTTAATATCATCACCGGTGACATCCTGTACGGCATAACCCAGAGCCTTCTTTTCACGGGTGATACCCAAGGCCGTGACGACAATACCTTCGATGCTCAGAATATCAGGTTCCAGAGCGACATCCAGGGTGTTGTTCGTACCTATAGGAAGTTCCTGGGTTACCCTTCCAACATAAGAGAAGACTAATGTTTTGGCATCCCGCGGGAGGGTCAGCTCATACTTGCCTTCAACATTGGTGGTAGTACCGGTGGTGGTGTTCTTGACGACTACCGTAACCCCCGGTATTGGTGAACCATCCTCAGAACTGGTGACCTTGCCCGAGATGGTTCTTTGTGCATTAACAGCCTGCATTCCTATAAAAAATAAAAGTGCAAGCAAAAGGGTAAATTGTCTCATAGTCTGCAATTTTTGGTTAGTAATACTGTTAAAGTAGATATTTGATTTTTGTCAATAATTAGGTAATAAATTAATGAAAAGATTTATTCCCCCATAAATTAGCAGCCAAATTATGAAAATGAAGCGAAATTCCAAAATAAATTGAATGAAAATTTAGAACGAAATTTATAATAAATTGAAATTAAACTGACTTTTAAGATTTTATAAAGAGTAAATTTTCTCATAATCGATGGTTTTTGTTAGTAATTTAGTTGTTTAACAGAATTACAATCAAAATTTTTATTAAATATACAAAAAAGATAAATAGCAATCCGTTACTCCCCCGGAAAAGAGGCTCTAAGATACGCAATTTCTTAAGGATATTTTATAAAAAAATAAAAAAAATAATTTTACCTTAACATTTAATTAAGGTTGCCCGTAATTCGCTCTACTTCTTCAAGGATTTCGCATGATTTGACCAATTCTTTCATCGTGGTATGATCATCATACAGAGGGCGATCCTCATCGAGAAAAGCGACATGGCGACGGATGACCTCGCGTGCCTTGGCGGTGCCGCGGCCGAAAGTATAATCGCGGAAATCAAGGGCCTGGGCTGCAGCCATAAATTCGATGCCCAGCACTCCATAGGCATTGTCCAGTATTTGAAAATTCTTTATGGCCGTGTTCATACCCATCGAAACGAAATCTTCCTGGTCGGCTGCAGCCGGGATGGATTGAATGGATGCGGGCATGGACAGGATGCGTTGTTCCACGATCATCATATCGGCCGTATACTGGCTCAGCATCAGTCCCGAGAACATCCCGGCGCCTTTTGTCAGGAAAGCCGGTAGATCGACGTTCAGGGCTGGATTGTTCAGCCTGTTCATTCTTCTCTCCGACATCACGCTCACCATGGTGATGGCTGCACCGGCCATATCCATCGGGAGGGAAACAGGGGATCCCTGAAAATTAGCTCCTGAAAGCTGCAGGTTCTCATCGGGAAAAAAGACGGGATTATCGCCCACGCCGTTGAGTTCGATCTCGACCTGGCTGCGGGCAAAAGCCAGGGCATCATGTGCGGCGCCGATGACCTGGGGGGTGCTGCGCATGCTGTAGGCATCCTGCACCTTGCATTTGATGCGGTTTTCAAAGAGATCACCACCTTCCACCACTTTACATATTGCCTTGGCGCTTCTTACGGCACCCGGAAAGCCGCGGGCTTCATGGAGCTTGGCATGGTATGGCCGCATATTGGCTTTCAGAGCTTCCAGCGACATGGCGGCAGCAATCTCGGCCTGCCGCAACCAACGGTCGGCATCATAGAGAAAGAGGGCGCTCATGGCCGTGAGCATGTTGGAACCGTTGATGGTTGCCAGACCGTCTCTCGCCTTAAGTCCCGGAACGGCTATACCCGCCCCGTCCATAGCCTCTTTACCGTCCAGCAACTCCCCCTGGTAGTAAGCTTTCCCTTCACCCATCATGAGCAGGGCTATCTGCGACATGGGTGCCAGATCACCACAGGCTCCCACCGAACCCTTCTGGCAGACATAGGGTGTGACACCTTTGTTCAGCATGTCGACCAGTGTTTGAGTGATCTCCAGCCGGCATCCCGAGTTGCCATGGGCGTGGACATTGATGCGTGACAACATGGCACCCCTGACATACTCAAGTGGTGCCGGATCACCTATGCCCGCCGCATGATTATATATAAGGTATTTCTGAAATTGTCTGACCTGTTCATCATTCAGTACGATCTCTGAAAATTCACCGATACCTGTGTTGACGCCATACATGATCTCATGGGCTTCTATTTTTTTCTCAAGCATGGCGCGGCATGCCAGGATACGCTTCACGGCATCAGGATGCAAAGCCACATCCTCACCATGACGGGCAACACGTACGACATCTTGAATGGTCATTCCGCTTCCTTTAATGATATAAGTCATGATTTCAATATTCTGGAGGCTAAAAATACAAATTTAACGGTCACGATTCAGGTGCCGTCACTCTTTTTTTTAAGTAATTGATCAGTTGGTTTTCCGGCATGATGGTCTGTTCGCCATTTCTCATATCCTTGATGACTGCCTGGTTGTTGGTGATTTCATTTTCACCGATCAGAACGACAAATGGAATGTTTTTTTTATCGGCATAAGCCATTTGCTTTTTCAGCTTTCCTGATTCGGGAAAAATTTCGGCGTTAATTTTCTCTTTTCTGACCATGGCCATCAAGGGAAGACAATGCATTTCCTCGGTATGCCCGAAATTGACGAACAACACCTGGGTGGTTGAAGCCGTCCGGCCGGGAAACAGATGCAATGCATCCATCACGTCGTAGATCCTGTCGGCACCAAACGATATCCCGACACCTGAGACCCCAGGCAGGCCGAAGATACCTGTCAGATCGTCATAACGTCCGCCGCCGCACAGGCTGCCCATAGGGACATCGGCAGCTTTCACTTCGATGATGGTACCCGTATAATAATTCAATCCTCTGGCCAGTGTGGGGTCAAATTCAACATTATCACCGAGATCAAGGGCATCGAGGTAGTCCAGGATGGTACCTGTTTCCTCGAGTCCTTTCATGCCTATATTGTTTGATGACAAGATTTCTGACAGGGAAGCCAGTTTATGGGCTGATGTGCCGGTCATGAGCATCAGGGGTTGCAAACGCTCTATGGCCTGCTTTGACAGCCCCCGCGACGCCAGCTCCTCCTTCACTCCTTCGGGACCGATTTTATCAAGTTTATCAATGGCCACCGTGATATCCTGGAACCGGCTTCCCTCACCGACGATGTCACTTATCCCGCTCAGTATCTTACGGTTATTTATCCTGGTGACGACTCTGATACCCAGATCGGCGAATATATCGTCGATGATCTGTATCAGCTCCACTTCATATAGCAAGGCTGTGCTGCCGATGACATCCACATCGCACTGGTAAAACTCACGGTAGCGTCCTTTCTGTGGCCTGTCGGCACGCCATACCGGCTGAACCTGATACCGCTTGAAGGGGAAAGTGATGTCGTTCAGGTGCTGGACCACGTAACGGGCAAAAGGAACCGTCAGGTCATAGCGCAAGCCTTTATCACAGATGAGGGAGGACAGACGGCCGGAATCCTTCGACTGCAGATCATCGCCTGAAATACCCGATAGGAAATCGCCGGAGTTCAATATCCTGAACAGCAGCCTGTCACCCTCTTCACCATATTTGCCGAGGAGTGTCGACAGGTTTTCCATGGCCGGGGTTTCCAGGGGCAGGTAGCCGTAACGTTGGAAAGAACCGATGATGGTGTTGAAGATGTGATTTCTTTTCACCATTTCATCGGGTGAAAAATCTCGTGTTCCTTTGGGTATGGATGGTTTCTGGCTCATGAGTCTGGTCAGTTGTCAATTGATGAACCGTATGCATAGAGGGTATCTGAAAAGCACTCCCTCACTGGCTTTAACGGAAGCCAGGATGACCATGATCAGGCTGAAAAGTCCGATGGCGGCCAGAATGGCAAATCCTACCAGCAGGAGGATAAGAACGGCACCAGCCACAGCGTAAATTAAAATAGAGATCTGGAAATTCAAGGATTCCTTACCCTGATCGGCGACAAAGGGGTATTCATCACGTTTAAGCAACCAGATGACCAAGGGGCCGATGATGTTGCCGAAGGGGATGATAAAACCTGCCAGTGCCGCGAGATGGCATGCCATCCCCCAGTTTTTCTCGTCTTTAGACATGTCATTCATGACTGTTTATTTTTAGTGTTCATGATTATTTCTTCGAGCTTTTGGGTATTTCTTTCCCAGCTAAAGTTATCAATCGCAAACTGCCTCCCTTTCAATGCCAGTTGACTGGCTTTCCCCGAATCTTTCAGCAGGGTGATGACATGACCTGCCAATTCGGCGGGTGTGCTGCCGACCAGTATTTCTTCATTCTCCCTGGCACCCAGGGCACTGTTGGCCAGGGGTGTGGTGATGCATGGCAGCTTCATGGCCATGGCTTCAAGCAATTTATTTTGCAGGCCTGTCCCTATCTGCAAGGGTGCGATGAATATGCGTCCGCCGGCATAACACTCTCTGATATCATCGACCCAACCGGTCACCCGCACTGTCTCAGACTGCAAAGCTTTCACTCTGGCATGCGGGGTGGCACCCGCCAGCAGAACGGTCATGGCGGGATACTCACGCCGCACCAGCGGAAGGATTTTTTCAACCAGAAACACGGCCGCATCCACATTGGGCGGGTAACCCATATTACCGATAAAAACCATGTCATGGTTTTTCTCATGCTCCACAGGCTGGAAAAACGAATGATCAACGCCATTGGGAATAACCGTAATGTCCTCTTTTCGAGCGTGAGGTATGAGGTCACGATCGGGGGCAGAAATGATCACCTTGTTGTCGAAATGGTCAAAGACCTCATGTTCATATTTCAGGAGTCGTTTATATTCTAGTCTGAGAATGGGTTTGAGATAAAATGAAGCCGAATGGATACGCCTTTCCACTCCTTTGGAGAAGACATCCTGGTAATCGAGGGTTTTCGGTATGTTGATGTTTCTCATGTATTCGGCTACCCTCACGAGTTGGCAGAAAATATGATCGGGGCGGTAGGTCCGGATGAGTGAATCGATCTTTTTCTTGGCACGCCGGCTGTAAAAATATCCTATTTGCAAGGGCTTACCGGTGATGAATGCCAGGAAGATGTTCCATAGGATGACCGGTCTGGTGAGCCTGATTACATGGATGTGACGGCAGTATTTGCTTAATTCGGGTAGGGCGGTGCCGTCGAGCTTGGCGTCGTTGAGGGCACATAAAATGATCTCATGGGTTTTGGATAAATGACGTATCTGGTGGTAGGCACGAAGCTTATCGCCTTTTTCAATTGGAAAGGGAACCCTCGGTAGCAAGATGAAAAGTCTCATTCAATCTCTTGTCATGTGTTCCTATGATGGTGTTCATGGCGGTAACCAGGCAAATATAGGAAGATAAGTTAATCCAAACAAATGTCAGGAAGCTAAAATTCGGCCATAGAAATCTGTCAGTTTATTGATGATAAGGTGGTTATCATATTCCCGCCGGATGAGGGCTTTGGCATTGTCACCGATCTCCCGGCACCGATCCGGTTCACGGATGCACCATTTCAAGGTCTCACAGAATTCATCGGCGGTGTCGGCGATCAAAATATCTTTACCCTTAGTACAATTGATCCCTTCGGCTCCTATGGTTGTGGCAATGACCGGTTTTCCTGCGGCCATGGCCTCGATGATCTTGATCCTGATGCCGCTGCCGGAGAAAAGAGGAACGATCATGATCCACTTCGACAGCATGAAGGTCAGCGCATCATCCACTTCTCCGATCACCTGCACATTGGGATAACGGGCGTTGAGCAACCATGAGGGCGTCATCCGGCCGGCGAGGTACAGTGTCAGCTCCGGGATCTCCTGATGGATCCTTTCCCAGGCCTTCTCCAGAAACCATTGAATCCCTTCCAGGTTAGGGATCCAGTTCATCGAACCGATGTGGAACAGCGAAGGTATCTCGGGTTGTATGTCAGGATGGCCGTCATAATCACGGGGCCCAATGCCGAAAGGCACATCGGTCACAGGCATATGGCACCCCAGCTGGATGAGGGTGTCGGCATCTTTCTTAGTGATAGCTGCCAGACCATCGACCCGGTTCAGGGTCGTCAGTTCAAATTTCTTCAACGTGCGGTAAAGGTGACCCAGATAAAATCTTTTCAGGGGATTCCTGCAATTCTTCGTGATTCTTTCCCATATCAGATGCTCCACGTTATGAGCCCGGAGAATGATCTTCCCATCGGAGTATTTTCTTATAATATCAATGTAGGGAGCCATATACAAAGTCTCGAGCTGGATAATATCAAACCGGTTGTTTTGAAGGACGGATGATATTTTTCTCTTCATATCTTTCGAAATGAACCTTTGAACATGATAGGATCGTGTGGTGAACAGGTTGATAAATGCTTCAAAGGGATTGACTGACAGATTGATGAAGACCGTCTCGAAGTTTGTCGCCTTCCTGAATTCCGGCGGAATATCGTCAGGATGAACGAAATATTTATTCGTGTTAATGGCGAGTACCCTGACCTGGTGTCCTGCGTCGATCAGTCCTGTGATGATGGCGTGCATGGCAATGGCTCCGCCTTCACGGGGAGGGTAGGGTGATTTGTTGCAGATGATAAAAACACGCATATTTTGCTTCTTAATGTTTTATATGGATCAGTTTGGCGAAGAATTTTTTCCATGAATCCATGTCCAGAATAGGGGAGTCGCTGGTGGCTTTGAAAGTCAGCAGAATGCCGATAGGCAGGAAGACAGCTGATGCGAGCCACATGCCGGTGAATGCGGTCATGACACCTTGCTGGGCATATTTGAAGCCGGTTGTGGATAAGATATGATACATGACAAACAGAAAGACCGACACCACCAGGGGCAGGCCCAGACCTCCTTTCCGGATGATGGCCCCCAGTGGTGCACCGATGAAGAACAAGATGATGCAGGCAAACGACAGGGTGAATTTACGGTGCCATTCAATTTCATGGGCTACGATCAGTTTGTTTTTGCTTTCCAGGTAAGCGTTCTGTGAATCGATGCCTATCCTTAGGTTACGGGCCGCATTGAGGGCGCTCTCGACGATCTTAATCCTTTCCTGCGGGGGGAAATTAGATAAAAAATCGGGATTCAAAGCTTTCATCGTGTCTGTTTCAGTACGGTACGATGTATCATCCACCGGCCTGAAAAAGGTATAATTCCGGATGAACAGGTTACTGTATGATTGTGACCGTTGCTGTGTCTCCTTGTGAAGCGAATCGATGGCTTTTTGAAGCTGCTGTATGTTCAGCATCTGATAATGCCGTTTAAAGAGGTCTTCATTGGTGCGTGTCATGGCAAATGCCGAAAGATCAAAACGACGTTCTTCTTTCTCGAAGGCGGTCCGGCGCATGGTCATCTTGTAAGGACTGGAGCGGTCGGCCATATCATCGTAATTGGTGCCATGGTACAGGGTGACGAGAAGATACTTCTGATCGGGGGTGGTCTCCATCCTGCCCGAATCGGCGATGGTCAGGTTGGAGTTGCCTGTCCTGCCGATATGGTCATAGATCATCACATGACGGATGGTTTTCTCGTCTTTTTCTTTAACCCCCACCCGGATGACATAACCGTCGATGCCGTTGTAATAAATGCCTGCCTTAATATTGAAAGCCAGCTTTTGCTGCCGGACATCGAAGAGGATGCTCCTGAATTTCAGGTTGGCAACGGGCAGGACGTAGTTGGAGAAAAGAAAGGCCCCGACACCCGTCAGCAGGGATAAAAAAATCAGCGGCATCATAATCTTGCGCAGTGAGATGCCGGCCGCTTTCATGGCCACCAGCTCGTTGTTTTCGCCCAGGTTACCGAAAGTCATCAGTGAGGAGAGAAGTATGGCCAGCGGCAGGGCCAGCGGTACAAAGGTGGCCGAAGCATAAAAGAGAAGCTCGGTGAGGATGTTCCATTCCAATCCTTTTCCCACCAGCTCATCCACCCATTTCCAGAGGAACTGCATCAGCAGGATAAAAAGGGCGATGAAGAAAGTGAGGACAAAGGGGCCCAGAAAAGATTTTATGATGAGAACATATATTTTTTTCACCAGGCCGACGCGTTGACAGATACAAATTTAAGTAAGAAACGTGAATATAGCCTTTACATTATAATATTTGTCCAACTTTTTACCACGTGTTGAATCTCACTTTGTTCATGTCGAAGTCATCGTGGGGAGGTTTTTTTTCGGCGGGATGACCAATGACGATGAGGGTCACGGGGATGACGTGACCGGGCAGATTCAGCAGTTGTTTCAATCCTTGCATGCGTTCCTGGCGTGGATACACCCCCAGCCACACCGCTCCCAGGCCCAGGTGAGCGGCCGTGACCAGGATGTTTTCAGTGGCTGCGGCACAGTTTTGTGCGAGGTAGCCGGGATTGCTCTCGACAGACAGGTCGCCGCAGACTACAATGGCCAGCGGCGCTTCCCGTATCATTGAAGCGTAAGGATGAAAGCGCGGAACAGCGTCAAGCAAACGCCGTTCCTCAATAACGATAAAATACCAGGGTTGTTTGTTCCGTGCCGACGGTGCGCAGAGGCCTGCCCGCAACAGATCATCAAGGTGATCGCGGCTGACAGGCACGGAAGTGAATTTACGGATACTGCGCCGCCTGAAAACAGGATTCATGTTTGCCTGCCTTTCCATCACCTATTGCTGGCAATATTCCTCCATGAGCTTCTCCACCTCATCACCGTATTGGTTGGTGAAGCCCAGATCGAGGGCTTTTTTGAGGTCGAAACAGATCATGATCTGATTTTTTATGGCTATGAATATCAGGGCCCTGTTCCTGTAAATATATGGATCGTCAGGATTCAACCTGATAGCCATATCGAGATCCTCGAGAGCACCTTTGTAATCTTTCAGCATGTACTTGGCGTGACCCCGGTTACTGTAAGCTTTGGATTCATTTACCGTATCGCCACGGAAAAGGGTGATGGCTTTTGAATAATCTTCGATAGCCCCCATGTAATCGCCCATTTTTTCTTTCACATAAAAAGCCCTGGTGTAATAACCTTCACCGTTAGCGGTATCGGCATCTATGGCGTTATCAATCGTCTGAAGGGCTTTCTTGTAGTTCTCTCGTCCGGCCTTGGTAATGGCTTTCTGATATGGATTATCCTGGGTTTTGTTGTGGCAGGCCGTGGCCAGGAGACCGATCAATGCGAGGAGGATGATGAGCTTGTTCATTATGCTTTGGTTATCTGTTTTACAACGGTTTTAGTGGCAGGATAACCGGCCACTTTGCCCGTGCAAAATTAGGAAGTTTTGATGAAAAACTTTTAAAACCGGGGTTTGTTAATTGATTTTCAAGACTCGATAAAGATGATCAGGTTGGTTTTTTATACTTTTGATTTATCGTAGACAGAAATAAGTTCTGATAAACTGTTGCATTCTCTATTTTACACCGAGAGACACGAAGAAGAACGAAGAAACACGGAGGACTATTTCAAAGATCATAACTATAATATCCCTGGCAATGAAATACCTGATTTATCTTATTCCGGTGTTCATTATTATTGTTTGGACCGGGTGCAGGCATAATCCTGAAAAGGATTTCACCGTCATCACAAAACGTATCCAGTACGATGTCCCCATTAAAAGTCCCAATCCCGATTTTGACTGGTGGGTTCAGAATATAGAAGGATCACAGCGAGAGGAGTTCGTTCATATGATCCTCGATGCCGCCTATACGGGAAAGGTGAGAACCTATGATTATTTCAACCATCCTCTGACGCCGGAGCAGGTGCGGCAGATAGGCTATCACCGTGATACCATCACCGTGCAGCGCCCTACGGCTCCCTATGCCCTGTTTGATACGGTGATAGAACAGAAGCTCGATCCGAATCTGATCACGCGGATCAGGTTTCTGGAGGAGTGGACCATTGACAAGAAACATTTTAGGATCATGAAAAACATCTTAGGCATCGCACCCCTGATAGAGAATTACAGTGAAAAGGGCGAGCTGAGAGGCTACATGCCCTTGTTCTGGATCTATACCGATAAAAGATATCCGGAAGAATAAACAATAAAACCATGGAGCTACAGCGGCATACACTGGCGAACGGCATTCGTCTCGTTCATACAGGCATCGATGCGCCCGTGGCACATTGCGGCATCATGGTCAATGCCGGCACCAGGGACGAAAAAGAAACGGAACACGGGATGGCCCACTTTATCGAGCATGTCATCTTCAAAGGTACCAATAAACGCAATGTGTACCGCATCCTGAACCGTCTCGATAACGTCGGCGCCGATCTTAACGCTTACACCGCCAAAGAGGAAACCTGCATCCATGCCTCCTTTCTGAACCGGTTTTACGACAGGGCCCTGGAGCTGATTGCCGATATCGTTTTCAACCCGGCCTTTCCTGAAAAGGAACTGGCTAAAGAGAAGGATGTCATCATCGATGAGATCAACTCATACAAGGATAATCCCTCCGAAAAGATTTACGACGATTTTGAGGAACTGGTGTTTGACGGTCATCCCATTGCCAGGAATATCCTCGGCACGGTTCGCATCATTAAAAAATTCGGAAAGCCCCAGATACTGAATTTCATTCATGAGAATTACCATACCGATCAAATGGTGATCAGCACGGTAGGAAAGATTGAGTTCGGCAGGTTCGTACGTCTTGTCGAAAAATATTTTGGCGGCATCGTTCCCAATCCCCTGAAGGTGGCGAGGACACCCTTTCGGGGTTACCGTCCGCAGGTGAGGAGCGTCAAAAAAAGAACCTACCAGACCCATTGCATGCTGGGTAACATTGCCTATCCTTATCATGATCCGCGGCGCATCACCATGGCTTTGCTGAACAATGTGCTGGGGGGGCCCGGCATGAACTCGAGGCTGAACCTGTCGGTACGTGAGAAAAACGGACTGGCTTACACCATCGAGTCGGGCTACAATGCTTATTCCGATACGGGCATCTTTAGCATCTATGCAGGCATTGAGAACGGCACTTACGACAGGGCACTGGCAGTCATAATGCGAGAACTCAGGCTCCTGTGTGAGAAACCTATGGGACCTCAGCAGCTGCGCATGGCCAAACAACAGCTCATAGGACAGCTCGCCATCACCTATGAATCGAACCTCACACGCATGATCTCGATGGCTAAAAGTATTCTGCTCATCGATAACGTGGAATCGCTCGACCAGATCGGCGAACGCATACAGGCCGTCACATCAAATGATATTCTGGAAGTCGCCAATGAGGTGCTCGATTCAAACCGGTTGAGCATCCTCACCTATCTGTCAAAATAACCATCATATTGCCCCAAAGCAGTCCGGGTCTGTGTTTTCCAACAACCCCGAAGGGGACAGGATTATACCCCTGACGTTTATTTTATCATGCCGTCCCTTCAGGGTTTGGGTTTAATCAGTGGATTCTCGATTATAATAATATCAAAGAAGCCCGTTCCCTCTATGCTGATTACAGATGCTGTGACGGGAACAATGACTTATCTCTTCACCAAACTGGATAAATATAATCACATGTCCGGAAGCTGATGTTTTAATTTTAACATTTTCGAAATAACGATAATCGGCACATCAACTAATCAGCTAATCAGCTAATTAGACACGAAACCGGTACTCCGCCTTTTGTAGCTCTTTATTCGCCTTAACGACTTTTTCTTTCAGCTCTTCCTTATATTTTAGCATCTTCTCCATGAGCTTCTCATCGCTTGTAGCGAGAATTTCGGTAGCCAGTATGGCAGCGTTTCTGGCAGCATTGAGTCCGACGGTGGCCACGGGTATGCCTGGCGGCATTTGAAGAATGGAGAGGATAGAGTCCCACCCCTCAAGGGTGGCCTTGATAGGCACCCCGATAACCGGCAACGGTGTCATTGCTGCAATGACGCCCGGCAGGTGGGCCGCCATGCCCGCACCGGCAATGATCACCCTGATGCCTCTTTTTATGGCACCGGTGGCGAATGCTTCCACTTTTTCCGGCGTCCGGTGTGCCGATAATGCATTCATCTCGAAGGGTATCTCCATTGTATCGAGGAATTGAGCGGCTTCTTCCATCACCTTCAGATCGGAAGCGCTGCCCATGATGATGCTGACCTTTGGTTCCATGGTGTAAGTATTAATTCAGAGTAAAAATATCACATTTTGTGGTTTGATCATGTGTGATATGTTTTTTATTTAACCGCAGAGTCCTCACCTAAATATAGATTTAGCAACATCAAAATAGATAACTTTTAATAGAACACGGATGACAGTAGAGTAGAGTGGTAGGGCTTTCAACCCTACCACTCTACTCTACTGTTCTATAATTCGTAGTCAATCGCAAGAAAAAAGTTATATAGTAGTGCACAGAGGAGGCGCAGAGAAAGCAGAGTATTATGAACCCATTATTTTAAATAAAGAGAAGTTAATTTTGTTTGAATTGGAAATTAATTCAAATTAAAAAACGTATTAATCATGAAACCTTGCGCCCTTTGCGCCTCTTCTGCGTTCTTTGCGGTTAAATACAAGATACTTAAACGACGGCTGATTCATACTACCGGAATTTCATAAAGACACGTATTTCTTTCAACGTCTTTTCAGATTGCATCCCTATTTTAATCCATGAATTTGAGTAAACCTTATATTTGTGCATCAAAAATGCTGGAAAAGCCGGATGAAAAAAATAACTGTCAACGACCGGGAGTTTGTCCTTTCCATCACTGCCGGCGAGATCGATGCTGTCGTGACCAGGCTGGCCGGTGAGCTGAGCCGTGACCTGGCCGGAGCCAATCCCTTGTTTCTGGCCATCCTTAACGGTGCTTTTATCTTTGCGTCGGATCTCCTGCGCAGGTTCACCTTCCCGTGCAATGTCTCATTCATCAAATTGTCATCATACAGCGGCACGCAGACCACCGAAAAAGTGACGGTCGTCAGCGGTCTGGCAGAGGATGTCAGGGACAGGACCGTCGTCATCGTCGATGATATCATCGACAGCGGCATCACCGTTGACTGGCTGATACGGGAATTACAGCAACGGGGTGCGGCGGAGGTGAGGATTGCAGCTCTTTTCTTTAAGAAGGACGCCTTCAGGAAAAACTTTCGTATAGACTATCTGGGCATCACCATACCCAATGATTTCATCGTGGGCTATGGCCTGGATTATAACGGTTACGGGCGAAATTATCCGGATATTTATAAAATCGACCAATCATAATCATTAACAACAAATGTATGTTTAATCTGGTTATTTTCGGCCCTCCGGGGGCAGGCAAAGGAACCCAATCGGTTAAGATAGCGGAAAAATACCGTCTAGGTCATATCTCAACGGGTGATCTGCTGAGAAATGAAATAAAGAATCAAACCCCGCTGGGATTAAAGGTCAGGAATATCATTGAGAAAGGGGAACTGGTGCCTGACGAACTGCTCATCGACCTTTTAAAAGGTGCCATGCACAAGCATAACGACGTCAATGGTTTCATCTTTGACGGCTTTCCTCGGACCCTGATGCAGGCGGAAGAACTTGACAGGTTCCTGCAGGGCGAAGGGCAGCGTATCAACCTCACCCTGGCTCTGGAGGTGGAAGAGGAAGAGCTTATCAAACGTATCCTGCACCGTGCCATGGAGTCGGACCGCACCGACGACACCGAGGAGGTGATACAGAACCGTTTGCTGGTATATCACAACCAAACCAAACCCCTCATCGACTATTACCGGAAACAAGGTAAATTCGAGTCCGTTTTTGGTAAAGGCACTATCGATCAAATCTTCGGCAAGTTGTGCGTGGTTATTGATAAACACCTTCTTTCGGGGAGCTGACGGGAAAGGCATCATTCATAAAATTCCCTGCAATGGGTAACTCCAACTTCGTTGACTATGTGAAGATCTTCTGCCGTTCGGGCAAGGGAGGAGCGGGATCGGTGCATTTTCTCCGCACACGTCTCAACGCCAGGGGTGGTCCCGACGGCGGTGACGGCGGCCGTGGAGGGCACATAATATTACGTGGTAATCAGCAGCTCTGGACCCTGCTGCATCTGAAGTACACCAAGCATGTCAAAGCCACCGACGGTGGTGACGGCGGCGGTCAGCTGAAGACCGGCGCCGACGGCCGTGACATGGTGCTCGACGTACCCCTGGGCACTGTCGTCAGGGATGCTGAAACGGGGGCTGCGGAATTTGAGATCACCCACGACGGCGAGACACATATCCTGCTTGAAGGCGGCAGGGGAGGCCTGGGCAACGACCACTTCAAATCACCCACATTGCAGGCACCACGCTTTGCTCAACCCGGAGAGCCGGCGCGGGAAGGCTGGAAGATACTTGAACTGAAGCTGCTGGCCGATGTGGGGCTCGTGGGATTCCCCAACGCAGGAAAATCCACCCTGCTGTCGGTCATCTCGGCCGCCAAACCCGAGATCGCCGATTATCCTTTCACCACCCTCCGTCCTAACCTTGGCATCGTCCGCTACCACGATTACAAATCGTTCGTCATGGCCGATATCCCCGGCATCATCGAAGGAGCTCACGAAGGAAAGGGACTCGGACTCCGCTTCCTCCGCCATGTCGAACGGAATACCCTGCTGTTGTTCCTGGTACCGGCCGACAGCGACGACATCAAAAAGGAATATGCGATCCTCGTTAACGAACTTGGGCAATATAACCCCGATCTGCTTGATAAACCCAGAATGCTGGCCATATCCAAATCGGATCTCTTGGACGAGGAACTGATAAAAGAACTGAAAAAGAATTTACCGGAGATACCGTTCGTGTTCATATCGTCCTTTACGAAACACGGATTGAATAAGTTGAAGGAGATGATCTGGCGGTTGTTGAATGAAAAATAAACACAACCTCATCCCCTGCCTCTTCTCCTTGAGGAGAAGGGGTTTAGGGTTGAGGCGCTAAATGAATATACTTGATGTTTTAACCGATCATGCTTGACACTTTGATACAATGGGACAAAGAACTGTTCCTTCTCATCAACGGTCATCACAACGCCTTTTGGGATGTGGTGATGTACTGGATGAGCAACAGGCTGATCTGGATACCGCTGTATCTTGTCTTCCTGTTTCTCATCATACGCAAATACCGCTGGTATTCAATCCTCATTATCGTTTTCACGGCCATTCTGATCACCGCCAGCGACCAGACGTCGGTACATCTTTTCAAAGATGTCTTCCACCGTTTGCGGCCGTGTCATGACCTGTCGCTGGAAGGTATGGTCCACCTGGTCAGGAATCATTGCGGCGGCGAGTACGGTTTTGTCTCTTCACATGCGGTGAATATGTTTGCCCTATCCATATTCCTGATCCATTTCCTGGGAAACAGGATCTTCACACCTCTTATCCTCATTTGGGCAGCAGCTATTTGTTACAGCAGAGTGTACCTGGGGGTTCATTTTCCGGGAGACGTCATCGCGGGAGCCCTGGCGGGAAGCATCATCGGGCTTATTATTGGGCAGATATGCCTGTACCTGTGCCGGATGATGGGTTATAAGGACTCAAGATAGACCTGGCTCAGTGGCGAAAACCGTTACGGGCCTCGTAACCAAAGGCCGAAAGAAGAAGCGCTCTCCGGCACGCGTTACAAACGCGCGCAAGCCGGCGGGGATAAGAATCTCCTGAATCCTTAGTGGCACTTTGTATAATAACATACGAAAGACTGCTTCCTGATCAATACCCGTAAACCCTGCACTCAAATTTAGCATTGACGATCCTGAATGGTTGCACATGACGAATGCTGGGAGGACGGAAGGTGAATTCATGCCCGGCATACTTTTTCATGATGATGTTCATAGCTTCGGTTCTTTCGTCAAAGTCATCGATAAATTCGACCGTGCCATGTACAAGCACGCTGCGGTATTTCATGCTCCACGAGCAGGCGACCTCCTCATCCCGGTATCGCAGGACATGATCGGTACTGAAAGCCATACATACCGAGGGATTGTTTTTCAGCAGGTCTGTCTTTTTACCTTTTGCCGATCCGTGCAGGTAGATGGTGTCGCCTGCAAAGCCAAAATTAAGCGGGACGACATATGGTTTGCCCGTTTCATCCACCATGCCCAAATAACCCACCTTACACTTGTCGATGATGCGTCTGATCTCATCCATATCAAGAATCGTCCTGCTTTTCATGATGTTATGGTTTTATTGGAATAACCTCACCCCAACCCCTCCCCCGGCTTAAACACGACACCTGTATTCTTTCTCCCGTCGATCATAACGACCACAGGTTTGTTAAAATGGACATACCGGATTTGATCGTCCTCATAAACGGCTTCTGCAGATGTTAAAAAGTCCGTATCATAATAGCCGTCGTTGAGATATGAGTTGACGGTAAAATAACCCACCCGGAATGAGGTGAGGTTCTGGAAAAAATGAGTGCCCTGGCTGGGATCGATGCGGTATTTCTCGAGGCCCGACTCCACGATGACGCGTGCTGCAGATATCTGGGGCCATTTGACGGGTATACCCAGCCACGGATCCGTTGATCCCCACCGCCCCGGCCCCACAAGGATGTAGTTTTTCCCGCCGGCCTGGAATTGTTCATTGATCTTTCCTATCCTGGCGGCAATATCCTGGTTGCAGGAGGCATCGAACGTGTCGGGTTTGATGTAGACGATGTCATAGATATCCTTTATAATGCCATTGCCGAGGGTGGATCCCGAATAAATGACGGTCCGGTCTCTGGGGATCTCTTCCAGGTTGATGTTGATAGTTTCGCGTATATCGACGATAGGTCTTATCTGCAGCAGGTTGAAGATTTTGGACTTGCCTTCGGGACGGTCGAGGTTCACGGCAAATTCGATCTCCACGGGCCTGTTCATGGCTTCCTGGCTCAGGTCGAGGATCATGCTGATGATCTCTGCGAGCGGAAAGGCCTCATGCACAAGGATGTTGGAGAAAGTAATCAGTTTCTTTCCCGGATAATTGACACCGTCGCGGATCATGTTATTCTCGAAGTCATAGGTGGAGGCGACGTAGTAGAGTGAGTTATCTTTCTCAGCTTCCGTTATAGGCAGGCGGAGGAGGTTATGGCATTCGTCGGTGGTGTGCTTGAAGCTGTCGGGTCGCAGGTCGAGGGCAAAGAACGTTTTCTGTGTTTCACGCAGGGCTATCTCTGTGGTGACCATCTGCAGGGCCATTTTGGGATGTTTGGGCGAGAAGCGCAGGGTGAGCCCTCCATCGACGATGTATTTGCCAAGGCCCAGGGCTACATTGACGATGCCTTCTTCGGGCTTTTCAGGATCAAGAGGGTAGTGGTTGACGGAGCGTGCCACGCCGGAGAGAGCCGGATAAAAGCGGTTTCCGTAACGCGTGCCGCAGACCGTCTGCAGAACGATGGCCATTTTCTCCTCATCGATGACATTGGAGGTGGCGGCGATGTAAGCCTTGCTGCTGCGGTAAAAGGCCGAGGCATACACGCTCTTGATGGCATCGCTGAGGTTCTGTATCATGCGCCGTTCGTCATCGGGGAGGTTGGGGATCATATAGGTGGAATAGATGCCTGCAAAGGGCTGGTACTGTGAGTCCTCCAGCAGGCTCGACGAACGTATGGCCAGTGGGTTGTTGACGTAACTGATCAGCGTGTAGAGATCCTCGTGGATGCGGAACGGCAGCCGGGCGGCGATGAAACGGTCGAGGATCTCTTCGTCGCTTTTATCTGAAAGCACGATGCCGTAAAGGTCGTTCTCCTCCATGAACTCATCGAAGATATCGGTGCAGATGACCACCGTCTTGGGGATGGTGATGATGATGTCGTCGTATTTGTCGAGGATTCTGTGGCTTTTAATAAGTGAGTCGAGGAAGGCCAGTCCGCGTGCCTTGCCGCCGATGGAGCCGTCGCCGATTCTGGTGAAGCTGAGGTACTCGTCGAAGCGGTCGCGGTTGAACTCGGCGATCACCCCGCGTGACTTGCTCATTCTGAAACTGGCGATGGCATCGAAAATAAATCGTCTTATCTCGTCGAGGTCATTGTCGAAATCCTGCGGCCTGAGGTCACGGATGAGGTCGGCCAGCGGGAACAGGGCCCTGGCACGCAGCCATTTGGAGATGTGATTGCGCGAGATGTGATACAGCAACGTGTTGTCGGGGACTTCAAACATCTTCATCTGCAACGACTTGAGATCGGTGGCCCGGTTGATCTCCTGCAACGTCGTCGGATCAGTGAAGACAAAATCACCGAAGGCGAAATTGTCGATGATAAAATTTCTTATGTCGATGGAGAAGGTCTTGGATTTTTTGTTGATGAAGCCTGTCTTCAACTGTCGGGCCACCTTCTCGTTGGCGGCTTCCGACGACAGCAGCAGCACGGGCATGAACTCGTCATCGTCTTTCACCTTTCTGGCCAGCCTGATGCCGGCTTCCTTGTCCATGACACCGTTGCGTTTGAAGGCCACATCGGTGATGATGCCCAGCAGATTGAGTTTGTATTTTTCATACAGAGTGACGGCTTCCTCGTAAGTGGTGGCGAGCAGTATCTTCGGGCGTCCCCGCATGCGGAGCATCTGCTGGTGCTCGTTCAGACCTTCGGTCATGAAGGCTTTGGATTGCTTGAAGATGATCTTGTAGAAAATGGGCAGGTAACTGGAATAGAAACGGGTGGAGTCCTCTGCGACGATGATGGTCTGTACGCCCACCTCATTGACATCATAATCCACGTTCATCCTGTCCTCGATCAGCTTGATGATGGCCAGCAACAGGTCAGGATTGCCAAGCCATGAGAAAATGTAATCGATATAGCTCAGGTTTTCGTGGTTGACTTTCAGCGTGACTTCACGTGAGAAGGGCGTCAACACGACAATGGGCTTGTCGGCGTATGTGGCTTTGATGCGTTCGGCCAGGCCGAAGGTGTCGGTCTCATCGGCGCTGAGCATGAGGATGACCAGGTCGATGTTCTCTCTCCGGAGGATGGCAAAGGCTTCCTCTTCGTTATTGGTGAGGATGAATTGGGGAGGGTAGCGCAGGTTCAGCGAGACGTATTCGTTGAAGATCTGTTCGTCGATGCGGCCGTCGCCTTCCAGCATGAAGGCGTCGTAAGCGCTGGCTACCAGCAGGACATGGTAGATCCTCTTCTTCATCAGGTTGATGAAAGAGGTGTCGGAGAAATAGTATTTCTTCAGGTTGGGTTTATGGGGATGGATGGACATCGGCCTCACTTATTAACTTTTACAAAGATAGCATTATTATTTGTTGGGGACTGACGATGGTTCTCTCCCTGTGAGAGATGACTGCTAGGCACAGTGATATTTAACCATCACATAAAGATAATTTAAATATTTTCTGTCCTTACTTCTTTCCACTTGCAGCTCGTAGCTTATAATTGGAAACAATAGCCCATAAACGAGAAAAAAATAAAAAAGGGGATACATATGTGCTCAGTTGACAGTGACGAAACAGAGAGAAACTTGTATAATCCATAGCAAGTTTACGGTGGACTGATAATAATAAAATAACAAAGAAATAAATGTTCAATCGGAATATTATATAATTACGGACTGGCTAAGATGACTTGGACTCAGAAGAAAAACAAGAATATTTTTTGGCCGATCCTTCGGAGGTTTTTTATTTTCTGCCAGTTCACTGCAAGAATATCCATCCAATTGGAGAAAGAGCTCGTTTTTCCTTCACATTCTAATCGGAAGATTGTGGGATATCTTCATCTGCTAACATGACCCTATGAGCGATAGGCAAGAATTTACGCATTCGTTTCTGAAATTCGACAAATATTGTATCTACAATCAAAGAGTCATCTGTTAAATCCG
>CAZVNP010000002.1:0-119372 GCA_964628285.1 uncultured Lentimicrobiaceae bacterium
ATTATAGGTATTACACAAAATATATTTTATAATTTAATAAATAGCCCAATCCCAATTAAAGTATAAATCAGTATTTGTTCATTTAACCACAATTAAGTTATTCTGAAGGGGGACTTCCTTAGAAATTATGAAAAATGGATTCATCTCTGCCAAGTAAAATATTAGAGAAATTTAACATCACTAATTAGGTCTGTATATGAGAACTTCTATAAAAATATTTAATAAATCATTTTCTATACTAATGGTTATAATCGGTTTAATATTTAGTATAATTTCTTGTAATAAAGATATACAAAAAGAAACCGTAAAAAGTCAACAATCAGTAAATCATTTAAAGTTTGGATACTCTAATCCTTTGGAATTTATGGGTATTTCTCACAATAATGCATTGGATTATATTGCGAATGCTCCTGGTTTTCCCAACCTGACCACCTGGCAATTATATTGTCTATCATGCAATTATCAAGATGAATACTTCGATGCTACGAATACTTCTGAAAATGAGTATGATATGTTACAATCTGTTATTCCAGATTTAGTGGACGCTGGCAAAGATGCTCCATATATATGTTATCAGGCCGGATTAATAGGTTGGCAAACTAAACTCAGACTCGATACGCTTTGTAATATAATATATCAAGGTTATGATAATCATGAGTTAATTACCCCAGATGATATGGATGACTTAATTCTTGAATATGAAGTATCTTTTATTGATGAAAATAAAACCGCGGAGGATTATCTTGATGAACACAATTTTGATGGGATAATACTTGGTGCTTGTGTTATAAGCAGGTATAGTTATCGGTATTGGTATAATGCTGTACATGAACAAACATCATGGACATCTTATTTGGAGGAGAATGGTGGTCTTAATTATGAATGTTTTTGGAAGAAAGCATGGGCAGATATTATGGGTTTTTTTCATGGTTGTGGTGTAGCACATGATCAATATTGTAATCCTATTCCCCCCCTCCACATTGCCATTTCATCACTGGGCATGGGATCCAGTATGTGCATGGAATCAAGCTAAAGAAGCCTCTGCTTCGGTGAATTGCGAATAATAATATAATAATAAATTTGTGGAGTGATTTTACATTTTGAAATCACTCCATTTTATTTTATGAAAAAAAAATTCATGATAAAAAAATTAATTATCTTTTTAATTATTGCGATCAACTTTACAAAGGTTATCTCGGCTCAGTCATATACTACCATAAAAGGAACTATTATCGACGAATCCAACCTAAATCCCATACCTTATGTAAATATCCTAATCGAAAACTCAACAATAGGAACGATCACAAATAACGACGGTCAGTTTATTCTTACTTTTCCAAATAAATTGGAAAAAGAGATACTGATCATCAGCCATTTGGGTTACAATGATGTAAGAGTAAATATTAGCGATCTGATACATCATGACTCAACCTTTAAAATCTTGCCCAAGATGATTCAATTGAAAGAAGTTGAAATCATCGAATACACCCCGCAAGCCATATTAAAGAAAGCGTATACCAATATCCCGAAAAATTACGGCGTTAATCCGGTTATTCTGACATGTTATCTCAGGACCATCAAATTGGTCAATGATAAGCTTGCTGAATTCGCAGAGGCAGTGATTGAAGATTATAAATCAGGTTATTGTTTATATCCAAAAAGAGACCATGAAAAGAAAGCAATGTCTACTGATATTCCATATTTGATAAAGGGAAGAGTTATTGAGGATACGGTATTGTTAAATGAATTGACAGGGACAAGGGATTTTGCATATCCTGTATCGGCTTACTTTACCGACTTTATCGAATTAAATCATGATCAATTTTTTGACCCCGATGAGTTTCGTTATTATACTTACTTTATGACAAAAATGATCGATCAGGATGGAAACTCAATGTACAAGATATCTTTTAATCAGAAACCGGGTACTAGGGGATTATTGCATAAAGGAGAGGTTTATGTTGATCCATTGGATTTCGCAATAAAAAAAATTGTTGTAACTTATAGTTCTAATGGCTATGACTGGTACGAAAAACATTATGGTAGAAACATTTATACAATCATGGGTCTAGCCGGCTGGAAAGGAAATGTTCCGCAAATGAAAGGAACGTTTAATTATTGCAAAAAAAATGACAGGTGGTATTTTCAGTCTAAAATAAACGAGTGGATTATTGACTACAATCATACGCTACCTCACAAAAATTTTCGATATACTTATCATCAGGAGCTCGTGGTCATGGATTACACCCAATCATCTGACCGGATAGCCTCTTATAAAGGCGACAAACAACTTGGTGTAAACGAAAACTGGTCAAAGATCGTTGGGCAGCCTGATGAGGATTTTTGGGGTAATTTTAACTATTTACCCATAGAAGAATCATTGAAAAAAACCATTATGGAGATGCCGGCCGGATCGAAGAAAAACTAATTGAGTGAACTGAGGAACTGAGATGGCATCTCTTAAAGAGATAACATCTCTTTAAGAGATGCCATCTCTATTTTTCTTTATTTTGCAGTGTCAAAACGCTGCGAATGCTTTTCAACTCCGTTCCATACCTCATCTTCTTCCCTGTTGTCGTGGCGCTGTATTTTGCCATTACGCGGTCGTGGCGATGGTTACTATTGCTGGCGGCCAGCTATTTCTTTTATATGTGCTGGAAAGCGGAGTACGTGCTGCTGATCATGGCCACCACGCTGGTGGTGTACTTCACCGCGATCATGATGGGCCGGCAGCCCGACAGGAAAGCACGAAAAAAATACCTTATCCTCAGCCTGTTCATCAATCTGGGTATCCTGGCCCTGTTCAAGTACCTGAACTTCTTCGACAGCAGTATCAATATGGTGCTCGGAGGATTACATATTCCTGAGAAGATTCCTGAATTGAAGTTATTGCTGCCGGTAGGTATATCCTTTTACACCTTCCAGGCCCTGGGTTATTCCATCGATGTTTACAGGGGCACCGCAGCCCCCGAGAAGCATCTGGGCAGGTTTGCCCTCTTTGTTTCCTTTTTCCCGCAGTTGCTGATGGGTCCCATCGAGCGTTCGCGTAACATGTTACCGCAATACCGTGATCCCAGGGATTTCAGCCCGCAGCGGCTGGTCAGCGGCGCCAGGCTCATGGCGTGGGGTTTCTTCAAGAAGCTGGTCATCGCCGACAGGCTGGGCATCTATGTCAGCTCGGTCTACGACAATCCCTCCCATCCGTCGGGTTTGCCTGTCATCCTGGCGACGGTGTTCTTCGCCTTTCAGTTGTACTGTGATTTTTCAGCCTATACTGACATCGCCAGGGGCTCGGCCCGGATCCTGGGATATGACCTGATGATCAACTTCAACCGGCCGTTCATCGCCCGGTCGGTCTCCGATTTTTGGCGCCGCTGGCACATCTCGCTGACCACCTGGTTCAGGGATTACCTGTTCTTCTCCCTGTCAGCCAAACATAAGAACAGGATCGTCGACCGGAAGATCTACCTCAACCTGATGATCACCTTTCTTCTGATAGGTCTGTGGCACGGAGCGCACTGGACTTTTCTCTTCTTCGGTTTCCTGCAAGGCTTATATCTGATCGCCGAGGGGCTCACCGGTAAAACACGGGAACGTATATCCCGTTTTCTGAAGCTGGACCGGTTGCCGTGGCTGGTGCATCCGGGCAGCATTTTGCTGACTTTCTTCCTGATCTGCTTCTCGATCGTTTTTTTCAGGGCCGGGTCGATGGCTGACGGCTTCGCACTGCTCGGCAACGCCGTCCATTTATCAGGCATCACCATTGCAATCAAAGACATCCTTGCCAATAACGAGGTCACCTTTGCCATCCTGCAGATCGTGCTGCTATTGGTCGTGGAACAGATTCACGACAAACGTAACCTGGTGGAATGGCTGTCGCGGAGACCCGTGTTCGTGCGGTGGCCCGCATACATCGGCTTTATCTGTTACGTGCTTGTGTTCGGCATCATGACGACAAAGGAGTTTCTATATTTCCAATTTTAAGACGCCATGTCACGCAGGTTCGCCATACGGTTATTCCTATTTGCAGCTTCGCTGCTGGTGGTGAATTTTATCCTTGACCAGACTTACCGTCACCTGGCGTTCTTCAATATTCTGAACAACAGCGTCGACAAGCAGTTCCTGGAATACGAAGACACGCTGAAGTATCTGGTTATGGGCAACTCGCATGACTGTATCGACACCCGTATCCTTGAACACTCGTTCAACTACGGTTCCCCCTCCGAGAATTACGCCCAGACCTATTATAAGCTCCGCCGTGTCATGCAGACAACACATAAAATCCCTGAAAACCTTATCCTTTTCATTGACATGTCGTGTTTCGGCAAAAAAATATCAAACCGCTTCGATTACAGCTCGTACTGGGTGAAGTATGTGGATTATGGCGAGCTGGCCAGGATAAAGCATGACAACAACCTTCTCGTCAACTGGTTCGGCGGCAGGTTCTGCTCCTATGCCGGCAACTACAAAGAGATACAGCTCACCTTGCTCTATCTCATCAAAATAGGGCACATGGAGCTTTACAGGGGTTATCATCCCCACCGCGATTTCAGGAACTTCGCCCTGAATGAGGATAAAACCAAAGAAGCCCGGAGAAAAGCGGAGCTTTATTTTTCGAAGGATGATTATTTTGATCCCGATATGGTGCTCTATTTTGAAAGGCTCCTGCAACTTTGCCTCGACAACCATATCCGTGTGATCCTGGTCAGGATACCGGTGACCAAGGAGTTCTGGGATGAAGCCCTGAAGATTGTCCCTGCAGACACGATCTATCAGCGTGTGGACAGCATCATCCGGCGTTACCCCAACGTCACGCGTGTCCTTGATTATCACGATCTGTACTTTGGCCACCCTGACTATTTCTTCGACCCCGACCACCTGAATCCCAAGGGGTCCGACTCGATCACCACGGTGTTAAAACGGGATCTCAACACCCCGATGTTCCATGGTCCGGAACTTTATTGAGGTTTCTTTTCAGAGGGTGATACCCAGGCGAAGGTTCTGGCCAGTAACAACGGTCCCCGGTTGAGGATCCTTTCCCTCCAGTGGTAAGGAAATTTATCAATGATGTAGGTCAGGAAGTACAGGCCTTTGGCGTAACAGATGCCGGGCAGGGCCTGAAGTTTTATCCACGGGCTTGCTTTCACGTATTTTCTGCTGTATCCGGCCTGTCCGGCAACCTTTCCCGCAACATGATCGGCTATCTTCACCATCCTGGGGCTCAGATACTTTTCCCATTTGCCGACATTAACCGCGCTTACCGGCTTGAACAGGCTGGCGTGATGCTTCGCCATGACATCGGCAGGGTACCTTTTTTTCACCTCCTCGCCCACTTTATAAAAATCAAATACTTCGGGAACATAGTCAATCCCGACAAATTCACACAGCTTCCTGAATTGGGCCACCGGGTCGGCCACGAAATCCTCATACCTGATGAAATAATAGGAGCCGCTATCATTACGCGCGTCCTCTGTGACCTTCAGGAAAAAATATTTCCATTTATAGACGACAAGTGAAACGACAGGCAGCTCGAAATCGACGTTCTTTATCGAATAGAAGTTGTCCCTGTAATCCCTGATGATGAAAATGAATTTAGCCTCCGGGAAAATCTTTTTCAACCGCCTGGTATAAATGGAGTAACCGTGATTCTTGTCGCCAAAAACCATTATCTCTTTTTTATCGAAAAATGAGATATAATTGTTATACACCACTTTGCAGACGGTGCTGTAGGGTGTGGGGCCCTTGCAGGCCAGGAGCTCTTTTCTCAGCTTCTCCTTTTCGATGGGCCAGACATGAAACTGCCATTGCCGGAACAGGTCATGATAAAAATCCATCAGCTTTTCTTCCGTCCACACCCTTATCTTACCATACCTCGAATAGAGGTTAAGAATGAGCTGGCATTCCCATGGCATTTGCACGTTGGGATGGGCGTCGAAAAGGGACTGGATCAGGGTCGTCCCTGACCGTGGCCGGCCGATGATAAAGAAAAAAGGTATGTCGGACAAATCTTTCATGGCATCCTGAGCGTGACAAATATAGAGCATTTCATGCTGCGTGGCGAATAATTCTTAATTTTGTCACCCCTATGACCAGGTCGCCATGACAGCAACGATGAAAATCCCTTTCAACAAGCCGCACTTCACAGGGCGTGAAGCGCAGTACATCACCCAGATGGCCGTCACGGGCCGGTTGTCGGGCAACGGCATGTTCACACGGAAATGCCATGAGATATTTGAGACCCGGCTGGGATTCGGCAAGGTGCTGCTGACGACCTCCTGCACCGATGCGCTGGAGATGGCTGCCTTGCTGGCGGATATACGGCCCGGTGACGAGGTCATCATGCCGTCGTTCACTTTCGTTTCAACAGCCAATGCTTTCATCTTAAGAGGGGCCAGAATTGTTTTCGCCGATACCGCTCCCGACTATCCCAACATCGACGTGCATGCCTTAGAAGGCTTAATCACGCCCCTGACACGAGCCATTGCCGTGGTGCATTATGCCGGTGTGGCCTGCGACATGGAGGTGATCATGGCTCTGGCCAAAAAGTACAACCTCCTCGTCATCGAAGACGCCGCTCATTCCCTTGATTCCTTTTACAAAGGTAAGCCGCTCGGTGGTATCGGCCACTTCGGCACCTTCTCGTTCCATGAGACCAAAAACATCATCGCCGGAGAAGGGGGCCTGCTGGCGTTGAATGACCCGGCATACGTCGCCCGAGGCGAGATCCTGTGGGAGAAAGGCACCGACAGGGTGGCTTTCTCACGTGGTGATGTGGCCAAATATGAATGGCAGGATGTCGGATCGTCCTTTCTTCCTTCCGAGATCACGGCCGCTTTCCTGCTGGCACAACTCGAGGATATGAAACATATCCAGGATATCCGCAAGGATCTCTGGAACCGTTACTATGAACGTCTTAAACCGCTGGCCGACCAGGGCTTTTTCACCATTCCCGCCATACCCGGCTTCGCAACCCATAACGGCAGCCTGTTTTTCATTCTCGCCCGTGATCCCGGGGAACGCCGGAAGCTTTTAAAACATCTTAATAACGACGGCATTCAGGCTGTTTTCCACTATCTGCCCCTGCATTCCAGCCCCTATTACAAAACCAGGCATGACGGGCGGATCCTGAAAAACACCGACCGTTTTGCCGGCCTCATCATCCGCCTGCCTTTCTATGCATCACTCAACGGGGACGAAATGGATTATGTCGTTAAATCGATCACCAGGTTTTATCTCAAAGGTAAATAACACCTGCAGCTGATCATGTGATTATCCTGGATCTCATTTCCACTCGGGCAATATCCCCGGTGTCCAGGGTGCGCCGGCCTTTTCAAGGGCCGTTTCGATGGCTTTGATGTCCACATCGCTGATGGTCTTCAGTTGTGACAGCAGACCGGGGAAATCGGCTGCGATGCCGGCATAAAGATCACGCTGTGTCTGGGTGACGGCTGACGTCGACTGCCAGTGCGTTTCAATAATGGTATTCAGCCGTTCTTCTATTGACGGCGGCGCCGGCCAGTTCTCTTCGGGGCTCGCTACGGGCTGCTGACCATAAAAAGCCCAGCGGATGTTATCGAGATGTGCAGCCACACTGTCTGTTCTGTCCATGATTTCAGCGGGCAGAGCGGGTGTTTTCAGGATGGCCTGCTTGATGGCATTCACCTTCTCGATCAGGTTATTGGTGTATTTCTCCGCTCCTTCCACCGCCCGTGACAGGTCGGCCACTTTCTTCTCAAAGGCCACCAGCTCCTCGCGGTCGGGCGCAGGCAACGTCGTGTTGTTCAGCACCACGGCGTTGAAGTCCACAGGTCCGGCCAGCAGGGTCTCTTTCTGACGCACCACCTGCGACAGGGTGACCGAATAGCGGCCTGGCATCACCATCACGCCCATGCCGGCGGAGGCCAGAGGATCGAATTTCTTCTCCCCATCAACGGGATTGGTGCCGGCATAACGCAGGTTCCAGGTCACCCGGTTGATACCTTTCGACGGCGTGGCTGTTTGCCTGCGTATCTCATGACCCTGGTCATCTTTGATGGTGAAGACCAGATAAGGCCTGACCTCATTGTTCTCTTTTCTCAGCTCATCCATGGTGGGGATGGGGATGGGCTTGTTTTCCTTCACCAGTTCTTTTTCTTCTTCCAACCTCTCTTCCTTGAGCGTTTTGGGCACCTCTTTCAGGTAATAGGTGATGGTGGCGCCAAAGTCGGGATTTTTCGAGAGGTAGTAAGCCGATCCCTGCCCATAGTAACCTGACTTCTGGATGTACATCAGGGCGTCTCTGACCGGGAACAGGTAGGCTTCCTTATCCGTGACCGAGTCTTTGATATGACGCAGGGGTTCATAATTGTCGAGGATATATAATCCTCTGCCGAACGTCGCCACCACCAGGTCACCTTCCCTCTGTTGTATGGCTATATCGCTCACCTGTATGGTCGGGATGCCGCTTTTGGGCTGTATCCAACTCTTCCCGCCATCGGTGGAGAAAAAGATACCGAATTCTGTACCCACGAAAAGGATATCGGGGTCGATATAATCCTGGTTAATGCAATGGACGGCTCCGTTCCGGGGCAGGTTGCCGGTTATAGAGACCCATGTCCTGCCTTTGTCGTCACTTTTAAGGATATAGGGAATGAAATCGTCTCTTTTGGTATTATCGAAAGAAGCATAGACCACATTTTCGTCAAAGCGTGAGGTGAAGATATCGCTGACATAAGTATTAGCGGGCACGCCGGGGAACTGATCCATTTTCCTCCAGGTGATGCCGGCATCTTCCGTCATCTGTATCACGCCGTCGTCGGTGCCGACGTATATCATATCTTCCTTCACCGGTGATTCGGTGAGGGCCACGCCGGTACCATAGAGGGATGTGGAGACATCTTTGGCCACGGCGTCCACGCCCCACCAGCGACCCATGACGGGCCATGTGTTACGGTCGATCTGAGCCGTGATATCGGGGCTGATCACCTGCCAGGAGTCGCCACGGTCATCGCTTCTGAAGACTTTGTTGGCCACCATGTACAGCCTGGTATCGGAATGGGGGCTGAGGATGAAAGGGGCGTTCCAGTTCCAGCGGTAGGTGTCTTCACCATGAGGAGGCTGCGGTTTGATGAGCAGCCTCTCGCCGCTTTTCTTATCGTAACGGAACACGTTTCCATACTGGTACTCGGAGTATACGATTCCAGGGTTAGTTGGATCGTTGGCCTGCCAGAAACCGTCGCCGCCGACGGTCACTATCCAGTCGAAGCTGGACACGCCGTCGTGGTTGAGGTTCCGTGAAGGCCCTCCCAGACTGTTGTTGTCCTGCGTGCCGCCATAGACCCAGTAAAAAGGCCTGGTGTCATCGACGCTGACGCGGTAGAATTGTGTCACCGGCAGGGTGGTCTTGAAGAGGTAATTCTTGCCGCCATCCCAGGAATCATACACCCCGCCGTCACCGCCGATGAGAAAGTGGTCCGTATCGGCCGGATCAATCCAAACGGCATGGTCATCCACATGCCGTTTATTATTACCCAGGGGATGCCATGTCTTGCCACCGTCCATGGTGTATTTTGTCACCACATCGACCATGATGACTTTGTCAACATCTTTGGGATCGCAAAAGATGCGGGTGAAATACTGGCCTGCCGAGGTGTAATCGTTCATCTTCTCCCAGGATTCGCCGCGGTCGCGTGAGCGGAAGAAACCACCGTCATTGCCGGCACTCTCGATGTTGGCATAAATGACGTCGGGATTGACAGGTGAGATGGCAAGATCCATGGCGCCCTTGTCGGCTGAGGGTATGCCTGAGGTGAGCTTGCGCCATGTCTTACCGGCGTCGGTGGTTTTATAGATCGCCGATTCAGGGCCTCCGTCAATTTTAGTATACACATGACGTCTTCGCTGATAGGATGTGGCATACATCACATCGGGGTTTCGTGGGTCCATGACCACATCGTACACGCCTGTGTTTTCGCTTATCTCCAGCACTTTGTCCCAGCTTTTGCCGCCGTCGGTGGTCTTATAGAGACCCCTGTCGCCGCCGGGGCCCCACACGGAGCCTTCGGCCGCCACAAACACCACATCGGTGTTCCTCGGGTCAATCACGATTTTACCGATCTGGCGTGAATCCTTCAAGCCCATGTTGGTCCAACCCCTGCCGCCGTCGAGGGTCTTGTATACCCCGTTGCCATAGCCCAGGGCACGCTGTGAATTTCTTTCTCCTGTCCCGGCCCAAACAACATTCGGATTATCAGGATCCATAGCCAGGCATCCGATGGAGTAAGCACCATAGTTATCGAAGACAGGCTCAAAGGTAATCCCGTCATTGACGGTCTTCCAGATATGACCCGAAGCCACGGCGACATAATACTCTTTCGTGTTTTTGGGATTGACGGCAAAGTCGGCGGTGCGTCCCGACGTCAATGCCGGACCGATGGAACGGAATTTCAAGCCGTTGAACAACGTCGACTTCACCGTATCGGATGGGGCTTTCTTGTCCTTATCACCGGAGGCAGCCTGCAGGGATAAGCTAAAGCCTACGTTTAAAAGAACAATGGTTGAAACAATGCGTAAATAAGATTTCATAGAATATGATTTTGAGGATTAAAACAATAAACGAAATAATCCGGCTTTTAGCTCTTGCAAGTTACTGATTTTTCAATCCTACCGGTTGCTCAGCGGGATGATTGTGATGGATCCGACTGGGTTTATCATTAAAATAGTAAAAACTAACATTAAAAGTGGTTCAATAAAATATGGGCTGAGGTTATCTTCCCTTCCCAAGTCAATGGGATTGTGAAAAATCTCCTTATTTTTGTTATCCGGAAAAGCCTATATAAATGGAATTATTGAAAAAACAATCGATCAGGGATTTGCTGGCATCTCACGATTATGGCCGGGCCATCAATGTCAAAGGGTGGGTCAGGACCAAGCGCATCAGTAAAAATGTCGCCTTCATCACGCTTAACGACGGCTCCACCCTCCATAATCTGCAGATCGTGGCCGACGCGGACAAGATAAAGGAAGAGACGCTGGCGCCCATCAATACGGGTGCCGCCCTGTCGGTTGACGGTATTCTGGTAAAATCGGTCGGCAGCGGCCAGCATATCGAGCTCAACGCCACCGCCGTCGACATTCTGGGCGTTGCCGATGCGGAGGCTTACCCGCTGCAGCCCAAGAAACACTCGCTGGAGTTCCTGCGCGACATCGCCCACCTGCGTTTCCGCACCAACACCTTCGGTTGCATCACCCGTGTGCGGCACAGCATGATCTTCGCTATACATAAATTTTTCAATGACAACGGATTTTACAATATCCACACCCCCATCATCTCGGCCTCGGATGCCGAAGGCGCCGGCGAGCTTTTCCGGGTCACCATCCTTGACCTGAACCGTCCGCCACGAAAAGAAGACGGATCGGTTGATTACAGCGCCGATTTTTTCGGACGTGAAACCAACCTCACCGTCTCCGGACAGCTTGAAGCCGAACTCGCCGCCCTGGCCATGACCAAGGTTTATACCTTCGGACCTACCTTCAGGGCCGAAAATTCCAACACCTCACGCCACCTGGCCGAATTCTGGATGATCGAACCCGAGGTGGCCTTCGCCGATAATAACGATAACATGGACCTGGCCGAAGACATGCTGAAATATCTTGTCAAATATGCATTGGATAACAATTACGATGACTTGCAGTACCTGGAGAAACGCCTTCAGGATGAAGAAAAAATGAAAAAACAGGAAGAACGCTCCTCCATGGGCCTGATAGAAAAATTAAAATTTGTGCTGGAGAATAAATTTGAAAGGATCACATACACCGAAGCCATCGATATATTGAAGGATTCACCCCCGAACAAAAAGCAAAAATTTGCGTTTATCATTCAGGACTGGGGATCGGATATTCAATCGGAGCACGAACGGTACCTCGTTGAAAAGCACTTTAAAAAACCGGTGATGGTGACCGATTATCCGAAGGATATCAAGGCTTTTTACATGAAGCAGAACGATGACGGCCGTACGGTGCGTGCCCTGGATGTCCTGTTCCCCCAGGTGGGTGAGATCATCGGCGGATCGCAGCGCGAGGAGATATATGAAAAGCTGGCAACGAGGATAAAAGAATTGGGATTGTCGCAGCAGAACCTGTGGTGGTACCTCGAAACACGAAAATACGGCACCGTGCCGCACAGCGGTTTTGGACTGGGCTTTGAGCGTTTTATGCAGTTCGTCACGGGCATGGGAAACATCAGGGATGTCATCCCCTTCCCGAGGACGCCCAAAAGCGCCGACTTTTAAGATATCCACGGGTGGGTTAAAAAATAAGCGGGTATTATCTTGAAAGAAGTGTTTTTAATTAAAAAAAAATTAATATATTTGTCATCAGACAATTAGGTTCATGCGATGCTTCAACAGAAATTACAACAGAAGCTTTTACAAAAGCTGTCGCCACAGCAGATCCTGCTGATGAAGCTGTTGCAGATACCGTCTGTTGCGCTGGAGCAAAGGATCAAACAGGAGATCGAGGAGAATCCGGCGCTGGATGAGTCTTCGGTGACCGAAGTGGAGTCGGAGCAGCCGGAGAATGAACAACCTGCCGATTCCGTTGAGCCGACCGACGGCGAGGATGAGTATGACGAGTATGACCGTGAGAGCGAAGAGTTCAGCCTGGCCGATTACATTGATGACGATGAGATTCCGGCTTACCGCCTGCAGGAAAACAACACCAGCCCCGACGATGAAAGAAGGGAGATACCCTTCGTCTCCGCGATCACCTTCCAGGACAACCTCATCTCACAGCTGGGTTTGAGGGAGCTCACCGAAAAGCAAAGAAGCATCGCCCTGATCATCATCGGCAACTTAGATGACTCGGGGTACCTGCAGCGTAACCTGACGGCCATGGCCGACGACCTGGCTTTTTCGCAGAACATCACGGCCACCATCGAGGAGATACAGGAGGTGCTGACGGTCATACAGGGTTTCGATCCCCCGGGCGTCGGCGCCAGAAACCTGCAGGAATGTCTTCTTCTTCAGCTTAAAAGGATACGGGAGGAACAACCTGAATCCGGCGCCCTCGATCATGCCATACTGATCATCGAACGCTATTTCAATGAATTCATCAAGAAACATTATGATAAGATCATCCATAAAGGCAGGATGACCGAAGAAGAGCTGAAACGGGCCATGGATGAGATACTTAAACTCAATCCCAAACCCGGCAACTCACTCAGCGACACCACCAGGAACAGCTATTACATCATCCCCGATTTTACCATCATGAACAAGGACGGGGATCTGGAGCTGACGCTCAACTCCAGGAATGTCCCCGAGCTCCGTTTGAACCGCACATACCTCGAGATGCTCGAGACTTATGCCCACAGCAAGAAACACAACCACAGCGACAAGGAAGCGTTCCTGTTCATCAAACAGAAGATCGATTCGGCCAAATGGTTCATCGATGCCATCAAGCAAAGGCAGAACACCCTGTATGTCACCATGAAAGCCATCATGGAGTACCAGAAAGATTATTTCCTCACGGGCGATGAGACCAAGCTGCGGCCCATGATCCTGAAGGATATTGCGGAGATCGTCAAACTCGATATCTCAACCATCTCACGGGTGGCCAACAGCAAATATGTACAGACGCCCTTCGGCACTTTCCTGCTCAAGAGCTTTTTCTCGGAGTCGTTGCAGACACAGAGCGGCGAAGAGGTCTCCACACGCGGGATAAAGAAGATCCTGTCGAATTGCATCGCCGGTGAAAGCAAGGAAAAACCACTGACCGATGATGAACTCACCCACATATTGATCGACAAGGGTTATAATATTGCACGCCGGACGGTGGCGAAATACCGTGAACAAATGAACATCCCCGTGGCACGGTTGAGGAAAGAACTGATCTGAGAAGCGCCCTGACAGCCTGACTATTTGGATCCTTTTTTAGACGACGGGTAATACGGAACCACCGAAATACCGACCGAGACAGGGTACATCTGGGGGCCAAAACCCGACGTGAACAAGCTCGAAAACGAATAATAACCATATACGTTGATCCATCGCCACCCTATCCTGGCCAGGACCCCGTAATGATACTGATCGATATTACGAAGCTTAAGGACTTTTGTCTTCAGCCCGGTTTTGGTGTTGTTCAGGTAATCATCGCCCTTGTATTTGGTATGGGTCTGGAGCAGAAAACCCACCTTGAATCCTAATGCCAGCCTCAACCCGCTATGAGCTGTGTAGATGAATTCCAACGGGATGTCGAGATAGGTCGCCGTCAACTTGTTCTTTTTATAGCTTAATCCGGGATACAAAGAGTCAAAGGGGATCAGGTTCGAGACGTTCAGCGTGTCGACCACGACGAAGGCATCACTGTATATGTTGTGACAGCTCAGGCCCGCACCCGGCGAAAAGGTCAGGTTGCTCTTGCCCAGAGGGATATTGTACAGCATGAAAAAATTAATCCCGCGGTTAATGGCGGAGATTTTAATGCCTTCGGGTTTGTTTATCCAGATATCGGTGAACAGGTCAAAACCGCTGGTGATCTTCCTGTGCGCCGTCTCGGATATCAACTGGGAATAACTTTGGAATGAGAACAAAAGGAGAATGAGTAATAAATTGTGTTTTTTCATGTTTACCAGTATTAGTTCGGTAAAACAAAAATACAATTTAAACACATCCTGAAACAGCCGTGCCAGGATTTAATTCAGGGTAAATTAAGCAACCTGAGTCGATTCTGGTACGGCGATTTTTATTTGATTGCTATTGGGTTTTTAATTTACTGACGACTTTATTCTCATATACATACACGAATTTACCGTCAGTGCTTAAATCCGACACAGCTCCCTTTCTGGCATTGAATTGTTTGTACTGGCATGTGTTGAGATCAAAAGCAGCAATATCATCGCCCTCGGTGGTCATAATAAGGATATTATCATACATATCATTTACTTCGGAATCCTTGTATTTACCGCTGCAGACAAAGGCCCCGTCTTCGGCCTTATATGTTGCGATGCCTTTTTCACCGACCATAACGACCATATCCTGATAAGGCAGGATCAATGTGGCATTGCCGACACCTGCCTTGTTCACCGGCACTTCATATAATTCATTTCCATTGTTCAGGTCCAGTTTATATAATGCAGTGCCACTGCAAATAATATATTGATTATTAATTGTCATACCGTTAGTGATACCTTTTTTGAATCTCTCTGAATCCCAGGCTAAGGAACCGTCGTTCGTATTGAAGGCCTGTACACCACATGGTTTGACATTACGGTAGTAGATCTTGTATACAGTGTAAGTATATTTTACATCGTTCACTTCGTATGTCTTGATGTACATGGCCTGGCACTCCACGGCACCACCTATCTGAAGGATGACTTTGTCGCCTTCGACGATCATATGGGGAATGGCTTTGGCCTCCCTGATCTCCGGAGAAGACCAGATCAGTTTACCTGAATTCACATCGTATTTTTTCACATACTGGCTATGCTTATTGGCCATATCAAGTACATACAAATCCTGACCGTCGATATAAGGGTTGGCCACGACGCCATAAACACCGAATTTTTTTGCAGTGATAGGTTTACTGATGACATCGGGAGTGAAATCGAAAGCTGCGGAGTAAAGATTTGCCCCGGTGTTATAATCATACACCTGTATCCCGTTCAGAAGGAGAAACACTTTACCGTCATGAACATCCAGATCATATATGAAGTCCCTGGTCAGCACTTTTCTCTCCGCCCTGCCGATATAAGTATTTTCCCACACAATATCACCGTTGCTCATGTTGAACTTGGCAATCTGATTTTTAAAAAATGTAAATAAAGCTCCAAGGGAACCCGGCACAAAATTCACGGCGACCATATAACCGTCAGGCATGTATACGTACTTCCCCACCACTCCTTTGAATTTAGTTGTCGACCATTTCTCTTCACCTGTTTTTGCCTTGATGTATACCAGCGAATTCTTCAATGATATGGCAAATGCATCATCTTCGGGTATATATACCATATTATCTTCGCTGACATTTTGGTACTTATCGGTCGTCCACAATGCTTTACCTGTCTCCATATCCACGCATGCCATCTGATCCTTGCCCATTTTACGGTCGAAAAGGAAAATAATATTCGATTCCCACAAGGGGATGATTTCATCGACCTTGGACAATTTCGGGGCAATATCCTTAAATGAAGCGGTCCATTTTGTCTGTCCTGTCTTGTTGTCGAAAACTGTAATCTCCTTGCTTGAGGCTGCATAACTGTAACCCCTGTCTTCCGTGCCGGTACCGTTGTATTCTATCCTGTGACCCATTTTTTGTTCCCACACCACAGGCATGTCTTCCTGGGCGTAAGCGACCAAAAGAGTTGTGCCTGTGAGTAACGTAAGCAGTTGTTTTTTCATGGTTTTAATTATTAATTGTTTGTGTTTGGGTTGAAATTAAAGATATACTGAAATTTGAACGATCTGTCTTTCGGCATCCTGAAAGGAAATCTAAAACTCTTCAGATGATCCTTAAGCCGGTTTTGATTGTGAATGTCATTACTGTCACCATTGACAACGAAGACGGTAGCCACTTCACCTTTTCCGCGTATGGTCAGGTCGATGGTATAGGAACCCCGCAGACCTATCTCCTGTCCGAAAAGAAATAAATCACCACCGGGAGTCATGGCTTTTTCCAGCTCCGCCTTAGCCCTCTCAATGACCTCATTCTTATTTTCTATCATGTCTGTTTCTTGGGCTGATGTCCAGACAGTCACAAGAACAAAAGCAAGGCATAGGGGTATTCTCATCATAATACGGTTTATTTTTACATTTGCCACAAAAGCAACCGGTTTCCAAAAGTTATCATCATTGATCGGTCATCAGGCAGAAAGACAAATGAAGCCCTGCCATCCAAAGGTAATTTATCGCCCTTATCTTTGTCCAGGATCCGAAAAGCCAGTTCAAACCTATACAGCATCCTGCCTGTTTCAAAATCATAAACCCTCACTTCAGGAAATTTACCCATCGAAGTCAGGGCAAAACGTGTCATATCATGGCTCATCTTGAAGTCAGGTTCAAAGTAAAAGGAAGTAGTGGGAAAGATAATTCTGAGGGGTTCCTTATTGATGACATCGATAACCGACACATAACCCTCCTTGGGATTGGATCCTTTTTGCAGTTTTGTGTTCGGAACACTATGACAGAAAAGGTATTTGGAGTCTCCTGAAAAAGTAAGACGGTATATGATGTCGTAAAACTCATCAACCGTGTAAAGTTTTTGAAAGGTTTGGGCATCATATAGCGAAACCTGCTGTTTGTATTTTTCAAGGATATCGAGGTTCTTTTTATTGTTTTTGTAACGGGGATCTTGTTTCAATTCGTCGGCTCTTGTCCTGTGCGAAACGGCCAGGTACAGGCCGTCAGGGCTAACGGCCAACGCATTGGTGGCGTCAGGAACATCGAAGTTTCCTTCTTTCCTGCCTGTTTCAAGGTTCCAAAAGGAGACCTGATCGCTACTCAGGGAAATAGCGTATTTATCATCGGGTGAGATGACGACATCATGATAATTTTCGAATGACTTGACCTTCCTGCCTGTTTTTGCATCCACGATCTCAAAATTGACTTCCCTGTCCTTATTGGGTGCAAAATCGAGATAATACAATTGTTCCAGAAGAAGGTAGCGACCGCTGATGGAATAGTGGATGCGGGAACCTGCATACCAGTTACCGGCATCTAACCGGTTGGTGATCATGCGACTCTTCCAGTCGAACAGGTACACCGGAAAACTCTGTGTGCTGCTGATGACCAGGGTCTGATTATCAGGTGACAGGTCAATCCAGGAAAAGTGATTATCTACATCACCTGCCTGAAACTTCTCGTATTCCATATTAATGGATTGCGATAATCCCTGAAAAGATAATGAATTACCGACAAACAGCAGAATAACCAATACATACCTGTAAATCAGATATTTCCTCTCCCTTTTGATGATTAAAACCATAGCACTCATCCCTTCAAGTTTAGAGAACTAATAAGTCAATCAACACGAGGTCAATTCCAGGAAATAAAAAGGATTTAAAGCTTTAGCTCTATATATGGTAGATGCATCTGTTTGAAATTTAGCCCAATATTAAAATAATATTAAGTGAAAAGCAAATTTTATGATAAAAAGAATTTATTATCTTTTCATTTGCGCAATGATAGATTTGACAGATCATCCTATCATTTTTTCCAGGGAATTGTTTTCCTATTTTATTAATCATAATTTTATGCTCCTTTTTAAATACACCGAGTGCCGGTTTTTAATCGAAGCATGAATGAAAATCCTGTTTAACCATAAATGCCTGTTTCATAACATCGAGAGTGATTATGAGGGTGCTTACAGGTTGGAAGATTTCAGGGATCAATGCGAGGATGTCGAAGCCAATGGTGAGGTCTATCTTACCCTTGTTCACAGTGAGGATTACATCGGATGGATCAGGGATGCCAGCCGTCGTGAGGAGATGATCGCCGAGATACTGATGACCAAAGGCAGTTATGAAGCCGCCTGCATCGCGGCGGGGTTGACCATTGCGGCTTCCGAAAGCAATGACTTCGCCGTGGTGCGCCCTCCGGGGCACCATGCCGGCCGTGAGAGAGCGGCGGGCTTCTGCCTGTTCAACAACATGGCTATCGCCACGCGTAAGCTGGTGAATGAGGGTAAAAAAGTTCTTATCCTTGACATCGACGGGCATCACGGCAACGGTACCCAGGACATCTTCTATGATTCCGACAGGGTGCTGTACTGCTCCATACACCAGTACCGGTCGTACCCTTTCAGCGGCTTCCCTGACGAGACAGGCCGGGACGAAGGAGAGGGTTACACCGTCAATATACCCTTAGTTGCGGGCAGCGGTGAGAAGGAATTTCTGGATGCCGTAGAGCTGGTCATAAAAAAAGCCAAGAGTTTCCAGCCCGACCATGTCGGTGTGTCGGCCGGATTTGACGGGTATTACAAGGACCGGCTGCTCAGCCTTAATTACACCCTCAAGGCATATTACGAATGCGGATACCGTCTCCGGCGCAATTTCAGGAATGTCTTCGCCGTGCTGGAAGGCGGTTACCATGAAGACCTGAAACAGTGCGTGGATCAGTTCATCGAAGGCGTCAACCATGGTGCCCGGCCGTCACACATCAAGTGGGACAGTAACATGTCGATCGGGTGATTCATGGCAACCTGTCCGTTAATGAGGCAATGGTTCATGGCATCACGACAGGGCTATCCGGCCGTTCTCGAAAGCCCGGGGCCTGTGGCCAGCCGCTCCGTATCCGATAACGGCTGCGCGACAGGCATTTTCAGCCGGGTACTGAATGATTATTACTGGCCACAGACAGATTACCGTGACTTTCCGGAGCAATCGGGGTTCTCCGTTCAGCGCCTTGACGAGCCGTTGGCCGAAGGAGATGATATGCCCTGAATGGATGAGATACAATATAAAGTGAACCGATTATGTATCTTCCAACACTATGATCATCATACCGAAAACCCCGGTATAAAACAGCTTCAATAAATACCGTTAAAAATTTTACTAATTGCTTGTAAATTAGCCATTTTTGGACTATCTTTATGCCTGGAATTGAGATTTTAATATTCAAGATCGGTTTTTAACATTCCTCCTTATAAACCCGGCAAATAAAACAACTCATTCCTGGTGATAAAGCTATTCAGATATTATTTGGATGGTGCCTTAATAAATCTCATTCATTAACCATTAAATTTTACTGCTATGAAAAATCCAAGCATCTATCTATTTTTTCTGGGATTTGCGTTCATATTACTTTTGGTCAACTGTAAAGGGACCAAAAAAGAGCGCATCACCGAAATCCCTGCCACCACGTCGTCAAAAGAAGCCCTGGCATCTTTTCAGCAAGGATTGGCCTTGTTTGATCTCAATGAAGGTCAAAAAGCAAGAACGTTCTTCAGTAAAGCCATCGAGCAGGATCCGAAAATGGCCATTGCTTACATCTTCAGAGCCGAAACGTCATTATCGCCCGATGAATTTGTAAAGGACCTGGATCAGGCAAAAGCCAACCTGGAAGGCAAAAGCGGGTGGGAGAAACTGTATTATGACTACTATGCCACCTATTTGAACAGTGACTGGAACAAACGTCTTGAGATCACACAACAATTGGCAGACATGTATCCTGATGCCGCAAGAACCCAGCTCGATCTTGGGTACACATATATGACCGGGAATGATGAAACCAAAGCCAGAGAATGTTTTCAGAAGGCGGTACAAATTAATTCCAAATGGGTAACCGGATATTTGGCGTTGTCAAACTCATATCTTTTCAGCGATCCGAAGGATTTTAAAAAAGCGGAGGAGAATGCTTTGGAAGTCGTTAAGTTAGCTCCTTCCAGTGCAGGTGCGGAGGTCACTCTGGGCGATTGTTACCGGGCTCAGAATGACCTTGTAAAAGCGAGGGAGGCTTATTCAAAAGCCATTGAGCTGGATACCGGTGCTTCGGAACCCTATTATAAAAAAGGCCATGCCAATACCTTCCTTGGGAATCTGGAGGAAGCCAGGCAAGACTATACCGAGGGAGCAAATTATGACCGGTCAAAGCAGTCGCCGGTTGAATTCATTGCCTATACTTATGTATACGGCGGCGACTATCAGGCAGCCTTGCAATACCTGACGGATCAGATCGCTCAAATAGATGCTTCAGGTGAAACCCAAAGCAATATAAACGTCACTAAATCGGTATGGTTGGAAGATTGCGCCAATATCGCATTTCATTATGGGGATATAACAAAATTCAAAGAAATTGAGGCTGTGCTCGGTCCCTTGTACACTCAAATTTACAATGAAGCCGGAACGCCTGAAGCCACAATGGAAGGAGAAGCCGCTAACCTTTACGGGCAAGCCATTGTTGCAGCTATGGAGGGAAATTATGACGTGGCCAAGACTAAAGCCGATGAAATTAAAACCACACTTGAACCTGTCAAGAATCCCACCAAGCTTTCAGGATATGAATTTGTCATGGGATATATTGCCATGAAACAAAAAGATTATCAAAGCGCTATTAATCATTTTGAAAAAACCCGGCTAAGTGATATCTATAATAAGTACTGGCTGGCGTTGGCCTATGAGGCGGCGGGCAACAACGACAAAGCCAATGCCCTTTTCATGGAAATCTCAGATTATAATTTCAACGATCCATGTTACGCACTTGTCAGAAATGAAGTGAAGAATAAACTGTCGGCTCTGTAACCGTTTATTCCAGTATATATCTCGACTACTAACTTAAACTTTAAGGAGGAAGAACTATGAAAACGAGAATTTTACTCGCAGTTATCATGACCATTTTCCTGGTAGCAGGTATCGGATCCTATTCTGTGAAAGCACAGGAATGGACATCTGTCCAGAAGGAGGTCTGGCAAAATGTCAATAACTATTGGGACCTGATGGCCAAAGGAGACATTGCCGGATTCATGGCATATATTCATAATGATTATTTAGGCTGGGATAATGAGGACCCGGTGCCATCAACCAAGGAGGAAACCCAAAAGTGGCTGCAGTTTGCCCTCCAGGGCACTAAGACACTTATTTACAACATCAAACCTCTCGGTATTAAAGTTTACGGTGATTTTGCCTTTGTTCACTATTACTATTACGAGGTCAGGGAAAAGGAAGGGAAGCAAAAAACCGATTTTGGACGCTGGACGGATATCCTGATGAGACAGGGTGACAAATGGGTCATGATAGGCGATCACGGGGGCAGCGAGAAACAGGAGCAATAGAAGGGTCAGGACACTTAAACAAATAAAAGCGATAATTTTCCCGGTGCAAGGCCGCGGGGGAATCAATGTTGGCTCTCGGTGGAGGGAAAGGAATCATTTTCCTTTAATCATATCAAATCACATATAACGCCTGTTTATTACACAAAGTGACACGAAGGAATCTCGAAGTGGCAGGAAGGAAAATTTATTCCATTATAACAATAGCAAAATAGGTTGTATTATAACTTTATTTAACTACGGAGGAATCGAAGTACTATGGAAATTCCTAAGGTATAATACATTAATTATCAATACTCTGCGTTCTCTGCGCTTCCTTTGGCCCCGATAGTTATCGGGGCTGCGGTTAACTAAAAAAGTCAGTTTTGATAGAACCTTTTTTCGGTGGGCCCACCTGGATTCGAATTCTTATTTACCGTCATGGCTAAATTTAGTGCGCTTAATTAACCATCTCATTGGATACTCACATTGTTAACTTAATCATCAGATAAAAATTCCTTGTAACACGGAGTGACACGAAGGCCATATGACGTACCTTTTTAAACCATCTTTATGTTTTACTTTTCTTTGTCTTGATACAAAGAAAAGTAATAAAAGAAAAATCAAGGCTGGACTTCTCGGCGACCCACATCGGCTCAATGGCTAAATGAAAATAACTCACCCGACCTGCGGCCGGCTTCGGACAGATTTTCATTTACCCTTCGGGCACGCCATTTTCGCCGTGTGGGTACCCCGCCTCCGAAGTCCCAGGCCAAAGATTGGGTAAAGATTATTTTTTCAATGAATCAATTTTGATGTCAACTTCTATCTGCAAAGTTCCGCCTTATAAAAATCGCGTGTAGAAAATCAGGGTTTCAGCCGTTAAGAAATTCAGGTAAGCACTGGAAACGGTGAACGAGATGGATGCCTCGCTCCTGAATTTTAGGCTGAAACCCTGATTTTTAGTGATTTTTTATTAAGCGGTGAATTTTCTTTGTTACTTTCTTTGCTTGGCAGGCAAAGAAAGTAAATAATAAAATGACTTAGTTAAACTTTTCTATTAATCAAAAAGAAATGAAAATGTGACCCTGAAAATTCAAATAATTGGGAATTCAACTATCATTTTTTATAAATTTGTTCTCCAATTTGATTGGGGCCTATAGCTCAGCCGGTTAGAGCAACTGACTCATAATCAGTAGGTCCCTGGTTCGAATCCAGGTGGGCCCACTAATTGACCAGTTAGATTTTAACTGGTTTTTATTTTTTAACATTTGGATTATGAGATAAATAAACTTCGTGGCACTTCGTGTCTCCTTCGTGTCACTTCGTGAAAGAAAAAACGATTCTCTCAAAACCGGTAAGCATCTTCTATCTCACTCATCACCGCCATGACCTCTTCAACGGTCACACACCGCATCAGCTTCATCCGGTATTGCTTAAAATCGGGCAGCCCTTTGAAGTAATTGCCATAGAACTTTCTCATCTCCATGACGGCTCTTCTCTCGCCTTTTGCTGCGATGGCTTTTGCGATATGCAGGCGGCAGACCTCCGCCCTTTCGCCGACACCGGGCGGTGGTAACAGGTCGCCGCTGTCGAGGTAATGCCTGATCTGTCTGAACAGCCAGGGGTTGCCGGTGGCGGCGCGGCCTATCATGATGCCGTCGACACCATATCTGGCGATCACTTCAGCGGCTTTTACCGGGCCGTCGATGTCACCATTGCCGATCACCGGTATTTTCATCGCCGGGTTGTTTTTCACCTCTCCGATGAGGGTCCAGTCGGCGCGGCCACGGTATTTCTGCACGGCGGTGCGGGCATGTATCGTCAGGGCGCTGATGCCGGTATCCTGCAACTGTTCCGCCACGGTGACGATATTTTTGCTGTTTTCATCCCATCCCAGGCGTGTTTTGACGGTCACGGGCAGGTGTGACGCCCTGACCACCGCCTGTGTCATCTTCAGCATCCGGGGGATATCGCGCAGCAGGGCGGCGCCTCCACCCTTGCTCACGACCTTCCTGACGGGGCATCCGAAGTTCAGGTCGATCAGGTCGGGGTAAGCCTCTTCGGCTATGGCTGCTGCCACCACCATGGTCTCGATGGAATGGCCGAAAATCTGTATGCCGACAGGCCGTTCGGCATCAGTGAGCCTGAGCTTGGCAAAGCTTTTACCGGCGTGGCGGATGAGGCCCTCGGAGGCGATGAACTCGGTGAACATCAGGTCGGCGCCGTAAGCCTTGCAGACGGCACGGAAAGCCGTATCGGTGACCGACTCCATGGGTGCCAGCACCAAAGGGATGTGTTCGAATGTGATGGGTCCGATGCGCATCATGACAGGGTGTCAGCGGTCGTAAGCTATGCACAAAAATATTACTTTTGTCGCACCAAAAAGCACCCATGCCGAGAGAACCCTTTTTACGTCCTTTTCCCAACTACCTCAGGCTCATCTTTCTGTTGCTGATCATCCTGGGCTCACTGTTGCTGACCCTTATCGCCGGGATGGCAGTTGCGGGAGCACTCTTCGGGTCTGGTGTCTTCGATGCACTCTCAGACCTGTCGGGCAAGACGCTGATGGAAAACCTCGACCTTCAGCGTTATTTTCAGATCCTGAGTCAATTTGGGGTCTTTATCTTCCCTCCGGTCATCTATGCCTATCTTCTCAGCCGGGAAGTCCCCTCCTATCTGAGGGTAGACCGTAAGCCGCACATAGTCACACTTTTCCTGGCCCTGTCGGCTATCCTCGTCATCCTGCCCTTTCTGAATTTCACCCTGCAGATTAATGAATCATTGCATTTACCTCATTTCCTGTCGGGACTGGAACGCTGGATGAAAACCTCCGAGGATCAGGCCGACCGCCTCACCGACGCTTTCCTGTCGGACACCACCGTCAAAGGCTTTGTCATCAATATGGTTATGATAGGACTGCTGGCCGCCGTGGGTGAGGAGCTGCTGTTCAGGGGTGTCCTGCTGCGGCTGCTGCACGACTGGTTCAGGAACGGCCATGCAGCCGTCATCGTCTCGGCATTTCTTTTCAGCGCCATGCACCTGCAGTTCTTCGGTTTTTTACCCAGAATGATCCTGGGTATCATCCTGGGATACATGTTCCTGTGGAGCGGCAACCTCTGGGTCCCCATCATCACACACTTTATCAACAATGGCCTGTCGGTGGCGGTGTCTTTCCTGTTTTACCGAGGGGTCATCAAAACCGATGTGGAGTCATTCGGCAACACCACCAATTTCCCCATCATCGTGTTCAGCCTGGTGCTGACGGTTATATTATTAATCCTGATCTTCAGTTATGAAAGGTATTATACTCATCGGGGTAATGGCTTGCAGGGAAGATGAATCCGGCTCGGACGTCAAAAAAAAAGGGGAAACATCCGTTGTGTTGTTTCCCCTTCCCGTTTCATATCATGAACCGTCGTTTACATTTGTCTCGGGTTCGTTTTCTTCAGTGTTGAATAATTGATCTTCAAGGCATTTGCTTTTCTCAGCTCCTGTTTCACATCGGTTACGATCCCCATCTTGGTGAATTTATCCACTTTAAGTGAGGTGGTGAGCAGGGGACGGTCGGCCTCGGTGCGCCTCTCGCGTTCGGCGATGACAAAGTCCTGGATATCGCCCACTGTGGCGAAACGGTCGTTCAACTGGATACGCGATTCGGTACCCAGTTTGGCATTCAGGGGCTGGCCGATGTAAATGTAACTCACCAGCGATTTCTTCTCCAGTTTCTGCACCTCGGTGGCATAAGGCTTCCTTATCTTCACCAGAGGCGTTACTTCACGCATGGTAGTGCTGACCATGAAAAAAATCAGCAGTAAAAAGATGATATCCGGCAATGAGGCCGTGCTGGGCTTAGGTGTTTCTTTCGAAACCTCTTTTTTGAATCTGGCCATGTTACTGTCCTCCTACATTTTCAGGTTCGGCTTCGGAGATAGAGACGGGGATGGCTTTCTGAATGGCATTGATATAGGATGTGTCTTTCAGGTTGTTGAAGTGAATACCGAATTTCTGCATGGAAAGCTCATCCCTGAGCTTGTCGATGGCCCTGGCCAACTCATTCTGAACCTGGATGTACATGTTATATGATGTGCCCCTGTCATTTTTCAGTGAGATAACCCCTTTCGACACGGGGTAATTCCCCAAAAGAGGGATATACTCTTCCCTTTTCTCCGGCAGATTGGGAAGATTGGCCGGATTCGACAGGAATTCCTTGGCTTCGTCCATCAGTTGATCGATGTCTCCTTCCTGGCCGTTTATCAGCAACCGGTCGTTTTTATTGATCAGGATAGTGAAAATATTCCGTTTCTTGATTTCGGGCGGTTTCTGGGTGGGATCGAGGGGTGGCGGCAGACGCCTGAAAATCCCGATGTCAGTGTCCATGGTTGTCGTCACCAGAAAAAAGCTCAGGAGCAGAAAGGCGATATCGGCCATGGAGCTCGCATTGATTTCAGGTGCTTTTCTTGATTTGCGTGCCATATATTTTTTGCTTTATTTTCTGAAAAAGTTAATAATATTGCTGACCACAAAAGCCAGAATGGTGAACCCTGCCACGAAATAGGTGAAAATAAGTCCGGCACCGACATAGCGTGACACTTCGGGTGTTGATTTGAGTTTCTGGAGCTGCTCAGCACCGAACTGGTTGCGTGAAATAGCGTACGCTATCAGGGCCAGCACAATAAATCCAACAATGATAGCAGCCACTCCAAGTAATTTCCTCGGATTGCGCAGCATCATGAGCAATGGGAACAGGATAGCGGCCAGGGCTGCAATAATTAAAATGACAAAGGTCAAAGTAAAAAAAGGATTCAAGAGTTTATCTTTTAAGGCCTCATTGGTGCCGAAGTCCTTACCGTAAGCCGCTACCAGGAGTGTCAGGAGAACACCCAGGATGATGAAAATAGCCGTTACGATATTAACGATCCTTATCAAATTTTTATCCATTGGATTTTACTTTTTTGAAGTGTTGTGTTTGGTCAGAATATCAATGAACGTGATGGTGCTGTCTTCCATGTCGCTGACGAGGCTGTCGATCTTTGACAGGCAATAGTTATAGAAGATCTGCAGGATAATGGCGACGATCAGACCGAACACCGTCGTCAACAGGGCAACTTTGATCCCGCCGGCCACGATGGTCGGTGAAATATCGCCGGCGGCTTCGATGTTATCGAAGGCCTGGACCATCCCGATGACGGTACCGAGGAATCCGAGCATGGGTGCCACGGCGATGAACAAGGCTATCCATGACAGGCCCCTCTCTAAGCGTCCTGATACCACGCCGCCATAAGCCAGGATGGATTTCTCCACGATGTCCATGCCCTCGTCGTATTTATCCAGGCCCTGATAGAATATACTGGCCACAGGCCCCCGGGTATTCTTGCAAACCTCCTTGGCGCCATCGATACCATGAGCGTCCAGGGCCGATTCAACCTTATTCATTAATTTCTTGGTGTTGGTTGTCGAAAGATTCAGGTAAATGACCCTTTCCGCAACAATAGCGAGACCGAGAACAAACGTTAACAGGATAAACGACATGAATCCGGCCCCACCTTCAATGAATTTTTCCTTTAAAACCTGGTGCCAAGTCGCGGTTTTTTCAGGTGCAGCCGTCAAAGTGCCGGTCTGGCCAGCCAAGGTCTGTTTGGCAGTTGTATCACTTGTTTGAGGATAAACCACACTGGAAAAACTAATGGTGAGCACTCCGATGATGGCTACCAAAGCAATCAGTTTTTTCATAGTTATTTTTTTATTATGAACGGTTTACTTTGTTCTCAGCGGAGAGAAAGGGATTCGAACCCTTGATCCAGTTTTGCCGGATACACGCTCTCCAGGCGTGCGCCTTAGACCACTCGGCCATCTCTCCCTATGATTGTCGTGATCTCCCTTTCTCTTATGAGGGCGCTAAATTACAAAAAAAACTATTAAATAAAAATTCGCATAGAATTTTATTGTGCCCTAATTGACTGGATTTAACGTGATTTCACCCCTTAACGACACATGAAGCAGTTCTATAGTCTGTTCCCTGGTATATTCACCCAGGAGGTACATGAGTTTGGCCACGGCCGATTCGGTGGTGATATCGTAACCGCCTATCACACCTATCTTTTTCAGTTCCACGCTGGTCTGGTATTTGCCCATCTCCACAAAACCCACCTTGCACTGGGTGACATTCAGTATGATGATACCCCTGGCCATGGCTTGCCTGAAGCTGTCGAGCAACCAGGGATCGGTGGGGGCATTGCCGGTGCCGAAAGTCTCAAGGATAATGGCTTTCAAGCCCGGGATGTTGAGTATCGCATCGACAGTGTTTCTGCCTATACCCGGAAACAACTTCAGTATGGCGATGTTGGTGTCGAGGTTGCGGTGCACCTTGAGCTTTTTGAAATTAGGTTTCAGGATATAGTTATGGTTATAGATGATATGAACGCCTGCCTCGGCCAGGACGGGATAGTTGACGGATCTGAAAGCCTGAAAGTTCTCCGCGTTGAATTTGATCGTGCGGTTACCCCTGAGCAGCTTGTTCTCGAAGAGGATCGCCACTTCGGGGACCACCGGTGTGTCGTCGATGTGGGCCGACGCTATCTCGACCGACGTGATGAAATTTTCCCTGCCGTCGGTGCGGAAGACACCCAGCGGCAGCTGCGATCCGGTGAAGATGACCGGCTTGTTCAGGTTCTCAAGGATGAAGCTGAGCGCCGAGGCGGAATAAGCCATCGTATCCGAGCCATGCAGGACTATGAACCCGTCATACTTCTCATAATTCTCTTCGATGATCGTCGCCAGTTCGATCCATTTGACGGGATTCATGTTCGACGAATCCACGATGGGATCGAACGAAATGCAATCGATGATGAAGTTTTGCTGCTTGAGAACAGGAAATTGTTCGTACAGCTGCCCGAAGTCGAAGGGATGAAGGGCGTCGCTTTGATAATCCCTTATCATGCCGATGGTGCCCCCGGTGTATATGACCAGTATATTGGAAGGTGCGGTCATGGGATGATTTTATTGATGTAAAAGTGAAAGATGAAGGATCAGAAATTAAAAAATGCAAAGGTATAAAGAAAGAATATCTTCGTATCATTAACTCCTCTTCGTCTTATCCGAGATGGAACAACTTCATGGCATTTTCGGTGGTGATGTGTGCCACTTCCTCCACGGCGACGCCTTTGAGAGAAGCTACTTTTCCGGCTATGAGGGGTATATGCGCACTCTCATTACGTTTAGCACGGAACGGTGCAGGTGCCAGATAAGGGGCATCCGTTTCGAGGACAATATGTTGAAGATCCATCTTGCTGACGACACCGGCCAGTGCTGAATTCTTGAATGTCACCACGCCGCCTATACCCAGCATGAATCCCATAGAAGTGATCTCCCCGGCCTGCTCCGGGGTGCCTGAAAAGCAATGAAACACACCCCTAAGGTTATTATGGCCTGATGCACGTATGACCGTTATGATCCTGTCAATGGCGTTGCGTGAATGCACGACCACCGGGAGGCCGTATCTCACGGCCAGGGCGATCTGATGCCTCAGGACTACTTCCTGCTGCGCGACATGGGTGCTGTCCCAGTAAAGATCCATGCCGATCTCACCCACGGCACAGAATTTTCTCTTCCCAAGCCACTCTTCCGTTCCTTTCAGTTCGGATTCATTGTCCTCCCTCACCGAACGGGGATGGAGTCCCATCATAGGGAAACAATGTCGCGGGAAGGCATCGCAGAGTGCCAGCATCCCTTCAACGGTGGTGCTGTCGATATTTGGCAGCAGGATCTGCTCCACACCCTGCTGAAAGGCTCTTTCAACCACCGCCGGCCGGTCGGCATCAAATTCTTTCAGGTACAGGTGTGCATGTGTGTCGACAAACATCATGGTGCAAAATTAGGAAAAAGGGGCGTCGTCAGGTCGCTGCCGGTTGCTTTCATTCCATGTGATTTTAAATTACTTTTGCACCCGTCATCCTTTTAATTGATGTCAGGGTGGAAAAAATCCTCATCATCCGTTTCAGTTCCATCGGTGATATTGTCCTGACGACGCCCGTCGTCCGGTGCCTGAAAGAACAGGCTCCCGGCGGTGCTGAGATACACTATCTCACCAAACAACAGTACGCCCCGCTTCTGGCCGGGAATCCCCATATCTCACACATTCACACCATCAGGTCGGCCATCGGGGAGGTCATCCCCGCGCTGCGTGCGGAACATTTCGACCACATCGTCGACCTGCACAGGAATTTCCGTTCCATTGGCGTATGGTTTCGACTGAGGGTTCCTCGGACGTCATTTAAAAAGCTGAACATCAGGAAGTGGCTGCTGGTAACATTCAAGATCAACCTGCTGCCCGACCGCCATGTCGTCGACAGATATTTTGGTGCCGTGGCCTCCCTCGGAATAAAAAATGACGGCAGGGGACTGGATTATTTCATCTCCGGTGCGGATGATGCCGGTGCCTTGCCGCTGAAGGGATTACCCTCATCAGCCTACATTGCCTTTGTCATCGGAGCCCGGTATCCCACTAAATGTCTCCCTGCCGATATGGCCGCCGGTGTCTGCCGCCGTCTGAACAGAACCGTCGTATTGCTGGGGGGACAGGAAGACAGGGAGAAAGGTGATTGGATCAGGGAACAGGGAGGGGACCATGTGATTAATGCCTGCGGCCTGCTGACCTTCAGTCAGTCTGCCCGCGTCATCAGGCAGGCCGCCAAAGTCATCACCAACGACACCGGCATGATGCACATCGCCGCGGCCTTCAACAAACCCATCCTCTCCTTATGGGGTAACACCGTGCCTGCCTTTGGCATGACGCCTTACCTGCCGCATGACGCCGCGGCAGTGCCGGTGCTCCTGGAGGTGAAAGGACTGTCGTGCAGGCCCTGCAGCAAGCTGGGCTATGAGAAATGCCCCCGGGGTCATTTCAACTGCATGCGGCAGTTACCTGCCGAGGACATTGTTGCCTGGACCAACGCTGAATAGGGAAAGTCAGACCGTGATATATGGGTTGTTGTGTTTCTCAAAACCGATGGTTGTCTCAGGGCCGTGACCGGGATAGACCACAGTCTCATCGTCTAAGGTATACAGCTTCCTGGTGATGCTGTCGAGAAGCTGATCAAAATCGCCTGTCGGCATGTCGGTTCTTCCTATGCCGCCGTTAAAAAGAACGTCACCGGTGATGACAAATTTCTGGTCGCTGCACCAGAGGCAGATGCTGCCGCGGGCATGACCCGGCGTGTATAAAACCTCCAGAACTGAATGACCGAAACTGACGGTATCGCCGTCATTCAGAAATCGTTTGGGCGACAGCGGTTTATCAAAGGGTACATTGAACACCGTGCTGAATTCGCGCCCCAGTTCCCATAAAAGTCTGCCCTCAGGATGAACTTCCGGCTCCAGCCGGTAACGCTCCGTCACAAAGGTATTGCCCAGGGTATGATCCACATGGCAATGGGTATAGATCAACCGGACCGGTTTCAGATGATGTCCGTCGATGAAATCCGCCAGGGCCTTTTTCTCATCATCCGTTTCACAAGCCGCGTCAATGATGATGCATTCGCCGGTTTCATCGTAAAGCACAAACGTATTGGTTTCAAAAGTATTAAAAACAAACTTTTGGATTGAAATCATAACAAAAATGAAAATAAAGTCAATGGATCGTCCACGATAAAATAGGGAAAAACGAAATAATTCGTTCCCGGCAAAGTTATTACTAATATTTAAGTGACAAAAGCATCCTGAGCCGGGCTGAAAAAAGCTAATTTTGTATTGCTTTCACGGGCGGGAGCATAAAAACCTTTTAAACGACCAATCCGTCATTAACTTACTGAGGGATTAACTGTTTAAAGGATAATGTAACGGGCAAAGAATCATGCAGCAAGGTTACCATGTCATACTACCTGTCAGGATTTTTAACAGGGCGATCGCCGTCATAACGGTTCTCATGGTCTTTCCCTTTGGTCTCTCGGCGCAGTTTTACAACGGATCCCAGCTTACTTTCGGCAAGAGCCGCGTTCAGTACACCGATTTTTTATGGACCTATTACCAGTTTGAGAACTTCGACACCTATTTTTATCTGAATGGCAATGAGTTGGCATTGTATGCGGCGAAGTATGCGCAGGACCATCTCCATGAGATCGAGTCAACGCTTGAGACCGATCTTGACAATAAGATCCAGTTTATTATCTATAACAACCTGTCCGATCTGAAGCAAAGCAATATCGGTTTGATCGGTGATCAAAAATACAACACGGGAGGTATCACCCATATCATCGGGCATAAGGTCTTTCTGTATTTCGACGGTGATCTGACACATTTTGAGCAGCAAATCCGGGCGGGCATGGCCAAGGTACTTATTGACCAAACCCTTTACGGAGGGAGTGTGGGCAACCAGATCAAAAACACCACCCTGATGGCGTTGCCCGACTGGTATGTGAACGGACTGGTATCCTACATCTCTGAAAACTGGAATCCCGATATAGACAATTTTGTCCGCGACGGCATTCTCTCGGGGCGGTACCGTAAATTCAACCAGCTCACAGGCGTCGATGCCTTGTATGCGGGGCATGCCATATGGTACTATGTCTCTGAAAAGTATGGCAAAAGCGTGGTTTCCAACATCGTTTACATGGCCAAGATCAGCCGCAACGTTGAAAACGGTTTCCTATACGTCCTGGGCATTTCCCTTAAAAACCTAATGAAAGATTGTTACCAGTATTATCTTGACAGATATTCGGAGACCGGCAGCGATTTCACTTCTCCCGAAGGTAAAAAAATCATCAAACGGCCCAAACGCGATCAGGTCTATGAAAACCTTCGCCTCAGCCCCGACGGACAATATGCCGCATACATTTCCAACTATTCGGGTAAATATAAGCTGTGGTTATACAGGGTGGATCAGAACAAAAAGAAGAAGTTGCTGCATGGCGGCTATCATCTCGATGAAAAAACCGATTATTCCTTTCCGCTCCTTGCGTGGCATCCCGACAGCCGGATGCTGGCCGTCATCACTGAAGCCAAGGGTGAAATCTTCATCTATTATTACGACCTCGACACCCGTAAGAAAGTCAGGCAGACCCTGTACAACTTTGACAAGATCCTTGATTTTTCATATTCTCCCGACGGCCGTTCCTTTCTCTTCTCAGCGGTTCAGAAAGGCCAGTCCGACATTTATGTGTACAACATACCGACCAACACTTACCAGAAACTGACGGATGATCTGTACAATGACCTCAATCCCCGCTTCATCAACCACGGTGAAGAGATCGTTTTCAGTTCCAACCGGGTGAACGACACCCTGCGGGCAACCCACGGCCCTGAACCGTACGGCATGCAGGAAAATAACGATATCTTCCTGTACGACTACCGGACAAAAAGCAATGTCCTGCGGCGCATCACCAACACGCCCACAGCCGACGAAGTGCAGCCGATGGAAGCCATTAAGGGATACATCGGCTATCTGAGCGATGAGAACGGTATCTATAACCGTTATGTGGCCCGTCTTGACAGTGCCATTACACTGGTCGACACCGCCACGCATTATCGTTATTTTACCCGCTCCTTTCCCATAACCAACTATTCCAGGAACATACAGGAACAGGACATCCAGCCGGTAGCGCGTCTCTATGGCGAGATCCGGTACAGGGACAAACGGTATAATATGTTCATCGACCGGCTGCCCGCGGTCGAGGAGATGACCGCTGTCGAACTGCAAAATACGGCCTACTCACAGAAACTGATGAAAGCCTTTCAGAAGGAACTGCAGACCATGAAGGAAAACGGTCAGAAGGCAACCAGGAATGTCAGGAAGCGCTTCTCCAATGTCTATACCGAAGATCATGGTGATGAGGAGAACAAGGTCGATATTCATAACTACCAGTTTGGCAAGCAGTCGTTCATTTATTTCAATGAAAACGATTCGCTTGCCAGGGCAACCATACAACCGCCGGCAGTAAAAAAAAGCCAGACCCCTTTCGTCATCCCCAAAAAAAGGAACTATGATGTGGAATATTCCATCAACCAGCTGATCAGCCAGGTTGATTTCACTTACCTGAACTTCGGTTATCAGGCTTTTTCCGGGGGCGGATCGCCCATTTACCAGACACCCGGATTCAATGCCTTTTTCAGCGTGGGTGTCACCGATCTCCTTGAAAACTACCGTATCACCGGAGGCGTGAGGCTGTCGGTCGATTTCAACAATAACGAATACATCCTGAGCTTTGCCAATTATAAAAAACGGCTGAACAAAGAGATTGTGTTTCATCGCAAAGCTTATGAAGAGGTGGGCACCTATTCGCTCATAAAACATTATTCCCATGAGTTGTATTATATCGTGACCTATCCTTTCAGTCCCGTTTTCTGTGTTAAGGGGACCGCTTCGCTGCGAAACGACAAGGCCGTCTATCTGTCGACCGACACGTATAACCTCGAGACCCCCAACTACAACATCAACTGGGCTGCCGCCAGAGGCGAGCTGGTCTATGACGATACCCGCGACCTGGGTCTCAATTTATACCATGGCAGCCGTTTCAAGATATTCGGTGAATATTACTACCAGATCAATCATGGCGGCAATAACCTGATTGTTGTGGGTATGGATTTCAGGAACTACATCAGAATACACCGCACTTTCATCTGGGCCAACCGTTTTGCCGCCAGCACCTCCTTCGGCACCGATAAGCTGATCTACTATCTGGGTGGTGTGGACAACTGGGTTTCACCGTCGTTCAACAAAGAAACACCCATCGACTATACGCAGAACTATACTTTCCAGACCCTGGCTACGAACATGCGGGGCTTCACACAAAACATTCGCAACGGGAACAGCTTCGCCGTCATCAACAGTGAGCTGCGGCTGCCTGTGTTCAAATATTTCGCCAACAGGCCTCTCAAATCCGACTTCCTCAACAATTTCCAGATCGTCGGCTTCGGTGATATCGGTACGGCCTGGACGGGACTCAATCCCTATTCCAGTGAAAATTCGCTCTTCACCAGAACCATCATACGTCCGCCATTGCTGATCACCGTTGAAGAGCAGCGCGATCCCATCGTAGAAGGCTTCGGCTGTGGCTTGCGCAGCCGCATCTTCGGCTATTTTATCCGTGCCGACCTGGCATGGGGCGTGGAAGACGGCATCGTCCACAAACCACTGTTCTATCTTTCCCTGAGCCTTGATTTCTGATATTAACAAAAGAAAGTCAGGTTGTTAATAAGTCGGAGAATAAAATCAACTTCCGATGATGACGTTTTAAATTATTTTAATGAATTTTGCCCTCCCTTCTTCGGAAGCTTTGATGATTGCGATCCCCCCATGATGATGATAAAGATGGCTTTATCCATCTCAAGTGGTCAGAAAACGGAAAAAAAGTTTTATTAAGATTTTATATTTTTTTAATTCAGATATTTAAGTGCAGGATGGCCTTTTTTGTTAATAAGTCAATTTGCTTTAGGTTGTCACCTGTTGTAAATTGGTCATAGCCAAACAGCCCTCTCTTTAACCATAGGCAATTCATATTCTAATAGTTAAAGTTAATGTGTCATTCACAGTCTGAATTTACACGTTATGCAGGATGATCTTTTTTCGAACACTGAACAACAAACCCTTGAGGATGTTATAAAGAAGGATCTATACGGGGAAATGAAAAAGAAAAGAATAAAACCGGTCATTAAAAACGAGTCGGACATATTTTCGACAGGGGGTGTTTTGTCGCCGATTTCCGATACCAGGGCCGTTACGGAGCCCGAGATGAAGAGCTATTCCTTTGAAGAGGTTCTGGAGGCGTCGACGGCTTACTTCAGGGGTGACAGCCTGGCGGCCAATGTCTGGATCAACAAGTACGCCCTGAAGAACAGCGAGGGTAAGATCTTCGAACCGACGCCCGACGACATGCACCGTCGTCTCGCCAGGGAGATAGCACGCATCGAGCGCCATTACCCCGATCCGCTGAGCGAGGAGGCCATCTATCAGCTTTTAAAGGACTTTAAATACATCGTCCCGCAGGGGAGCCCCATGGCCGGCATCGGCAATCCATTCCAGATCTCGTCGCTGTCGAATTGCTTTGTCATAGGTAATGAAGGAGCTTCCGATTCCTATGGCGGTATCCTCAAAATCGACCAGGAGCAGGTGCAGTTGATGAAACGCCGCGGCGGTGTGGGCCATGACCTGTCGCATATCAGACCCGTCGGCAGCCCTGTCAAGAACAGCGCGTTGACATCCACCGGCATCGTTCCCTTCATGGAACGTTATTCCAATTCCACCCGCGAAGTGGCACAGGATGGACGCCGCGGCGCCCTGATGATGTCGATATCCATCAAGCACCCTGACGCGGAGAAATTCATCGATGCCAAACTGGAACAGGGCAGGATCACCGGCGCCAACATCTCGGTGAAGATCGACGATGAGTTCATGAGAGCCGTTATTGACGGCCGGCCCTATGTCCAGCAGTTCCCTATCGACGCGGAAAAACCCATGGTGAGAAAAGAAATCGACGCCAGGACCCTGTGGAAGAAAATCATTCACAATGCCTGGCAGTCGGCCGAACCCGGCATTCTTTTCTGGGACACCGTGATTCATGAGTCTATCCCGGATTGTTATGCCGATCTTGGTTTCAGGACCGTCTCCACCAATCCCTGCGGTGAGATACCCTTATGTCCTTATGACAGTTGCCGTCTTCTGGCCATCAACCTTTACAGTTACGTAGACCATCCTTTCACCGCTCATGCCAGCTTTAACTCCGAGCTGTTCTCCACGCATGCCCGTTATGCCCAGCGCATCATGGATGACATTGTCGACCTCGAAGCCGAACACATCGATCATATCCTGGCCAAGATCGATGCCGATCCGGAAGATGAAGAGGTTAAACGCATCGAGCGCAAGCTGTGGGAGAACATACGTCACAAGACGCTGATGGGACGCCGCACGGGCATAGGCATCACCGCCGAGGGTGACATGCTCGCCGCCCTGGGGTGCCGTTATGGTTCCGAATCGGCCATTAACTTCTCGGTGGAAGTGCATGAACTGATGGCCCTCGAAGTTTACGCTTCCTCCGTGGAGCTGGCCCGGCAACGGGGTGCTTTCCCCATCTTTGACATGGAAAGGGAAAAAAATAACCCCTTCATAACCCGCCTGCGCAAGGCCGCTCCCAAAATGTTCGAAGACATGGCCAAATATGGCCGCCGTAACCTCTCCATGCTCACCATCGCGCCGACAGGCAGCGTCAGCATATGCACGCAGACCACCTCGGGCATCGAACCGGTATTTTTGGTCAGCTATAAACGCAGGCGTAAAGTCAACCCCAACGATCAGAAGGTGAGGGTTGATTACGTTGATGACGTGGGCGATTCATGGGAAGAATACAATGTCCTGCACCACAAATTCGTCACCTGGCTAAAAATAAACGGTTACAACCCCGACACCGTCGTCAGGATGAAAGATGACGAGTTGAATGCGATTATTGCCAAATCGCCTTATTACAAAGCCACCGCCAACGACGTTGACTGGGTGAGCAAGGTCAAGATGCAGGGAGCGATACAAAAATGGGTCGATCATTCGATCAGTGTGACGGTGAATGTGCCCAGGGATATCACCGAGGAGCTGGTCAGTGAGATTTATAAAACGGCCTGGGAGAGCGGTTGCAAGGGCATGACCATTTACCGTGAAGGATCACGTGCCGGCGTCCTTGTCAGCAACAGGGACGTCTCCGGCGACGACGAGAGTGACTTCCATGAGACCAAGGCACCACCGCGTCCCGACAGGCTGGAGGCCGAGGTAGTCCGGTTCCAGAACTATTATGAAAAATGGGTCGCCGTCGTCGGGTTATACAAAGGCCGTCCCTATGAGATCTTTACAGGCAAAGCCGAGGGTTTCTTCCTGCCCAACTGGGTGGAAAAGGGCTGTGTGATACGCGTCAAAAAAGAGAACCAGAAAAGCGCCCGCTATGACTTCCAGTTCGAAGATAAAGATGGCTATAAAATAACCATGGAGGGTCTCTCACGGCAATTCGATCCCATATACTGGAACTATGCACGCCTGATCTCGGGCATCCTGCGCCACGGCATGCCCCTGCCTTACGTCGTCGACCTGATCTCCAACCTCGTCTTCGAGAGCGACTCCATCAACACCTGGAAAAACGGCGTGGTGAGGACATTAAAGAAGTTCATCCCCGACGGTACCGTGGCCGTGAAAGAACGCCAGTGCCCCGAATGCGGTGAGGAAGACGCCCTGATATACAAGGAAGGATGCCTCGTCTGTAAGACCTGCGGTTACTCCAAGTGTGAATGATCCCTGTCGCCGTCGCGCTGTCAGAAATGTAATTTGTGATAATCAAAGGTCTGACTGTCACGGAACTCCTGCACTTTCCTGGCGATTAAAATGAAAATCGTCAGGTTCCTGCTCCGTAAAAAGTCAATAGCTTCCTTCTTGTTATTGCACGCATCGGCAATCACGGCCAGCAACTCATAATTGTGTTTGAGCAACCATTCATAGGCCTCCTTTTTGTTATCGATGGCGCTATCGAGAGCGGCGAAGTGGGGATAGCCGTTATCCATCAGCCATTTGAAAGCCTCCTCGCTGCCATGGATCGATCCCGTCAACGCCGCCAGCTCAGGATAACCGTTGTGTAAAAGCCAGTTGAAGATTTTTTCATTGCCGCCGATGGCTTCTCCAAAGGCGATCAATATTTTGGAAGGGTAGTTAAGCATGCGGCAAAGATACGATATAATTTGCAGTCACTGACCCGGATAGCCAAAATATCCTCTTCTCCTGCCAACACCTGCTCAAAAACGAAGCCGGTCATTTATATACTTTTACAGGTATACCCAATGCTTCAACCTTGGCGGCTATGGCCTGCAGGTTGTACAACGGCACCTTCACCAGAGTGTCGACGGGCGGCAGGCGGTCGATAGTATAAATCATCACCAGCGCCGGCCGTATGTCGCCGATACGCTTCAGCCAGGCTGCGATCTCCCGGGGCACCGTATTATCCACTACCACCCCGCGATACTCACCGCGGACGAATAACGACTGAATAATGACATTCCCCGAGAACGACTTCAGTCCGGCCGTGATTTTATCCAATGTGACAGCCCCTGCGGGTCTGTTCATGAAACGGAACATCTCTTCGGTGCCGCAATCCAGTTTGAGCACGTTGTTCTCGACCTTTTCCATGGCCATTTTGATCGCCGGTTTATGTATCATGGAGGCGTTGGAGAGAATGGTCACACTGGCTGCGGGGAAGTAACGGTCCCTGATGGCGAGGGTGTCATCGACGATGCCGGGGAAGTCGGGATGGACAGTCGGCTCACCGTTGCCGGCGAAGGTCAGATTCTCAGGCTGCAGACCTTGACGCTGCAGTTCAGCGCAGCGCTCATCCAAAGCCGTCCTGATGTCATCACGCGAAAATAAATGCATTTTCCCGTGCCTCACATTGGTCCAGCCACATTCACAATAAAGACAGTTGAAATTGCAATATTTAAAACCGAACGGCAAAAGATTGATCCCGAGTGAAACACCAAAGCGCCGGCTCCTCACCGGCCCGAAAACGATATCTTTAAATAAGATGGACATCCAATGATATCATAAAATAAAATGACATGCAAAGATGCTAAAAAATAAAGGCCTATAAGAGGTTTTTTGTACTTTTGAGCAGAAATCCACGTCATGGCTGCCATCGACGATATCAGGGAACCCATCAAAGACCATCTGAAAGCCTTTGAAAAAACCTTCAGATCTTCGCTGAAAAGTTCCGTGCCCCTCCTCGACATCATCACGCATTATATCCTGCGCCGCAAGGGCAAGCAAATGCGGCCCATGTTTGTTCTTCTGACGTCGGAGTTATGCGGTGGTATCAACGAATCGGCGTACCGCGCCGCCTCCCTTATCGAGCTTCTGCATACGGCTACGCTGGTGCATGATGATGTGGTGGATAATTCGGACATCCGCCGCGGACTGTTTTCTGTCAATGCCTTATGGAAAAATAAAATAGCCGTTCTGGTGGGCGATTATCTCCTGTCGAAGGGGTTGCTCATCGCTCTGGATCATGGGGAGTACACTTTGCTGAAGATCGTCTCGGATGCCACCCGTGACATGAGCGAGGGCGAGCTGCTGCAGATCGAGAAGGCCCGCAAGCTGGATATCACCGAAGAGATCTATTTCGAGATCGTAAGAAAAAAGACCGCCTCGCTCATCGCGGCCTGTTGTGCCACGGGGGCCGCCGCGGCCCACGCCGCCGGCGATACAGTCGAGGCCATGCGCCGCTTCGGCCAGAATGTCGGTATAGCCTTCCAGATAAAAGACGACCTGTTCGATTTCGACGTCAGAAACCTCACCGGCAAACCAAACGGACTGGATATCAGGGAAAAAAAGTTGACTTTACCCCTCATACACATGCTTAAAGAAAAGGACCTCCCTGAGAAACGCCGTATCATTAACACCATCCGGCACCACCGTAACGATCCCCAAAAGCTCCATGAGCTCATCGAAGAGGTCAACCACAGCGGAGGCATTGCCTATGCTCATGGCATCATGATGGATTACCGCGGGAAAGCGTTTGCAATCCTGAGAACTTTTCCTGACAGCGCCGCCCGCCGGTCGCTGGAAGGACTGGTCAATTATACCATTGAACGACGGTCATGACGGCCTGTATCCTCTGACACCTTATGAGACAATAAATCCTGAAGCCACGCCATGAGATACTTTTTAACAATCGCCGTCCTGGTCTTTTTCAGCCTCCTGTCCACCGCCCAGGAGTTTAACGGCGGATTGCTTGGCGGTCTCAGCACCAGCGAGATCTCAGGCGATTTTATCACCGGGCCCAGCAAGGCAGGTCTGTACCTGGGTATTTTCACCAACCTGTATATGTCAAAAAAATCCTCCCTTGAGCTTGAGCTCAACTATGTCCAGAAAGGCAGCCGTAAGAATCCCGACTCGGCGGATGTCACCGAATATCTGCTCCGGCTGCATTATATGGAGATGCACATGCTTTACAAATTTGATCTGAAGAAGTTCACCTTTGAGGCCGGTCCTTCATTGGGTTATCTGATGCATTCGTATGAAGAAGCCGATTACTTTGTCCTTGACGAACCCTTCAATCCACTGGATTTCAGTGTCGGCATAGGTATGTACTATGCCATCACAACCAATTTAAAAGTCAATGTCCGTTACTCCAACACCCTCTTCTTTCCTGTCAGGGACAGGCCGTCGGGCGACACCTATTTTCTCAGAAAAGGCCAGTATAACGAGGTGCTCAGTCTGGTCCTGCATTACACCTTCTTTCATGGCAAACAACGGTGACGGTCTGATGACAGACAGGTAGCACCATAATGAGGTCCATGAGGGTTTATATTATGGCCTGGTCCTTCAGGAAAGCGATGTTTCTTTTCAGTCTCTCAAAGCCGGTCCTGTCAACGGCCGAATGAGCGAACAAAGACTTAAAGCCGTCCTGCGACAGCGACTCCCATTTTTCCCTTGTCATGTTGAAAAGATCGCCGGCGGGTTCGAGCCCGGCTTCACGATGAGGTACCGCGAACCTGTTCCAGGGGCAGACATCCTGGCATATGTCGCATCCGAAGATCCATCCCCTGAAATGTTCCCGCAGCGCCGGCGGGAGATCCTGACGGTTCGCTATGGTATGGTAGGCGATGCATTTTCCGGCGTTGATGACATAGGGTCTGACGACGGCGCCGGTGGGGCAGGCGGAAAGACAGGCTGTGCAGCTGCCGCAATGATCTCTTTCAGGCACATCGTAGGTCAGCTCACGGTCGATGATGATCTCACCGATAAAGAAAAAAGAGCCCCGGTGACGGTTGATCAGGCAGCCATTCTTCCCTATCCATCCCAGGCCGGCCTGCTGCGCCAGGTATTTCTCGAGAACGGGTGCACTGTCGGTAAAGGCCCTGGCATTAATGGGACCGGCTTCCTGTTGGATGATTCCTATCAGTTTCTGCAGCCTGCTCTTCACCACCGTATGGTAATCCAAGCCGTAAGCATATTTAGCGATCTTATAATGATCCGTGTTCTTCTGTTTACGGGCAGGATAGTAATTAAACAACACGGAAATGACGGATCTGGCATTCTCGACGATTAGTGACGGGTTCAATCTCACATCCATATTGTTTTGCATGTAAAGCATGGAGGCATTCATGCCCCGCCGCACCCATTCCCTAAGATGCGGGGCGGCGCCGTCGAGGGGTACGGCGGGCGACACGCCGCAGGCCGTGAAACCCAGCCTGGCGGCCTGTGACCGGATAAATGCCGTGAGATCTTTATTCATCAAAAAGCAGGTGTTGCCCCGGCGACAGTTTTCTGCCGAGGTGCATGTAAGCCCGCGGTGTGACCTGGCGCCCCCGGGGCGTGCGCAGGATATACCCTTCCTGAATCAGAAAGGGCTCATACACCTCCTCGATGGTGCCGCCGTCTTCGCCCACAGCAGTGGAGATAGTGGAAATACCAACCGGTCCTCCGTTAAATTTTTCGATGATGGTCGTCAGGATCTTGTTGTCCATCTCATCCAGTCCGTTCTTGTCGACATTTAAAGCTTTGAGTGCATATTTCGATATGGCCAGATCGATGGACCCATCACCTTTTATTTGGGCGAAGTCTCTTACGCGTCGCAGCAACAGGTTGGCTATGCGCGGCGTGCCGCGGCTGCGGCGGGCTATCTCCGACGCCGCCTCGGCCGTGATACGGATGTTCATGATATGTGCCGACCGGCCGATGATGCCTTCCAGGGTCATTGCATCATAGTAAGATAACCTGGAATTGATGCCGAAACGCGATCGCAGGGGAGCGGTGAGCAACCCTGAACGGGTGGTGGCGCCTATCAGCGTGAAAGGGTTGAGTTTCAACTGTATGCTGCGGGCATTGGGGCCCGTCTCGATGATGATATCGATCTTGTAATCCTCCATGGCCGAATAGAGGTATTCTTCCACCAGCGGACTCAGCCGGTGTATCTCGTCAATGAAGAGAACGTCGTTCCTCCCCAGGTTGGTCAGGAGACCGGCCAGATCACCCGGCTTGTCGACCACCGGACCGGAAGAGACCCTGATCTTAACACCCAGCTCATTGGCGATGATATAGGCCAGGGTGGTCTTACCCAGACCCGGGGGGCCATGCAACAGGACATGATCGAGGGCCTCACCCCTCTGCCTGGCGGCAGCGACGAACACCTTCAGGTTCTCTACGACACTTTGCTGGCCTGCAAAACTTATAAAATCAGGAGGCCGGAGCACTTTCTCATACTCCCGCTCAGCCTGGCTCAGAAATTTCCCGCTGGCATCCAGATTTTCATTCATATAACCCTGTGCGATATAATAACGAACCTCTCTGACAGGACTATCACAACAAACAAAAGTAATACTTTAAAAAATTTATGCAACCGTCACCTGAAATTTAAGCTTTTATTTAATTCGTATGTAACGGAAAAGAATTAAATTCGCCCTGTCATGGTGTACCATAAAACACAATCACAATGAAACAGATTATCGTCGGGATCGATTTTTCCAAGACATCGATTCATGCGCTTCTGTATGCCATTTCCCATGCCAACAAGACCTCTGCCGATGTGATGATGATCTGGGTGGATGCCCAGACCAGCGCGGAGACGGTCTTTTCCGACACCGGCGTTGAATTAAAGGAGGAGGCCAACAGAAACTTTGAAGAGATCATGGACACTTACAAAGGCATGATGGAGAAAGGCGAGCTCACTTACAAGCTCAGAAAAGGCAAAGTCTATAATGAAATAGCCATGTTGGCCCGGCAAATCAACGCCGATCTGGTCATCACGGGCACCCATGGCCTGACCGGCTTCGAAGAATACTGGATCGGCAGCAATGCCAACCGCATCGTTATCAATGCGCCCTGTCCGGTCATCACCATCAGGAATCAGTTTGCCTTCACAAAGGGTATCAACAACATTGTCATCCCCATTGACCACACCAAGAACACACGGCAGAAAGTGCCTTTTGCGGCTGAAATAGCCAAAGACTGGCATGCTACGGTGCATCTGCTGGCACTTTACTCCACCGAGCTCAAATCACTGCGTGCGTTGGTTGATAACTCGGCTGCTGAAGTGAAGCAATACCTCGATGAAAACGGGATAGCATGTGTCAGTGAATCCCTGTCGGCCGAGAATGTGACCCTTTCCACCATTGAATATGCTGAAAAAATAAAGGCCGAGCTCATCGCCATCATGACCGAGCAGGAGACCACCACCTCTAACATCCTGCTGGGAGCCTATGCGCAGCAGATGGTCAATTATTCCACTGTGCCCGTGCTGAGTGTGCATCCAAAAGAAATTTATATCTCAAAAACCTAACGGTATTGCCCATGCGACGGTTATTGCCGGTCATCATATCACTGTTAAGCCTGTCGCCGGTTTTAAGTGGCGGTCAGATTGCCTATCCCCGGGATCAATCCATCCAGATCATTGAGGATCCCAGGATCGACAGCCTCGTTAAGCGTTACGCCTATTACAATGAAAGCACGCCGGCCATTGAGGGTTATCGCATCCAGATCTTCTTCGATGCCGGTCATACCTCCATGCAAAACGCTTACAAGGTGATGGAGATATTTGAAGCCAGGTACCCCGGTGAACATGCTTACATCTCATTCAGGGAACCTTACTACAGGATCCGCGTGGGAGATTTCAGGACGAGGATAGAAGCGGAAGGGTTCAGGCAGAAGATCATGCCGGAATATCCCAATGCGTTCATCATAAAGGATAATATCAACCCACCGCCTGTCCCGTAAATACCCGTCAGGGTCTAAGCTATCGACTGCAGGTATTCCTTGGAATGGATGCTGAGAACAGGTATGGGAGAATGATTGACCATTTGCTGGGCATAGGCTCCCAGCCACAGGTTCTTGGTGGTTTTCTCCTGTTCGGTCATGATCGCGATGAGGTTGGCATCCACCTTCAGCGCATATTCAATCGTTTTATCCGTCAGATTATCGGCTTCCGCAGCTTCCACCTGATGGTCTATCTCATTCTCTTTCAGGTACTCCTTTACCTGTTTGGTGTACTCATCCACATTGCGTCTGACGGCATCCACCTGCGTGGAATAAAGGGTAAGGATGTGCATCCTGGCATTGAAGTATTTGGCTATCAAAGCAGTGAACGGCACTTTCTGCCGTGTCTCGGGGGTGCTGTCGATGGGAACGACTATTTTGGTCAGATTCCTGTCGATATTCACACCGCCCCTGATGGTGATAACGGGGCAGAAAGAAGCGGAGACGATTTTCTGGGCGTTGCTGCCGATCCAGAATTCCTCGAAGCCTGAAGAGCCATGGGTGCCGGCGACGACCAGGAAGGCATCATCTTCCCTGGCCTGGCTCACGATTTCACGGTACACTTTCCCTTCCCGCACGACATAGCTTATTTTATTGTGACCCATCCTGGCCTGGTATATGGCCACCATCTCTTCAAAATACTTTCTGGCCTCGGCAATGGCCTGATCATGATCTTTTAATGTGACATCTCTCTCCTGCGTTCCTTTATTGACCCAGACCATTTTAAGGTCTGCCTCCGCCTTCTGGGCAATGCTGATGGCATGCTCCAAAGCGTTGATGGAACAATCGGAAAAATCAATAGCGACAACAATTTCTTTTTTCATAAAGGGGAGGATTAAATTCTCATGTTAATTCCTGTTGATGGCATTGAGATCATGGAAAGCCTGCTTTAACCGGGCCACCATTGATTTCTCACCTTCGCGCAGCCACTTGCGCGGGTCATAATATTTCTTGTTGGGCTTATCATCACCTTCAGGATTTCCAACCTGGTCCTGGAGATAATCCTTGTATTTTCCGTAGTAATTCCTGACGCCGTCCCAGAAAGCCCATTGGGTGTCGGTATCGATGTTCATTTTGACGACGCCGTACGATATGGCTTCCTTTATCTTTTCAGGTTCCGAGCCCGAGCCGCCGTGAAAGACAAAATTCACCGGATTGGGCTCAGTGTGTAATTTCTCCTGTATGTATACCTGGGAGTTATGCAGTATGATGGGCTCCAGCTTGACGTTGCCCGGCTTGTACACGCCATGGACATTGCCAAAGGCCGCCGCGATGTTGAAGTTGGGGCTGACCTTCATCAGTTCCTCATAGGCATAAGCCACATGCTCGGGTTGAGTATACAGCCTGGCGCTGGCGATGCCGGAATGATCCACGCCTTCCTCTTCACCGCCGGTGATGCCGAGCTCTATCTCGAGGGTCATGCCCATTTTGCTCATTCTCTCCAGGTACCTTTTGCATGTTTCGATGTTCTCTTTCAGAGGCTCTTCGGAGAGGTCGAGCATATGTGAGCTGAACAGCGACTTACGGTAACGTCTGAAATATTTCTCACCGTAATCGAGCAATCCGTCGACCCAGGGCAGCAGTTTGCGTGCGGCATGGTCGGTATGTATGATGACGGGGACGCCATAGTATTCAGCCATCATATGGATGTGGTTGGCGCCGGCGATGGTGCCGGCGACGATGGCCCTGTTGTCGGAAAGCCCCTGACCGGCCATGAAACCCCCGCCGCCATGCGAGAATTGTATGATGACCGGCGAGTTGACTTCACGGGCGGCTTCCAAAATCGCGTTGATCGAATCGGAACCTACGACATTGACACCCGGCAAGGCAAACTGATTCACCTTGGCGATACGGAATATTTCACGGACATCCTGGCCTGTTACCACTCCCGGCCTCACTTTACTTAAAATATTTTCTGCCATAACGTTAGATTAAAATTTCATGCTCCATCTTCACTGCAAAAATAGTAATTTCCCGTAATAAATATTGTCATATCTTTGCATTCTTCTATCACTCAGATGATCATGGTCCCGTAGTTCAACTGGATAGAATATCAGATTCCGGTTCTGAGGGTTGGGGGTTCGAGTCCCTCCGGGATCACAAAGATTTAGCGATAGCTGATATTTGATATTTGATTTATTTTTGATGTTATATATCAGATATCAGATTTCGGCCATCGGCAATCGTGCAATCTACCCACCCGGCTTCCTCTGGTTTTTTCAGATCAAATTTCAGGATTTAAAGATGACGATCGTATGATCCGTTTTTTTAATCATACTTTAAATATAAACCATGAATAAGGTGTTTTGTTTGGTTCAGGGTGGGAAAACCGGCCGGCGGCAGCGGAGCCCTGAGGTTCATACCTGTGATTTGCTTTTGCCTGTTTTAATCATTATATTTACGCGCCTGATTTTAAAAAAGATACAGGCAGTGCCCAAATCAATTCAAACCCAAAAACCATAAGAAAGCTCTTACTGATTCCGCTGCTTGCTGCCGGCATGGCCAGCGCCCAGGTGCCTGCCATTACCGGCATTTCGCCGCTGAGCGGTGCACCAGGTGCGACAGTCACCATTTCAGGGCAGAATTTCGACTCTGAGGCCGCTAAGAATGTTGTGCTCGTTGGATCACTGAGAGCGGGCATCCTTGAGGCTTCCGTCAATCTATTGAAAGTACTGGTTCCGGCCGGATGCAGCGCAGGTTACATAACCGTTACCACGAATGGTTTGACCGCGCGTTCCCAGGATCTTTTTATCCCTCAGTTCGTCAATTCCGGAGTTTTTAATGCCGCTTCCTTTACCCGACCGGAGGCCGTATTCAGCATCATGCCGGAATACACGGAGATCATCAAAGCAGCGGATATTGACATGGACGGATGGCCCGACATCCTGGTTGCCTCAACCTATCTGCAGGTGTTCCTGAACTTGCATAACGGCCGCTTTTCAGAGGCGGTGAGTTTTGGATTAAGCCCGTATAACAGCGGTTGCCTCGTCGATGATTTCAACATGGACGGGGCAATCGACCTTGTTTTTATCGATTTTATCGAGAAAAAACTGAGGTTCTTTATAAACACCGGCAGTCCCGGAACGGTCTCCTTTGAAACCACCGCAATATCTTAGGCGGTGATGTGCAACAAGATGGCTTCGGGCGACCTTGACAGCGACGGCAAGCCCGACCTGGTGATAACGGATAACAGCACCACCGATGTGGCTATTACGATCTGGCGAAACACAAGTACCGTGGACCAAATCAGTTTCACAGGTGCCGGCCTTTTCGGGGCTTTTGGCGACGTGGCCCCGGTGGACCTTGCCATCGGTGATCTGGACGGAGATAATGTCCAGGACCTCCTTGTCGGCATGCCGGATAAAATAGTAGCTGGGAGAAATAATACTCCCGGCGGGATCAACCTGACGGAAATGACCGTTGTCACTAATTTCATGGGACAGACATATACCCGGATCGAAAACATGAAGCTTTTCGATTTGAATGCCGACCACAAGAAAGATATCATAGCCGGCATCCCGCATCTTTTATCTTATCAAAACTTCAGTATCCCGGGCTTTATGGATTTCAGGCTGGCAGACACCCTGGGCATCCCGCCATACGACTCTCATCTTGAGGAATTTAACGGTGACGGCCTTATAGACATTGCAGCTATGGAACTGTATCATCTTTATTTGTTTCCGAATAAATCAACCCTTTCGGATATCAGCTATTACCGCTCACCGGCGGACTTCATTTATCAATATTACAGTACTGTTCCTGCTTTGAAAAACACGGCTACCGGAGATTTTGACCTGGACGGCAAGGTGGATATTGCCATGATCGATCATAATTCATGGAGCGTCGATATATTATGGAATCAGACCCCGGATGGCCTGTACCAAAAACCCCTCATAACCGCACTTTCCGAATATTCGGGTAAGCCCGGCGATACCATAACGGTCACAGGTGAAAATTTCGATCCCATGATCTTCAAAAATAAAGTTTTCTTTGAAGGAACAGGGGCTACGGTCATCGGAGGATCCAAGGGTTCATTGTCGGTGATTGTCCCGACTACCCCGCTTTACGGGCCGGTCAGCGTCATGGCTCACGGACTGGTCGGAAGATCAGCAAAGTGGTTCTCCGAATGGAAAGGAGGAAAATTCTCCGTTAACGCCGGTACATTCACATTGGAACAAACCATGAGCCTTCCGATGCAGGGTATAAATCATGAAATGGCGGATATGGACGGGGACCAGAAAGTCGATTTCGCAGTGCTGCAATGCAATGGAAGTACCGGCTATGTTATTGTCGGACGGAATAAAGGAACGGCAGGGACCATCGACTTCGCATTGGCGACATTTCTCACAATGGGCCTGACCAATAATGTGCATCTGACCGACCTCGATAATGACGGAAGTTGCGATTTTATCTCCGGTTCTGACTCGGAGAACAATACGCTCATTGCCCTGGAAAAGAATATATCAGATCCCGGACTGGTCGCTTTCGATGAGGATAATATAGGATATATCTCCTGTCCGCATTGTCTGCAACTGCGCGAAGCTGCTTTCGGCGACCTGAATAATGACGGAAAGGATGAAATAGCGGCGGTCAGTGAAAAATCGAATTCGTTGTCATTATTCCGGAACAGGACTAACGGCCAGGATCTGGACTTTGAACTTCAAATCCAATACAGCACAGGAAATACTCCCGTGGATGTGGCCATTGCCGAGATCAGCGGGGATGATCACCCGGATGTGGTGGTGATTAATAAAAAGGATTATACCGTGCAGGTTTATCAGAATACGTCAACGGGCACGAACCTGTCCCTTGGGATGCTCATGACCCTGCGGGGGATTGGATCGCCATACTATCCTATGGATTTGGTTATTGCCGACATGGACGGGGACGGAAGGAATGACATTATCGTGTCAGCTCATGACCAGGCTTTTTTGATTTACCTCAATGATTCGCATGATAACCTGATCAGTTTCTCTTCGCTCAATGTCCTGTACATGGTCGACAACGGCCAGCCGGTAAGTATCGATATTGCAGATATTATCGGTGACCTGAAGCCGGATATCACGGTTTCGGACAGCCGTGTGGATAAAAAATCCCTTGTGGTCATCGAAAACTACAGCATCCCGGGGCAGGTTCGGCTTGGGAATCCCATTTGCTACGGGGAGATAAACAACAACACCACCGCCGCCAGGGTCAGCGACCTGAACCAGGACGGAATCCCTGATGCGCTTGTCACCGGTTATTACGGGAACCTGTTCTTCTTTGTCAATCATGGCACCGGCGACCCGTACAATGAAACCAACCTTCACACGGTTGAGACAGGAACGAACATCGTCACTTCGACAGGCAATGCCGTCGTCATAGGGACCGCTATTGATGAGACTCCGGCGAGTACGGCCGTTGCGGTTTATCCGAATCCGGCTTCGGACAGGATAACGGTATCATTCAATGACCGCCGGCCCGGAAAAGTCACGGTCAGGTTGCTGAATATGTTGGGGGAAGCCGTTTATGAATCCATTGAAGACTTAAGGCTTTCAGGGGAAACCCAATTGATCATCCCGGTAAAGGATATCATCTCACGCGGGATACATGTGCTCGAGATGATCACGGATGAAACTATTTATTGCAGGAAGGTAATTATTGAGTGAACGAAGTTGGTGTACTTCTTTTATTGCGTCGTTGAAGGCATTGCTAAGGCGTTTAATTTAAATGAGAGAAGTGACCATTTACACATCACCCCGCTGTCTGAAAACTCCAGAGAAATATGACGGGATTTATTTTAAGCGGGTGTTCATTCCGGGAACCGTATGTTAAATGCACGCCTAATTATTTGGTGTGCTATTTTTTTGTTATTGTTCAATGCCAAGAATTAAAAGAGGCACAGGTGGATTATTTCTTCCATGTCTTAAAATGTTATATATCTCACCTTCATAATATGCTACTCCGCTACTCATGTTTGATTGCATTTTTTTAGTCGGGAGTATCTCAATGCCAAGGTTGATGACCCCACCTGAGTAAAAGAGTAAATGTTTTACAAATAAATCAAAAGCAACAAAAGCATATTTGCCAAATTGTACCTCTACTGCAATTTGATCTTTAACAAAATCAGTTTGTTTATATGATGATACAGGTTCAATGATCCCTTTTGATATTAAAAAATCCTTTTGTTCGTTGTAAGGCAATGATATAAGCTCTTGTAATATTTTTTGATCAGTGGTTATGAAATACTTGTATCTGCTTTCTGTCCATCCGAGTTTATTGAATTTTTTCTCAAATGTTTTATTTAATCCAATTGGGCTATAAAGCATAGCGCCAGTCATTGTCTTTTCTTTACTCTCTTTGGTTAAAAGAGTTTTTTTGCATCAATACTTTCAATTACTCCAGTTATCTCGTTATTGAGATCATTATGATGAACAATGAGATATTCTTCACCGTTTAGATGTGAATATTTTTGGGCTATTCTCATATTTCTTCTTTGGTTCTAATGGTATATCTAGTTGTACTTGATTCTGTTGCCATTCTTTTGGAACCTGGGACACCATTTCTTTTCCTGAGGGCACATGGATTGGTTTGTTTATTGGACGAATTTTTAAATTTCCTTCAGTGAAATCTTTAATTCTTTTCCTTGCTATTTTACAGTAATTCTCTTCCTTTTCTATACCGATAGCATTTCTATTATTTTTAATTGCTGCAATAACAGTCGAGCCAACACCAGCAAAAGGATCAAGAACCCAACTACTTTCATCTGTTAAAGCAAGGACACATCTTTCAACAAGTTCAATAGGGAATTGACATTGATGAATTGTTTTTTCTGGGTGGTTTGATTTGACATTTGGAATATTCCATATCTCCAAATCCCAATCATTTTTTAAAACCTCCCAAATATCGCCTGGATTCTTACCAAGTGGATTACCTGAAGGGAGTCCCTTTTTTGGTCCTTTGAAATGTAATTTGCCAGGATATATTGAGGGGATTCTTACATTATCAAGGTTGAAAATGTAATTATCTGTTTTACTGAACCAAAGAATTGTCTCATATCTTCCAGAGAATCTATTGCTTGCATGAAGACCATGTCCAAAATGCCAAATTATTCTATTTCGTAATTTTAAGCCATACTTTTTAAATATCTGATAGTAAAAAATATCTAAAGGAAAGATTTCTCCTTTGTCTACATAATTTCCAACCTGCCAACATAGATTACCCTTATCAGAAAGGGTTCTTACTAGTTCATCTATAATTTCTTCCTGTGTTGCGAGGTATTTTTCTATGCTAGTTTTTGTTTCATAAGACTTACCCACATTGTAGGGTGGAGAAGTAATAATTAAGTCAAATTTGCCATCTTCCGTCTTCTTTAAGACTCTCAAGCAATCGCCTTTAATTATTTGATAATCTATATTTGAACTTATATATTCAAATAATGGTTCCTTACTCTTCATTTCACAGACTTTTTTTCATCTTCAAATGTAACTATTGTATAAGTCATTTGTGTCTTATCTTACGAAAAGTTTTTCACTATTTTTTAATATTTCTAATTTTGGCTCGCGTTGCATCTAATTTCTTTAAAGTCATTATAGACCTGTTTGATATGATCTAAGCTCTCCGGACGGTTTTTCATTTAATTTTAAGTGTATCTGTTGAAAAGAGGTGAGTCAGTATCACCGGAATATCCACTAAAAGAGAGTGTTGAATCCGGAGGCTGTCCTTCCACGTGCATAAGTTCCATTGGATGTTTTTGGATCATTCAAAAATTATAGCAACCCATATCATAATAAATAATTTTTCCTGCCATACCTGAATGGGGGTCAGTATCACAGGAATATCTTTTTAAAGTTGAATTGAAAAAATTATCCTGGCAATTAAATCCATGGAAATATTCCGGGATTTATGTCAACCGGGCGTTTACTGATAAATCTTGACAAGCTACTCTGAGTACTGCATGCCAAATGAACGGTGCGGGATCTGGTGTTTATTCTTCGAGGTGCAAAATATGTTCTAATTGCTTTTTATTTTCAGGTAAATAGTTGGAGGCCACATCCCAGATTATCTGATAATCAACGCCAAAATATTCATGTGACACTTTATTCCTGAGTAAATACATTTCGGCCCAGGGACCTCCGGGTATTTTATCTTTATCTCATCGGGCAGGTTTCTGGCAGCTTCACCAATTATTTCAAAATTACGGACAACTGCATCCACAGTCTTATAATCTTTCATAAAGCTGTTAAATGAGTGACCTTCAATATATTCAGCGATACGATTCATTGCTAAAAGAAGGTCCTCAAGGTACATTCGATATGTCCTGTCTTCCTTTTTCAAATTATACGTAAATAGTTTGTTTTAGAATACTGTCTTTTATTTGTTCTTTTAAGGCATTCTTTGTTACGAGGTCAATTTTCCTGTTAAAGACCTTTTCAAGATATAATTCAAGGGAAAAGAACTCCCATCCAATAGGCCTTTCAAGCTCAACGATTAAATCAATATCGCTTTCTTCAGTAAATGATTCGTCTGAAAAAGAGCCAAACAGTCCAATCTCTTTTACGGCATATTCCTTACGGAGAGTTGGTTTTAACTCTTTTAACTTCAATAATATATCCCCTTTTGTAATCATTTGTCATAGATAGTATTTTTTTAAGATCAACAAGAGGTGTCCTTCATTTGTATTGGGCATGATTAATTAGGATTTAAGCTGTATATTACAATAAAAATGAATATTGAGTAGTATTAAATGTTTTCCGCAGATAAATCCGGGTTGCATGAAGCCGTACTTATTATGGGCCGGTTTTCTTTCTCGCTTCTCCGTCAATGAAGTTGTTATAGTCTTTAAAAAACTCTGTTTCAAGTTGATTTAAAATTTGTTGACAAACATATTGGTCATCATTTGGATTAATCCCTTCTTTTTCTGTTAAACCTTGAACTCGTGTTTGGAAGAACTTGTTTTTTTCAATAGTCTTTTTTGCACCATCAACAGAAACTTCTGCCTTATAGCTTAACAAGTATAGAGATTGGCCTTCAACTAATGAATAATTTAGTTTATTGAAGTGTCGTTCTCCGAAACGGGATTCCCTTTTCCAATTATTGAGAAGTTCCTCTATTGTCATAATGTTAAGTATTTTAAATGGGGCTGAGTATTTTTACAGCCCCCATTATTTTACTTTGGAAAATTTTTTCTTAGAATTTTGATATCAGCCTGTAATTCATATTTTACAATGAATACTTTGCAGTCTGCTTGACTTTCGTAATTCACTAATTTCCCACCAGCGATTATTTGATGATTTCTTTGCTGATTTTCATAATCAACAAAACAAACCTTATAATCTGCTTGACTTTCATATTTAACGATAAAAACTTTTGCTGCCATTATTTTCCACTTAATTTTCCTACTCATCAGGCATTTCGGTTTCGCCCCGTTTTTTATTGTGGTCGCTGGTCTCCACATAAATTCTATCCAATTTGGCCTCGGTAGTAAAAAACGTTCAAGACGAATCAAAAATCGGTGGTTCTCTTGTCTGTGTCATTCCGTTGTGTCGTTTCTTAAACTGGCCCGCTGACTTCTTCCTTTCCTCTACTATAGTGTGTCTATTACGTCAATATCCAGATGCTACGTGAGTATCAAATATATTTTCGTTTCGTAAAGCTACAAAAATTCATTTTCCCAAAATAAATATGTTTAAAACTTTTAAAAACGTATTATATGTCCCAATAAAACTGCATTTACGTCATAAATTCCAAAAAGCTTCATCATTCCTTTGGGAGGGGACGGTTGAGATCGCATAAGCACCGGCACTTCCCTGAAGGAATGAGATGCGGATACGAGAAATGAGTATACTGCTAACACATTCGTTAATACCAAAACGCCCCAAAAGGTCGGGGTGAAAAGGAAAGAATTTTTCGATAAACTGTGAAAAAGTTTGTAATATCCTGAAGACCAGAAGGCTATTGTGACCTATTGTGTCTATATAGTAACCCTTTTTTCACCACATCAGGCACATTGGGCACAATAGGATATACGAAAAGTGATAGACGATTTATAATTTAATCCGGGGTCCTTTCTCATCTCGTTTCTCGTTTCTCGCTTATCGCTATTTGAATACACATTCCAGGTGAACCCGATTCATGTGAATTCAGCTATATGAAGCTTCTTAAAAATTGCCGGGGGAAGGGATATTAATAAATATTCCAGGATTTATTTCAAGCGGGAGTTTCCCGATAGATCGGGATAAGATATTCCGGGTGCTGTGCGCCAAATGAACGCCTGATTATAAGTAATTCTTATTCAACTATGTGGTCATGTCTTGCAAGTGACATAAACAATGATTGTCAATAACCTGATTGTGCTTTTCATACGAGATAGTTATTTAATGTTGTAACAGCATTTTATATGTAAATTTGTTTGTGCGTTGCAATTCTAACCGGATGAAAAAGGTTTACAGGAAAGAAGTGATGTTTTGTAAACTCACGACTGTATTCATATGCGGTATTTTATGGGCGGCTCTCTTTGGGCAGGATCCCGGAACAGACAGTCTGATATTTAGACTGAAGGGTTCGGAAGGGAAAGCCCGGTTAGATCTTTTAACTGAACTTGCCATGCGATCCTCGAAAACAAATCCCGGTGCCAGCCTGGAATACGCCCGGGAAGCCCTTAATGTTGCACGGGAACTGGATGATCCTCTGCTGTTGGCGAACGCCCTGAATGGAATGGCCATCATTTATTTTTATCTGGGGGACCAGGATCAATCGCTTAATTTCCTGCTGCCATCGATAGAGGCGATGAAACAAGCATATGAAAATGACACAGCCAATCCGGAACTACCATACAGGCTTGCAGTGTTCTCAAGCAATGCCGGCAACGTATACAAAGGGAAGGGGCAGTTCGATAAAGCGCTGGAGCAGTTTCTTCTGGCCGAGGCCAACCTGGAGAAGCTGTTGGCCCGGGATCCAGACAACATGCGTATCCTTTCCATGCTCATCACCTGCTTAAACAACAAAGCACTTCTTTTACAGGACCTGCAGGAAAAAGAAAAAGCAAAGACCATTCTGCAGGAGGCCCTGAAAAGGAGCCGTTATCTGCATTTTCAGCAAGGGATAGCTATGTGTCTGAACAACCTGGGATTAATCGGGATAGAACAGGGATCATATCAGGAAGCCATGGCTATTTATACGGAAGCGCTCAGAATCAACCAGCAATTGAATGACAGCATTGCCATCGCCGGTACATACAACAACCTCGGGCTCATCAGCGAAAAGAGCGGCGCTTCTCAGGAAGCGTTGACATATTACCAATCCTCCCTTGAGATCAGCCAACATTTGAAATACCTTTTCGGGGTGGCTAATACGTCAGTCAACATCGGAAAGATATTTACCGCCTTACATCAACCTGACAGCGCGGAAAGATACCTTGTCCGGGGATTGGAAGCAGCGAAGCATGGAGACATGATCCAATTGCAGCAACAAAGCCACCAGTACCTGACTGAACTTTACCAGATGAAAGGACAGTACCGCAAAGCACTGAAATCCTTACAGGAGTATACCGCAATCAGGGACAGCATGTACAATCTGGAACGGGCGAAACTAATCGCCGACATGGAAGCCAAGTATGAAACGGAGAAGAAAGAACGGGCAAATGAGATTCTGAGAAAGGAAATCGACCTTCATAAAACAACAAAACAACTCCTGGTTGTTGTGGACTTCGCTCTTGTGATTGTCGTGGCCCTATTGGTTATCCTGTCAAGATATAAAAGCCGTATACTTAAACAGAAAACGGTTCTTTATGCCCAGGAGCTGAGGATGCAAACCCTGGAGATGGAAAAGCAGGAAATCGAGCGGAAACATTTGGAAGACCAGGTTTTTGCAAGCCAGGAGATCAACCGGCTGCAGCGGACCAAGCTGGACGAGCAGAACAGGAAACTGGCGGCATTCGCCATCCAGGTTACGGCCAAGAATCAGATACTCAGGGATATCATCAGCGAGCTTGACCGGGTTTCCTCATCCGGGAATCAAAATCAGGAAGACCGGTATAGGCAGATTCGGCAAACTGTGAAGGAAAATCTGAACCTCGACACGGAATGGGAGCAGTTCAAATTGCATTTTGAAGAGGTGCATCCAGATTTTTTCATACGGCTTAATGAAACTTATCCCAACCTCACCCCAGGTGAACAGAAGATCTGTGCTTATTACCGGATCAATCTGGATACCAGCGAGATTGCCCGGATTCTAAATATCACTCCGGCGGCCGTTCAGAAAAGCCGCCACCGGTTACGGAAAAAGCTTGGGATTGATTCCGGGACAGACCTGGCGGCGTTTATGCTGAAATTTTAATCCTATCTTATGCCTTTCTACATTGTTATTGATTTTACATCTGACATTTCTCGTCCTTCGTTCCTCAGAAATATGTCCAGCATTTGTCCATAGGGAAAATTTGTTATTTCATGGAATCATCCTTAATTTAGTTTTAATTTACGTTTAACATGATTAAATATCAAGGAGAATTTAACCATGAAGAAATTTATTGGAAACTTTACAGATCCGACTGCCTGCATGATAAAATATTTAATGGCTGTAATCCTGCTATTATGTGTTATAAATATATCATGCAGAAAACAGGCAGTTTCTCCATTGCCTGGCACAGCAGAAAACTCATTTATCAATGCTTGTTTCAGGGCCAGTCATAATTCCTATTCAGGTAATCAGAACGGGGGTCACAGAGGGTCCATAAAGCAACAACTTGATGCCGGATTACGGTTTGTTGAATTTGATATACGAACTGAAAACGGATCATTTCTTCTGGGCCATGGTAGCCCTGGAGATGAAGTGTTCCATTCCTGTGGAAATCCCGGGTCAAACAATTTACAGGACTGGATTCATATCGTGGCTAATTGGTCGCGTCATAATTCAGGTCATATACCGGTTATATTGATGTTTGATATGAAAAACTTTTTTTCAGCATCAGTTCTGGTTGATTTGAATCAGATCGTAAAGGATTCGCTCAAGAATGCGCTTATGAAATCCAACGGCTTCAATCCCAACAGCACATTGGATTCTTTAGCCGGGAGGGTGCTGGTCGTATTGTCGGGAAATGAAAGTTCCAGAGACATCTATTCCGCATTTAAGAATGACAGCCTAATTTTCTTCGTCGAATATCAAATGAAGGATAATTCGGATAATTTGAAGGGCGAGCTGTTTTATGCGGCAGATGCATCCGGGGACTGTGGATGGGCTCAACAAGCACATCAGGATGGGAAATTCGTCCGCCTGTGGGACGTAACGAATGGAGATTGCCAGAATCCGGCTCCCAACTTGCCTGCCACTAATGAACCATTTTTCGGATGGTACGGTAGATACAGTGATGCGATACAAGCCTTTACTAAAATACCATATCCCAAGGTAAGCTGGAAAAATCCGGTTACACATGATAAAGGCATCCACCCGGATGTGGCGATAAATCGTACCGGTTATGTGGTTGAAGTGCATCAATCAAATAATTACCACAATGAGTTATGGTACAATACCGGAAAGTTAAGTACCGATGGCAACTCTATTATCTGGTACACCGGAAACAAGGATGAACGGAATTATGACACAGGAATTGAACCGACTGTGGCGATCAATGACAGCCTGATTGTCATTGAAGTGCACAAGTCGGAGAATACGAACGAACTATATCACAACATCGGGAAACTGAATACAAATACTCACCTGATCGACTGGATAGTCAAATCCCAACAACATGATGAAGGTTTCCTACCCAATGTCGCCATCAATGAGAATAATGTGATTGTAGAGGTTCACCGCGGAAGCTCCAGCAATAATTTATGGTACAATGTGGGAAAATTCAACGGTAGCACGATACAATGGGGCGATATGGGAGACTATCGATTGTATACGACTGGTAATTATCCGTCTGTTGCAGTAAACGGTACAAATGTATTCGAGATGCATGCATCTTCTACGGAATACTTATGGAGTATAATTGGACAGCTTGATGAAAACAATTTTCGTATAGACTGGAAAGGAACCGATGGCGATGTTACATATGCATATCCCTGTGAACAGAGTGGGAACACGATGCCTTGCCCGGCGCTGAATGAGACTTGTGGCCTGGAAGTTCACATCTCGTACCACTCCGGGATTTGGTGGAGCCCTTGCAAACAAAGCAATTCGCTCATGGCTATGGGTGCGAGCAAAAATATCTCCGGAGCATATATGAACCCTCTCGAAATGAAAACCAGTCTGGATATGAATGAAGAAACCGCAATCATGATATACTGCAGCGGAGAGGAGGATCTTATTTATTTCGTTGGCAAACTGAATTCTCCGGATAAATGAAGGGAAGAATTCATCTGGAGATAGAGATTACCGGATATGTTCAGGAATTAAAATCCGTGTACTTTGAATTATACAAACAGGCGAGGCTTCTTGATATCCGGGGATTTATCAGATTCCGGTCACCGGATGTACTGTTTTTTGAATTAGAAGGAGACCAGAAGCAGGTCGACGCATATACTGACTGGTGCCGTACCTTTTTCCACTCCGAGAATACCCGGTTTACTATGCGGGAGCAAGGTCGCTTCATGCATTACAGTGATTTCTTCATCCGGGAATAGTAAGTATAGATATTGAACTCCCATAAGTGGGGCTAATGATTTTATCAGCCCACGCCGGATAAACATGACCACCTCCCGCCGGTAAGATTTTCAGTCTTCGCCGAATAAATTGACCACCCCACATCGCTCAAAACTGACCACCCTGCTTTAGTAAAAATTACCTTGCTGATACCTGGTAACAGATTTTTCGTATTGGTACTATTTTACAAATATTGAAAATAAATAAGGCTGATAACCCTTATCTAAAAGAAATCACACGAATTGGGAAGCAAGAATTGCTCATTTTGGGCGACCTCAGCCCGTTGCCTTCAGATGCTCAGAGCCGGGTAACGTTAATGAAAATCATTGAGGACAGGCACGGCAAGCGATCAACTATCAATGCTTCACTGTTACACGTTCATCAGTGGCACGACATTATTGGTGAATCCACTATCGCAGACGCTATCCCGGATCGTCTGGACCATGATGCTCACCGTATGGAACTCATTGGGGAATCACTTTTAAAAAAAAGCAAATGAACTAACAGAAATTAATACATAAGAATAAAAATTATATATTGTTATAAGTATCATGTAAGATAAATATATACAATGAAAATGGGGAAATGTAGGGCGTGGTCAATTTAAAACGGCGCTAACTGGTCAATTTAGTCGGCATATCTACTTATCTTAGTGCCCATTAGTGTTCTTAGTGCCTGAGTGGTAAAAAACAAACCTCAATCTTTCTTAAACCACTACAGCACTGAGGGCGGTCATGATTAGCGAATAGCGAGGAGCGAATAGCGATTTGCGAGAGAATCTAAAATCAATCCTTTGTATTTCCAATCATAAATCGCTTTCCACCTTTGTTCCGTCGCCAACCGTTTCAATTTCTTTTCCGTTGCCTTATATTCGCCCAGATAAGCTGTTAATAGGCATTTCCAAGCTTGCCATGGTTGAGTGTATACTGAAATATTCCGGGATTTATGTCAACCGGGCGCTGAGCGCCAAATGAACGCCTGATTATTATAAGCAGACCATCTATATCTATGTTTAAATTCTCTCCAGTGATTGGGTTTCTTTTGTAAATTCATTTCTCAAATTGCCGGTGTTGATATTATTCTCTGTCACAAACATCATCAGATGGACTTCCTGATCAGCAATTGGTCTATGGAATACACCCTTTGGAACTATAATAAATTCACCTTCGAATACATCGATAATCTTGTTCTTAAAATCCAATTTTAAATATCCTTTTATAACCAAAAACATCTCATCTTCATTATCGTGTCGATGGTAGGCAAATTCACCTTTTATTTTAACCAGTCTAATTTGTTGTCCATTAAGTTCTCCCGCAATGCGAGGATTCCAATAATCATTTATCTGGCTGAGTTTTTCAGCAATATTTACTTTTTTCATAATAATCTTAATTAGTGATATTTAAAGATCTTGATGAGTACCATTTCAAATTTAAGCTTTTTCAACAATATTGCATTTTGGCCTGCTTACAATTCTTTATAAAAATTATAAACCTGCTCTTCTTCCGCTAAAACGGCATGTCACATGAAATATTGATTTAATTATTTTGAATGTAAAGATAAGAAGAATTTCCGAGATTATAAATTTTTTTTGCTCATGAGGGACTTCTGATGGGATGAGGATCAGTTGCGGGTTGCAGGTTGTGGGTTGCGGGTTGCGAGTTGCGGGTTGCAGGTTGCAGGAAGGACTATAAGCTGCGAGTTGCAGTTAGGAGAGGTATGAGAAGTGAATAGCGCATAGCGAGGAGCGAATAGCGAAAGGCGATTGAAACTTCAACTGCCAATTGCTAATCCCGATAAAGGCGGGACGTCGATTCACTTCGTTCATCTCCGCTGACGACTTAAATCAGGTATCGTGTTAATCCTTTTCAATCGTTGTAAATGACAGGGCCATACTGTGAGAAGTTGACCGAACCGCTTATGCCGAATTTGTAAGTTTGTATAAAACGGTTCAGCAGGATATCGAATTGTTTTTCTTTTTCCGGATCGATCGCGGTGTTGAACATGTATAAGAAATAATCGATGGAGCCGTCGGATTTGAAGTGGATGCGGTTGAAGCAGCGGGTGGTTTTACCCCAGGTGAAGTTATTTTTTTTCAGAAAATTGGCCAGACCCTTAACAGTTTTTTCCATGTATTGAAATATTCTTCCTCAAGGCCATAAAACACCGATTTGGTGGAATCGGCATCGAGATCGCTCATGTACAGGCTATCCAGGTGGGTCATGGATATTCCTTTCCCTGGGGCGTCATCGAAAGTGGTCGCAATCTGACCAACGGAAATCATTGAAAGAAACAGAAAGAATGAAATGGTGAAGAATGGTTTCATGAAATCATTATTAAAATTGCTGCCAACCAAGCAAATGTAAATTCAACAAAGGCCGAACCTCTATGTAAAAACCAAAGATGAGTTCAGTCATATTTACATGCACGTTAAACGAAGGAGTTGTATCAATACTATCTTTTCAATACATAATATCTTACATTGGCAGAATACTTCGATGTATGCAAAATCGCATTTTGTTATCTCAGGTTTTCTATGTCAGTGACCGGTACTGCTATTTTTATGTTTTCCTTTATCGTTTTAGCCAAACATGCAACCAACCACGCCCTGATTAAATTGTTTCTGTCCGGTCCGGTGTTGATTTTTAAAGTTTTGAGTTGATCATTCAAGTCCAGGAATTCCTTTTCAAGACAGGCTTTGATGCCGGTATTATATGAGCCACATCCCTCAAATTCTTCCTCTCTGACTGCTTTCATCTGTCCTATTCCCTGCAACAATAAATCAAGATTTTTGGGGAAAGCGTAATGGCAAATGTCCATTCTGCCTGCCTGAAGTTCAATATCCCTGAATTCTCCACCCTGCTGCCATTTCTCATAGGATTCCCAATCCCAAGTCAGCCGGGCAAGTAACAGCCTGACTAACCGTATTTTATCAGGGTTCTTATCACCCAGCCGTTTATGGATCTCCTTTCCAAGCGTTTTGTCATATTTGCCGGAAATTTCATCCGGTTGATCATCGTTCAGCCATTCCTTTACGGCCCAGACATATTGTTGTCCGGTAAGACTTTTTCCTGTTGTATCACTATTCAATACACGCTCTCCATGCCGAATATGGTTTATTCCAATTTTTGCCGTATCCACCCCTGGTTCAAGGTCCAGGATTGAGTCGTTGATTTTTCTCAGATGTTGCCGGTACTTGAAATGGCAAACTTCAAATCTGGTGATGAGGTCACGAATTTTGTACACTTTATCGGGCAGATCTCCAAGAGTTTTTTCCAGATGATTTATTTTGACGATTTCAGGGTCCTGAGGCGAGATCTGAATATTTGACCAGGCTTTCATAGTTATGAATCTCAAATTATTTTAAAGGAGGGGAGTCTTTTATGCAATTTACTACAACTCTTAGCGGTCAAGCCCGATGCGGGGGAATGCGGGAGATAGAATACGATCCCGCGAATACGTAATATTGGTCTTAACTGCATGTTTATGCGGCATACGTTAATCGAGATCAAAGATTATTTTTAAATTGGATTTAATTTTTTCGATGATATCTTCCGGAGCAACGCTGATTTTTTTTATTAATCTTTTATTATCAATCGCTCTTACTTGATCCATCATAATGTCACAAGCTTCATTAAGGCCACAGGTTCCCTTTTTCAAATGAACCCTCAGGATTTCAGCTTCTTTTTGAATATTAGTTGTAATAGGGCAAACAATGGAAGAGGGATGATGCCGATTCAATAAATCAGTCTGAATAACAAGGACAGGCCTGATTTTACCAGGTTCGGTGCCAATAGTCGGATTGATATCTGCAATCCAGATTTCAAATTGCTTAACCTTCATAATCGATCAATTCAAATTCATTGAGAACTTTTAGAGACTCTTCTTTGACAAGCTTTGACTCTTTTTCAAGTTTTGCAGAAAGAATTTTACGTTTTTGAATTTTGTTGTAAAATTCCAGGGCCTCGTTAATATATCGATTCCGAGGTTTATGAATTTGATTCACGACAGATTCGGTTTCAGAAAAGACTGAATCATCAAGTTTTAATGATAATGTTTTCATAGTATTCACTTTTTTAAACTGCAAAGGTATATACAATTTAAGAATACTGCAAATATTTTTTATTAGGGTATGCTACATGACGGTGGTGGTATGAGGTTATGGCGGTTCCGAAGCTTTGGAACTATCCGACCGACTGATGATTCCAAGTTTTCTGTTTACGGCCTGCGTTATTGCTACCGTCTGCCGTGTCTCAACCACAAGGTGGTCATACTTCCATATCAAAATCAATGATTTCAAACATGTCCATCATCCGGATCCGATATTGCATTGCCCGAATCGGCCACTACTTACTAATCTTTCTTTCGCAATAAATCCATATGAAAAACCGCCCGTTTCACGATGAAATTTCAAAGAACGCTTGTCATTTCTATCAACTTTCTGTCAAGATTTTTTTTGTAATCCCTATAATTAGGCCGTCATCAGGTGGCGGCATTCGTGCAACACGGCTTCATGTTGAGCTATGCGACACGAAGCCTAACTTATTATGTGCCGGCTTACTACCTGGTGTTCTATGACAGATCAGGTGCACACCCGCATCCGGATCACCTATTCGTTGCAGTAAACGGCTTCTTCAGGCGAATGCATATTACAAGTTCACTTAACTATTTGACTTATTATCGAATCAACATCCGTCACATACGAAAATCCAAAAGAAAGGTTGAGAAGACTCGCCAAATGCATTTCCTCATTTATGCTTCCTGTTCCATCAGCAAGGAAAAACACCCTGAAATCCCTATAATAAGCATCACGTGCTGTAGATTCACAACACATGTTTGTCATTATACCACTAATTACTAGATCTTCTATTTTTAAACATCGTAATATTGTTTCCAGATCTGTATTATAAAATGCTGAATACCGATGTTTGAGAATGACCTTTTCATTGGTCATTGGAGTTATCTCATCGTGTACATCACTTTCAGGACTTCCTTCCAGACACATCCCTTCCCACCACCATCCCATTATGCCTGCATCTATTCGACCGGGATGATGTACATGTCTAGTGTAAATAACAGGCCGTCCTGCTTTCCTGAATGCCTCAATAATTCGTTTTAAATTTGGAAGTATGGCAAGTCCACCGCATGTGAATGTGGGAGATTCTGTATCTAAGAAAAATTTTTGCATATCAATGATCATGAGAGCAGACTTCTCAATACTAAGCGTCATTAAATGCCGATTGAACGGTTCAATTTGCTTCAACCAATGTTTTACCCTGGTCGATATAGTTTCGGTTGTTATATATACTTCCATTTGCTGTTTGTTTTTGTCTATATATTCGCCCAACGATTTAGGATTTAATCTGCAAATTACAAAAAAATAAATATTAAATGCCTGTTTGGAAATTTCCTGTACAGTACGTTTTGAAATGGCATTCCGGGATGATCTGCCTTCGAAGAGCCATTCTTTGGGCTTGTACAGCCTGTAATATATCCTCAATAAATCAAGCGTTACAGGCGACAGAATGGTGCACCGTTCTTTGTCTCCTTTAGCTTTTATCAAATGGATAAGCATCCGGCTTGAATCTATGTCACCGATTTTTAGAGTGCTCACTTTCCCAAGCCGTAAACCACTTGAATAAAATAATGCCATTCGGGCAATGGTAGCGACACAAGAATTAAAGGTCACAGAACTGTGACCTTTAAACTGCATCTGCTGAATCATTTGTTTTCGTAAAGCATTCATAGCAATATGTTTTAAGGGTTTAACATATTGCCTTCTACGGTAAGTACAGGAAAAAGGGAATGTGAATCAGGACTACCGCCAGAGGCGGTTTAGTTCAACTTCTTTATAGGGATCATAAACCTGCTATTATCCCATTAAAACGGCCTGTAACAGGTAAAAATAATTTAATTATTTCGAATGTAAAGGTAAGAAGAATTTCCGGGATTAGAAATTTTTTTTGCTCATGAGGGACTTCTGATGGGATGAGGATCAGTTGCGGGTTGCCGGTTGCGGGTTGCAAGTTACGGGTTACGGGTTGCGGGTTACGGGTTGCGGGTTACGGGTTGCGGGTTGCAAGTTTCAGGTTACAAGTTGCAAGTTGCAGGCTGAGTCCGCCGCAGGCAGGATGGCAGATTGAGGCAAGTGGCGATCCTATTGTATGAAAGACTAAAAGCAGCGAGTCGGAGCTCTACCGCAGGCGGCGCGGAGATCCCGCCGAAGGCGGGATTGCGAGCTGCGAGTCGCAGGTGGGAGAGGAATGAGAAGTGAAGAGCGAATAGCGAGGAGCGAATAGCGAAAGGCGATTTAAATTTCAATTGCCAATTGCCAATCCCGCCTTCGGCGGGACGTCGATTCACTTCGTTCATCTCTGCTGCCAACTATTCTCTCTCCCCCTATTCTATTCCTTAGGTGGGATAGGTAAAATTAATTTTGTTAGTTGTAATTGTTGATTTTTGAAATTATCTGTTATGAAGCGATTCAATATGCTTTTTAATTTCATCAATAAATTGGCGTGTGGAATCAATTAACGGTAAAACGGTGCCTTCATCAAAATCAAATAAATCACCATAGTCTCCCTTTTATCTTAAGTCAAAGAGCTTAGAATAGAACTTACCGTATTTCTTATTTATCAATCCGGTTTTTATGAATTCCATTCCAAACTTTGACCGGCTTCCTTCATGTGTCAGGGTCTCAATGTTATTGTTCAGCAATAAAGCAGTCACAGCATAAAAACATGAATAATAAAGTCGATTGACCACCGTATTCCATCTTTTATTTGCTGCAAGAATCAAAGCATCTTTAAATGAATCTTCTGCCCGTTGAATCCGGTAAATGATATAATCTTCCTTATTTTCAATTTTCATAAAGGAATGCCCTCATTGATAACATTTTTATATAAAGGAGAATATTTGAGATTTGATTTCCAGAATTCTTTCGGATAAATAAAAGCCGATATTATTTGTCCTGTTTCCAATTCAATATCGTAAAGCCCGTCACGGAATTTATCTTCAATTTCATTGGTCACATGGCCTGCATCAACCAGGATAAGAATATCCCAGTCCGAGTCAGGCCGGTCATTCCCACGGGCTCTTGATCCGAACAAAAAAGCATCGGCCCGAGGATCCCTGTCATGAATGACTTTCTTTATCCGGTTTATTATTTGGTTGCGATTCATTTATATGATTATTAAAGCAAAGATAGGGATTTTTCACTCAAAGAATGTAAGATCCCCTGTTATATATAAGGATATTGCGAGCCGCGAGAAGCGGGACTTCAGGTCTTCAGGTCGGCAGGTCTACAAGGTCTACGTGTCTGCAGGTCGGTGGGTCGGCGGGTCTACAGGTCTTCAGATATGCAAATTCGCGGGCGGAGTCCCGCTTACTGCGGGACGGCATTCAATAGCACCCGGGAAAGAAGATATTAATTTTGAGTCCTGTAAGGACGGCATTGATGACAGACATAAGCGAATAGCGAGGAGCGAATAACAAATAGCGAATAGTGAATAGCAAGGAGCGAGGCAGATATCCCGCCGGAGGCGGGTTCGGCAATTGGCAATTGTCAGTCAAAGTTTCAATCGCTATTCGCTTTTCGCTATTCACTCCTCCCGAAAAAAATATAATCCCCCTTTTAAATATTAATTTCGTACTTTTACGGGCCAAAACTTTTTCGACCAGGTTATGTTGATATTTATCAGGTGTTAATAAACTTATAAACTAACCTGAGGTTTTCATGATAAAAAAGATTCTTGTTGCCAACAGAGGCGAAATAGCCATCAGGGTAATGAGATCGTGCAGGGAGATGGGTATACGGACGGTGGCTGTTTTCTCGGAGGCCGACAGAAAGTCGATGCATGTGCGTTATGCCGATGAGGCTTATTTCATCGGGCCATCACCGTCCACTGAGAGTTACCTCGTCATTGATAAGATCATTGAAGCCGCCAAGAAAAGCGGTGCCGATGCCATCCATCCCGGTTACGGTTTCCTGTCGGAGAACGCCGCTTTTGCGCAACGCTGCGAGGATGAAGGCATCATTTTCATCGGTCCCACGCACCATGCCATCTCGGTCATGGGCGACAAGCTCACCGCCCGCCAGGCCATGACCGATGCCGGTGTGCCTGTGGTCCCGGGCACAAAAGAAAAGATCGACGACGAGGCCACGGCATATAAGATGGCCATGGAGATGGGCCTGCCTGTCATCGTCAAGGCTTCCGCCGGTGGTGGCGGCAAGGGCATGCGGCTGGTGCACAGGGCCGAGGATCTCGCCGCTGCCTTGCGTATGGCGCGCTCCGAAGCGGCCGCCGCCTTCGCTGACGACACCATCTACATAGAAAAGTATATCTGCTCGCCACATCATATCGAGTTTCAGATCCTCGCCGACAAGCACGGCAACACCATTCATCTCTTTGAAAGGGAGTGCTCTATCCAGCGGCGGCATCAGAAGGTCATCGAGGAGACCCCGTCGCCGTTGCTGACGCCGGCGCTGCGCGAGGAGATGGGACGCTATGCCGTGGCCGCCGCCAGGGCCGTCAACTACGTCGGCGCCGGCACCATCGAGTTTATGGTCGATAACGACCTCCATTACTATTTCCTTGAGATGAATACACGGCTGCAGGTGGAGCATCCCATCACCGAGCGGGTGGTGGGTGTGGACCTCGTCAAGGAACAAATACACATCGCCGACGGCGAGAGGCTTACGCTGGTACAGGACGAGCTGCGCCAATTCGGTCACGCCATTGAATGCCGCATATATGCAGAAGATCCCGATAATGACTTCATGCCCAGCCCAGGCCTCATCAAACACATCACCGAGCCCCTGGGCCTGGGGGTCAGAAACGACGGCTATGTCTACGAAGGGTATGAAATACCGCTCTATTACGATCCTCTCATTTCCAAACTCATCGTCTGGGGTAAGACACGGGAGGAAGCCATCAACAGGATGAAACGGGCCCTCTATTCATACAAGATAACCGGTGTGAAGACGACAATAAAATTCCACGAGAAGATCATGAATATTCCTGACTTCAGAACAGGAAACTACAATACCCATTTCATCGACGATCACAAGAAAGAATTACTGGAAACAGATCGTTGCGATTCCATCTGTGAAGATATCGCCATCATTGCATCGGTTATCGAGTACACCTCGAGGCTGAAAACAAACTCTATCAAACCCGGCGCTGCCAGCCAAAGGGGATGGAAGGATTTCGGACGAAGAAAAGGCGTTCAGGGCTTATGACACATGCCACTCTTTAGTTAAACCAAACCTTTGCCCTATGTCACTGGAAGTCAACCTCAATAAACGAAAAGCCACCGTTGAGTTGCTCTACCAGGAGGAAAACACGGTAAGAATAGCTGTCGATAATACGGTTTACGAACTGGATATCGTAAGGGTTGAAGAAGGGGTCTATTCGATTCTCCTGAACAACCGGTCCTATACCATCGAATTATTTCAGAATGGAGGCACCAGAAGTTATATCGTCAACACCTATCTGAACACTTACGATGTTGAAATCATCGATACCGAGACCAGGTACCTGAGAAGCAGGGAAAAAAGTGTTTTCGGCCCCACCGAAAACAATATCTATTCACCCATGCCGGGAAAGGTAGTCAGGATACCTATCAAAGTCGGTGATCATGTCACTCAGGGTCAAACGGTGATTGTCGTTTCGGCCATGAAAATGGAGAGCGAGTTCAAAGCCAAGAACGAGGGGGTGGTCAGGGATATCCTCACTACCGAGGGTGCCACTGTGAACGGCAATCAGATCCTGGTGGTTATCGGCTGAGACGGCCGTGTAAGGGGCGTCTGTGGCTCTGTCGCACACCCCAGGTATTCATTAATGCAGTGCATATGGCAAGTTTAGAAGAAAAGTTCAAGCAATTTGAGGAAAGGGACAAGATAGCGGAGCTGGGTGGGGGTAAAGAACGTATCGACCGTCAGCATAAAGCCGGGCGGAAAACGGCGCGGGAGCGCATCAGCGATCTGCTCGACCCCGGCACTTTCATTGAGATGGATAAATTCGTCACTCACCGTTCCCACGACTTTGACATGGACAAAAATAAAATTTACGGTGACGGGGTGGTGAGCGGTTTCGGCAAAATTGACGGCAGGCTTGTTTATGTCTTTGCACAGGATTTCACTGTTTTCGGCGGCACTTTGAGCCGTGCCAATGCTGAGAAGATCGTCAAGGTGTCGCAACTGGCCATGAAGATGGGAGCGCCTCTCATCGGCCTGAACGACTCCGGGGGCGCCAGGATACAGGAGGGTGTGGAGAGCCTGGCGGGCTATGCCGATATTTTCTATCTGAATGTCATGGGCTCGGGTGTCATACCCCAGATCTCGGCAGTCCTGGGACCTTGTGCCGGCGGCGCCGTCTATTCGCCGGCCATGACCGATTTCATCTTCATGGTCAAAGACTCCAGTTACATGTTCGTCACCGGACCCGACGTCATCAAGGCGGTCACACACGAGGAGGTGACCAAGGATGAACTGGGCGGCGCCATGACGCACAACACCAAAAGCGGCGTAGCCCATTTCGTGGCCGAAAACGACGAACAGTGCATGATGATGATCCGTGAGCTGATGACCTTCCTGCCCTCCAACAACATGGAGGACCCGCCCGTCAAGCCGTGCATGGACAACATACGCCGTGAGGATGAGAAACTGCAGACGATCATCCCCGTTGATCCCAACAAACCTTACGACATGAAGGATATCATCTTCAGCGTGGTGGATGATAAGCATTTCTTTGAGGTGATGCCCTATTACGCACAGAATATCATCGTCGGTTTTGCGCGTCTTGGCGGCGTTCCGGTGGGCATTGTGGCCAACCAGCCCGATGTTTTGGCCGGCGTGCTCGATATCAACTCGTCCGTTAAGGGGGCCCGTTTTGTCCGCTTCTGTGATGCCTTCAACATCCCGTTGATCACCTTTGTCGACGTGCCGGGCTTCCTGCCGGGCACGGCACAGGAATTCGGCGGCATCATCAAGCATGGCGCCAAGCTGCTGTATGCTTTCTGTGAGGCCACGGTGCCGAAAATAACGGTTATCACACGCAAGGCTTACGGTGGCGCCTACGACGTTATGTCGAGCAAACACATCGGTGCCGATGTTAACTACGCTTATCCCACCGCCGAGGTGGCCGTGATGGGCCCCGAAGGCGCCGTCAATATCATTTTCAGGGACAAGCTGTCGGAAGAGGACCGGGAATTTGCCGTGGAAGAGTATAAGAAAACATTCGCCAACCCATATAAAGCCGCGGAACTGGGGTATATCGATGAGATCATCTACCCCAAACAAACCAGGTTCAAACTGATCCAGGCCCTGGAAATGACACAGAACAAAAGCAAATCCAATCCTGCTAAAAAACACGGGAACATACCGTTATGATTTGTCTTGACCTGATAACCTTAACCTGATGATACGTAAGATCCTGCTTTTTGCCGGCCGGTCACTGCTGTTCTTCATATTGGCCGTTTTCTTAGTCGTGGTGATCATGTACCTGCGCTGTCCAGTCTACCGTTTTCCGCAGCCACATCCCTTTGCAGGACAGCAGATCTATAATCCTTATCAGGGGATGGATCCCTCCCATTGGCGTAAGGCCAATTTCCAGGTACAGTCGTATGCCTGGTGCGGACTGACCGACGGACGTAAAAACTCAAATAAACAGATCCATGATATTTATTCCATGCTCGGATACGATGTCATAGGCATCTCCGATTACATGAAGATCAACAGGTACGGCCACGGGGAGCCATCCTATGTACCCATTTATGAGCACGGTTACAGCATCAAAAAGACCCACCAGATCCTCATTGGTGCCAGGAGAGTGCTGTGGCGCGACTATCCCATTTACCAGAATATCGATTACAAGCAAAACATCATCAATCACCTGAGGAAAGACAATCAGCTTATCTTCCTGGCCCATCCCCTGCTGCGTTATGGTTATACCATCAGGGACATGCGCTATCTAACCAATTATGACGGCATCGAGGTACTGAATAACGCGCGGTTATCCATACACCATTGGGATGAGGCCCTGTCGACGGGTCACTTTGCCACGGTCATTGGTGATGATGACGGTCATGATCTCAGCAATCCCGATGAGGCGGGCCGCCGCTGCACCATCATCAACGCGCCGGCGGTGACTGCCGCCGACATCATCGACGCCCTGAAAAGAGGCAACGCCTTTGGTGCCGATGTGGCCTGGATACCCGGTGAATCTTATGCCAATAAAAGAATAAAACATGACGACCTGCCTGTCGTCACCGCCGTCGACGTTGTGCACGACACGCTGCAGGTGGCCGTGGACCGCCCGGCGGCGTTCCGTTTCATCGGCCAGGAGGGGAAGCTGAGAAAAACCGACACCGCCACCGCGCGTGCGTTGTACGTCATACAGCCCGCCGACACCTATGTCAGGACCGAGGTCACCTTCCCCAACGGTACCGTTTATTATCTTAATCCGGTGATACGGTACAACGGCGTTTATCCTGTTGAACAGCCTATGGCTTCAGTAGATAAAGGTCTCACACTACTGTTCAGGATCATATATGTCATCGTCGGAGCCGGCGTATTGTCGTGGCTATATCTCAGATATTTCAGGAGAAGAAGAACATCACGGGAATAAAATCACCTCAACCCCCCACCCCCTTCTCCTGAAGGAGAAGAGGGAAATTTCCTTAGGGTATGTCTAACTCTATTAAACCATCGGAAAAGGATATCACCAGGAATCTTGTTCTTCTCATCGCTATCTCGACAGTCATCAGGGCGCTGGTGGCGGCTTTCACCGACCTGGGCAATGATGAGGCATACTACTGGACCTATGCTCTTTATCCTGACCTGAGTCATTTCGACCATCCGCCGATGGTGGGTTTCATGATCCAGTTGTTCACCGCCGACCTACATCTGCCAGGTGAATTCTTCATGAGACTCTCCTCCGTCCTTTTCGGAGCGCTCAACACATGGATCATCTTCCGTATCGGTTCCAGGCTCCGCAACACCGCCACGGGTTTTTACGCCGCATTGCTTTACACAGGTTCTGTTTACTGTTTTGTCATTGCCGGCATTTTCATCCTGCCCGATACGCCGCAGCTTCTTTTCTGGCTTCTCAGCCTGCATTTGCTGCTCGGCAGCCTGAATGTGGATCCTGTCACCAAAAAAGAAAGAGGCCGTCTCCTCCTCGCCGGTCTCACCATCGGGCTGGCCCTGCTGTCGAAGTACACCTCCGTTTTCCTGTGGGCGGGCGCCCTGCTCTATATCCTGTTTTACGACCGCAAATGGCTTAAGACAAAAGAATTGTACCTCGCCCTGATGTTCTCGGCCCTTCTTTTCCTGCCCGTCATCATCTGGAATGTGAAAAACGGTTTCATCAGCTTCACCTATCATTCGGAGAGGGTGGATATCCTGAGGAGCGGTCTGCGGCCAGACTACTTTCTGACCGAGCTGGCCGGTCAGTTTTTCTACAATAATCCGGTGAATGTCATTTTAATCCTCACCGCTCTCTGGGCCGTGGTGCGCAAAAGAGCCTTTCTAAAGCCGGGGCTGACGGCGGCCCTGTTATTTTACAGCTTGCCTCTCATCTTGCTCTTCCTGCTCTTTGCTTTGTTCCGTGCGACGCTGCCGCACTGGACCGGTCCGGGATATACCGCACTGCTCCTGCTGGCCGCGGCATGGCTGGATGATCGACAACACCTTTCGGGCCGCAGGGCATGGGTGCCGCTCTGGAACAAAATCTCCCTGGGGTTGCTGCTGGTCATTATGGCAGCGGGGTTCATCCAGATCAGAACAGGGTTCATTCCTTTCAAACGCTGGCATATCGATGATCCCAGTCTTGAGATGTACGGCTGGAAGCAATTGCGGCAAAAGTTCACACCGGTTTACCGGGATGACATAGGGCAAGGCCATATGAGTCCCGCTTCGGTCATCATCACCTCGAAGTGGTTCCCTGCCGCTCATCTGGATTATTATGTGGCCATGCCGGACCATATCCCTCTTTTTGCCGTCAACACGCTGGGTGAGATCCATAAATATGCGTGGATCGACAAGGAGCGGGGTGGACTGAAAAAAGGCACGGATGCCTGGTACATCACCACGGATACTTACTTCAGCGACCCGCAGCGCCTGTATGGTGGCCTGTTCAGGGAGATCTCGCAGCCCGACACTCTGCTCATCTACCGTGGGAGCAGCGTGGTGAGGGAGGTTTATGTGTACCGGATGAAAGACCTGCTCAGGCTGCCTGAAGAAGAATTGCCCGGTCACTAAGCCGGCCCTGAGCTTATATCATCTTTTTCGGGTCGACCCATTCGTTGAACTGTTTCTCCGTCACCAGACCCAGCTCCAGTGCCGCCTCACGAAGGGTTTTATTCTCTGCATGGGCCTTTTTGGCTATCTTGGCCGAGTTATCATACCCGATGTGGGTATTGAGCGCCGTGACCAGCATCAATGAATTCTCGAGGTTTTTCCTGATGTTGACCAGGTTGGGTTCGATACCCGCGGCGCAGTTGTCGTTGAATGATGCGCAGGCATCGCCCAGCAGCCGGGCCGACATGAGGAAATTATAGATCATGACCGGTTTGAAAACATTCAGCTGAAAGTGGCTGTTCAGTCCCCCGATGGTGATGGCCACGTCGTTGCCGATAACTTGTGCGCACACCATGGTCAGTGCTTCGGCCTGGGTGGGATTGACCTTGCCCGGCATGATGGAGGAGCCGGGTTCGTTGGCTGGCAGTATGAGCTCACCTATACCGCAACGGGGTCCTGAACCGAGCATGCGGATGTCATGGGCTATCTTCATCAGGCTCACCGCCAGTTGTTTAAGGGCTCCTGACGCCTCCACGATAGCGTCGTGGGCCGACAGGGACTCGAACTTATTCTGTGCCGTGACAAAAGGATATCCCGACAGCTCCGCAATTTTTTTCGCCACGAGGACGTCATAGCCTTTGGGCGCGTTGATGCCTGTGCCCACGGCCGTGCCTCCCAGGGCCAGCTCCAGCAGATGCGGCAAGGTGTTCTTCAGGGCCTTCAGACCATGATCGAGCTGTGACACGTAGCCCGAGAACTCCTGCCCCAGTGTCAACGGTGTGGCATCCATGAGGTGCGTGCGGCCGATCTTGACGATGCCGGCGAAAGCCTGTGCTTTCTTATCCAGCGTGTCGCGCAGGCGTTCCACTCCGGGGATGGTGGTTTCGACAAGCATCGTGTAGGCGGCGATGTGCATGGCGGTGGGAAAGGTATCGTTCGACGACTGGGATTTGTTCACATCGTCATTGGGATGGATATACCGGGAGCCATCCTCCAGGGTGCCTCCCTGCAGCACATGAACCCTGTTGGCAATGACCTCGTTGACATTCATGTTGGTCTGCGTTCCCGATCCCGTTTGCCATACCACCAGAGGAAACTGGTCGTCGAGCTTGCCTTCGAGGATCTCATCACACACACGGCCGATGGCATCCTTTTTTTCGGAGGTCAGCTTGCCCAGCTCGTAATTTGCCAGGGCGGCGGCTTTCTTTAAGACGGCAAAAGCCCTGATGATCTCTACGGGCATCTTACCGTCACCGATCTTAAAATTGTCCTTCGACCGCTGTGTCTGTGCACCCCAGTACTTGTCGGCGGGAACTTCCACAGGCCCCATGGTGTCCTTTTCAATTCGTGTTTTCATTGGTGTCGTTTTGGTTTGATTATTATAACCTTACCCAAGCGAGGTTGTATCAAAACTGACTTTTTTAGTTAACCGCAGAGTTCACAAAGGAAGCGCAGAGTACTTAAAATCAGTCCTTTATTCCTCGGCGTTCTCTGCGTATCCTCTGCGCTCCTTGCGGTGTAATAAAAAAAATTTCATTTTGATACACTCTCGTTTGGGATGAGGTTGTGTACTCATCGGTCCTCCAACAGCCTGTCGATATTTTCTGTCGTATCCCCAACCACCGCCTTGTAATCCCTGACAATGATGGGACGCCTGATCAGCCTGGGGTTTTCGGTCAGTATCCTGACCCATTCCCAGTCGGTGAACGACCTGCCCCTGAAATCCGACTTATAAAGGGCTTCCTGTGTCCTGATGATATCCTTCGGTTTCATGTTAAGCCTGACGAGCACATCCGACAATTCGGCCTCGGAGAAAGGCACCCTGAAATAATCGATGACTTTCACCTCTATGTTTTTATTTCTAAGATATTGCAAAGCTGCGCGGGAGGTCCTGCAACGGGGATTGTGGTAAAATTTAAGCATGGCTGCCTGTTTCTTATTTTCTTCCAAATTCCATAAGATACGCCTTGATGAAATCATCAAGGTTGCCATCGAGGACCGACTGGGCGTTGGAGGTCTCATAATCAGTGCGCAGGTCTTTCACCATTTTATAAGGATGCAGGACGTAACTGCGTATCTGTGATCCCCATTCGATCCTTTTCTTGCTGCCTTCTATTTTGGCCTGTTCTTCTCTTTTCTTTCTCAGTTCGATTTCATAAAGCTGTGACTTCAGCATCCGCAGGGCTTTATCTTTATTTTGAAGCTGTGAGCGTGTCTCCTGGCATTCGATGATGATACCGCTGGGTTTATGTTTCAGCCTGACGGCCGTTTCCACCTTGTTCACATTTTGTCCGCCAGGGCCTCCCGAGCGGAAGGTATCCCATGTGATGTCGGCAGGATTGATCTCAATCTTAATGTTCTCATCGATGACGGGATAGGCATATACTGAAGCGAAGGAGGTATGACGCCGGTTATTGGCATCGTAGGGTGAGAGGCGCACCAGACGGTGGACGCCATTTTCACCTTTCAGGTAGCCATAGGCAAATTCACCTTCAAACTCCAGTGTCACCGATTTGATGCCTGCCACTTCGCCGGCCTGGTAGTCGATTTCTTTCACTTTATAATGATGATCTTCACCCCACCGTATGTACATCCGCATGAGCATCTGGGCCCAGTCCTGACTTTCGGTACCGCCGGCACCCGGGTTGATGTTCAGAATGGCATCGAGACGGTCTTCCTCGTTGCCGAGCATCTTCATGAACTCAAGGTTCTCGATGTGCTGTAGACACTTCTTATACTGAGCGTCGAGTTCCTGTTCCGTGCCCTCACCCTGTTCAAAAAAATCAAAGATGACTTTCAGGTCCTCAAAGGATGCCGCTGTTTGGTCATAAGCCTTGGTCCAGATTTTTTTGTCCTTAATGGTTCGCATGACCTGCTCGGCATGTTTCTGATCATCCCAGAAACCGGGAGCTTGTGATTGCTCCTCCTCTTTGGCGATTTCTTTCAGCTTAGTGTCTATTTCAAAGAAACCTCCTCAAGGCTTCCAGCCTTCTGTTCAATTCTCTGATCATTTCATTTGTGACCATACCTTCAAATCATAATGTTATTAATGCCGTATGTTCTCCAGTGCTTTTTTTGCTTCGTTCCATACCAGATCGGATTCATAACCTTTGCCGGTGGCAAATGTAACAACTTTCCCGAGTACTGCAAGCTCTTCCTCCGATTTAATCTGACTGATTTTGTTCCTGATAAGTGAAGACAAGGTGTTTCTGTAATCCGTTTCGTCAATCACCTTCAGGCCTTCATTTATATTTTTGCCTGAAATATTCAGATTTCTGAGCCTGTCGGTTATCTTCAACCGCCCCCATTTATTCCTGTGAAATTGTCCGTAGGCATATTCTCTGGCAAATCTTGTTTCATTGATATAATTTCCCTGAACAAGCTGCTCAATGATCTCATCGCTGACAGCGTCGGGGACATCCCATCCCGTCAGTTTTCTCCTGACCTGGCTGATACACCTCTCGCTTAGGGCACAATACCTTGCCGCCCGGGCGAATGCTTTTTCAACATCAGAAGATGGGGGATTCATATTATAAGAATCGCTGCCAGCCGTATGGTCTTTTCATGATGCCGGCACCTCTTCGGTGAAAAGGTTCATGTCGTCGAGCACTTTCATCACTTCCCGTACCGAATGTGCCGATTCCATCAGCAATGCCCTTTCCTCCTTGTTCAGTTCTATTTCGATGACTCTTTCTATCCCTGATTTACCGAGTATGACGGGGACGCCGAGGTAGATATCCGATAATCCATATTCACCTTGCAGGTAGGCGCAACACGGGAATATGCGGCGCTGGTCATCGACGATGGCGGCGACCATCTGTGCCACGGCTGCTCCCGGGGCATACCAGGCCGATGTCCCGAGTAATTCAACCACTTCACCGCCTCCGTTGCGGGTCCTTTCAACAATTTTATCGATCTCCGCCTTGTCGAGCAGTTCCATGATGGGTATACCGCTGACGGACGTATAACGTGGCAGCGGAACCATGGTGTTGCCGTGGCCACCAAGTGATAACGATACGATATCGTTGGGTGAGACATTGAGGGCGTCGGCGATAAACGCCTGGTACCTGCCTGCATCAAGGATGCCGGCCATGCCGAAAACCCTGTTGGGTTTTTTATTGGCGGCTTTGTAGGCGCAGTAGGTCATCACGTCCAACGGATTGGATACCACAATGATGACAGCTTCAGGCGAATACTTGACCGCTTTTTCCGTGACCTCCTTAACGATGACGGCGTTGGTTTTAATTAGGTCGTCACGCGACATTCCCGGCTTACGGGGTAATCCCGACGTGATGACGACAACGCCCGAGCCTTTTGTTTTAAGGTAATCGTTAGTGACACCGGTAACCCTTGTATTGAAATCGTTAATGGATGAGGTCTGCCATATATCCAGGGCCTTACCCTCGGCCAGGCCCTTTTTAATATCCAGCAGCACCACTTCCCTTGCCAAATCTTTGTGGGCGATAACGTTAGCTACCGTCGCTCCCACGTTTCCGGCTCCAATTACAGATATTTTATCCATAGAATATTTAATTAAGTGAATGTGTTAATGATTACTAAACAAAAAAATCACCGGATGGTTAAGCAAAAGTAGAAAAAATTAAACAAAACATGCCGGATCGAGCGGTCCGGCATGGTCAGATAAAGTCTCCGGCTTCGGCAGTCTGTTATTTCTCGGTACAGCACTGGGCATCTATCACGGCGACATTAACCAGGTTGACGATCTCGGACACCGTGGCGCCCATCTGAACGATGTACACTGGTTTTCTCAAGCCGTTGAGGATAGGCCCTATCACCTCAAATTTCCCCACCTCCTGCATGAGCTTATAGGCGATGTTGCCGGCGGTCAGATAGGGGAATATCAGAACATTGGCAGGGCCTTCCACCAGTTTCGAGAAGGGGAAATCCTCCTTCAGTATCTCATTGTTCAAAGCGTAATTGGCCTGCATCTCACCGTCGACGATGAGGTCGGGATAATCCCTGTGCAGGATGGCTATGGCCTGGCGTTGCATCTCAGGTATACGGCCGGGGTTGGATCCGAAGTTGGAATAAGATACAAAGGCGACCCTGGGTTTGATGAGGAACTGCTTCACCGCCTTGATGGTCTGCAGGGTGATCTCGATCAGGTCATTCTCAGTAGGATTCTTGGTGACCGTGCAGTCGGCGAAAAACAAAGGACCTTCTTTCGTCATGACGATGTACATTCCTGTGACCAGCGTCGCGCCCTCTCTTTTACCAATGATATCGAGAACGGGATTGAGTTGGTCAAGATAATGCCGTGTCAGACCCGACACCATGGCGTCGGCGAAACCGTTTTCGACGAGCATGGGCGCGAAATAGTTACGGTGCAGCATCATATCACGCGCTGCAATAAGGTTGACACCTTTCCTTTGCAGCTTAGCAAATAATAGGTCGGCAAAATGATGCCGCAGTTCTTTCTGCTCCGGTGTCCTCGGATCGATGATCTCCACTCCTTCCAGTTCGAGGGCATTTTGCTGTATGATGTCATAGATCACCTGAACGTTGCCCAGGAGTATGGGGCGTGCAATGTTTTCATTGAGGACGATCTCGGCCGCCTTGAGCATCTTGTAATTTTCGGCTTCGGCGAACACGACGCGTTTGGGATCCTGCCGTGCCCGTGTTCTGATCTGCCGTATCAAAGCGTTGCTGGTGCCCAGGCGTTTGTTCAGTTCTTCCACGTAAGCTTCCCAGTCGGTAATGGGCTTCTTGGCCACGCCTGACTCCATGGCTGCTTTGGCTACTGCCGGGGCCACCCTGCTGATCAACCTGGGATCCATGGGTTTGGGGATGAGATAGTCGCGGCCGAAACTCAGGTTGGTGGTCTGGTAAGCCACATTGACCTCTTCCGGAACGGGTTCGCGGGCGAGAGCCGCCAGAGCATGGGCGGCGGCCAGCTTCATCCCATCATTGATGACGGTAGCCCTGACATCCAGAGCGCCTCTGAAGATAAAAGGAAAGCCCAGCACATTGTTGATCTGGTTGGGATAATCGGAACGGCCCGTGGCCATGAGAATATCATCGCGAACCGAGGTGGCTTCCTCATAGGTGATCTCAGGAACAGGATTGGCAAGGGCAAATACAATGGGATCCTTGGCCATTGTCAGCAGGAGCTCCTTTTTAAGAACTCCTGCCACCGACAGACCCAGGAACATATCCGCGCCTTTGATGGCTTCTTCCAGGGTATGCACATTTTTATCCGTGGCAAACTGCTGCTTGACCTTATTCATGTCGGTGCGGTCTTTATGCAGCACACCCTTGCTGTCGAGCATGATGATATTTTCAGGTTTCACGCCCAGCATGATATAGAGGCGGGTACATGAAATAGCCGCGGCACCGGCTCCATTGACGACGATTTTTATCTCATCAATTTTTTTCTTGTTGATGTCAATGGCATTCAGCAGTCCCGCAGCCGTGATGATGGCGGTGCCGTGCTGATCGTCGTGCATGACCGGGATATTTAAAGCCGCCTTTATCCTGTCTTCTATCTCAAAGCATTCGGGAGCCTTGATGTCTTCAAGATTGATGCCCCCGAAGGTGGGCGCTATCAACAACACCGTTTCGACAAACTTGTCAATATCCTTTGTGTCCACTTCGATATCGAAAACATCAATATCGGCAAAAACCTTAAACAGAAGTCCTTTACCTTCCATGACCGGTTTCCCGGCGTCAGCTCCTATGTCACCCAGGCCAAGGACTGCGGTACCGTTTGAAATGACGGCCACCAGGTTGCCTTTAGCCGTGTACTTATAAATGTCGTCAGGATTTTTTTGTATTTCCAGGCACGGTTTGGCCACGCCAGGCGTATAGGCCAGGGCCAGATCCCTCTGCGTAGCGTAAGGCTTTGTCGGTATGACCTCTATCTTACCCGGCCTGCCAAGCGAATGGTAAAGCAGGGCATCTTTCCTAATGTTTGGATCCATGATGATTGTATTTAAAAGTAATCTGCAGTTGTTACAACGGGCAAATCTAATAATATTATTGTTAAAATAATAACACATGGGTTTTTTTCTTCGGCAGGTATTCTGCCACCTTCTTGGAGGTACGGATTAAAATTGTATTTTTGCGACTTTCAACATAAGACAGATCATAATGTATTCATTTATAGAAGGGAACCTGGATGAAATCACCCCCACCTATGCGGTCATCCATTCTTATGGCATAGGATATTTCATAAACATCTCCCTGCACACCTATACCCAGATCAAGGAAATGAGGCAATGCCGTTTGTTTATCCACCTTGTGGTCAGGGTGGATGCCCTGATACTTTTTGGTTTTGCCGACCAGGAGGAGCGTAAACTTTTCCGTGATTTAATAGCCGTGACGGGTATAGGTCCCAACACCGCCCGCGTTATTCTCTCTTCCCTGTCACCGCCGGAGCTGGTGCATGCCGTCGTCACCGGCAATGTCACCCTGCTTCAGCGGGTAAAAGGAATAGGTACCAAAACGGCCCAGCGAATCGTTTTAGATCTGAAAGACAAGCTGTCAAAAGTACCGGCCGGGAAGGAATTTTCAACAGATTTGCACAATAGAGCCCGTGAAGAAGCGTTATCAGGTTTAACCATGCTGGGGTTCAATAAGCAAGTTGTTGAGAAAACTCTGGATAAAATACTTAACTCTCCTGCCCTTCTGCAAGGCCGGGAGCCAGGAGCGCTTTCGGTGGAAGAATTAATAAAGCTTTCACTGCAGATGCTTTGATCAAACCGGGGTCACGAAGTAGAATCAGAATAACGGGGACTTTCTTTTGGAGAACAATACTAAGATCATAAAAATATTTTGTTCTGTTCTGATTATGGTTTTTGTCGTTCCGGTACTGGCGACAAAAACCATGTCGACCGACACTCCGCCGTTAGCACCCTTCCCTGCCCCTCTCTTACAATCCGACAGCATTGTACGGGGCGATACCACCCATCTGCCTTACCCCTTCAAAGATCAAACAGGCTATCCTCTTCTGGATCAAAACACGGAAAACAACCTTTACCTGAAATTGCCGCCAAACATTACCAACGATGTTGAATACGACCGTCAGAACAACCAGTACATCCTGCAGAGCAAAATTGGCAACATGAACTACCGTGAGCCGGTGCCGATGCCCTTCAAGGATTACCTGGAGTATAACCAGCAGCAGGCTCTTGACAATTACTGGCGGCAGAGGGCTAAAACGGTCGGCTCCACGCAGCGCCGTGGCATTCTGCCACAGATACATATCGGCGGTGAAGTGTTCGACCGTATCTTCGGCAGCAGCACCATCGACATACGCCCCCAGGGCTCGGCGGAGCTCATCTTCGGCGTCCTGCACAATACCCGCAACGACCCTTCCCTCAGCGTCAGGCAAAGAAGAACCACCAACTTTGATTTCCAGGAAAAGATACAGATGAACGTCATCGCCAAAATCGGCGATAAGATCGAGTTCAACACCAACTATAATACCGAGGCCACTTTTGAATTTGAGAACAAACTGAAGCTGCGGTATGAAGGCAAAGAAGATGAGATCATCAAGCTGATCGAGGCCGGCGATGTCACCCTGCCTTTGAACAGCACCCTGATCACGGGCAGCCAGAGCCTCTTCGGCATCAAAACCCAGCTGCAGTTCGGCAGGGCCACCGTCACCGCCGTGTATTCGGAACAGAAAAGCCAGACCAGCAGCGTGCGGGTGGAAGGAGGCGCTCAAACAACCCCTTACAGCGTCCGTGCCGACGAGTATGAGGAAGACAAACATTTCTTCCTGGCCCAGTATTTCAGGGATCATTATGAAGAAGGTCTGGCCCGGTTACCTATTATCAGTTCCGCTGTCAATATCACCAAAATAGAGGTATGGGTGACTAATATCGGACCCGCTGTCGAGGAAAACAGAAATATCGTCGCTTTCGCCGACATGGGTGAAAGCGAGCCCTTCAATCCGAATATTCATCCTGTTGCAGGGGCCTCCATTTACCCTTCCTCCTTTTCCAATGACCTGGTTCTGCAGCTTGATACGGCGCAGATCAGGAACATCAACACTGTGAGCAATTACCTGAACGCCCATCCCGACAATTTCATCTCCGGTGTTGATTATGAAAAGGTGGAAAGTGCCCGCAAGCTGAAGTCCAATGAATATTCCTTTAACAGCAAACTCGGTTTCATTTCACTGAACACCTCCCTGACAGCCGACCAGGTGCTGGCGGTGGCCTTTCAGTATACGGTTATCGGCATCGACAGTGTGTTTCAGGTGGGGGAACTGTCGGACCAGGGTATCGCCCCACCGGGGTGCCTGATGGTCAAGCTGCTTAAAAGCACCGCCGTGAACACCCGGATACCGCTGTGGAACCTGATGATGAAAAACGTATACTCCATCGGAGCCTACCAGGTCAATTCACAGGATTTTATCCTGAATATCCTGTATGCCGGTAATGAGAACGCCGTTCCCACAGGCTACCTGACGGAAGGTCCCGACGGGGTGAAAGGAGTGCCCCTGATACAGGTCCTGAACCTTGACAACCTCGATCCCCAGCTCAATCCTCCCAGCGACGGGCTGTTCGACTTCATCGACAACGCCGCCACGCGTGGCGGCACCGTACAATCCAACAACGGAAGGATCTATTTCACCGTCCTCGAGCCCTTCGGCAGCTACCTCCGGAAAAAATTCGGCGACGACACCCCGCTGGCCGACAAATATTGCTATGACTCCCTCTATACGCTGACCAAGTACGAAGCCCAGCAATACCCCGAGCGGAATAAATTCACCATCGCAGGAGTTTATAAATCCGCTGCCGGCTCGGAAATATCCCTCAATGCCATCAATATCCCCCAGGGCTCGGTAAGGGTGACCGCCGGCGGCATACCCCTGACGGAAAACGTGGATTATACTGTCGATTACACCCTTGGGCGCGTCAAGATCATCAATGAGGGTATCCTTAATTCCGGCACCCCCATTGATATCTCGCTGGAAAACAATTCCATGTTCCAGATCCAGACACAACGTCTGATGGGTCTGCACCTGGATTACCTCGTCAATAAGAACCTCAGCATTGGGGGCACGTTATTGAATCTGAGCGAACGGCCGCTGACACAGAAAACCAATTATGGCGACGATCCCATTTCCAATACGATGGTGGGTGTGGACTTCAATTACCAGAAGGAGACCCCCTTCATCACCAAGCTTGTCGACAAGCTGCCCTTCATCAGTACCAAAGCACCCTCTGTGGTCACCATCACCGGTGAGGCCGCCCAATTTATCCCGGGGCATTCAAGAGCCATCGGTAAAGCAGGCACATCCTATATCGATGACTTCGAAGGAAGCAAGTCGACCATCGACCTGAAGAATTACAGCACGTGGTTTCTGTCAAGCACCCCTCAGGATCCGTCACGGTTTCCCGAAGCCCTGCTCTCCAACGATCCGGATTACGGCTATAACAGGGCCAAACTGGCATGGTACATCATCGACCCCCTCTTTTACCAGAAATCGGGCAACCTCAAACCCAAGAACATCAGCAGCGATACGCTCTCGAATAATTATGTCCGCTATGTCCCGGAGAGTGAGCTCTTTCCCAAAAAACAATTCCCCAACGGGCAGCCCATGAACCTGGCCGTTTTCAACCTGGCTTTTTACCCTTCCGACCGTGGGCCGTACAATTACGATGTGGAGCCTACGGGTTATTCAGCCGGCCTCAGGAAGGACGGCCACCTCAATGCCCCCACTTCACGCTGGGGCGGCATCATGCGTGAAATTGAAACGCCCGATTTTCAGTCGACCAATGTTGAGTACATTGAATTCTGGCTCATGGATCCCTTTACCGAGGGCTCCATGAACGACGGTTCGGGAGGCAAGCTGTATTTCCACCTCGGCGATATCAGCGAGGATATCCTGAAAGACTCACGTAAAAGCTTCGAAAACGGCCTTCCCACCTCCCCACAGATACAATATGTCGACACCACCATCTGGGGCCGGATACCCACACAACAGGCTCTCGTCAATTCCTTCGACAATAATCCGACATCACGGCAATACCAGGATGTCGGGTATGACGGCCTGGGGGACGAAGATGAACGCAGTTTCTTCCAGAATACTTACCTCGAAAGGATTTACAAGTATTTCAACGGAACCAACAACGACGCCTATGCCAACGCTTTCATCGATCCTTCAGGTGATGATTATCATTATTTCAGGGGCAGCGATTATGATAATGATCCGAAATACGGCAGCATCCTGGAGCGATACAAGCAATTCAACGGTGTGGAAGGCAACTCACCCAGCGATCAGCAAAATCCTGAAAGTTATCCCACCTCTTATACGCAGTTACCTAACGTTGAAGATATCAACAACGACAACACCCTCAGCGAGGCGGAACGCTACTTCGAATATGTCGTCGATCTCGACACGGCCCACATGAAGGTCGGCGAAAATTTCATCACCGACAAGCGGGTGGCCACCGATATCCAGCTCGATAACGGAAAAAAGGGACAGGTGACATGGTACCAGTTCAAGATACCCATCACCAATCCCGAAAGAATCGTGGGTAACATCGAGAATTTCCAGTCGATACGTTTTATGCGGATGGTGCTGACCGGTTTCAGCCAGCCCATCGTGCTTCGTTTTGCCACCCTGGAGCTGGTCAGGGGGGAATGGCGCCGCTATGAGTATGACCTGCTTAATCCCGGAGAATATATCCCCGATGATGAACAAAACCAGACGGTCTTTAATATCAGCACCGTCAGTCTGGAAGAGAACGGCGACAGGGAGCCCATCCCCTATGTCATACCCCCCGGCATTGAGCGTGAGATCAACCTGGGCACCACCAACCTGCAGCAACTGAATGAACAATCGATCAACTACCAGATATGTAACCTCATCGATGGGGATGCAAGGGCCGCCTATAAGACCACCGATTTTGACCTGAGGTATTACAAGCACCTTCAAATGTATATCCATGCCGAAGATGCCGATCCTCGGCAATCCATAAAGAACGGCGACCTGACCGTTTTCGTCAGGCTCGGCACCGATTTCACCCAGAATTATTATGAGTACGAGTTGCCGCTGACCTTCACCCCCTGGTATACCAGTGATGCCGATCTGATCTGGCCCGAGGCCAACCGGATGGATATCGAGCTGGACAAGCTGGTCAACGCCAAAGTGGCACGTAATGATGCCATCAATGCGAACACCTGGGCGTCGGCCTCACAACCGTATATCGTCTATGACGGTAAGAATAAAATCACGGTGGTGGGATCGCCCAGCATCAGCGATGTCAAGGCCATCATGATCGGGGTTCGCAATCCCAAAAAGGAGCTGACAGGGAGTGATGATGATGCCGAGGCCAAGTGTGCCGAAATCTGGATCGATGAGTTAAGGCTCACCGACTTTGACGATAAATCGGGATGGGCTGCTACGGCGCGTATGAGTGCCAACCTGGCCGACCTGGGCAACATCATACTCGGAGGCCTTCACAGCACCCCCGGCTTCGGCAGCATCGAGAAAAAAGTGAACCAGCGCCAGAAAGAAGCTGTTACCCAGTTCGATATCGCCACCAACTTAGAGCTGGGTAAGTTCTTCCCGCCCACCTGGGGCGTGCGCATACCCATGCATTATGATTACTCACAGACCATCAGCAATCCGCAATATAATCCCCTGGATCCCGACGTCCTTTTCAACGAAGAACTTAAACACCTCAACAAAGCCCAGAGAGATTCTCTCAAACTCCGATCTCAGGAAGTGATCAAAAGGAAAAACATCAATTTCATCAATGTGCGTAAGGACAGAATGGGAGCCTCATCAAATGTCTACCCATGGAATATTGAAAATTTCAACGTCACTTACGCCTATCAGGAGATATATCAGAGGAGTCAGGATGTTGAGTATGACTTTCAGAAGAAATACAGGGGGGGACTGGGGTACACCTATTCCATCAGTCCCAAGAATGTGACACCGTTCGCCAAGATTGGCTTCCTGAAATCGAAAACCCTTGTTTTGATCAGGGACTTCAACTTTTACTATCTGCCTAAACTCTTCAGTTTCAGGACAGAGATGAACAGGCAATACAATGAGCGCAAGCTCCGGAACAAATCCACCGCCCTCATCCTGATACAACCGACCTATACCAAAAAATGGGACTGGCTCAGGGCTTATGACCTCAAGTTTGATCTTACACGCAACCTGAAACTGGATTATACGGCCACGGCCAACGCTTATATTAACGAGCCGCCGGGAGTCATCGATAAAAATTCGGCCGACTGGGGGGCCTACAAGGATTCGGTCTGGTCGGAGATTTCCCATTTCGGGACAATGGACCTGTTCACGCAAAACCTGGATGTCAACTATACCGTTCCGATCAATAAACTCCCTCTTCTTGACTGGGTCAATGCCACCGTCAGGTATGGCAGCATATACCGCTGGAAAGCCTCGCCCTTATCCATACAGCAGATCATGGGCAACACCGTCGATAACAACCAGACCATCGCCCTGAATGGCGGGGTAAGGCTATCGAACCTTTACAACAAAATAGGGTTCCTGAAAAAACTCAATCAAAAAGCACCGCCCAAAGGCAGGAAACCGCCGCCGGTAAAAGGTAAAGAAGTCAAAGGCCCCGAGGCAACACCGGCGGCCACAACCGATACCGCCCAGACCAAACCACGGGTGAACTATTTCAAAATCATCGGCGAGACCTTTGTCAGGATACTGATAGGTATTAAAGATGTCAGCATCACTTATAACCAAAATAACGGCACGACGTTACCCGGGTTTATTCCACAGCCCGACATTCTGGGTATGCGATGGAGCGATATGGCCCCCGGCTGGGGCTTTGTCTTTGGCAGCCAGGCCGACTTGAGACCACTGGTCGTAAGAAACGGATGGCTCACGGCCGACACGTTGCTCAACAACCCCTACCTCACCAGGGCCGCCACTGATTTTACCTACCGGTCGAACATTGAGATTTTACCCGACTTCCGCATCGAAATCACAGGTAACTGGAACAAAAGCCTTAGCCATGAAGAGTACTTTAAAGCCGATGCCAACGGTGTCTTCAGCTCCTATTCTCCCGTTGACAGAGGCAACTTCAGCATGTCGTACCTGATGCTCAAGACATCTTTTAAAAAGGATGCTGCAGATAACACCTCCGCCGTTTTCCAGCAATTTCTCGAGAACCGTAAGGAGATCGCCTTCCGTCTGGCCGAGCAAAACCCCAACTGGAACGGTGAGATCGTCGACTCCACAGGTTTCCCGAAAGGATACGGGCCCTCCTCCGTACAGGTCCTGACTCCGGCTTTCCTGGCGGCTTATTCGGGCATCTCCCCTAACAGCGTCTTTCTGGGCATGTTCCCTAAAATACCGTACCCCAACTGGCGCCTCACTTACAACGGTCTCAACAAATTGGAATTCTTCAAGAAATTCCTCCGCTCCATCAATATCACACATGCCTACCGTTCGACATACAATGTGGCGTCGTTTGTATCCAACCTTGACTATAAGGAGAACCTGAGCTACCCGGGCTATCCGTCCACTTTTGATGACGCGGGTAACTATATCCCGCCGTACCGCATCGACCTCATATCGCTCACCGAGCAGTTTGCTCCTTTGATCAGTTTCGATATGACCTGGTATAACAGCCTGCTGACGCGCATAGAGGTGGGACGGTCGCGCAATCTCTCGCTGAGTTTTGTCAACAACCAGCTGACCGAGGTGGTCAGCAACGAATATATTGTCGGTCTGGGTTACCGCTTCAAGGATGTTGAGTTTAACATCACATCGCTGGGAGGAAAAGGCAAAAAAACAAGAATGAAAAGCGACCTGAACATCAAGGTGGATTTTTCACTGAAAAACAACAAAACCATACTCCGCCGCATTGACGAGGATTATAACCTGATATCCAGCGGACAAAAAGTCTATTCCATCAATACCTCGGCTGATTACATGATCAATGAGCGTCTCAACATCCGCCTGTATTTCGATACTACCATCAATGACCCATACACTTCCAATCAATTTAAAAATTCAACCACACGGGGAGGGATAAGCCTGCGTTTCACCCTTGCACAATAGATGGGATTCCGAATATTTTCATCTTCCTTTTTAACATGACAGATAAATTCATAAATTTGACCACCAAATAAAACTTAAAATATTAACTATGAATATACCGGATAATTTAAAATACACCCGTGACCATGAGTGGATCAGGATTGACGGTGACACCGGAATAGTCGGGATTACCGATTTTGCCCAAAATGAACTCGGCGATGTTGTTTTCGTCGAAGTTGGAACAGTGGGTGAGACATTGAAACAACATGATGTCTTTGGTACGATTGAAGCGGTTAAAACCGTTTCCGACATGTTCATGCCCGTTTCGGGTGAGGTGCTTGAATTCAATTCAAGCCTGGGTGATAAGCCCGAGGTGGTTAACAAGGATCCTTACGGGGACGGATGGATCATTAAAATTAAGGTGAGTGATGCCGGTGAACTGAATGAATTGCTCGATGCGGCCCAATACAGCGAACTGGTCAACGTTTAGTGAAATGAATTCCATATCGTACCTTTCCTAATAAAAATTTTTTTTCAGACACTTTTATAGTAATTTTGCAGTTATACAGGTAATCGTTAAAATCTCACAGCCATGGACTCCAGAAAAACGGCCAAAGCAGACCTCGAAGGCAAACGAACCATCTTCATCGAGATTGGGCTGGTCATAGCCCTTGCCATTGTCTTGTTCGGTTTTCAGTATAAAAGCTATGAACGGGTGAAGTACAATCTGGGCACACAGCATAATGTGGCACAGGTGGAGGAAGTCGTCATCCAGACACAACAGGAGACAAAGGTGGAACCCCCGCGGCCCCAGCCTCAGACCACCATCCTCAACATTGTCGAAAATAATGTCGATATCAACAACGATCTGGTGATCGACGCCGAAGTCAACCAGAACACGGAGATCCAGGAATATGTGCCTCCGGCCAACCTGGGCAAGAACGAAGAAGAAGAGGTTCAGGAACAGGAAATCTTCACCGTCGTTGAAGAAGCACCTTCTTTCCCCGGAGGGGAAGAAGCCCGTATCAAATGGCTGCAGGATCATATCAAATATCCCCAGATGGCCCGTGAAAGTGGCATCCAGGGCACCGTCTACGTGACCTTCGTGGTCGAACCCAACGGATGCATTGACCGAGTGCAAGTGCTCAGGGGCATCGGCGGCGGCTGTGACGAGGAAGCCATCCGCGTCGTGCAATCCATGCCCTGCTGGAACCCCGGCAAACAGAGAGGAAAACCTGTCAGGGTCCAGTTTAATATGCCTATAAAATTTACGCTTCAGGGTTAAAAAAACAGTAAAAACTCCGCAGCATGGGACTGCGGAGTTTTTTTTTCATAAAGTCACATCTCCAGTAACTTTGACCTGAAAAAATTTGCTTTTTAGAAAATTTTTTTGTAATTTTACCTTTGTCAGGTAATCATTAAAATTTTACAGTCATGGTCACCAAAAATTTCAAAAAAAACAATCTTGAGGGCAAACGAACCATTTTTTTCGAGACCGGGATGATCATTGCCCTAGCTTTGGTGCTGCTTGGATTTCAGCACAAAAACTACCAACCGGTGAACTACAAATGGATAAACCGGGGCGTTCCTGAACGCTTCGAAGATGATTACTTCATTCCAACACCCTTGGAGGAACGTTCGGAAATACCGAAACCCAAGCCTGTCACAACTCTTATCGACATCGTGGCAGACGACAGAGATGTCATTGATGAGCCTGTTTTTGATGTCGGTGACAACCAGAACAAACCGGTCGAAGGGTATGTTCCCCCGGTCGATCTGAAACCGAATGAGGAAAAAAATGTTGATGAACCGGACTTTGTGCTTATTCCCGACATTTATCCTTCCTTTCCCGGAGGTGATGAGGCGATGGCGCGGTGGATGCATGATCACATCACCTATCCTGAGATGGCCAGGATAAACAATATCCAGGGTCCCGTCTATGTGAAATTTGTGGTTGAAGCCGACGGCTGCATTAGTTATGTGGAAATAGAACGCGGCATCGGTGGGGGTTGCGACGAGGAAGCTGCCCGTGTCATTCAGGCTATGCCCTGCTGGAATCCCGGCAAACAGAGAGGCAAACCTGTCAGGGTCCAGCTGACCATGCCGATACGGTTTACGTTGAAAGACTATTGATAATCCTTTAAACTCACTGGGCTTAAATCTTTTCGATCACCTTTGACCTCAGGGCCGTTCAGGGATGGAAGTGATCATATACCCTCCGGCCCTTGCTCTTTCCGATGACTGCCTGCAACTCTTCCAGTGACGCCTGCCTGACGGCGCCGAATGATTTGAATGTTCTTAGAAGTGACTGTGCCGTAGCCTGTCCTATGCCTTCAATGCCGGTGAGTTCCGTTTTTATGGTCCCTTTCACTCTTTTCTCACGGTGATGGGTGATGCCGAAGCGGTGTGCCTCATCGCGGAGCTTCTGGATGACCTTCAAAGTCTCGGATTTCTTATCAAGATACAGCGGCAGGGAGTCGCCGGGATAATAGATCTCCTCGAGCTTTTTGGCGATGCCGATCACCGATATCTGTCCATACAGGTTCAGTTTTTTCAGGCTCTTAATGGCCGAGGTGACCTGCCCTTTGCCACCGTCGATGATGATCAGTTGCGGCAGTGATTTGTTCTCTTCAAGCAAACGCTTATAACGGCGGTAAACGATCTCCTCCATTGAAGCAAAATCATCAGGGCCTTCGACGGTCCTGATATTGAAATGACGGTACTCTTTTTTGGCGGGCCGTGCATCCCTGAAGACAACCATGGCCGCCACCGGATATTTGCCCTGTATATTGGAATTGTCAAAGCATTCAATGTGTGCAGGAGGTTCTTTCAACCGCAGGTCTTTCATCATCTGGTTCAGTATCCGTTTGGTGTGGCGCTCGGGATCGACCAGATCGCGTTGTTTTTGCTTTTCAGCCTGATAATATCTGACATTGCGGTTCGACAGATCGAGCAATGTCTTCTTATCCCCTCTCTGCGGGACCGTGAAGGTCACTCCCGGCAGTGCCAGATCAGGCCGGAAAGGGAGGATGATCTCGGTGGCGTCGCTGCTGAAACGTTCCCTGAAATCCATAATGCCGTAAGTGAGCAGCTCCACATCCGTTTCGTCCAGTTTCTTGGTTATCTCAACCGTATGCGCCTGAACGACAGCCCCGCTGACCACCTTTATAAAATTAATGTATCCGTATCGCTCGTCAGTCAGGATCGAAAACACATCCACATTATTAATCGAGGGATTCACCACAGCCGACTTGCTCTGGTACCTCTCGAGCAGTCCGATCTTCTCCTTGACGGTTTGGGCCTTTTCAAAAGCCAGCTGGGCAGCATATTCATTCATCAGTTCTTTAAGGCCCGTGATGACGGAATGGATGTTGCCCTTAATGATCTGTTTGATGGACTCCAGATTGTTATTATAATCCAATGCCGTTTGCAGGGCCTCACAGGGTCCCTTGCAGTTACCGATATAATATTCGAGGCACACCTTGAACTTTTTCTTCCGGATGTTCTCCTCGGTGAGGTTAAGGTTGCATGTGCGCAACGGGTACAGTTGCCTGATGAGGTCCAGCAACGTGTTCATCATCCTGACCGAGGCATAGGGACCAAAATAGAGTGAGCCGTCCTTCACCACATGCCGTGTCGGAAAAACTCTCGGGAAGGGTTCATTTTTAATGCATATCCATGGGTAGCTTTTATCATCCTTGAGCATGACATTGTACCGGGGCTGGTATTTCTTGATGAGGTTGTTCTCGAGCAACAGGGCATCCAGTTCACTGCCGACCACAATACATCGGATGTCGGCTATTTTTCGCACCAGTACTCTCACTTTGCCGCTGAGTGAAGTATCCTTGTTAAAATAGGATGACACTCTTTTTTTCAGGTTCTTGGCCTTGCCGACATACAGTATCCTGCCGTTGCTGTCAAAATACTGGTATATGCCGGGTTTTCCGGGTAAAGATTTGATGATCCTTTCCAACCTGTCATTTTCCATTGTTTATCTTTTCTCCCTTTTACTCTTCAGAAGTGCATCCCATCCCTGGGCTGTCACCGGGACACTGGCGCCCGAGCGGGTGATCAGGTTCACACCGCTACTCTCATCGTTCATGTGACCAATAACATGGATGTCGGGGATTTGTTTAATGGCGTCGTAGTCCTTCTGAGTGATGGTAAACAGCAGTTCATAGTCCTCGCCACCGTTCATGGCGGCGGTGGTGGGATCGATGTTGAATTCTTTCGACATCATGGCCGTCGACGGATCGATGGGAATTTTATCCTCATAGATGGCGCAACCTGTCCTTGAGCCGTCGCAGATATGCAGGACGTCGGAGGCCAGGCCGTCGGAGATGTCGATCATGGCGGTAGGTTTGACGTTGATCTTTTTCAACAGGGTGACAATGTCGGTGCGTGCTTCCGGTTTAAGCTGGCGTTCAAGGATGTAATTATGACCTTCGAGATCGGGTTGCATGTCAGGATTGACTTTAAACACCTGTTTTTCCCTTTCCAGCACCAGCAGGCCGATATAGGCGGCGCCCAGATCACCGGTCACGCATAGTAAATCGTTGTTACGGGCACCGTTGCGGTACACGATATCCGAATCGTCGGCTTCGCCCAAAACCGTCAGTGACATGTTCAGGCCTTGCAGACTGGAAGTGGTGTCCCCGCCCACCAGGTCGACATGGTACCGTTCACAGGCCAGCAGGATACCCGCATAGATCTCTTCCATGGCCTCGAGTGAGAAACGGTTCGAAACGGCTACGCTCACCGTGAGCTGTGACGGTAAGGCGTTCATGGCCGCAATGTCTGAAAAATTCACTACGGCGGCCTTATAGCCGAGATGCTTCAAAGGATAGTATGACAGGTCAAAATGAATACCTTCAATCAGCAAATCGGTCGAGACCAGGGTCATTTTGTTCCTGAAATCGATCACAGCGGCATCATCATCCACACCTTTTACCGTGCTGCTGTTCTTTAATATGATGTGGCCGGTGAGGTGCCTGATCAAACCGAACTCCCCCAACTCCGAAAGTTCGGTCCTGCGTTTACGGTCCTCAAACATATCATTTCATTTATGCCACAAAGGTACTAATTTTCAGTGTCATGAACTCACCGCTGATGCCCAGGGAGCGCCAGGTCAAACTTTTTATAACCACCTTTGTTAAACAATTACACATTATCATTATGTGCTGCGTATGCCGAATATTGCTAAATTTGCAATCTTTTAACCGGATTATATAAAGATAAAGGTTAATAATGGATAAAGACCCAAATAACATACTGGAACAGGTCACCAAGAATGATTATAAATACGGTTTCGTCACCGATATAGAGATGGATACGGCGCCCAAAGGGCTGAACGAAGATATCATCCGGCTCATATCCTCCAAGAAACACGAACCTGCTTTTCTTCTTGAATTCCGTCTGAAAGCTTACCGACGGTGGCTGGAGATGACCGAACCGACATGGGCCCATATCAAACACCCTCCCATCGACTATCAGGACATCATTTATTACGCTGCGCCGAAACAAAAAAGCTCACCTAAAAGTCTTGACGAGGTGGATCCGGAGTTGCTGAAAACCTTTGAGAAGCTGGGTATCTCACTTGAAGAGCAGAAGAGGCTCGTGGGTGTGGCTGTCGACGCCGTGTTCGACAGCGTCTCCGTTAAGACGACCTTTTCGGAGACACTGGAGAAACTGGGTATCATTTTCTGTTCTTTCAGCGAAGCCGTGCAGAAATATCCCGACCTGGTACAAACGTATATGGGATCGGTGGTCCCTTATGGCGATAATTTCTTTGCCGCCCTGAATTCAGCCGTTTTTTCCGACGGATCCTTCTGTTATGTTCCCAAAGGTGTGCGCTGTCCCATTGAGTTGTCGACCTATTTCAGAATCAACTCGGCCAAGACGGGGCAGTTTGAGCGGACCCTCATCATCGCCGACGAGGGAAGCTATGTGAGTTACATGGAAGGATGCACGGCACCGGTGCGAGACGAACACCAGTTGCATGCCGCCGTGGTGGAGATCATTGCGCTGAAAGACGCCGAGGTGAAATACTCCACCGTGCAGAACTGGTTCCCGGGCGATAAGGACGGCAAAGGAGGCATCTATAACTTTGTCACCAAAAGAGGGATGTGCAAAGGCAGTCACTCCAAGATATCCTGGACACAGGTCGAGACCGGCTCGGCCATCACCTGGAAATACCCGAGTGTGATCCTGCAGGGCGATAACTCCGTCGGTGAGTTTTATTCCGTGGCCGTGACCAACCATTACCAGCAGGCCGATACAGGAACCAAGATGATCCACATTGGCAAGAATACCCGAAGCACGGTCATCTCAAAAGGTATTTCGGCAGGCCATGGCAACAACAGTTACCGTGGGCTGGTCAAAATCATCAAAAGGGCCACGAACGCCAGAAACTATTCCCAGTGCGATTCCATGCTCCTGGGCGACCAGTGCGGAGCGCATACGTTCCCTTACATCAATGTTGAGAACCAGTCCTCCATTGTCGAGCACGAGGCCACCACCTCCAAAATCTCTGACGACCAGCTGTTTTATTGCAAACAGCGGGGGATAAACATTGAAAACGCCGTCGCACTGATCGTGAACGGATATGCCAGGGAGGTGCTGAAAAAACTGCCCATGGAGTTCGCCGTCGAAGCCCAGAAACTTCTATCCGTCAGCCTGGAAGGAAGTGTGGGATAACGGTGAGGGGTTACTCTTTTTTCATATCATGAACGGATCAGGAGCAGGATCATCAAAGAAGAGTGACCGTCAATTAAATCATTTAAAATGAAAATTATATGCTGACAATAAAAGACTTAAAAGTATCGATCAACGAAAAGGAGATCATCAGCGGATTGAGTCTGGAGATCAAAGCGGGAGAGGTCCACGCCATCATGGGTCCCAATGGCACCGGCAAGAGCACTCTGGCCTGGGCTATTGCGGGCAACGAGATGTATAACGTGACGGGGGGCAGCATCACTTACAATGGCAGGAATCTCCTGGAGATGCCGCCGGAAGAGAGAGCCTGTGACGGCATATTTCTCGGATTCCAGTATCCCGTGGAGATACCGGGGGTGAGCATGGCCAATTTCATGCGTACCGCCATCAACGAACAAAGAAAGTATCGCGGTCTCGATCCCATTTCATCCCAGGAATTTCTTTCCAGGATGGAGGAAAACAGGAAACTGCTCGGCATCGACTCCAAACTGGCCAACCGCTCGGTGAATGAAGGCTTCTCGGGAGGTGAGAAAAAGAAAAGCGAGATATTCCAGATGGCCATGATCGAACCTACGCTGGCGATTCTCGACGAAACCGACTCAGGTCTCGATATCGACGCGCTCAAGGTCGTGGCCAACGGCGTTAACAAACTGCGTTCCGGTAAAAATGCCATCATCGTCATCACACATTATCAGCGTCTGCTGGAATATATCATCCCCGATGTGGTCCATGTCCTTTATAAGGGCAGGATTGTCAAAACGGGCGGCAGGGAACTGGCACTGGAACTGGAACAAAAAGGCTATGAATGGCTTAAAAATTAAATTGAAGAATGGACGACCTCTCATTGAAATATCACCTGAAAGATAAACTGATCGCCCTTTTCGAAAAGCACAGGGACGATTTATTCAGAAACGACACGTCTCTGATCTCTTCATTGAGGGAGCGGGCTTTTGAGCGTTTCAAAGTGCTCGGTTTCCCGCATACCAAGCTGGAACAATGGCGTCAGACCGATCTGACAGGGACCCTGTCGCACGATTATGAGCAGCATTTCCGTCCTTCTGTCCCGCCGGCCGGTGGTCTCAAATATTTTGAATGTGAAGTTCCCGATTTCGATACCATCCTCGTGTCGGTGCTGAATGGTTGGTTTATATCCCCCGATAACAAACCGCTGACACGATTACCCGACGGCACCGTCATCGGCAGCCTGGCGCAGGCCATGCTGGAATATCCGCGCATCGTCGAGGAACACTGGGGCAATGACGACCACAGCCGGGCCACAGGTCTCGATGCCCTGAACACAGCCTTTGCTCAGGACGGTGTCTTTATCTACGTACCCGATGATGCGGTGATACCTAACACCATCCAGATGGTCAACATGATCAATCTCGACCGCAAGCTGTTCATCCAGAACCGCAACCTGATCATTCTGGGGAAAAACAGTCATCTCACCCTGGTGCAGTGCGACGATTCGCTCAACCATGAGGTGAATTTCACCAACACGGTGACGGAGGTGTTCCTGGGTGAAAATTCAAGCTTTGATCACTATAAACTTCAGAATATCAACGATCATTCAACGATCCTCAACACCACTCATTTTCATCTCAACGACGGCAGCCGGATGAACACCAATGCCATCATTCTGAACGGCGGGCTGATACGTAACGATGTGTACGTGAATATCAAGGGAGAGGGTTGCGATGCCAACGTATATGGACTATATCTTGTCGACAAGGACCAGCATGTCGACAACCAGATCTATGTGGACCACGTGAGCCCTCACAGCAAAAGTTACCAGCTTTTTAAAGGTATTCTTGACGACCAGGCCAAAGCCGTATTCAACGGTCATATCCTGGTGCACCGGGGAGCACAGAAAACCAATGCTTATCAGAGCAATAAAAATATTCTCCTGACGGATAAAGCCACCGTCAACGCCAAGCCATGGCTGGAGATCTATGCCGACGATGTGAAATGCAGCCATGGTGCGGCCGTCGGCCAGTTAGACCCCAATGCTTTGTTCTACATACGCTCCAGAGGATTGTCGGAGGAGAACGCACGGATGCTCCTGATGTATGCCTTCGCCGCCGAAGTGATCAACAAGATAACAATTGAGGCGCTTAAGATCACCATCGATGATCTCGTGAAAAAAAGACTCCGAGGTGAATTATCGGTCTGCGACCAGTGCGTCCTGAATTGCAGAAACAAGGAAAATACAGTGTCATTTAAAATCGACATGAGCAAGATATAGACGTATAACAAAACAATAACATACAACAGACATTGGCATTCAACATCAAAGATATACGTCAGGAATTCCCGGTACTGGAACAAACCGTTTACGGACGTCCTCTTGTGTACTTAGACAATGCCGCGACCACTCAAAAACCTTTACAGGTGATCGAGGCCATCAGAGGGTATTATTCCACCGTTAACAGCAATGTGCATCGTGGGGTTCATTACCTCAGCCAGGAGGCGACCTCGGAGTTTGAAGATGCCCGGCGTACCGTTCAGCATTTCATCCATGCCGGAAATGCAGACGAGATCATTTTCACCAAGGGCACAACCGAATCAATCAATCTGGTGGCGTGCAGCTTCGGCAGAAAATACATCTCACCGGGCGATGAGATCATCATCTCCTCACTGGAGCATCATTCAAACATCGTCCCCTGGCAGATGCTATGCCAGGAGAAAGGTGCCTTTCTCCGTGTGATACCGATCGATGACAATGAGCGGCTCATCATGGAGAAATACAGGGAAATGATCAACGAACGGACACGTCTGGTGGCTGTCACACATGTTTCCAATGCCCTGGGGACGGTCATGCCGGTAAAAGAGATCATCGACACAGCCCATGCCCATGCCGTGCCGGTGCTGGTGGACGGCGCTCAGGCTGTGGCACATCTTAAGGTGGACGTCCAGGATATGGACTGCGACTTTTATTGTTTTTCAGCCCATAAGATGTACGGCCCTATGGGATCAGGCGTCCTCTATGGCAAGGAAAAGCTGCTGGAGGACATGCCGCCGTACCAGGGCGGCGGTGAAATGATCAAAGCGGTGACTTTCGAAAAGACACTTTACAATGATCTTCCTTATAAATTTGAAGCCGGAACACCGAATGTGGCATCGGTGATCGGTTTTAAAGCGGCCGTGGATTTCATAAACAGGATTGGCTTTAAGGACATTATATCCTATGAACGGAATGTTTACCGTTATGCCGAAGAAACTCTGGCTGGGATAGAAGGGGTGCGTATTTTCGGGAAGGGTGACGATAAGGTCTGCGTCATTTCATTTCTTATCGGCGCCATCCATCCCTATGATGCCGGCAGCATTCTCGACAAGCTTGGTGTGGCGGTACGCACGGGACACCACTGCGCTCAACCCCTGATGGACCTTTGCAGCATACCGGGTACTGTGAGGGCTTCGCTTGGAATATACAACACAAAAGAAGAGATTGACATTCTGAAGGAAGCCATTATGCAAGTGAAAAAGATGTTCATGTGATAATACTATCAGGCGGATGCAATAAGCCCCGTTAATTATGGTTATTATTAATTGATCCCAAATGGCAATAAAGGAAATTGAGAATCAGATCGAGGCTGAATTTCAGAATTTAAATGACTGGATGGATAAATATAACCACCTTATCGAAATGGGTAAGACATTACCGCTGATCGATGAGAAACTGAAGGTGGACAATAACCTCATCTCGGGATGCCAGTCGAGAGTGTGGCTGGCGGCCACTTATGAGAAGGGTCGTGTCCATTTCAGTGCCGACAGTGATGCCATGATCACCAAAGGCATCATCAGCATGCTCATCCGGGTTTTATCAGGTCAGACACCCGATGCGATCATTAACGCCTCGCTCGATTTCATCGGCAGGATCGGTCTCAAAGAGCATCTGTCGCCGACACGTTCCAACGGAATGGATGCGATGATCAAACAAATGAAGCTTTATGCCATCGTCTTTAAAGCAAAAGAACTTCAATTACCCTGATGTGGTATGGATGACAGCGCAACCAAAAACAAACTCGAAAGCCTTATCATCGAACAGCTGAAAACTGTTTACGATCCTGAAATCCCTGTCAATATTTATGACCTGGGCCTTATTTATCACATTGACATATCGGATGATTTAACGGTACACATTCAGATGACACTGACCGCTCCCAACTGTCCTGTGGCCGAGTCGTTACCGCAGGAGGTAAGGGAGAGGGTAACATCCGTGGAAGGAGTGAAAGCGTTCGATCTGGAGATCGTCTTCGACCCGCCATGGTCCATGGACATGATCTCGGAGGAAGGCAAGCTGGAACTCGGTTTTTTATAAGTTCACAATTTATGAAGGTCAAACAGGGGAGATTATTATCCACAATCAATTCTCCTGACGATTTAAGAAAGCTGAAAGAACAGGACCTGCCACAGCTCTGCCATGAGATCAGGCAGTTCATCATAGAGGTTTTATGTGACCATCCCGGTCATCTGGGTGCCAGCCTGGGTTCCGTGGAGCTGGCCGTGGCGGTGCATTATGTCTTCAACACGCCTTACGACAAGCTGATATGGGATGTCGGTCATCAGGCTTATGCCCATAAGATACTCACGGGTCGCAAGGATGTTTTTCATACCAACAGGATGTATAAAGGCATCAGCGGGTTTCCCAAAATGGCGGAGAGTGAATACGATGCCTTCGGTGTGGGACATGCCTCCACCTCCATTTCGGCCGCCCTGGGCATGGCGATAGCAGCCAATCTGAGAGACCACAACGGCCGTCATCACATCGCCATTATTGGTGATGGTGCCATGACCGGAGGGATGGCTCTGGAAGGCATGAACAATGCAGGGGTGTCGAATGCCGATCTGCTGGTCATACTCAATGATAACGGCATTGCCATCGATAAAAGCGTCGGCGCCATCGGCGACTATCTCGTGCACATCGTCACGTCGAAGACCTTTAAAAAATTCAAGGATCTTATCTGGATACTCATGGGCGGTCGCACCCGTTATGGCAAAAACTCCAGGGAAATCGTCCGTCAGATCACCAGTGCCGTCAAGTCGACCATCCTGAAACGCAGCAATCTCTTTGAAGCCTTTAATTTCAGATATTTCGGTCCCGTCGACGGCCATGATGTCATTCGGTTAGTGAAGTTATTGACGGTAATGAAGACCATCAAAGGACCCAAGCTGCTTCATGTCATCACGGTGAAGGGAAAAGGTTACGAGCGTGCCGAGAAAGACCAGATCACCTATCATGCCCCCGGCGTCTTCAACAAAGATACGGGCGAACTGGTCGACGAGCCCTGCCCTGCTAAGCCGGCGCCTAAATATCAGACCGTTTTTGGCCGGACCATTCTGGAGCTGGCCGAAAAAAACAATAAGATCATAGGGATAACGCCGGCGATGGCTACCGGCAGCTCGTTGAGCATCATGATGAACGCGATGCCCGACAGGGCTTTTGATGTGGGCATTGCGGAGCAGCATGCCGTGACCTTCGCCGCCGGACTGGCGGCAGCAGGAATGGTGCCTTTCTGCACGGTCTATTCGACCTTTTTACAACGTGCTTATGATCAGATCATCCATGACGTGGCCCTGCAGAAACTTCATGTGGTGTTGTGTCTCGACCGTGCCGGCCTCGTGGGTGAAGACGGCGCCACTCATCACGGCAGCTTCGACCTGGCCTACCTCCGTTCCATACCCAATATGATCATCGCCGCTCCACTGAATGAGCCGGAAATGCGCAACATGATGTACACGGCTCAGCTCGACGGCATGGGTCCCTTCGCGATACGTTACCCCAGAGGCCGTGGCGTCACACCCGAATGGAAAACACCCTTTGAGAAAATGACCATAGGCAAAGGTCAAAAGATTAAGGACGGTAAAGGACTGGCCATTATTTCTATCGGTCATGTCGGCAATAACGTCATCAGCGCAACGGAAGGGCTGCAAAAAGATGACGCCGACGTGGCACATTATGATATGCGTTTTCTTAAGCCCCTCGATGAAGAGCTCCTCCATGAGATCTTCAACAAGTTCAATAAGATAATCACCGTGGAAGACGGAATCATCATGGGGGGACTGGGTACGGCCGTGCTTGAATTCATGGCCGATCATCACTACCAGGCTTCCGTCCATCGCCTGGGGATCCCCGACCGTTTCATCGAGCAGGGTACGATAGCCGAATTACAGGCCGAATGCGGTTACGACAGGGAGGGCATTAAAAAAGCCGTCAGGGAGATGCTTGCTGAATGATTTTTTCCTACATTTGACCTTTTTCATGTCCTGGTTTGAGGTTATAGCTCTCATCATAGCAGGTGTTGTGGTTGGTATCATCAACACTCTGGCAGGCGGGGGATCCATCATATCACTCCCCCTGCTCATGTTGTTCGGATTGCCTGCCGATGTGGCCAACGGTACCAACAGAATCGCCGTACTGCTTCAAAACATCACTTCCGTCAGCGTCTTCAGTCGCAAAAAGGTCCTCGACTGGAAGAAAGGCCGCTGGCTGGCCATACCTGCAGCGGTGGGCGCTGTTGCAGGTGCATGGATAGCCGTCGATGTGAATAAGAACGTCATCGAAAAAAGCATCGCCGTCGTCATGTTGATCATGGTCTTTTTTATCCTTTATAAACCACAACGGTGGCTGAAGGAAAAGAAAGAGCTCCTGGAAAAAAAAATCAACGTGCTGCAGGTCATCATTTTTTTCCTGATAGGGCTTTACGGCGGTTTTATACAGGCCGGGGTCGGGTATTTTTTACTGGCGGGGCTGGTGCTGAGCGCAGGTTATGAACTGGTGAAAGCCAACGCGTTAAAGGTCCTCATCGTTTTACTGTTCACACCTTTTGCCCTGGTTATTTTCATCCTACATCATCAGGTCAACTGGATGTACGGTCTGATCCTGGGTGTGGGGTCTCTTTTCGGGGGTTTTATGGCATCACGGATGGCGGTGAGCTGGGGCGCCAATTTCATCCGGTGGGCCGTGGTCATCATCATCCTCATCACTGCCGCACATATCTTCGGTCTCATCAACCTGAACGGGGTCGTACAGTTACTGGGAAAGCACTGATGCGGGATTCACTGATCGGTGTATTTCAGCACTTTATTGTTGACATAGACCAGTTCGATGGATGCCTGGCGGAACATGTCTTCCGTTTCCTGGGCTTCATGATAGCGGTATTCACACACCACCCTGACTATGCCGCAGTTGATGATGAGCATGGCGCAAGTGCGGCAGGGTGTCATGCGGCAATACAGGGTGCCACCCTCCAAGGGGATGCCCAGGCGTGCGGCCTGGCATATGGCGTTCTGCTCGGCATGGACTGTGCGCACGCAATGCGTGCTGATGCTGCCGTCCTCATGGATGACTTTTTTCATGAGATGACCCACATCATCGCAATGCGGCAGACCCCTGGGAGAGCCCACATATCCTGTGACCAGCAGCTGACGGTCGCGGGCGATCACACACCCGCTGCGGCCACGGTCACAGGTGGCCCGCCGCGCAATCGCTCTGGCAACCTCCATGAAATACTCATCCCATGAAGGCCTGATGTATTTGTCTTTTTTTTTCTCAACCATAAAAATCGTGTGTTTATAGTGGGTTCAGTGGCTATATGTTCCCTGCACCGGCCTGACCGGTCTGACTCATCCATTTTTCGACCGTAAAGTGTCCATGACTTTCTTCACTTCAACAAAAAGCTCCTCTTTCGTGCCATTATTGACAAAAACAAAATCGGCATGTGCCATGCACCACGCAATGTTCTGCTCCCCGGCGCCGGCCGAATGCATCTCACGCCGTTCATTGTCAAGAAAGGTCTGGTATGATATCCTGTCGGTTTCGGAATCACGTGCTACAACACGCTTATACCTGATGGCCGGGTCGGCATCGACGGCAAACAGGTAAAAGTCCCTCTTTTGCCGCAACGACTCCACCTCTCCACGTGTCCTGATGCTCTCAATGATGCAATCCTTTCCCTCTTTGAGTGCCTCATTGTAAAGACGATCCACAATATAGGAGGGTGGGTGTTTTTTTCTGAGTTCATTCGCCAGCCAGGTCATGGTGTCGCGGTTAAGCGGGAGGCCTTTTTTTATGATCTCCTGCGACAGGAACGCCCGCACCGAATGGTGAACAAAAAACTCCTCCCTGATCAGATATTCCACGATGGTTCCCTTGCCCGCACCCAGAGTTCCTGTAATTCCTATGATCAGCATAGCCTGAAGGTTTTTAGACCATGTTTTTCAATTCATCCACCCATTTGCTGTCGACAACTACCGGCCGGTAGGTCTCAAGTCGTTCAAGCAAACGGGAGGCATCGGTTTCAACGATGATGTTCTCCCTGTGCTCCCGACGAAGGAATTTTTCTGCCACACAATGATCCAGATAACGGATGAGATCATCAAAGAAACCACCGACTAAATTAGAAAATTAATGAGTTGAAACCGAGCGGTTGATACAAAAACAGCCGAAATGCATTATTTCCTACTTTTGTAAATTCTGCTGATGAGTGAATAAACAAAAAGGACCGATGAATGTATTGTATCCATTGAAATTCCAACCCATCTTCAAAGACAAGATCTGGGGCGGACAAAAGATAAGGAGTGTTCTGGGCCTGGATTTCTCACCCCTGCCCAACTGTGGTGAAGCGTGGGTGATTTCGGGTGTTGAAGGCAGTCCGAGTGTTGTCGCCAACGGTTTCCTGGCGGGCAATGAGCTGAATGAACTTGTAGAAGTTTATATGGACGACCTGGTCGGGGGTCCCGTCTTTGACTTCCATGGCAACGAGTTTCCTGTCCTGGTCAAGTTCATCGACTCCAATGATTACCTTTCCGTTCAGGTGCATCCCGATGATGAGCTGGCGGCACTGCGGCATCACAGCCAGGGAAAGAATGAGATGTGGTATATCCTCCAGGCCGATGAAGGTGCCGAGTTGATTTCGGGCTTCAAACGCCACATCGACAGGGATGGGTTTGTCGCATACCTCAATGAGAAAAAGCTCAGGCAGGTGCTGAACATCGAGCATGTCCACGCCGGCGATGTCTACGAGATCCCTGCCGGCCGTGTCCATTCCCTGGGTCCGGGGATCCTGTTGGCTGAGATACAACAGACATCCGATATCACCTACCGTGTTTATGACTGGGACCGCACGGATGATCAGGGGCATCCGCGTGAGCTGCATGTGGCCATGGCCCTTGATGCCCTGGACTTCAACGTCAGCGAAAGCTATAAAACAACCTATGACGACCGTCTCAATCACACCGTACAACTGGTGCAAAACCCTCATTTCACCACCAACCTTATCCATCTTGACAAGGGTATGGGCAGGGATTACAGCTCGCTCGATTCATTCATCATTTACATCTGCACCTTGGGCTTTGTTAACATCCATTACCGCGGAGGAATGGAGGCGGTGAAAACGGGTGAGGCCGTTCTCATTCCGGCCGAAATCAAAGACCAGATCATGCTCTACCCAAAGACCGAATCAAAGCTGTTGGAAGTCTATATTGACTGATGTATTCCTCCTGCCTGATACGGTCAACCTATAAACCGGACATTGTCCGCAAAACATCTGAGGTAAAATAATCCGGTCAGACAATCACTTTCTCGAAAAATCTTTAATTTTGGCCGGCCATTTAAAACTGTCTGTCCATTTAAACATAAATTCATGAAAAGAGCCTTCATCCTCATCATATTTATAAGTGCGATCCTGTATGCCAGCTCTCAGACGAGCGGGAAGCAACTGAAGAAGATTCCTTCAGTCATCATTAAAACGGTAAACGGGGAAAATTTCAACACCTCCGATATCAACAACGAAGGCAAGCCCATCATCATCAGTTTCTGGGCGTTGTGGTGCAAGCCGTGCATAAAGGAATTGACGGCCATTGCGGACGTGTATGATGAATGGCGTGAAGAGACCGGGGTGAAGCTTTATGCCGTTTCCATTGATGACTCCCGTTCATCCTCGAATGTCCTGCCCACCGTCAATGGCAAGGGATGGGAATACGAGGTTCTGCTCGACCCCAATGGCGACTTCAAGAGGGCGATGAATGTCGGCGTTATCCCACACACTTTTCTCGTCAACGGCAAGGGCGAGATTGTCTGGCAGCACACCTCCTTCGTCGAGGGTGGTGAACAGCAACTGATTGAGAAGGTCAGGGCCCTGATCGCCGGAGAACCCCTGGAATGAAACGATAATCATTATCATACCGATTAAACAGATGACATGTAAACGATCTCTACGTACTGCACTTTACATCATTTGCCTCTTCTCAGCACCGCTCTTGTCAGAAGCGCAGGATTTCCTGCAGCAAAGCAGGATCAACGGTAATTTTGAACTGGACTTACAGAGTTACCAGCCTGATGAGGCCCTGGGCATCAACGACTCAACCATCAACGGTGAGAAGATAGGCATGAACGGTTTCGGCAATTTCATTTATACTCTGGGAGACTTTTCGGCCGGGATAAGGTTCGAGACTTACATGAAACCCATCGCAGGGTACGACAAGGAATATGAAGGTTACGGCATTCCTTACTGGTTTGCCAATTATCGAAAATCCAACTTAGATGTGACGGTGGGCAACATTTACGATCAGTTTGGCAGCGGGTTGGTTTTCCGCAGTTATGAAGAATGGGATCTGGGTTATGATAATTCCGTGCAGGGCATAGGAGTGAAATATGCTCCTTCTGACGGCATCCTGTTAAAGGGCATCATCGGCGCACAGAGGTATTACTGGATCAAATACACGCCCGACAGCAGGGGTTATGTCCGCGGTGTAGACGGTGAGTTTACGCTGAACGACATCATTCACGGCATGAGCAATGCCAAAACCAGGGTGGTCATCGGAGGCAGCGCCGTAAGCAAGTACCAGAAAGACGACCCGACGTTCAAATTCAAGTTACCCGAAAATGTGGGCGCCTTTGCCGGCAGGTTCGATATCACGCACGGCAGGTATAACCTGCAGGGCGAATATGTCTATAAGATCAATGATCCTTCGGCAGTGAACAACTATATTTATAAGGACGGGCAGGCCGTCTTTCTGACGGGATCATATTCCACCAAGGGTTTGGGCATCTCCCTTTTCTCCAAATGGATCGACAACATGAGTTACAAAACTGACCGGCGTGTCACGCGCAATGGTCTTGACATCAGTTTTATCCCGCCGCTGGTCAAACAACATGTCTACACCCTTGAAGCACTTTACCCTTATGCTTCACAACCCAACGGTGAATTCGATGTGATGGGACAGGTTGTTTACACGATACCAAAAAAATCCAAACTGGGCGGCAAGTACGGGACCACCATCCAGGTACTTTACTCCCGGGCCAATTCGATCAGCAGGTCACCCGTCAACGACACGATTCCCATAGGTGAACGGGGCACATTGGGATACAAGAGCTTTTTTTTCACGCCGGGCAAGGAACTTTACTTCCAGGACATTGATTTCGAATTCAGGAGAAAATTCAGCGACAAATTCAAGGCGGTCATTGAATACATGTACCATTCGTACAATCAGTATGTCACAGAAGGTCATGGCGGCATGATATACGCCCACATTGCGGTGGCCGATCTCACTTACAAATTCACTTCCACCAAGGCCCTGAGACTCGAGATGCAATACCTGGCAACCAAACAGGATAAGGGTGACTGGGGTCTGGCGTTGCTTGAATTCACGATTGCGCCACGATGGTTTTTCACTGTTCAGGATCAGATCAACATCAATCCTCCCGGAGGCAGCACTCTTCATTATTATTATTTTGCTTTCGGTTACACCCGTGAGACCAACCGCCTATCCATAGCTTATGGCCGGCAGCGGGAAGGCCTGCTTTGCATCGGAGGGGTGTGCCGCCAGGTGCCTGCCGCCAGCGGGTTCACAGTGAACATCACCAGCAGTTTCTGATGATCCGAACTCATTATGACGCATCTATCTTTTAATTAATCTTGCAGAACCGAATAGTCATCAAATCATGAAATACCTGATCAAAATCCTCGGATGCCTGTGGCTGGTGGTGATCATCACGTCGTGCGACAAGATTGAGGCACCCTATGAACGTTCGTCCAACAATGGGAACGATACCACAAGTGCTGTCCGTAAAGTCCTTCTGGAAGATTATACCGGTCATAAATGCATAAATTGTCCCACCGCTGCCGTCACCGCTCAGGATCTGAAAGATAACTTCGGTGACCGGCTCGTGCTGCTTTCAATCCATGCCGGTTACTGGGCGTTACCCGATGACAGCGGCAACTATACCGCTGATTTCAGGACACCTGCCGGCGATGAGCTGGATACCTACTTCGGCGTCAGTGATATAGGCAATCCCAATGGCATGGTCAACAGAACGGTCTATAATCAAAGCCTCATCCTGGGACCCGAAATGTGGGGGGCTGCCATACAGCAGATCATCGACAACGCTGCCGACGCCACCATCGAGATCGAACTGACATTCGACCTGCCGTCGCGAAAACTCAGCGGTGACTGTCACATACAGTTTTTAAACAGCCTTACCGGACGGTTTAATCTGTGCCTCTATCTCATCGAAAATGATATTGTGGCTGCGCAGAAAAACAATAACACCACTATCGGACCGGTACCTGACTGGCTGAATTATGTCCATGAACACGTGCTGCGCGGAGCTATCAACGGCACATGGGGAGAAGAGATCACTGCCGGGACGGTACAGACCAATATAAAATACCACATCTCCTTTTCAGACTTCAATATCAAACCGGAATGGAAACCTGAGGATTGCAAGGTGGTTGCCTTCATCTATAACGCTGACACCAAAGAGGTGATCCAGGCCGAAGAGCAGGATATCGAATAAGGCCGTGTTATTTTCTTTTGAGACCTTTCGTGTCGCAACCCCAATTGAAATGGACTACCGGATCAGCACCATCCGTTTCGTTCCCAGGTAACCGCCGGCTTTCATCTGGTAGAGGTAAATGCCTGCAGGCAGTGACCTGCCCGAATCATCGGTGCCATCCCATGTGATTTTGTAGTCTCCGGCGTTCAGGGTTTCATCAACCAATATTCTGACCGTTTTGCCAGTCGGCCGGAAAACAGTGATCAGCACCTTATTGCTTTCCTTGAGGGCAAAAGTCAAGGTGGTCTGCGTTGTAAAGGGATTGGGATAGTTGTTTCCCAGCTTCGTGGCTTCGGGAGGTTCCTCTATAACCGGTATGCCCGTGGATGAATATTCCATGGTGACGGTATCGGAAGAAAAGCTCTCCGTGCCGTTAGCATACATCGCCGTCACGAAGTAATGATAAAAAGCGGTGGCCGACAGAACATCGGTATAAATCTTTTCGGTGGTGTTGACCAGCAGCGTAAAAGCGTCACTGTTCTTGCTTCTGTAAACAGAATAATGCTGAAAATCCCTCATGGCATCCATGTCCCATGTCAGGGTGAGAATATTCACGCTGAGGGAGGCATGGAGGTTATAAGGTGCCTTCATCTGAAGTAAAGCAAAGTCCTGTGAAATGATTGAGTCGGGGTAAATGGCTATCGTTCCGCAGCCGGTCTCATAACCGCCGGCCGAGGCACAGAGAGGCCATTCGCCTGCCGGGAACACGCCGCTGTATGTGCCGTCGCTGCCTGCAAGGGTCCAATAGGATCCCACCGATATCTTAGCGCCGGCCAGCGGGAGGCCTGTTTTCACATCGGTTACGGTACCTGTGACGGTGCCTGTTGGGATGACTCCTACACCTAGAAAATCGATGACCTCGGAGAGGAAATGCTGCCGCGTGGAAGGTGAGGGACCGTCTTTCAATCCGCTGAATTCAAAGGAGGTGCCCACCGTTTTATAGGTTCCGGCGTCATAAGCCACGGCTGCACCATAAACGGGACCGGTGTTCATCAATATCATAAAGGCGGGGGTTACAGGCTCAATATGGTCCATGTAATTATTTTCACCTGAATAAACGAATGTCATGCCCTGGGTGAAGGTTCCATTTTGTCCTTCCAGGGTCGTCATATCATTTGATCCGTCATTCACCCCGTTAATATAAAACATAGGCTGTGCGGCGGTTTGGTCATCGAATGCCCAGGTATCGGCGCCTTCCATGTAAAGACTGCCGCCGGCATCCAGGTAATTGGCCAGCTTAAGTCCTTCGGCTCCTGTGAGTATGTGCTTGGCAGGGTAAGTGCCAAGGCATACGAACACGGAGGAATATAAGGTCAGTTCCTCAGGCAGGGTGGTCTGGTAATCGGCATTGACACCCAGGGATTGCAGCGCTTCAAAGAGAACGGGACCTGAGCTGTGATCGCCGTCAAGATCGACCACAATGGCCGGTATCTGTCCGATGATGATATTGAATGAATCCAGCACGGTGATGCCGGTGGTGCCTGACAGGGCCACTATGAAGGTGGCCACATGCCCCATGGGTGTGGCGTCATCGGCCGTCACCGTAAAAGTCTGCACGGCCGTACCACCGGCATCCACAGTACCATATGGCAGGGTATTCTGCTGTAAAGTGACATACACATCTTCCGAGGTCAGCTCACCCTGAACATCATAGGCATCGGATGATCCCATATTAGCCACTGTCAGGACCATCCCGACCGTTTCATCCGGGTCGAGTTTTCCGTTCTGGTTGCCGGTCTGGTCGTCGACGAACCAGGAACCCAGTTCCAGGTCAGGAGCATGTGCCTTGATGACGAAAGAGCTGCTCCAGGTGTTATTAACGGGTGTGGCGGCTTCGACGGTAAAAATGACGGGATGGTTGTCGGCAACATCGGGGCTGACGGCAAAGGCAAAAGCATTATCCCTCGTCACCGATCCGCCCGAGGATATATTGCCGAATTCCTCATAATTATCGCTGATGGTGACATAAGGATCACCGGAGGCCAGTGTCACGGTGACGTCTCCGGCATCCTCCGTGCCTACGTTCTTCATGCTGAGGCTCAGGCCGACATTTTCTCCGTAATCCAGCATGCCATTGCCGTTACCGGTGGCATCGTTGACCTGGCAGGCGTCAAAGACCAGATAAGGCCCTTCGGCCTGTATTACCCTGATCTCCGCGGTATACGGCACACAATTGTAAGCGGTGAGGACGAGGGAAAGAGTATCCGCAGCGGTGAGGGGCTCGAAAATGATCACGCCGGTTCCTTCCGAGATGGCAGCCGTACCCAGGATCTGATGATCACGAAGGGTCAGGGCCGCCAGGGCTCCCTCCCTGTCACAGTATATGGTCAATGCCGACGATCCGATGAACAGGTCGTCAGGGTGTGTTACGGTCATGGTTTGGGGTGCGGCTGTTCTGATCATCAGGGAGGGATCGCCGAAGATGGTCCAGGCATCGGTTTCCACGGTGCCGTCGTATCCATATGAGTCGTTCATTTTCATGCAGCCGTTGACCGAAATGCCGCCGAATGTCCTTTTGATATTGTTCTGGTAACTCTCGACCATAATGGAGACCATCTCATCCTGTCCTTCCATTGGTGGTGTCCAGGCCTGGCTGATGGTCGACATGAGGGCAGCGACGGCGCCTGTGGGGTGACCGGCACTGTCGGTAGCCCGGAGCCACGCCTCGGCAAAACAGGTGCCACCGCCGAACAAACCATTCCAGCAAGCCACCGACCAGATAAATGGCCACATGCCTGTGTTGGTGAGAGCATTGACATTGCCGCTTGAAAATCCCGACGTACCCCATCCCAGTGAGCTGCCATGACCGGTATAAAGGATCAGGCCGCTGCCGGCATTGATCTGATCGGCCACCATCAGCGGTGTCGGGTTACCGGAAGCATCCTCACCACCCTGGCTGCCATCATATAACTCGGCGCATTGAGAATAGGTATATCCGAGCAGTTGGGTGCGCAGATTTCGTACGTGCTGGTAATCATACTCGTCATCATCACCCGGGCCCAGAGAGGAAGCAATGCCCGTGGCCGCCGACAGCCATCCCGACGCCATTGAAGGGTTTTGCTCATAGGCAAGCGTTCTTTGGACCTGCGTTACGGCTTCATCGGTGGTTTCGGCCGAGAAACGACCGACAATCAATTCGGGATAGGAATCATTGCCTGAAATATAACCATAGCTGTTATCCGACAAGGATGCTTCGCCGTGAGGATTTGACGGCACCTGCTCCTCGTCGCCGACGAGCAGCAGAAAGGTCAATCCGTGCTCATTGTAATAATTCTCCACATAAGTCTTGATCGCCTGGGCATCGCCTATGGTGGCCACATCAACGATCTGCACCGGCATGCCCGTTTTGATCTTCCAATCCACAAAGGGTTGCATGGTCTCAATAAAATCTCCGTAGCTGATGATAAGCATATTGCCATTGTCATCGAGGGGATTGTACCGGTTACGGCCCGCATTCAGAAAATGACGGTCATAGATACGCTGAAACTCACTGTTGACAAGTGTTGTCATACCATTGCGATGGAACGGGTTCAGACCGTGGTCACCGGTGCTTTTCACCTCCACGATGATCTCACTGTAAACACGCAAGGTCCTGGTGACAGGGTTGTACTGAAAAGGATTGACCATGACCGTTTGCCCGCGGTGATCCCTCATGATGTAAGGCGTACCCAGTTCAGCCAGTTTACCGGGGAAGAAACCGTTACAACCATAAATTCTTCCGAAATTATACGGTACGGACGAAGGGTCAATGTCGCGTAAAAGGTTGCCCTTGGAAGGCGCAATCAACAGGCCTTCATAATCGGTGTATGAAGAGGCAATCACCTTGACATCCATCCTGGCTTCATCAGGTATGATAACCGAGGCGGTGAGCTTGGGGAGATCAGGCGAACCGGCGATCAGCAATGGTGTGGCATTGCCCACCGTGATAACCGTGGCCTTGCCCGACGGTGTCATGACATCCTCGCGTGAAAATCCGTCGATATTAAACCTTATGACTATGCGGTCATTGTCGGAAGAGACCAGCTGTATCCTGGCCGGAACAGGATACGGCGAATGGATATCCGTCCAATCATAAGCAGACGCACATTGAAACAATAAAAAAAGCAGGATCGTAATTACACCGGATTTTTTCATTGTATCATGATTGCGGAAACATTCAGATTCTCAAAAATAAAGAAAAACAGAGATTAAAGCAATTATTCCGACAAAATTATTTTTCTGATGACCGTATAATCCGCCGTTTGAAGCCTGCAGTAATAGAGGCCTGCCTTCAGTCCCGATGCGCCAAGCACAAAGGTATGACGCCCTGACGGCTCGTTTTCACCCCTGATCAGTACCGCAATCTCAGTCCCCATAGCATTATAAAGTGTCAGGCTGACAGATGAGGGATGTTCAAGGAAATAGTTTATATTCACCTGTTCGGTAAAGGGATTCGGGTATATGGTCACCGGCTCGTCCTTTGTCAGATTCTCTATTCCTGTATACACAAAATAGATCGCATTGGAAGCGACCGATTCACAGCCATTCTCGTTGGTATAGGTGGCGGTGTATTCACCTGTGGCCATGGGTGTATAAATTTGCCCGGTAGCTCCCTCAATGGGCTGGCCCCAGATATACCATTGATTTCCGCTTTCCATGTTGGAGATGAGATCATCGCCCTGCTGAATTATTTCAGGTGCCGGCGGCAGTTCCAAGACGGGGAGAGTCACTTCTCCGGAAATGGTATCCTGACCGTCGCTGACTTCGACGGTATAGAGTGTTGTTTCGGAAGGTGTTGCCCAGGGATTGAAGATCGTCGGGTCGTTCAGTGATTCCGGAGGTGACCACAGGTAGGTGTATGTGCCGCTGCCTCCCGACGGTATGGCGAAAAGCTGCCCTGTCTGTCCTGAACAAATATGATCGGGATAAGCCAATACTGAAAGTGACAGCGGACCACTGGCGCCACCCACCGAAGGCATGACGATATAATCCACCCAGCCACAATCGCTGCCGTTGGAAAGGCTGTAATCTTTCTCGTAAGACCATTTGAACACATGAGTGCCCATGGTCACCGGAAAAACCACACGGCTCCAATCCATTTCGCCCGACCATTCACCCATCACCACTCCGTCAATGTAAAACTTCAGAAAATCGTATGTGGCCTCCGACGATACTTTTCTGAAAAAGGAGATGCTGTCGTCGGCTGTGACATCAAAGGATAGCTGAAGGATAGAGCTCTGCAAGTCGTTGATATCGCCCGACTGTGCACAGAAGTCCCCGGAATAGGGATTGGCATTGGTGATGAACCAATCGGCGTCGCCACTCAGCTGCCAGTCGAATGCCCCAAAATCAGCCGTTTCAAAATCTTCAACGACCAGACCTATTTTGGTACTGTATGATTTATCTATAATGTAAGGCAATGCTTCGAGGTGGGCATCGAAGACCGCGACGGTTCCTATCGGAGTGGCGGGGTCGACGGTGACGATGAAAGAGGCCTCGGCCATCTGGCTGTAAGGTATGACTCCGATATCGTAAGATGAGGTATTCAGCGACAGGTATTCGTTTGCGGTGGTCAGCGCCAGGGTGCCGTCCATGGCATCGCTGTGGCCGTTATTAAAGGTATGCACGATGACTGCCGCCATTTCTCCGGCTTCCAGACGACCGTTACCGTTACCTACCAGGGTGTCGGCGATGGTCATGTTACCCAGTGACAGCAAGGGTGCGTTAAGCGTCATGGTGAAAGTTGAATTCCATACCTCGCTGCCGTCGGTCACCTGCAGGGTGAACGACACTTTATGCTGATCGGGTATGGAATCGAGGATGGAAACGGCAAAAGCACCTTCTTCAGTCACGATGCCACCGCTGGGGATATCTGTCCAGGTGTTTGAATTATCGGTAATCTGAACATAGGGATCGTCTGTTGTCAACACGGCCATCAAATTTGTAGCTCCCGTATTGCCCACGTTTTCGAGCGAGAGGTTCAGCAGGATGTTTTCGCCATAATCGGCCAGACCGTTGCCGTTACCGCTCTCATCGTTGATGGTATAAGCATTGAACAGCACATAAGGCCCTTCGGGCGAGGCGACGACTACCGTTCCCATGAAGGGCTGTCTGTTTTGGGCGGTGACGACAATATCAGCTGTTCCGGGCACGGTGATGGGTGTCAGTGGCACCTCGGCCAGGCCCGTCTCATCGGCGACGGCGGAACCATATAAGACACCATCCATGGAGATAGCCACAAAAGCATACGGCTCGGCCGTCACCGTGAAGGATGTGGATGCCAGCGGCATCAACGGATCGTAAGTGACGGTCATAGCTGCAGGCATCCCCATATAGGGTGCCAGCGAGGGATCTCCCATGAGGCAATAGATCTCCCAGTAGTATTGTGCGCTGCCCGGTGAGCCTTGGGTTACTGACAGGTTGCCGGCGAAGATCATCTGATCCTGTGTTGTGTACCAGTCTTCAGGGGATTCTCCATGGTCATGAAACATCCTGTCATAAGCGCCCAGAGAGGTCTCCTCGTATGAGGGAGGGTCTTCGGTGATGGGCCCCACACCCACTGCCCAGTAATAATCTTCATCCCAATAGGTGCTGTTGGAACCGCCTATATAACCCACGGCTCCTTTGTTCTCAGCCCTCAGCAAGGCTTCGCCGAAACAGGCCAGGGTGCCGAACTCGTTTGTCAGGCAGGCGTTGCCAACCAACAAACCGTATTTATCCTGGTTCTGCAGGGTGGCTATATCCGAAATGCTGAACGACGGATCGGCCCATCCGCTCTGGCTGCCATGAGCAGTGTAATTGGCGTAGCCGACGCCGTCGCTGACGTTCTGGATGATCTGGGCGGCCTGACTGCCCGACTGGGGATAGAGGTAAGTATGTGACAGGATACCGTGGCCTTCATTGAAATAATTCTCCGTTCCATAATTGATCTGACCGTTGGCCCAGTTAGGACCAAAGTTCGCGTCCATGCCGCCAATCATGACCACCTCACCGAGATAGGATGGATCGGGCATGGTAAACTCCTCATACTCCAGGGTTTTGTCGATCTGGGGTTGCAGCTCGTCGGGGTTGTTGGCTGAAAAACGGCCGTAATATATTTCGGGGAAATAGTCGCCGGTGTACTCGCAATATTTTAGATCCGACGGACCGCTCAGGTTCCAGGCAGGGATCTGTGCCACATCGCCCACAAAAAGTACAAACGACGGAGCCGGATTCTCAGGGGTCCCGGATTCATAAAGTGACTGCAAATAGGCTTTTATCGATCCTGTGGTGTTACCTACTTCCGGATCATCGGTGTACGCCTCAATGACATGGAAACCCTTTTTGATCTTCCATGCGATGTAAGGCTGTAACTGATCATGAAACATGGGATCGGAAACGATGACAAGGGTCACCGGGTACTTCGTCATCGTGTCGCGCGTTTGGACAGGTTTATAATTGACAAGAAACCTGTCGAGGCCTTTGAAATAAGGCGATTCATTTTTCTGTTTCTCCCTGATTGTCAAGGCCAGATTGCCGTCTTTGAAAACGATCTCCGCATCGATCGCCTTTATGATCCTTAAAGTCTGCTTCACTGGATTATACTGAACCGGGGCCACATTGATGCGGCCGATGCGTACACCGCGCATGATGCCCAGAACATCCACCGTCACGGGTTCCATACCGTAAAAATTATCGGTATGGTAAATGGCGGCATTATATTCAAAAGGTGATATCTGACCGCCGTTTTTGGCAACCGGCGGCTGCGCAGGCATGACAGGCATGGAGATGCCAAGTTCCGTTAGCGTGTGCTCCTCGTAAGTGATGCTGAGAATATGCACCTCCGTTGAGGCGTCAACAGGGACTTCAATCAGTTTTCGCAACACAGGCAACATGGGTGCGCCGGTCTCCTCCGTGTTCGAATACCCTTCAACACATAGACGGGCAAAAGCCCCCATTTTAGTTTTTACCTCAAACCAGTTAAAATTGGAAAAAGTACTGACGAAATGAATGATGGAATAGCTGTTATTCCTGATGTCGAAGGCATTCGCCTTATCATCGAGTTTCACATTCCCGGCCGTAAGCAATAGCGATGCCCCAAAGAAAAGAATAGCTGAAAGCGTAACAGATAAAAAATTACCTGACACATTGAAACGTGTAAAGGTTCTCATGTTATTAATGAATTATTATTTGACACTCCCGAAAATCCAAAGTGTACAAAATTATTTATTTTAATCGGATCGGGGTCATTTTAACCAATTATTTCCGGATAAAACTCATGCATTGATCGGTTTGTTTCATGACAGTTTCTCGGCCAGATATTTTTTTGATATCTGCCTGACGGGATACCATGCCGCAGCGAAACCGATAATAAAAACCGTGAGGAACACGCGCACAAAATCCATGACCTGCATCTGTACCGGATAGGCATCGATGATAAATGAACCCGAGCCGCCTTTGAGTGGTATGACGCCATAACGCTGCTGTATCCAGCATACCAGTGCCCCCAGTGTCAATCCGAGGATGGCACCTGAAAAAGAGATCATCATCCCTTCGGTCAGGAAGATGCGTTTGATCAGACGGTTGCCGGCACCCATGCTTCGCAGCACGGCGATATCCTTCCTCTTGTCAAGGATCAGCATTGACAGTGAGCCTATCACATTGAAAGTGGCAATGATCAGAATGAACGCCAATATCAGGAAAACAGCGAGTTTCTCCGATTTCATGATCTTGTACAGCAATGCCTGCTGTTGAATTCTGTTCCTGACAACAAAACGGTCTCCGCACAGCCTGCTGATTTCGTCCTGCAGTTTTTCCCTGTCAGTCTGGGGGGCCAGGCCTATCTCTATGGATGTCACCTCGTCGGTGTATTCGAGCAAGTCGCGTGCGAAGGCGATAGGGACGATCATGTACCTGGAATCGAAATCCTGCTGTATCGAGAAAATGCCTGCAGGCATGATGACGGCTGAGTTGAAGGCCTGATCCAGCGAGGTATAGGAACTCCTGGTCCGTTTGGGAACATACACATGGATGGGATCGGAGTAATCGTCCGGGTTGATGCCAAGATAATAAGCCACGCCATAGCCCACCACGGCAAAAGGTTTACCGTGCGACTGAAGGATGAAATCACCGCCCACCATCATGGTGTCGAGGCCGCTCAGACGGACATAATCCTCCGACACTCCCTTCATGGTTACGATGTATTGCTTGGAGGTGTACTTCAGCAGGGCTGTTTCTTCCAGTACTTCGGTATACCGTAAAACGCCCGGAAGGGCTTTGATGGAGTCGCCCGGAAGATCGGAGGGACGGAAGACCTTGCCCTCCTTCACCGTGATCATCAGGTCGGGATCAAAGCTGTTGAAAAGAGTGGTCACTATTTTCTCAAAACCGTTGAACACTGAAAGGATGATGATGAGAGCCATGGTGCCGATGGTGACGCCGGCAACGGCTATCCCCGAAATGATGTTAATGATGTTATGGGATTTCCTGGAGATGAGATACCGTTTGGCTATGTAAACAGGAACCTTCAATGTTATGAAAATTATGACGTTCGGCCACGGCTAAAGGCCGACCCTCTGAAATCATTTGCAATACGCCTCTATTTCATTGGCAGCCTGGGCATAACCCAGCCGAGAAGACATGATCCAGTCGGCGCAGGCACCCTCTTTATCGTTCAACTTGAATTTGGTTATACCCCGGTTATAATAGGCGAGGCTGTATTTGGGTTCAATGCTGATGGCCTTATTAAAATCTTCCAGTGCTCCTGTGTAATCGTCCAGGTTCAGCCTGGCAAAGCCCCTGCCGTGAATGGCATTGAAATTACCGGGCAGGTACTTCAATGACAGATTGTAATCGTTAATGGCGCCGGTGAAATCTTTCATCAGGGCCCTGGAATTGCCACGGTTGTTATAAGCAATATAATAATACGGATTCAATTTCAAGCACTTAGTGAAATCGTCGATTGATTTTTGGTATTCACCGAGTTTCTGCCACACCATCCCCCGTCCGTTATAGGCTGCCGAATAATCTGGGTCGAGACTGATAGCCTGATTATAATCCTGGAGGGCTTCCTGGTACTGTCCGAGGGTTTGCCTGGCATTACCGCGGTTATTGAATGCCAGTGAATAGGTGGGTTCCATCCTGATGGCCAGATCATAATCAGCTATGGCCTCAGTATAGTCGCCGATGTTGAATTTGGCCAGCCCCCGGGCATTGAGCATCAGTCCCTGGCCTTTGTTTAGCTCATAGGATTTATTGAAGTACATGATCGCCCGTTCGGGCTTACCCAGCTCAAGGTAAGAATTACCCAGGGATGTATAACCGAAATAAAGGTCAGGATATTTTTTGGTCAGATCCTCAAAAAGGGTAATGCTGTCGTGCCAGACTTTTACCCGCTGGTAGGTGGTTACGCCGAAATAAATCAGATACCCGGCAAATAAAGGGATCAGCAAATACTTTATCCGGTCGCGGCGTTCCAGCAACAGGAGAACGATACCGGCCAGCACCATAAAAATACCTATTGAAGGGATATATGTATAACGGTCCGAGACATAGCTCTCATTGATATTCATCCCCATGACCGTCACAATGGTGATAAAAAAGAAAGCCAAACCGGCAGGGATAAGACGGTTGCGGTTGATGAAATAGATCCCAGCACCAACGATCACCAGAAGAGGGAGTATCCAGAGCATGTGGATCAGCCTGAACCGTGAAGGATAATACAGTTGAGGCAAGGCATACACCACCGACAGCTTGTTGGGGACAACGGTCCGGTAAGACCACTGCAAAAGCCTGTAGGACTGAAACGTCGCTTTGTTGGCAATATAAGTTGGGACGCTGGGAAATGACCGCATCGTGATCTTATTATTCTTACCTGCTTCACCCGGTCTGAGTGCCCGGACGTTCTCGGGTGGTGACCAGAAAACACCGTAAAGAGTCAGTCCCATCAACAAAACAATGAAATACGGTATTTTTTCACTGACCAGTTTCCATCCTGCCTTTCTTCTTATCATGAAATCGATGATGAAAAGGACCAGAGGAAGTGTGATGATCATCGATTTGGAAAGAATACCCAAAAGAAAAAGAAGACTTCCCAGGATGATATAACGGTACTTTTTTTTCAAAAGATATTGCACATAAGACAATAAACTGGCGAGGAAGAAAAAACCGAACATGACATCTTTCCTTTCCACGGCCCACGCCACCGACTCGACTTTCAAAGGGCATATGCCGAAAAGTGCCGCCACCAAAAACGATATCCAGGGCACATACCTGTTGTCCGGATACATGATCCTCAGCAGTTTTATAAGAAGTAAAAACAGCAGCAGGGTGCTGGCTATGTGGAACAAAAGATTGGTCGTATGATAAACCACCGGATTGAGCCCGAAAAAATGTTTCTCCACAGCCCATGATAAGTACACCAATGGTTTGTACCATGGTGAGAAGCCATGATCCT
>CAZVNP010000002.1:119472-130359 GCA_964628285.1 uncultured Lentimicrobiaceae bacterium
AATGGAACTCTCATTGCCAGAACACTTTAATTTATGCATCTCCTTTCGTGCTTCAGCTCCTACGTCCACGCTTTAACGATCAGTCCGGTACCTGAAGTATGATGCATTTCCAGATCCAGAAAGTTCAGGGACAGAAAAAAGGGAAATATAATAAGGTAATAAAAAGGCACGACGACGAAAAACCACCTGGAGCGGCTCAGCATCATCATGGGATATTTCATGGATAATTGCCACGACAGGTTACCCGGCACGCCATAGGAATAACGGACCTCCGTACGTTTAAATCCGGCATGTGTCAGCCTCATGACCATCTCCATGGCATTATAACCTTCACGCACATGCTCACCGATGAATGATCCATCACCATGGTAACGGACATCAGACCCTCCCCTGTCGGAGGGAGTGGATATCAATAACATACCGCCCGGTTTCAAGGAAGCGGCAAAATTCTCAAAGACCACTGTATCCTTTTCGATATGTTCCATGACATCCACACACAAGATCAGATCGTATGCTTTCTCCTGTCTGTATGTTAACAGGTCGGCATCATGAAAGCCTGCATTTTTCATGGCCGTACGTTCAAAAAAATGCTGACAATCCGCCATCTCCTCCTTCTTGACATCGACACCTGTAATGACCATCCCCGGCCATCTGTGTGCTATGTAATAACTGTACTGACCGAAGCCGGCACCGGCATCGAGTACCGCGGCGCGGCCGGCCTTAAGGCGTGCCCATGTTCTAATTTCTTTTCTGATATGCCATGAACGCAACAGCAACAGATCGAGGAGAAAATAAAACAACTTGCGCAGCCAGGGTGACCGGTTGAAGAAGTGGCCCAGCCGGCGTTTTATTGGATCATATTCCATGGTTCGTTCGGTTTGTGGTCACAGTGACGGACGCCGTGAAATGGATTAGTGCTTAAGCAGCTTCTCAATATTTTCGATATAATCAAGGGAATCATCCATAAAAAATTCCAGCTCCGGCATAAATCGCATTTGATTCCTGATGCGTAAGCCGAGCTGTTTCCTGAGCTCTTTGGTCAGAAGGCGTATCCTGGTCAACAAGTCATTTTTATCCTTAACGGCATACAGGCTGACATATATTCTGGCAACGGAAAGGTCTTTGGTCACATTCACCTTCGTAACAGTTATCATGGCACCTTCAAATAAATGACGGCTTTCCAGCAAAAAAATCTCGGCCAGCTCTTTCTGTATCAGACGTGATATCTTATTCTGTCGTTTGCTTTCCATGCCACAAAGGTAACAGTTTGTGAATTTTAAGCGGTCATGCCGGGGTACATTTTTATATTTTATATTTGCATGGATGAAAAAATTCGCCAAAATACTGAAATATGCCGTTCCTTACTGGGGATATGCCAGCCTTAATATCTTATTCAATATCCTGTCGGTTCTATTTTCGCTGGCCTCCTTTGCTCTTTTCATCCCTGTTTTGCAGATGCTTTTCAAGACCACGGAAATACCTGCTTCCAAGCCTCCGTTTTCTATCTTCAGCTTTGAATCGGTCAAAGAGAATTTTTATTTTGAAATTGGAAGGCTGATCCATGAGAGAGGTGAAATGCAAGTGCTGATGTACATTGCCATCTCCATCGTGGTCATTTTTTTTCTGAAAAATTTGTTCAGGTATCTGGCCATGTTCTTCCTGGCCATAGTGCGCAATGGTGCAGTCAAAGATATCCGGAATGAGATGTACTCCAAAATTCTGATCCTGCCTTTAGCCTATTATTCCGATCAGAGAAAAGGGGATCTGATATCGCGGATGACAACCGATGTGCAGGAGGTTGAATGGTCGATCATGAGTTCCCTCGAGATGATCTTCAGGGAACCTCTGACGATACTCTTCTATGTGATCACCTTATTTCTTTTCAGCCCCCAGCTGACCATGTTTGTTCTCGTTCTCCTGCCTGTGAGCGGTTATCTCATCGGACAGGTAGGCAAGAGCCTTAAGAGGACTTCGCTGAAAGGACAGAGAAAAATGGGCGAGCTGTTGTCGATCATTGAGGAGACCATTTCGGGAATAAGGATTCTCAAGGCTTTCAACGCCATACCGACGGCCAGCGACAACTTCAGGAAGCACAACCATGCTTACAACAGGCTGATGATCAGGTTATACCGCAAGCGTGACCTGGCCTCTCCTCTGAGTGAGTTTCTGAGTGCTCTGGTGCTGGTGGTGGTTCTTTTATTTGGTGGCAGGCTGGTGCTGGGCGCAAGGACATCGCTCGACGCCGCCACCTTTATCGTTTACCTGGGCATTTTCTCGCAGCTTATCCCTCCGGCAAAAGCTATCACGACGGCTTTTTACAACGTCCAGCGGGGTATCGCCTCGGTGGAGCGCATCGAAGAGGTGCTCCAGGCCGAAGAGGTCATCACCGAAAAAAAAGAGGCTGCTTCCATCAGGGATTTCACCGGTGAGATCGTGTTCCGTAACGTCGGTTTTTCGTATTCACCCGCTAACAACAACAAACCGGGCGTCCTGCATAACATCAACCTCACCATTCCAAAAGGTAAAACCATCGCACTGGTGGGTCACTCAGGCGCCGGCAAAACGTCGATAATCAACCTGCTGCCACGCTTTTATGATGTCACCCAGGGAGAGATACTTATCGACGGGATGCCCATCCGTGATCTTATTATTTCAGACGTCAGGGCTCTGATGGGTCTGGTCACACAGGAATCCATTCTTTTTAACGACACGGTATACAATAACATCGCCCTGGGTAAGAAAGATGCCACCTATGAGGAGGTGGTGGCGGCAGCCAAAGTGGCTAATGCCCACAACTTTATCATGAAAATGGAAAAGAATTACGAGACGGTTGTCGGCGACAGGGGCACTAAGCTCTCCGGTGGCGAGAAACAACGGGTAAGCATCGCCAGGGCGGTTCTTAAGAACCCGCCCATCATGCTTCTCGATGAAGCCACCTCGTCCCTTGATACCGAGTCGGAACGCCTCGTCCAGGAAGCTCTTATCAACCTGATGAAAAACAGGACCTCCGTCGTCATTGCCCACCGTCTTTCAACGATACAGTTTGCCGATGAGATCATCGTCCTGGATAACGGTAGAATAACTGAACGCGGCACCCATCACGAATTGCTGAAAATAAACGGAGTGTATAAAAAATTATACGATTTGCAATCATTCAAATAATTATCCGTTTCTCTTGTCCTTCACGTTTATCTTATTAACTTTGAATTCTTAATTTCGCTTCCTGACAGATGAATGATCTGAAGGAAAAAATCAAACGGCTTGCGGCAGACTACCTCTCCGAGATCACCGAAACGAGGCGTTATTTGCATCGTCATCCCGAATTGTCGATGCAGGAACACCATACCGCCGATTTCATCGCATCGACATTGAGAAGCTGCGGAATTCCTTTTAAACAAGGCATAGCCGGCACGGGTATCGTGGGATTGATAGAGGGCCGCCGTCCACTGACCAGGGTCATTGCTCTCAGGGCTGATATGGATGCGCTGCCCATTGAGGAAAAAAACGAGGTGCCATACCGCTCTGAAGTCAGCCACGTCATGCATGCCTGCGGCCATGATGTGCATATGGCGTCGCTGCTGGGGACAGCCCGGATCCTGCAAGCACTGTCAGATCATTTTACCGGAATGGTAAAATTGATTTTTCAACCTTCAGAGGAGACACTTCCGGGGGGCGCCCTCAAGATGATCAACGAGGGCGTGCTCGACAATCCCAAGGTGGACCGGATTTTCGGACAACATGTGTTCCCCGGCCTCGATGTGGGAAAGATAGGAGTACGTTCAGGACATTACATGGCCTCCACCGATGAAATTTATTTCCTCGTTAAAGGCAGGGGTGGGCATGGAGCCACACCTGACCTTAACATCGATCCTGTTGTCATCGCTGCCCATATCATCCTGGCGCTGCAGACCGTCGTGAGCCGCAGAGCCTCGCCTACCATCCCGACCGTACTCTCCATCGGCCGTCTCACCGCCGACGGGATGACCAACATCATCCCCGATGAAGTGAAAATGGCGGGCACCTTGCGGACATTCGATGATAAATGGCGACAGAAGGCCATTGAACAAATCGGCCAGATCAGCCGCTCCATAGCCACCACTTACGGTGGCGCCTGCGAAATAAACGTGGTTGACGGCTACCCCTCCCTTTACAATGATCCCGTTCTGGCCAGCCATGTCAGTCAATACGCTTCCGCTTATCTCGGAGCCGGGAATGCCGCTGAACTGAACATGCGCATGACAGCCGAAGATTTCGCCTATTATTCCCAACGCATACCGGGATGCTTTTACAGGTTGGGCATACGAAACGAAAAAAAAGGCATCACGTCCAATTTGCACACGGCTACATTCGACGTTGACGAAGACTGCCTGGAAACAGGTATGGGATTTATGGCGTGGTTAGCGGTGAACGAGCTGAATTCATAGTATTTATTTTCATGATCGTGTAGGACCTGGAAATGAAAGTCAATAATAAGGAATACCGGACCATCTGGATGAGAGACCTGACTGTCTTTATGATCGACCAGAACAGACTGCCGTTCCATTTTAAAATTCACAAGGTTGAAGATTATGCTGCTTTATGCGAGGCCATCCGTGACATGACCGTGCGTGGTGCGGGAGCCATAGGCGCCGCTGCCGGTTTTGCCATGGCTTTGGCCTGTGATCAGGCACAGCATCAGCATGACGACGATTTTATTGACCGTGCCCGCAGGGAGATTGAGGAAACACGCCCGACAGCCCGGAATCTGTCTTATGCCACCCAACGGGTGTACGAGGCAGGACGTCATTCCGTTGAAATGGCACTGAAAGAAGCACAGAATATCGCCGAGGAAAATGTGGAAGAGGGCCGGAGGATAGGTCTTAACGGTAGTGAGTTGCTCCGTGATGGTTGCCGCATCCTGACGCACTGCAACACCGGATGGCTGGCCTTTGTCGATCACGGCTCGGCTCTTTCAGCGATCTATCATGCCCACCGTGGCGGTAAGAAGCTGTTTGTATATGTGGACGAAACCAGGCCCCGGGGCCAGGGAGCCCTGCTGACGGCATGGGAACTGCTCCATGAGGGTGTGCCTTTCAATATTGTGATCGATAGTGCGGGAGCCTACCTCATGTCACAGGGTCTAGTCAACGTCGTGCTCACCGGGGCCGACAGGGTCGCGGCCAACGGCGATGTGGCCAATAAGATCGGGACACTCGAAAAAGCCATCATTGCCAGGGAATATGGTGTACCTTTTTATGTCGCCGCACCCGTCTCTACCTTTGACCTGAGTTGCGCCACAGGCTCTTCCATGGTCATCGAGCAAAGAGATGTGGATGAAGTGCTCTTCCAAACAGGCAGCGATGCCACCGGGCGTGAAAAGAAAATACGTGTCGCAGCACCCCGTGCCACAGCTATCAACCCCGCCTTCGATGTGACACCGGCACACTACATCACCGGATTCATCACCAACAAAGGGATCATCAAACCCAGAACGAGAGATATTTTACATCTGATAAAGGGCCATAATCAGACAAGTCCTTTAACCTATGCTATAAGAAAACACCATGGAAAAAAAATTTAGCATCACCGAGGTCACCGATAGAAAATCAAGGAAGGAATTTTTGATGCTTCCCGTGCGGTTGTATAAAAACGATCCCAACTGGATTCGCCCTCTCGACCGGGATATTGAAAGGCTCTTTGACCCACGGTACAATAAATTTTTCCATCACGGAACCTGCATCCGGTGGATCATGAAGGATGAGCAAGGCACCACCGTCGGCAGGGTGGCCGCCTTTATCGACAGGAAACAGGCCTTTAAATATGACCAGCCGACAGGGGGCATGGGTTTTTTTGAATGCATTGAGGATGAGAATGCTGCAGTCACGCTCTTTAATACATGCAAAAAGTGGCTCCGCGAAAACGGCATGGAGGCCATGGACGGCCCGATTAATTTCGGGGAAAGAAACCAGTGGTGGGGTCTCCTGGTGGACGGCTTCACCGAACCCAACTACTGCACTCCCTATAACTTCAAGTATTACCAGAAGTTCTTTGAAGATTATGGTTTCAGGGTTTATTTTAAACAATACACTTACCACCGTGAGGTAAAGGGAGGCCTGCTTAAGGTCGTTCACAAAAAAGCCGAAAAGGTTCTGACAAATTCCGATTACGCGTTCCGCCATATCAGGAAAAAAGACCTGGAACAATACACTGAAGATTTCAGGACCATTTATAACAAAGGATGGATCAAACATACCGGGGTCAATGAGATGAGTGACCTGCAGGCGAAGATTATGATGAAGAAACTGAGGCCGATGCTGGATGACCGTCTGGTATGGTTTGCCTATTACAAGGATGAACCTGTTGCTTTTTTTATCATGTTGCCTGAGATCAACCAGATCCTGAAGTATGTTAAAGGCAAGATGAATCTCCGGGGTAAGATCATTTACCAGTATCATAAAATGAAGGGAACCTGCCACAAGGCGTTGGGCATTTTGTTCGGTGTGGTGCCGGAGCATCAGGGCAAAGGGGTGGAGTCGGCCCTGGTGATTGCTTTTTCAAAAATAGCTTACTCGCCCGGCTTTCCGTATACCGATCTGGAAATGACCTGGATAGGGGATTTCCATCCCAAAATGATGCATGTCGCCGAACAAATGGGCGGCTCCATCTACAAGACCCATATCACTTACAGGTATCTCTTCAATCCTGAAGCGGAGTTTAAGCGGGCACCCGTGATCGAATAATGAAGGGGCAGGGTGAAGTGGCTGTCAGTCACGTTCCGAGAGGATCATAACAGGGCAGTCGGCTTTGCGTAACACACCCTCGCTGACACTACCCAGAAAAGTCCTGGAGAAAACACCGAATGTCTTCGATCCGATGACGACCATGTCGATCTCCAACTGTCTGCACTGGTCAAGAATGGTGCTGACGATTTTGCCCTGCAACAGCTTTGACTCGACTTCCACACCTTTATGCCTGAGGTACTCCTCCATCGATTGAAGGTCGCGCTCCATTCTGTTCCTCTCTTCATACCTCAGGTCATTAATGATCTCAGGACCGGCTTCAGCAGACATATAATAGGGTTGCCGGGCATTGACATGGAGGATCCACACCTTGCTGCCGAAAGCCAGGGCAAACTTGCCGGCCATCTCAACGATATCAATCGAAAGATCGGAGAAATCAACTGGGACCAATATATTTTTCATCCTGTGGTTTTTTACCTGGGTTTGTTTCGAAGGTTAATTTACAAATATAGTCAATTTCTGTGTCAAAGTCAAAAGCGGTGCCCGCCGAAATATAAAAAACTCCCCATCACAACCATCGTCTTTTTTTGAAGTACACGATCATCAGGATGCCCATGGTCAGCATGGCGCCCATGAGTATCCAGAAAAAATAGGGACTCTGGCTCAGCGGGAGCCAGGCCAGATTCATCCCGTAGAGACTGGCTATAAAGGTCAGAGGAAGCAATATGGAGGAGATCATGGTCAGTATCTTCATGATCTCGTTTATTTTGTTGGTCTGTAACGAATCGAATGTTTTGGATAATCCTTCGATCAGCTCGGCATAATCTTCCGTCATATCCCACAGCTTCTGGTAATAGTCGAGGATGTTACCCCAGTACTCCTCCATGCTGTCGGCATAGCCTTTTATCTCACCCGACTCAAACATGTGGAAAAGACGGAGCTGGGGCTTGAAAATGGTGTTCAACTGGATGATGTTCCTCCGTGTAATGGATATCCGCTCAATGGTCCGTTCGGCTTTCCTGCTGAAGAGCTCCCTGTTGATCAGCTCCAGTTCCAGACCCGTTTTACGGATGAGGGAGATGATTTCGTTGAGCAGCTTATCAAGGATCCGGTACAGGAGGGCATCACTGGTGCTGAAATCAAATTCCTCTTTGTTGTCGGCTTTTTTCCTGAATTCATTGAATATGGCTGTAACCACCCATGGTGACCGGCCGATGGTGATGACATAATCCTCGCCCCAGAAAATCTTGATCTCCTTGGTCAGGATGAACCGGTCCCACTTGTCAAAGCTCGGAAAATGAAGGATAAGGAAATAGTAGTCGTCGTAAATGTCGATCTTGGGGCGTTGGTTGAAGTTGCGGCAGTCTTCGATATCTAAGGGATGGAAATAGAACTCTTCCTCTAAAAAATTCAGCTCTTCGTCTTTTGGGTCTAAGATATGATACCATTTGAGGGTCCCTATTTTCAAAGTATCGATCATAATACCGCCCCCTTTCATTTATGTTGACAACTTTCTACATTCCTTTAGAGAATTTAATCGTTCAAAAATAAACATTTATATTGAACCCATGCATGGGTCCGTGATTTTTTTACCGGGATGAAGTCGTAAAGCTCCAAAAACACGTTACGTCAATGGATGATCATCTTCCTGGCGGGTGTTGAGAATCCTTCGCCTCTGATGGCATAATAATACACGCCGTGCTCCCAGGCACTAACGGGCAGCACTACCATGTTCTGCCGGTCGCTGACGGGTTCTTCTGCCATTTTCCGGCCCAGGGCATCATACACCGTCAGTTTCAGGCCGCGAGCGTTCTCAGGAACCGAATAGTGAATGGTGACAAATGTGCTGGCGGGGTTGGGAACGGCATTGGAGAGGATGACGTCGTCCGGGTTAAGTATCGCTCCGGTACCTGCCGAGATATCGACAATGGTCACGCTAAGGTCATCGAAATAGAAACCGTCTTCAGTGACATAGTTATCACTGACTAACGTGAAGCGAATGAGGATGCTGTCGCCGAGGTAATCATTGAGGTCAATCTCCTCCTTCACCCAGTCGGGTTGATTACCGTCGTATAAAGGTTGTCCGGGGGCCTGGTTGGAATTGCCGGGTTTGGTATATTTCCCGCTCAGCGGTGTCCAGGTGAAGCCGTCATTTGAGGAGGCTTTCACCTGCACATAATCCCATCCCGCCTCAATGGCCCATTTGGCCCAGAAGTTCAGAATGGCATAACCCGCGTGGGTCAGGTCAATGGGTTCATCCAGGGTGATGGATGAGTTCTCGGAATTCTGGTAGTTGCCGTAAGGTGAATCGGTGATGGAGCCGGTAGGCGAATGGTACTGGGTGGTGGAGATACCCCACTGCCCCGCATCCCAGTTGGCCGTGGTGTTACAGTCATCGCTGAAGATGACAACAGGCTGGCCGAAGACCTTATGTATGGTATCGGAGGTGACGAGCCCGCCGTTGCTGACAGCGAGCACATAAGTGATGGCCTGACCGGAGGTGATATCAGACCGGAGGGTGAAAGCGGTGGAATCGTCAACGGATTGCAAAATGTCAAGGCCTTCATATACTTTGGGGTCGCCGACCGACTGTATCTCATCACCCACGGGGATGATGCTGACGGTATAGGTGCCGTTGTCATCCAGTCCCATACGTTTGAGGCTGTATGAAAAATAACCGTCAGTCTCACCTATAATGGACTGGCCGATATCCTCCACCTCCGCATAGGAACCCACATAATAAGCCGCGAGGAAATTCATCAGCATGGTGGTCTCGCACAAGGGTATGATCCTGTCGGGCGAAGGCCAGAAACCGTCCATATCCGTGCCTATTTCGGGGGTTACGGCATACACCTTGTTTTTTGAAAGTTGCTCACCGTAAAGCCAGTCATTGGCATCGCCGTTGGTAGAGTATAATATCTCCCACGGGGTGCCGTAGATATAACCGTTCTCACTGGTCATGGACTGGGCATAGGCATAAAAAATATCATAATCCGGTTGGGGAGGGTAAATATTCGTATACCCGAACGGATAGAGATAGTCATTGCCAAAGGAGTGATAATTAAAGGCGAATTTGAAATCATGCTCTTCGGCGAACTGCCTGATGGCCTGTGTCTCGGGTTCCGAGAAAGCCTCCGGCCCACGATAGGTCTCATCCCAGGTATAGGGTGAGGAGCCTTCGTTATCATAGCCCCACATGTAACCGTAATTTCTGTTGAGGTCCACGCCGAAGGATCCATTGCCGTTGTTGCGCCTGTTTTTACGCCACATGCCTCCCCCGTTGGGATCGGTCTGCTGGTTATAAAGGTAACCGTCAGGATTGACGATGGGTATGAAGTAAAGTTCCCTGTTGTCGACCAGCTCCTTGACATTCGGGTCCGTGTCGTAATTTTCAAGAAGATAATACATGAAAAACAGCAACTGGTCCGTGCCGATGGCTTCACGGGCATGATGCATGCCGGTGTAGAGCACCTGGGGCTCATCTTCGCTGACGTTGGGATTGTCGGATATCTTCACCCAATAAAGAGGATGCCCATCGGTGGTGAGAAAATCACCGATGGGGGGCTTTGGCGGTGATCAGATCAGGATACCTGGCGGACATGCTGTCGAGGTTTTCCAGCACCTCATCCCAGGTGTGGAAGCCGCCCATGGAGCCGAGGGTGAATTCATACGGCACCTCGTAATCGCGCGGGACGGACCGGTCAATCGTCAGGCCTTTCTGCTGAGCGGCTCTCGCACTGTAATAGGACGCCACATCACCGATCAGTATTTCCACATCAAAACCGCTGGCCTTGATTTTAGCCATTTCATCACTTGAGAAATCGGAGATAAAATAGGCACCCCGCCTGTAGGTCCCTTCATCCACGGGTATGCCGAGGGAGGCCAGCTTCTTTAGTCCTTCATCGCCGGTAAATATTCTGGCTCTGGAATAAACCGGTACCTGGGTAAAACCGGCAACGTGCATTAAAACAATAAGCACAAGAATGGTAAATTTTTTCATTTTATTTTGAGATTTTTGAAATTCAACCTGATACCTCATCACAGCATGGAATGGCTTTCCCTTAAGGTGGGTCAAAGATAATTATTAAATATATCCCGTAGAAAAATCGGGAAAAAGATAAATCACGGGTGTGTACCCCAGGGTAAGCCCTGGACCCAATTTCCGCCC
>CAZVNP010000003.1:0-13039 GCA_964628285.1 uncultured Lentimicrobiaceae bacterium
TCCGAATGAAACATTACGAAAATTATGCTGTATTATTTAGGTCGTCATGTATAATTTAACCGTCAGCAGATTCCAAACGTCAACATCACTTGAGTATGCAGATACATAAGTATCAGGATCATTGTTGATACTGATTTTCAAATAAGCCTGTGCCGGTCCCTTAACCCATACTGTGGCCTGATAGCCATTTTGATTTTCAAGACCCTCACCCGGGGTGAAATGCTTATATACCCCTGAGTGATTGGATGTTTCAAGCAGCCAGGCACCGCTTTTAGCATCAGACGACTCTGAAAGCTCGGCATTCTGTCCGAATAAGGACCATTCTCCCGGATCATTTAATTCAAATCCTGTAAAACCTATATCTTCATTCCAGTCACTACCTGTTTTCCTATGACAGGCATTGAAAGCCTCTGCAATGATTTTACTGTCATCCGAATTCCATAATCTGGAAATAACAGGATTATCAGAAGAATGGAACTGTAAAATATGACCTTTTGCATCATACCCGTCTATGGTCGAAATAACCTGATAATGCTCGTCAAAAACAAAATCAAAGTCATTTTCCGAATCGATGTAAGAATCGGTAAATGAGGTGCTGTAATCAATCGGTTCGGTCGTAAAAATAGATAGGGAATGACAGGGTAAGGGAACATCCCCATCATTGACCACATTGATGGTGTATAACATTAAAGAGCCTCCCGTAACCTCAAGCGGTTCATTTTCAGCTTTACGAATTAAGGAAAGTGTTTCAACAGGATATTCATACATGTGATTGACAGCCATGAAGGCTATGGCCTTTGAGTATGGATCGGTTATAGTTTCAATATTTTCGACCGGTGGATTATTGATATCCCAATAATCCAAGGGATACTTGTAACGGGTTATCAGTTCAGAACCGTCGCTGTTAATATCCTTTCTTTCCGCTATTTGACCATATGCATTGTAAGTCATATTGGTGCTTTGATCGAGTGACGCATTATTCTCGTCATAAGTCAGATAATGACTTGACATATATAATGCTTTGATATTTGTATGTATCTCGTATTTACTGCTCACTGTCAGCGGACCTAAAAGGTAATCAGGGTACAGTTGGCACTCATAATCATCAGGTGGGCTATTATTATCAAAAAATCCGATCTTCAAACCATATAAAATATCCGGTCCTTCACCATTAGCATAAAAGAAATCGTAATCATTTGAAACAGAGGCAACTATTTGTCCATCACCATTATATTGATTTATTTCTTTAATCGAGCCCCTGTACCACGAATAATTGGTATTTAGTGGGTAAGGATACGAAACCGGGCCAAAATCCAAATTAAGAGTACAATATGGTATAGTATCAGGTGGAACTTGGTTCGGATAATAAAGAATATCTTCAAGGGATGGAGTGATGTCGGTTGTCGTATAGGTGTAAAAAGGATAGCTCGTATTATCATAACGATTATGAGTTGCTTCGTTGAAGAATACATATTCGGTTTTTCCTGTTGAACCATTACCAATAGCCTCCTCAGTTACACGGTCATATCCAATCACACCGTCACTAAATTCATTCATGTTATATGGCGTGCGGACATAAAAGTAATTAAACACCTCATAATCCCATGAGGAATATGGCATATCATAATTATAGTCACAGCTATTTGTTGGATCTAAAAAACCGAATACCGGCAAAGCAATCAGCTTACCTGTCGATTCATCTGATTCATCCGCATAATAATAAGAGGTCTTTTGTTCATTATCAGGATTATTATCCGGTGTTATAATTAATTGTTTTAACCTAACACCACCTCCTGTAAAGGTTGTACCGGGACAATAATCCAGTGTAAATTGATCCGGTTCATAAATATAACTATAATGTCCTCCCTCGGGTAAGTCGATTTTTTCGAGCATCCCGATTGTCATTGTTTCAGGGTTTGGTATTCTATTGGCACCAACCATATACTGTTCGTTTTCCAGTCCAAGAGGGAAGGGGCTAAAACGATTGCTCCCTGTTAATTCCTTATTGATATAAATTTGAGGAATCAAAGCATCGTTATCATCGTCACCGTTAAAAAATCCCCAGCAATCCTGTGCATATGAGTAACGAGATGGTAACTATAATTCATCGTTGAATTTTATATAATGAAATCTGTAGGAAGGCAATAATTCATGTCCATTAAATATCCGAAGTGAATCCAATCTTAGGCGAAAAAATCCATAAGGCGCTTCTTCATAACTATAATAGGTTGGGTATTCAGTGCTTCCGCAAAAGTTATCCTCCCCACTTTCAAAATAGCTATAATAAAATTCTATTTGTTTAATGAGCTTTTTTTCATTTCCGATTTTAGAGTATACGTTTATTTTATTTAATGCCCTCGGGTACAACGCAGCCTCCCCAATACCATTTGTATCCAGATCTTCTCTGATATCATTGGCAATAAAATCAATTTCAAGGTAATCCGAAATGATTTTTGACAACCTGTAAGAGTTTAAAATTGGCAACTCCGATCCTTCTATTTCCTGATTTCTTAAAATTCTGCATATAGGCTCATCGTGTTCCTCCCAGTCTTCAAAATCACGGTATGCTTCATAAAATCCTTCTTCCAATCGTATCTTTTCTTCATCATATTGGAACGAAATTTCTTCATTGGCAGGAGTAATTATTTTAGTCAGGAACCATGACTGATTATAAGGTCCTTCATATTCGTCGACATTTATGAATGTGCCGGGAGGATTACGGAATTTAACCTCCTCACGGGAATTATCATCAACAACCGAATTTGTATAAACTTCCTCATAAGCTTCAAATTTATAAGTGGTACCGTCGTCATCGACAATTGTGAAGGAATTGATTTGTGAGGTTTCTTCATCCAAAGTGTAAGATACCCTGATATTTTGATAAGGGATCAGTAGTGCTTTAACCATTCCGTTATCTTCATCCGGTGCTATATCAAATATGAATGATCCGCTTTTATTTCCAAATTGAAAATAAAACTGATCAGGCTCAGTATCTTCTTTTGTAAAATCATACATGACCTCATGTAGGCCGAGTATGTCAACTAATGCATTAGCCCGGTCCTCGGGCTCTGCTTCCGGATCATAATTAAATATCTCAGACCCGGATGATGTATTATCAAATATATTTGTATCAATCCAACCGGCATAGTCTACATAACATTGGCAGTCATTATCCCAATATTCGAGTTTCAAGTCATCTGGATACCCTCTCACCGAACGTGTGATAATACCTCCTGCATGAAGCTGCCAACCAAGCCCCACCCATGAAGCGATTTGCTCCACGGTTATACCTGTTGCCTGATAACTCAAATCAATACCGGGGGCCAGGGAAAAGGCAGTGGTCAGAGTTCCGGTATAATAATCGAAAGAGGTCCCGCATTCACCTCCTGAGTGATGAACCATCGGTGTCTGCGTTGTTGTAAAATCATAAGCGGACCGTTTTATTCTGTTATCAATCAATAGTTGAAAAAGTTGCTGCAGCTTGATTAATCTCTGCTTTTCTTCTTTAAGGCGTTGGAGATCTTCATTGGTGTAAAATCTCGCATCGGATCTGTTATTTTGAGGATCTGGATCCCACCACTCCGAATTGTGATTCCGTGTAAAAGCCACCATTTGAAAACATACCGTTATGGCTACAATTAATAAGAATTTTAATTGGTTCATTGGTAAAATTTTAAAGATTTAATACAATAGCTAAAGATGTTTTTCCAATACATTAATACCGGAAAAATTAAAATGTCCGTTTTTTTGAAGAAAAAAATTATGATATATTTTTGAAATCAATGAAGCAGTCTATGTTCAGGAAATAAAAACAGTTAATAATATGGAATAAGGTAAATTTTCAATCAGAAGGTGATTTGAAATGGTCTGAGAAATTATGCCTGAAATCTAATTTGAATCATTCAAATAAACCCCATATATTAGGAAAAGAACATCCAATTTTAAGGTGAAGTTGATCTTTGTCTATCGTATTAAATGATTGCCTTATGAGAATCTACTTCTTGACACTAATAAATATTTCAGATAAGATTTATTATTCATCCGAATTCATCAATATTGATATTCCTTAATAATTTATCTTGGTATGGATCATTTTTTCCGGATATATTCCTTTAAAATTTATTGTTGGGACTTAATATTCCAAAGTTCTCAGCACATACAGTGGTTATTATTTTCGTTAAAAATAACCATCTCCCTCGTTAAAGACTTTTTAAAATTACTGGCATTTCCCGACTTCCTGTTTATATTTGCTAAATCAAACCTATCCTTAAAGCTTATGAATTCGTTTAAACAAATCAGCACTCTTGTATTGACGGCAGTCTGCCTGTTACTCATTGGAGCCTGCAAAAAAGACAAGGTATTCAAACTCACTGTTCTGACCGAAGATTATGCTCCTTATAATTACCTTGATAACGGCCAGCTTAAAGGATCATCGGCAGACCTGGTCAAAAACATTATGAATAATCTTGGCGAGGGTGGGAACATAGAGGTTCTCCAATGGAATGCGGCTTACGTCCGGCTGCAGACTGAAACAAACATCGCTTTATTCACCACGGACAGAACCCCGGAACGAAATGACCTTTTCAAATGGGCCGGACCCATAGCCCGAATTGATAATGACTTCTTCGCCCTGACCACTTCCGCTATTGTCATAGCGGATCTCGATGCGGCAAAAGCTGTGAACGGGATAGCTGTGGTGAACGGCTATTCGGAACAGGAAATGCTCGAATCCAACGGATTTCAGAACCTGGTCATGTGTCAAGATATGCAGGAAGCCCTGCAGAAACTGTTTGATAATGAGGTCGACCTTATTGTTGAATCTCAGTTTGCAGTACAATATGCCCTTCAAAATATGGGACATTCATACGGCGAAGTCAAAAACGTATTTGTGCTGCAAAGCTACCTCTCCTATGTTGCTTTTAACAAGGGTGTCCCGGATGATGTGGTTGGAAAATGGCAAAGCCAGATTGATGCTCTCAAGGATAACGGTACATTTAATCAATTGTATCAACAATATATATCAGGTGATATTCCTCCTGGTAAAGTCCAGATCTTCACCGAGGAAAATCCGCCGCAGAATTATAGTTGCAATAACAACTCATTATGTGGCAGTGCAGTGGAGATCGTCAATGACATAAGAAGCCGTACCGGGTTACAAGATCCAATCAGGTTGGAAAACTGGAACAATGCATACAATATGACCTTGATCAACCCCAATACGGTATTGTTCAGTACGGCAAGGACAGAAGCCAGGGAAAGCCTGTTCGAATGGGTCGGACCTATATGCAAGAACATCACCTATTTCTATGTTAGGACGAATTCCGGAATATCTGTCGGCAATTTTGATGAAGCTAAAGCACTCTCCGGCATTGGAGTGGTATCGGGATGGTGGACAGAACAAATGTTGATCGATTCAGGCTTTATGAACTTACAAGCCTTTGAATCACCACAGGAAGTGCTGATGCAATTGATGGAAGATCATGTTCAGGCATCCGTTTTGTCAAATATTTCCATTCCTTTTTTAACCCAGTCTGCCGGGTACCAGCAAGACGATGTCACGGCCCAGATAGCTCTTAAAACTTCCCTTCTTTACATAGCATTTGGTTTGAATTCAACGTCAGGCTATGTCAATGCGTGGACCGATGCTTTGGAACAAATGAAACAGGACGGGACATTTGCTGCCATATGGAATACCTGGTACCCGGGCTCCCCAATGCCGTAAAATAAAATATTGAGAAAAATAGGATGACTTTTCAATTTTTAAAATAGAGCTTGTTTCCAATTCGATAAACTGATAAGCTGGAAAAGGATCATCGGCTGGAAAAACAGAAAATCCGATAAGAATTTAATAACTTTAATGCTCGCTAAACTCATTAGGTATAATTTTAATAGTTAAATCCCATGGTTATGAAAACAATCCGCCTTCATTCCTCCGGCGCTGAAGTGCTCTTCTTAAATGAGATCCTGGCGGATCTTGATTATGATGTGAGTATATCGAATGCCTTTGAAGACAAAACCGATCAGGCCGTACATAAATTCCAGTAAAGAAATGGTCTGGTAAAAGATGGCATTGTTGGAAAAAATACCTGGGCCAGATTAATTGGTGAGATCAAATACCGTTTTCAGCACCTTGAAGATAAATCACTTTCAGAACAGGACCTGATTGATTTTGCCGGTGATTATGACCTGGAGCTGGCGGTGGTTAAGGCAGTGAAAGAAGTTGAAAGCAGCGGGAAAGGACTCTTTGCCGACGGGCGACCGAAAATATTATTTGAAGGTCATGTCTTCTGGAAACAGCATATATAAGAATGAAGCCAACCATCTCAGGGCTTTTGGCAGGTATCTCCAGGCGAACAACCTCCTGAAGCCTTTAAAAGATAAAAATTGGGTTAAATTTGCCAGGGACTATAACGGACCGGCTTATAGTCAGAACAAATACGACATTAAACTTAAAAATGCCTATGTCATATACGCAGGCTGACTGTTCGCCCTTCAAACCACCTGTTGATCATCCTGTCCTATGACCAATGATATACAGGACATACATGATGTCACCCTGCTGATCAAAACCTTTGAACGACACAGGTGCCTGCTCCGGCTGGTCAGAAGTATCCGTAAATATTACCCTGAAGTGAGGATGATTATTGTGGATGACAGCAGGAATCCCGGAATCATTGAAGATAAATACATCGATTACCATATCCTGCCTTATAACCGGGGAATTTCCTATGGAAGAAACTACGGATTGCGACACATTAAAACAAAATATTTTTTGTTACTCGATGATGATTATATCTTCACTCCACGAACTGATTTAAAGAAATTTCTAATCCTCATTCAAAAGCACAACCTCGACATTCTCGCCGGCCGTTGGATACAGAACGGCATCACACGGCTTACGGCAAAGGGTCTTTGACCATGACCGTTCACCATTGGTTTTGAAAAAATACGCCACCATACTTCTCGATTATCTGGTACGGCAGCTCACATGATGTGTTTCTGATTGATCATGCCTCCACCGTAAACGGTCCGGATGTATCCCGGAAAATACTCGCTCACGATGATTTCGCTTCCCGCCCATTCGGCCTGCAGTGTCCTTGTCCAGGCCGACACGGCAGCCTTGGAACAGACATAGGGCATATAATAGGGTATGCCCATCATGAATCCCGGCGACCCGACATTGATGATCTGGCCTCCTCCCTGCGAGCACATGTACGACGCCGCTTTCTGAGTGGCCAGCATCGGCCCGATAAGATTGGTAGTGAAAGCCTTTAACATGTCCTCCGCCGTCACCGTCTCTGCCGGCGTCACAATGATGCTGGCCGCATTGTTGATCAGGATATCGATCCGTCCGAAGTGATCTACCGTATCCTGTACCATCTTAACGGCTGCTTCCATGTCGTGCATATCAGTGGACAGGACCAAAGAAGCCTTCAGTGACTTGGCCAGCTCCTCCAGTATATCCTTCCGGCGGGCGGCTAAAGCCACTCTGGCGCCTTCACGGTCAAAGGCCCTGGCCGTCGCCGCCCCGATGCTGCCGGAAGCACCGGTGATCAGCACGACTTTACCGGTTAAATCCCTCTTACTCATCATGAAATACTTGAACGGATCAGCTGTCACCTAAACATGACTGTCAAATATAGGGATTTTGTGTTGAATAAACAGCCGTTCCCCTTATATATGGTTTTTAGAGCTTTTAGTACCTTTATCCCCTTGTTGTACTGAATATGAATTATTTTCTTCGAATCATTAAAATAATGTGAATACCCATGAATAAAAAAATCAAACTTCCGTTGCAGTGGACCGCAATCGTGTTGGTGGCCTGCGGCTCCTTCTTTCTCCTTGCCAATAAGATATCACCCGGCTCTGATGAAACCATTGTCAGGGATTACACCAACTATCTTACAGTCAATACAGAGTACAATAGTGAAACTAAAAACCGGCTTTTCGAGTTCAGGAACATCAGCGGCAACAATCTTATTGTCAAGCTCACGCCCTTCAAGTACAGGCCCTATCTCAATGAATTTGATCCTTTACCGGACGAATTGTTTACCAAAGAGGGTTACGATAACTATGTTGAGTTTGAAATGAAACCCGGCGACATCCAGTGGCGCGAGTTTACCATCTCGCAGGTGAATGTCTGGAAGATAAATATCGAGGTATGGATAAAAAAGTGAATGCCGTAAGAGGTTCAGAGGCACCATTTATTGTCAGAGCTACGATTTATCTTTCTCCGCTTCTTAAAGTGTGATGTTTTCATTTCCCGATATCTTCATTCCAGATATGGGGAGACTCCCGGATAAAATCTTTCATCATGTGAATGCAGACAGGATCATTTAGTATTTGCAATTCAACACCGTTATCTATCAGCATTTCTTCGGGGCCTTTGAAATTGACGTTTTCACCAATGACGACTTTCTTTATACCGTAAAGGATAATGGCTCCGCTGCACATGGAACATGGTGAGAGGGTTGTATACAGGACGCACTCGCGGTACACTTCAGCGGGTTGCCTGCCTGCATTTTCCAGGGCGTCCATCTCACCGTGCAGGATAACACTGCCTTTTTGTACCCGCCGGTTATGACCCCTGCCGATTATCTTTCCTTTATGAACGATGACCGAGCCGACAGGGATGCCACCCTGCGCTCTCCCTTTCATTGCCTCAGCGACTGCTTCCTTCATGTATTTATCCATATCTGGCCAGTCATAATATTTTGCAATGAGCTATTCGGCCCTGATTTTAAACATGTAATCGGCGGTGTTCAGATCAAGGGCATTGAAGATCGACTCGATCTGGTTTGTTTGAGCGGCATCCGGGCCGAGCATGGCATCCTTAATAAGAAAAGCCTCATAGTCATAGTTAAAGGCATCAAAATAGGTGGCCAGGACACACCCCACCGAGCTCAATCCGCATATGAACAACGTATTGATCCCTTTCTCCTGCAACAGCTTGTTCAGTTCGGTCTTATTAAAAGCGCTCGGGTAAGTTTTAATGATTTTTGGATCGCTATCCTTAATTTTAATGGTGTCAGGAAATTCGAAGCCGGGGGTGTCCGGTTTCGGCCCCCACTTTTCACTGGCATGGTAGACCCGGATGACAGGCAGGTCATGCTGCCTGAAAACCCAGATGGACCAGTTCATCATTTCAAGGGCCATCGCCTGGTCTTCCTGCGACATCATCGGCAAGAACTGGTTCTGGACATCCACAACCAGCAAAGCGGGTTTCATCACGATCTTTTCCGGCTTGGCGGATTGAGCGGAGGCGACATGAAACATCATCACCGCTGCGAAACAAAATAGAATAGTTTTCATTTCATGGAAATTTTTATAAATATACAAATTCTCATTTAATTCGGTATTCACTTTAACATTCGGTAGTATCTTGCCACTCCCTCCAAATCAAAGATCAAATATCGCTAATTTTCTATCGTATATCAAAAAGGGGCAGCAGGTGAACCTGCTGCCCCTTTTTGCCGCTCCCCAACCTGGACTCGAACCAGGGACCTACTGATTAACAGTCAGTCGCTCTAACCAGCTGAGCTATTGGGGAATTTTAAAAAGAACTGCAAAATTAGTCATTAATTTCGAATTATCAATACCTTTACCCCATTATCAAAACGAATGTCATCAACAATTGGCATCCTCGGACTAGGCAATGCTTTGGTCGACATCATGACCGAGCTCGAAGATGATTCCTTTCTCGAACGATTTCATCTTCCGCGGGGCAGCATGCAGCTCGTCGACCGGTCCCTGTCGGATTCCATCCTCAAAGCAGCATCCCGTTTGAGGCTGACCCTTGCCTCGGGAGGGTCGGCCGCCAACACCATCCACGGCCTGGCCATGATGGGATGCCCCACGGGTTTCATCGGTAAGATCGGTCATGATGACTATGGGAGGTTTTTTCACGACGACCTTGTCCGAAACCACATACGACCTCATCTTACTTACAGTAAAAATGAAACTGGGAGGGTCGTCGCTCTTGTGAGTCCTGATACCGAGCGCACCTTCGCCACCTGCCTCGGGGCGGCCATGGAGCTCTCCGCCGGCGACCTGAAAGATGAAGTCCTTAAAGGATATGGTTATATCCATATCGAGGGCTACATGGTACAAAACCAGGATCTCATGATGCAGGCAGTAAAGCTGGCCTCACAGCATGGACTAACGATCTCACTCGATCTGGCCAGTTACAATGTAGTGGATGAAAACGTGGCTTTTTTACATGGCATCATCAGGGATTATGTTGACATTGTCTTTGCCAATGAAGAAGAAGCCAAAGCTTATACAGGTCAGGGACCCGATGATGCTTTGTCCGCAATGGCAACCGAATGTAATATTGCCGTAGTTAAGCTGGGTGAGATGGGATCGCTGGTGAGACACCAAGGGCAAACCTTCCGCATCGAAGGATTCAAAATCAATCCCGTTGATACAACCGGCGCCGGTGATCTCTATGCAGCCGGCTTCCTGTATGGCCTGGTAAACGGCTTCGATATAAAAAGATGCGGCAGGGTGGCTTCCATTCTGGCAGCTAAAGTCATCGAGGTAACTGGCGCCAGAATGACTTCGGAAAAATGGAACGAGACGTTTGCCATCCTTAGCAATGAATCTCTGCTGGTCCATCCCAGGGAATAATAAAGTCATAACCGCCTAAATTAAATCACACGATCAATCCACTTCATTTATGCCCATTCCGCAAGGTCTTTTTTCTTCATCTTTATTTCATTATTAATGAGTTTTTCATATTTTTGCAGCCTTTTTAGGGAGGCTTTTAAACCAAATAGTAACAGTTGAACGATGAAGGTATATCAGACAAACGAAATCAGAAATGTGGTCCTGATAGGGGGAGCCAAAACCGGCAAAACAACGCTGGCCGAAGCGATGCTTTTTGAAGGGGGCACCATCACACGCAAGGGTTCGGTAGAAGATAAAAATACGGTCTCCGACTACAGGGATATCGAGCTGGAACGTCAGAATTCCGTCTTTGCATCCATCCTGTATGCCGAATACGGCGGCAAGAAGCTGAACATCATCGATACACCGGGTTTTGATGATTTCGTCGGTGAAGTCATGTCATCGCTCTATGTGGCTGACACGGCCATTATGGTCATCAACACCCAAAGCGGCATCGAAGTGGGAACGGAAGTCACATGGCGCATTACCGATAAATACAACAAGCCTGTGATTTTTGCCGTCAACCACCTGGAACATGAGCATGCCAACTTTGACGATGTCATAAGCCAGTTAAGGCACCGTTTCGGTGGTGGGGTGACCCTGGTGCAGTATCCCGTGAATCCGGGTCTCGGCTTCAACAACATCATTGACCTGCTGAAAATGAAGATGTTTACTTTCCCTGAAGGTGGCGGTAAACCCGAAATAGCCGATATACCTGCTTCAGAAAAAAAGAAAGCGGACCAATTGCACGATAAGCTTGTCGAAGATGTAGCCGCCAACGATGAAAAGCTGATGGAAGCCTTCTTCGAGAACGGTACCCTCAGCGAGGAAGAGATGAGCCGCGGATTGCGTACCGGCCTCGTATCAAGAGGCTTTTTCCCCGTGCTGTGCTTTAACGGAAAACAAGTCATGGGTGTGGCACGCCTGCTCGAATTCATCAGCGACAATGTCCCTGCTCCGAATGAAATCACACAGGTAAAAACAACGGAAGGGAAAGAACTCTCCTGCGATGCATCCGCTCCCCTGTCCGCATTCGTCTTTAAAACGGTCATCGAATCACACCTCGGAGAAGTTTCATTTTTCAAGGTATACAACGGATCGATGACGGAAGGGATGGACCTCGTCAATTCAAGGAACAAATCAAAGGAGCGTGTCACCCAGCTCTTCGCCTTCGCCGGCAAGAACAGGGAAAAAGTCGAGAAGATCAATGCCGGTGACATCGGAGCCACCATCAAGCTGAAAAGCACAATGACCAACGACACCCTCAATATAGCGCAGAATAGCGATGATGCGGTGACCCCCGTTGTCTTCCCCAATCCAAAGTTCAGAATGGCCGTTAAAGCCAAAAACACTGCCGATGATGAAAAGCTGAGCACCGCCCTCAATGAAATGAAAAAAACCGATCCAACGCTCCTGCCGGGCTATTATAAGGAACTGCGTCAGCTCATTATCGAGGGACAGGGTGAGCTGCACCTGAACATCGCCAAATGGCATCTCGAAAACCAGTACAAGATACCTATTGAATTCCTGGCACCAAAGATACCATACCGCGAGACCATCACCAGGGTTTCACAGGCCACCTATCAGCACAAAAAGCAATCGGGTGGTGCGGGTCAGTTCGGTGAGGTGAGCCTCGTCATCGAACCATATGTGGAAGGAGCCCCGGAACCCAATAAGTTGCGCGTCAAACAAATGATGCGTAAGTCGTCGGTCACCCCGCTATCAGTCCAAAAAGGCGACGCGGAACTGTCTGTGACAGTCAGAGGCAGGGACGAGATCAACCTGGAGTGGGGCGGTAAACTGATGTACTACAACTGCATCGTGGGCGGCTCCATCGACGCACGTTTCCTGCCGGCCATCCTTAAAGGCATCATGGAGAGAATGGAAGAAGGACCGCTCACAGGCTCCTATGCCCGTGACATACGCGTATGCGTTTATGACGGCCGCATGCACCCCGTCGACTCCAATGAAATATCCTTTAAAATCGCCGGTAAGACGGCCTTCAGCATGGCTTTCAGGGAAGCCGGTCCCAAGATCCTCGAACCTATCTACGACCTGGAAGTCATCGTGCCCGAAGATAAGATGGGCAACGTGATGACTGACCTGCAGGGACGCCGTGCCGTCATCATGGGCATGGAACACGGCACCATCAGGGCACGTGTGCCCCTGGCCGAAATGGGCCGCTACTCCACAGCCCTCAGCTCCCTCACCAGCGGTTGGGCGACCTATTCGATCAAATTTGCAGAGTACGCACCTGTACCCTCCGACGTCCAGGAAAAACTGCTGAAAGAATATGAAGAGCAGATGAAAGAGGAAGAATAATTCCGGTTGCAAGTTGTAAGTCATTTGATACCAAGTAACCCGCAACCTG
>CAZVNP010000003.1:13139-14453 GCA_964628285.1 uncultured Lentimicrobiaceae bacterium
GCAACCTGCAACTTAATCTCAGAGAAACAACTCCACCAGCTCCGGATAAGCCTCGGGAGGGATCCGATGATGCTCTCCTGACACCTCATTCAGCGCCATCACCTCTATGATCTCTTCTTTTTTATCCTTCCCGATACCCAATTCCGATAACCTGACCGGGCATTCAATGGATTTGAAGAATGATTCGAAAGCGTCGATGGTCTGTTCGGGCCCGTCCACTCCAAAGACATGTCTACCCAGCTCGGCGATGCGTGCAGGGATCTTATTTTTGTAAAACTTAAACCACGCAGGGTAGACGAGCGACAGGGAAGCGCCGTGAGGGATGTCATAAAGCAATGACAGGACATGGCCGATGTCGTGCACACCCCAGTCGCCCGACCTACGGCCGTTGAACGTCATGGTATTGAGAGCTTCTGTGGCAGCATACATGATCCTGGCCCTGAGCTCATAGTCACGGGGGTTTTCCAGGAGCGGTTTGCCGTTTTCAACCGCTTCGTGTATAATGGCATAGACAAATTTATCGGACAGGGGAGCGTCGCCTTCGCCGAAAAACGCTTCCAGGCAGTGTGCTATCAGGTCGGCGATGCCGTAAGCCGTATAATCACGCGGTACGGTAAAGGTGTATTGCGGGTCGAGGAATGATTGGCGTGGATGCAGCAGCTCATGACCCCAGCCCAGTTTCTGGCGTGTCCGGTTGTTCTGGACGACGGCGAAAGAGTTCATCTCCGAGCCCGTGGCTGCCAGTGTCAACACCGTGATAAGCGGTACCGCTTTGCGGGGCTTGGCCGTGCCGGCATAAAAATCCCATCCCGAATGTGTCACCGGGATCGTGACCGAGATGACCTTGGCCGAATCGCATACGCTGCCTCCGCCAACAGCAACAATAACATCAACCCCTTTATCCCTTCCCAGCCTCGCAGCGGCATCAACATCCTCTATCACCGGGTTGGGACGGATGCCGCTAAATTCCGTAACCTCGGCGCCAATGCCGACAAGTTGCTGCATGACCGTGTCATAAATGCCGTTTCGCTTTATAGATCCCTGACCGTAAATAAGTAAAACCTTATCTCCATATTCGCTGACAGCTTTACCGAGCCGTCTCACCACATTCTTCCCAAAATGCAGCTTGGTCGGGTTATATGCAATAAAATTCTCCATTTTAAAAATTATAATTTCTTTCTCACTGCTGCAATGACCTCACCCCAAGAGGGTGTAACAGAACTGATTTTAATAGTTAACCGCCGAGGGAGCAAAGGAATCGCAAGGTACGCAGAGTACTTAAAATCAGTATTTTATCTCTTGGCGTTCTTTGCG
>CAZVNP010000003.1:14553-103622 GCA_964628285.1 uncultured Lentimicrobiaceae bacterium
GACTGACGACTGACGACTGCCAACTTAACAAATCACCCCGCTCCCGTAACAGATTTTCTCCTCCACATCATAGATCACCCCGAACTGTCCCGGGGCCACCCCTGCAATGAGTTCTTCAGCCCTGATAATAAAAATACCGTCCTCTTTAAATAAACGCCCTTTACTGAACTCCGGTGTATGGCGTATCTTGAATTTAACAGGCACACCGTCAGTGTAATCGTTGAAGGGCTCCTCCGTGATGTAATGAACCCCCTCCAGCCTTACCTCGTCGCTGTACTGGGATTCAGGGTCATAGCCGTTGGAGACATAAATGATGTTTTCATGTGCATTTTTTTTCACAACGAACCAGGGTCCCAAGGGCAATCCCAGGCCACGCCGCTGGCCGATGGTATGGAACCAGTAGCCGTTATGAGTACCGAGAATCTTACCGGTTTCAAGCTCAACGATCTTACCTTTTCTCTCCCCGACATATTGCCTGATGAAATCGTTATAGTTGATCTTTCCAAGAAAGCAGATGCCCTGACTGTCCCTACGGGTAGCACTTGGCAAACCTTCCTGAGCAGCTTTATGACGAACTTCTTTCTTAAGATAATCCGCCAGCGGGAACATAGCCTTTGACAGCTGAGGGTAGGTGATATGGGCCAGGAAATAGGTCTGGTCCTTCACCCTGTCCTTGGCCGTATGAAGATAATGACGGCCGTTCAGTGTCATGACACCGGCATAGTGACCTGTGGCAATCCTGTCGAAATCCTTGCCGTATTTCTCTTCAAAGCTGCCGAACTTGATGAGCCTGTTGCACATCACATCCGGATTCGGCGTGAGGCCTTGTTTGACGGTATCTATGGTATAGGTCACCACCCTGTTCCAGTATTCATCGTGCAGGTTGACCACTTCGAAACGGCAGCCGTATTTCCTCGCAATGAAGGTGGCGATTTCGATATCTTCTTCCGAAGGACAGTCCATGAAACCGGGTTCATTTTCCATCCCGATCCGGATGTAAAAGATGAACGGATCGTAACCCTGTTCCTTCAGCAAGGGAATGATCACGCTACTGTCGACGCCTCCCGATACCAGTGCGGCAATGTTCATAAATTGTCATTATAAACAGGCTGCAAAATTAGCCAAATGTTTCTCACGATCTGCTTTGACATCCTGCCAATACCCGACGTGTACCAAAACAGCTCATGGATCTTATGTGAAATATATATTGAAAATTTATGACCTTTGTGTCTCTCCGTGCCTCCTTGGTAAAACTTCGTGTAATAGATAAAATCTGTTTTTCCGGCCGTTAATTGATCTAAAATTTGTATCTTTCAGGATCGATAATGGACAAATGATTCAAACATGGAAAATGATGCCCCTATGATGACATCTGCTGACAAAATTTTTATGACTGACATGTTCCGCCTGCCGGGAATGTTACTGATCGTGTTCTTTTTCACCTTTACCTCATGTCACAGACCGTCGGGTGAATGGCAGCCCGCTTCCTGTCCGTTGCCGACGCGATGGACACCCCTTGTCGATCCCGGCAATCCCTGGCCGGAGTACCCCCGCCCCCAAATGGTCAGGGCAGACTGGATCAATCTTAACGGCTTGTGGGATTATACCATATTGAAAAAAGACGATGAGACACCGGTTAAATTTGCAGGTAAGATTCTGGTCCCTTTTCCACTGGAATCCTCTCTTTCGGGTGTCGGGGAGAAAAGCGGTCCGGACCGTCGCCTCTGGTACCGGCGTGAGTTCACTCTTCCTCCCGAATGGACAGGTAAAAGGATACTGCTTCATTTTGAAGCCGTCGACTGGGAAACCAGCGTGTGGGTTAACGCCACAGAGGTGGGACGGCACCTGGGAGGCTATGATCCCTTTTATTTCGATATCACCGATGCCCTCACCACCAACACCCAGCAAACCCTCACGGTAGCCGTATGGGATCCCACCAACGATGGCTGGCAGCCCCGCGGCAAGCAGGTTACCAACCCGGGAGGAGGCATATTCTATACCTCCACGACCGGCATATGGCAAACGGTATGGATGGAACCTGTCGAAGAGACCTATATCGAAGATATCAGACTGGTTCCCGATATCGATAGTCGTCAACTGCAGATCACAACTCTCTCCTGCTGCCCTCAGCCGGATGACTCCCTGGCGATCAATATCTTCTTCAAAGATGACCTGGTCAGCCACGTCAATGCCATACCAAATGAACCGGTCCTCATCCTTGTTGATTCTTGCCATTTATGGTCACCGGAATCACCTGTTCTGTACGACCTTGACATTTCATTATTCCGCCGGGGTGAATTACTGGATGAAGTGACTTCCTATGCGGGCATGAGAAAAATTTCACTGGGTAAAGATGAAAAAGGAATAACCCGTATCATGTTGAACAATGCTTTCGTATTTCAAAACGGCCCCCTCGATCAGGGCTTCTGGCCCGACGGCATCTATACACCGCCCACCGACGAAGCCATGCGCTATGATATTGAAACAATTAGGAAGATGGGATTCAATGCATTACGGAAACATGTCAAAGTGGAACCGCGTCGTTTTTATTATTGGTGCGATCATCTCGGTGTTTTGGTGTACCAGGATATGCCCAGTGGATTTAAAGATGTCCCGGATCAAAAAGAAGATACTATACAAAGCGATGAAACAAAAATGCAATTTAAGGAAGAACTTCAACGGATGATAGAAAGCCATTACAACCATCCCTGTATCGTGATGTGGGTCCCTTTCAATGAAGGTTGGGGACAGTTCAATACGGATGAGATTGTAAGGATGATCAAAAACCTTGACCCAAGCCGCCTTGTCGATGATGCCAGTGGCTGGACCGACCAGTACGTAGGTGATGTCATCGACATCCATCATTATCCCGAGCCAGAATCACCAAGGCCTGAAAAATACAGGGCCGCCGTCCTCGGTGAATTCGGCGGTCTGGGGTACCGGGTCAAGGACCATACCTGGCAAGAAGATAACTGGGGCTATAAAACAGTTGCTTCAACAGATTCACTTCTAACCATCTACCGTGAATATTACGGTCTGATTGCCGGTTATAAGATTGACCCGGGTCTAAGTGCAAGCATCTACACACAGCTTACCGATGTGGAAACAGAATGTAACGGGTTAATGACCTATGACAGGAACATCATAAAAATGGACCTGAGAGCATTGTCTGATGTCAACAGGTCCATTCTGATAACAGCCCAACCTTAATCAGCCTGTTTCCTTCTTTTCGCTTAACGCCTTCCGCCGCTGCCATGGGCCATACCCTGGGGTCTGTTAAAATAACCTTCCGGAGGCCTGCTGAAATAACCTTGTGCGGGTCTGTTATTATAACCCTCCGGCGGGTTGTTGTAAAAGCCCTGGGAGGGACGCTGAAAATAGGGTCGTTGCATCTGCCACGTCTGTGCCTGTTGTGCGCCGCGGCTCCGTGCCTGATATGCCCTGTTCAGATTGCGTATCTCAGCGGGAGAGGGACGTGGGGCTGCGGGGCTGATCATCTGCCCTTTTTCACCAGGCCGGACACGCGGTTGTTGTGTCACCGTCTTCCTGCCACCGGCGCCATGTTCCATCGGTGTCACCGTTCTCCATTGCCCGTTCTCCCTCATTTGCCACTGACTGCCCGACCTGCGGTAGATGTTGCCTTGCCTGTCGGTGTAAATATTGTTCCGGCCTCTGGAAAAAGCCGGATTACGCCCCATCTGTGCCGGACGCGCTTCCGTGTAAGCATTATAGCGTTCTGTCCGCGGTATCCCGGTATATAGAACACCCGATCGCCTATTACGATAAACGTTCAGGTTGGAACCATAATAAAACTCATCACGGTGACCGGCATAACCATAATGATAACCCCCGTAATACCAATAGTTATATCCACGGTAATAACCGGCAGGGCCCCACCAGGCATAAAAGGGACTGTACCATCCTAACCCGAACCAGTAATAAGGATCGAAAAGGCTCAGATCAAAGCCATAACACCACCCTATGTAAGGGAACCATGCCATGTCGAAACCAAACGTCCAGGGACGCGGGAAATAATCCAGACCGAACCACGGATCATAATAAAAACCTGTTCCGTAAACGACGGTTGGACCATAAATGTATGAACAAAGGTAACTGGGTGTGTAGCCCATGTACACGATATCAGGCGTATAATCATAAATATACACGTACTTTACGTTGTAAACAGGCACATCAGGAGGTAAATCCAGTACCTCATCGGGTACGGATACGCTCACTGTCCAGGGCCCTTCGGGGGAATCACCCACAAACCATACAGCCTGGTCGCAAACATAGTACTTGCCGTCAATCAGCAGGACGGCTTTATCCGTGTTAACGGCATACGCCATATGGGTACCCTTGATGGGCACAAATTTGGGATCACCGGCATAGGTCACCGTCTCCCTGGCATCCTTTCTGTCAACTTGGGCGGTCTGTGGTATCTGTGCTTCCAGAACGGCTTCCTTTGCCTGAGGTGTTCCGGCCACATTGGCCAGGACATTGCCCTTGTCAGAATCGGCCGGGATGCGGGTAAAGTCTGCCGGCAATTTATCCGATGCCACATATGTCCAGTCATTACCTGTCAGTGATTTGGATTCATACCATCGCCCGGAAAGAAGAATATAATACTCTTGTGAGGTCACATCCATAAAAATATTTGAAGAGGTATTTTTCACAAAGATCAGGGATGTCCCGTCAATCGGCGTCCATTGGGGCTGGCCGTCGGTCTGTAACAATTCGGCCGGTTTTGTTTTAATGATGATGGCCGGCGCTGCCGCCGATCCTTTTCTTTTCCTGTGCTCTTCGTTCATGGGTACGGCATTGGCGTGCGTATCTTCTATCACCCGGTCGGCCAGCCGCACCAGTTCATGCGGCGGATTGGTAATGGGCGTCCAGGTGCCCTGGATGTCACTGGTCGTATACCAATAATCACCGCCTTTAAGATAATAGTCGTTGGTTTTGTCACTCTGAACAATGAAATAGGGCGTATTAACGACGTATTTGTAATTCATGTCCTCAATATCCTTGAGGACGGGCTCACCGTCAATACGTATCAAAACGGCGGGGTATGTGACAAACACCACTTCCGGCGGACCGTTATTGAGTTTGAGGGATTGTGACTTGGCCTCTCCGGTGGCTTCCACGTCGGCCAGCAGCCGGTCAAGCGAGATAGTCAGACCCCACTTGGGGAATTCTGTTTCAATGATTTTGGAGAGATGCTGAGTTTTAACCTGCGATGTATCAGGAAAACGGGTATCGGTGACCTTGAGCGAGACCAGCGAAACCATACGCGTTTCGAGGTCGGTGGCCATCTGGGCTTTCAACCATACCGCCCCATATTCAGGCTCCTTATTTCCGGGCGTTGTGACCGACACAGCCGCCTGGGCTTCCAGCTGATCGTTACTGAATGACTCATACTGGGGCTGATAAATGACAATAATACCCAGCGATGAGTTGATTTCCCGGGGCCATCCGGGATCATCTGCCTCTGTGCTGTCCTGTGACCAAAGGGTTGGTGTTGCCACAAGGAGCAGAAGAGGAAGGATAACGCTTTTTAAGATCCGTGTTTTCATGATGCGATCTGTTTAGGATACATCCAAATAAACAAACCGCCATGAAAATAGTTAGCCTATTTATCTTATGAAGAGCCCGTATTCCTCTTTTTAACGCTTTTTAACGGACTAATGGTAAACGGAACAGGAAGGTCATATCAATCCCTTCCTATGTTTCTCCCCGATGACTTTAAGCATATCGACGGTCATTTTTTCAAGGTCCCACTTAGGATCCCAACCCCATTCTTTGCGGGCTGCCGAGTCATCCATTTTATTCGGCCACGACTCGGCTATGCTTTGCCTCACAGGATCAACTTTATAATCCATGACGAAACCAGGAATATGCTTCTTTATCTCTTTATAAATAATCTCAGGGTCAAAGCTCATAGAGGTGACATTGAAAGCATTACGATGGATGAGCTTTGAACCGTCAGCCTCCATGATCTGCAGAGCTGCGTCAAGGGCATCGGGCATGTACATCATGTCTAAGAAAGTGCCTGCTTTCAGGAAACAGGTGAAATGTCCGGTCTTGATAGCCGCATAATAAATCTCTACGGCATAATCCGTTGTCCCGCCTCCGGGTAAAGTGACATTGGATATGATGCCCGGATAACGCAAACCCCTGGTATCAACGCCATAGCGTTTAAAATAGTAATCACTTAGCAATTCACCCGTCACTTTTGTCACACCATACATGGTGCGGGGGCGCTGAATGGTATCCTGAGGGGTATTGTCAAGAGGTGTGGTTGGCCCGAAAGCTCCTATCGAACTCGGAAAGAAAACGGCACAATGATGTTCACGGGCTACCTCCAAAACGTTAAAAACACCGTTCACACCCACATGCCACGCATCCTGCGGCCGCTGTTCCGCCACGGCGGATAAGAGGGCGGCCAGATTGAATATCGTGTCAATCTTATATTTTTTAACCACTTCCACGATACGTTGGGGATCCGTGGCATCCACACGTTCCTGCGGACCTGAATTAGCCAGCTCCTCACTGGGTTGTGTTTTGCGAAAACCGGCTACAACGTGACTGCTGCCGTAAACTTCACGCAAACGCATCGTCAGCTCCGATCCTATCTGACCAACCGCACCTATGACTAGTATGTTCTTCATAATGAATCTTTTAAGTTTTTAAAATGGTATCAATTTGAAGCGAGTGACAAAAATAAGAAAATTTAAATCCGTATGATGATAATTAGCAAATATTACCTCTCCTATATATTAATCCCTATCTTTGCACCCCGTTCATGTCATTCATTTTCATTATTCACCTTAAAAATCATTGCTATGTATGGAAAAGTAAAAGATTACCTTCGTGGGGAGCTCTCCAAAATTGAAGAAGCGGGTTTGTACAAGCACGAACGCATTATTGAAAGCGAGCAGGGTGCTGAAATCATTGTGAAAGGGAAAAAATGCCTGAACTTCTGTGCTAACAATTACCTTGGTCTCTCTTCACATGCCGAAGTGATCAAGGCTGCCCATGAAGAGATCGACCACAGGGGCTATGGACTGTCTTCGGTAAGGTTTATCTGCGGTACCCAGGATATCCATAAGGAGCTGGAACGTAAAGTAGCCGAATTCCTGGGCACGGAAGACACCATCCTGTTCTCCTCCTGTTTCGATGCCAACGGGGCCGTTTTCGAGCCTCTGCTGGGTCCTGACGATGCCATCATCACCGATGCGCTCAATCATGCTTCCATCATCGACGGCATCCGGCTGTGCAAAGCCCAACGGTGGATTTATAACCATGGTGACATGCGCGACATGGAGGAGGTGGATCCCACCACCGGCAAAGCCGGCAAAGGCCTGGAACGGTGCCTGAAAGAAGCTCAAAGCTGCCGTTTCAGGATGATCGCCACCGATGGCGTTTTCAGCATGGACGGCGATATCGCCAAGCTGGATGAGATCTGCGACCTGGCCGATAAATACGACGCCATGGTCATGATCGACGACAGTCACTCCTCCGGCTTCATGGGTAAAACCGGACGGGGGACACATGAATTCCGCGGCGTGATGGGTCGTATCGATATCATTACGACCACCTTCGGCAAAGCACTGGGAGGCGCTTCCGGCGGCTGCATATCAGGACGCAAGGAGATCATCGAATGGATGCGCAATAAAGGTCGTCCCTACCTCTTTTCCAATACCCTCGCACCCGCTGTCGTCGGCGGTACCATTCGTGTAATGGAGATACTCTCCTCAACGACGTTCCTGCGTGATAAACTCGAACAAAACACCACCTACTTCAGGAAGAAAATGACCGATGCCGGCTTTGATATAGTCCCCGGCGTGCATCCCATCGTGCCCATCATGTTCGGCAAATTTTCCGACAGCGCCAAGCTCGCAGTCAATTTTGCCAACAGGATGCTCGAAGAAGGTATCTACGTCATCGCCTTCTCATTCCCCGTCGTTCCCAGAGGAAAAGACAGAATTCGCGTTCAGATATCCGCCGGCCACGAAATGCACCACATCGACAAGGCCATTGATGCTTTTGTAAAAGTAGGTAAGGAACTCGGGGTGATTAAATGATATCAGATTAACGATAGTTGATTTTTGATTTATTGGGGATTTATTTGATTTGGAGATTTTTTTGGGCGGTTTGAAGGGTCTTAACGAAGATTGAGATCAATTCATTATTTTCTTTCTTTGCCTTTTCAACGTCAGCAACTGCTTCACTAAGTTTTGTCTGCTGGATGATTTCTAGGGCAATAGAGGTTTCTCTCAATTCCTTGAGGATAATCTTTATTTTGCGGGTGAAATCCTTTTTTGACTCGGCACTTACAGCTTCACCATAGTTCAATGCAGCTGATGTGGATGAACGGATAATCTGATCAATCAGATTTACTCCTGCTATCGATTTTGACATCAATTTGCATATTCTGTAAATGGAAACCGCAAAACTTATTAACCGTTCCTCCAATTCCTGCCGTGTCATAATCTTGTTTTTATGTTAATCCAACAATCCCATCAATTGTGACCCTTATTTAAGATTTATTTTCATTTCCAATCCTATATCTCCCATTCTCAAATAAATCAAACCTCACATATCGTTAATCTTAAATCGTATATCTTCTTATCTTTGCTCCATGGAGCATAATCTTATTCTGTACAACACCCGCTCGCGCCGTAAGGAAAAATTTCAGCCTCTGCATCCCCCGCTCGTCGGCATGTATGTTTGCGGGCCAACGGTTTATGGTGAGGCTCATCTGGGTCATGCCCGGCCGGCCATAACTTTCGACATGGTTTACCGTTACCTGATGCATCTCGGTTACAAAGTACGCTATGTCAGGAACATCACCGATGTCGGGCACCTGGAACATGATGCCGATGCGGGTGAGGATAAAATAGCCAAGAGAGCACGTCTGGAACAACTCGAACCGATGGAAGTGGCACAATATTATGCCAACAGTTATCACCGCAACATGAGCCAGCTGAATGTCCTGCCGCCCAGCATCGAACCCCTTGCCTCAGGGCATATCCTTGACCAGATTGATACCATAAAAAAAATTTTCAAAGCGGGCTACGCTTACGAGGCCAATGGCTCAGTCTATTTTGACGTCAGACATTATAATGAGAAGTATGACTATGGAAAGTTGTCAGGACGTGTCGTGGACGACCTGATAATGGAGACCCGTGAGCTGGAAGGACAGGAAGAGAAACGCTTCCCTGCCGATTTTGCCCTGTGGAAAAGCGCCCGCCCCGAGCACATCATGCGGTGGCCCTCACCATGGAGCATCGGCTTCCCGGGATGGCATCTTGAATGTTCCGTGATGGGTGCCAAATACCTCGGCATCCCCTTCGATATCCACGGCGGTGGCATGGATCTCCTCTTCCCCCACCATGAATCGGAGATAGCACAAACCGTGGCAGCCTATGGTGTTGACCCGGTGAAATATTGGATGCACAACAACATGATCACCCTCAATGGCCAGAAAATGGGCAAATCGCTCGGCAATGCCATCAGCCTGGATGACTTCTTCGCAGGCAACCACACGCTGCTTGACAAGCCATACAGCCCCATGACCATCCGTTTCTTTATGCTGCAAGCTCACTACCGCAGCACACTCGACTTCTCCAACGAAGCCCTGCAAGCCGCCGAAAAAGGTCTGAAACGTCTCTTTCAGGGTATGGAAATATTGAACCACCTCACCCCGGCTGCCACCTCCACTGCCGGCACCAAAGAGCTGCAACAGAAATGTTATGAAGCCATGGATGACGACTTTAACAGCCCTGTAGTCATCGCCACCCTTTTTGAAGCCATAAGAATCATTAACCTGGTAAATGATAAAAAAGAATCACTGACAGGTGATGATATCACCTTGCTGAAAAAACTCTTTGCTGACTTTGTGTATGAAATACTCGGACTCAGGGAAGATAAAGCCGGCGATCAGAGCGAGCTGATTCAACACCTGATGGATGCCTTCATCGCCATCAGACAACAGGCGCGGGATAAAAAAGATTTTGCCATGGCCGACAGGATACGCAGCGAGCTAGCCCGCCTGGGGATAACCATTAACGATACCAAAGAAGGAGCCGTGTGGAGCATTGAAAAGTGATCAGCCCCCTATCCGGCTTTGACCAGGAAATAATTCTTTTTCCCTTTCTGGACAAGGATGTACTTCTGATTTAACAGGTGCTCCGCACCTATGATTACCGACTCATCGACTTTCGTTTTGTTGATGCTTACCCCGTTATCCTTAAGCATCCTCCGGGCTTCACCTTTGGAAGGGAAAATAGCTGTTTTCCCGACAAGAAAATCAACGATGTCAACCCCACTCTCAAGATCGGCCAGGGCGACCTCACTCTGTGGCACCCCTTCAAAAACGGAAAGAAAAGTCTTCTCAGGGAGATTCTTAAGAGTTTCCGTGGTGCCGGCACCAAAGAGTATAGACGATGCCTCAATGGCCGTGTTATAATCGTCCTCCGAGTGGGCTCTGACGGTGATGTCCCTGGCCAGGGCTTTCTGAAGAATACGGAGTTGAGGAGCCTGTTGATGCTCCATGATCATCTGTTCAATTTCTTCTTTGCCGTAAAGGGTGAAGATCCTGATATACCTCTCGGCATCCTCATCCGATGAATTGATCCAGAACTGGTAGAAACTATACGGTGATGTCTTGTCAGGATCCAGCCATACGTTACCTTGCTCGGTCTTTCCGAACTTCCCTCCGTCAGCTTTGGTGAGCAGGGGGGCCGTCAGGGCATAGGCTTCACCTCCCAGCTTGCGGCGGATGAGCTCCGTACCCGTGGTGATGTTACCCCATTGATCCGATCCGCCCATCTGCAGCTTGCAGTTTTTATGTTCATACAACCATAAAAAATCGTAACCCTGAACCAGCTGATAGGAGAATTCGGTAAAGGAAATCCCCGTCTCCAGTCGCTTTTGAACCGAGTCTTTGGCCAGCATATAGTTGACGGTGATGTGCTTGCCCACCTCACGGATGAACTGCAGGAAACCGAAATCTTTCATCCAGTCAAAATTATTGACCAGTTCCGCAGCGTTTTGACCCTCTCCAAAGTCAAGGAACTTCATTAATTGCTTTTTCTGGCACTCAAGGTTATAATTCAGGGTATCTGTATCAAGTAGATCTCTTTCATACAATTTGCCTGAGGGATCGCCCACCATGCCTGTGGCACCGCCGACCAGGACAATGGGTTTATGGCCGGCCATCTGAAAAAACTTCAGCAGCATAATCGAAACGAGATTTCCGATGTGCAGCGAATCGGCCGTGGGATCAAAGCCAACGTATGCTGTCGTCATTTCTTTGTTCAGCTGCTCCTCCGTCCCAGGCATGATGTTATGGATCATGCCTCTCCACCTAAGTTCTTCCACAAAATTCATAAGATATTATTTTGTGCAAAGATAAGAATTCAACGCAAGCATCCCATCCTGGTATAATAAAGCTAAAAGCTTCCGGCTGAATAAAAAGCATAATTTTGCGGTATGATTCTCGTCACAGGAGCTACCGGGCTGGTGGGATCCCGCCTTCTTTATGAGCTGGTCAGCAGAGGCAGGCAAGTCAGGGCTTTAAAACGCAAGAACAGCAGCATGAAGGTAGTTGACATGGTCTTCACCGCTTTCACCGGTCATGGTCCTTTACCTGGTGACATTGAATGGGTTGAAGGCGATACACTGGACATCTATTCCCTTGAGGAGGCCATGAGAGGGGTAACCGATGTCTACCATTGTGCGGCTGTGGTGTCATTTGATCCGCGCCAGGCCAAAACCATGATGACCATCAATGTGGAAGGAACGGCTAACGTCGTCAACGCTGCCATCAGCAAAAACGTTCGCAAGCTCTGTCATGTCAGCAGCATCGCCGCTCTGGGACGGCCTTCACTCATCGGGATGACCGATGAAAACAGCCGTTTGGTGTTCTCGGGCAAGACCACGCCATATGCCGTCAGTAAATATGAATCGGAGCGTGAGGTGTGGCGGGGTATAGCCGAAGGATTGAAAGCAGTGATCGTCAATCCCTCAGTGATTGTCGGCACCGGTGATCCGGCAAAAGAAAGCGGTAAGCTCATTGATTCCATTCACAGGATACCGGCCTTTTACACTAACGGAGTCAATGGATTCATAGGCGTCGGTGACGTCGCAAAAGCCATGATCCTACTGATGGACAGTGAAGTCTCAGACGAGCGTTTTGTCCTCAACGCCGAAAACCTGTCATACCGTGAGATATTCAATATGATTGCCGAAAGTTTTGGAAAGCATAAACCCTGGATCAGACTACCTTCCTTTATTCTGGCCCTTGCCTGGAGTGCTGAACGTGTCAGGAGTTTACTTTGGCACACCTCTCCTTTGATCACGCAATCGATGGTGAGTAAATCGGCTGAAAAAAACTATTACTCAGGTGAAAAAATAAAAGCCACCATTGAATTTACCTATGCACCTGTCATGGAAGCTGTAAAGGAAGCCTGTATGATGTACGAAATGCTCATTAACCCGGGAACCTGAGAAAAAAGACGGATCAATTGATCAGCTTCTTGAAATAATTATAATTCTCAAAGACCTTGTTAACAAAATTAAATGTTTCGGATCCTCTCGCATAGCCATAATAAACCACCGAGTCGTTATAATATTTAGGATCGGACTTGTCGAGCATAAACGAATCCACGCTGTTGGTCCAGATAAATGGATTCTTATTGTATTTTTCAGCCAGCCGCATGGCATCATAAACGTGAGCAATGCCGACATTATAGGATGCCAGAACAAACTTCTGCCGTTCATTCTTATCTTTTACAATATCTTCAAACTGGCTGTCCAACCATTTTAAGAATTTCACCCCTGCTTCAATATTGGCCTGTGGGGGGGATTGGGCATCCACGCCGAATTTCCTGGCTGTCGCCGGCATCAGTTGCATCATCCCGAAAGCTCCTGCCCATGAGGTTATATTAGAATTAAAACCCGATTCCTGGAATATGATTGATGCCAGTAGTCGCCAGTCCCAACCCAGCAGCTTGCTTTGTGATTTAAGAAAATCATCGTAACCAGAGATCCGGCCATGCTTGATGATATGGTATTCATCCAGGGCCGACCGACCCAACCGCGGATTTTTAAAATATTTATTATACGTTAACTTCCACTCGCTGCTCTTCTTGTAAGAGGCCAGCCATGCATTGATTTCATTGACCAGCTCCTGTGAACCTTTTCTGACGGCCCATGCCGTGTTTTGCGGAAAACCCACAGGTGTTCCCACATCGATGTCAGGAAAATAATCCTGGTTGACAAGAGCGACATCCTCCTCACAAATGGTATAATCGATGTCACCGTTAGCCACCATTGCAATCAGTTGCTCCTGTGTTTTATCGTTGATTTCCACAATGTTGATCGAATCGCCGATCTCATTCGAGAGATTCTGGAGGCGCATGCGGAAAGAACCGTTCTTAGGTATGTAAATGGTCTTGCCTCCAAGATATATCGGATTACGGATGAGATGGGATTCCACATCATCCCAGGTCTTCATCTTGCGCCAGTTATCCGGTTTGCGCTGAACGAGAACCTGCCGTGTCTGGCTGAGGGGTTCGCTGAAATCCACAAAACCTGCCCTGTCTTTGGTTATAATGATATTCCTGGCGATCAGGTCGCAGTCGCCTTTGTTCAGGCTGGCGAAGGCCTTATCCAGATCGTTGTGGATAACGATTTCAAGATCCACACCCAGATATGCGGCGAACGATCTGAGCAGATCGTATTGATAACCCATGGGATCACCACGGTAAATGAAATAATCAGTCGAATTGTAACTTGTGGTGGCTATCAGCTTGCCTCTTAATCTGATCACGGCAAGCATACCGTTATCATCAAATCCCGGATTTCCCTTCGTTTTATTTGACGGTCCGTTGGTACAAGTTACCAGAAAAAAAGTCAGACTGAAAAGTACGGCTATTCTTATTATTTGTACCAAGCTATCCTTAATCATGTCGTCGTCTTTAATCCAACAAAATGTAATTGAGTCAGAATTACCCTATTAAACGAAATAAATCAAAATTTGTTTAGTTGCATGCTGCTTACGTTCACTTCCTTTTTCTTCGCCTCATCCTGAAATGTACGTCACATGCGGTTTTTAGCGGGTAATCATCCAATCATTTACTGAGCACTTTAAATTCCGTTCTTCTGTTTTGTTGACGACCTTCATCTGTATCATTTGATGCAATGGGCTGGCTAAATCCATAACCCTTATATGATAGCCTGGTTTCGTCGATACCGTGGGTTATCAGGTAGTCGACGACTGTTTTGGCCCTGTTTTGCGATAGTTTTTGGTTGTATAACGCCGAACCGATATTATCAGTATGTCCTGATATTTCAATTTTCAAGGTGGGCATATCCTGAAGCAGTTTTACCAGCCTGTCCAGTTCCGCCTGTGACTCTGGGCGCAAGGTGGCTTTGTCAAAATCAAAAAATATATTCTTAAGAATGATTTTTGCTCCGACCTCAACTTTTTTCAGATAAAAATCCTTCGTGATCTCCCTGACGGTTGTGGAAGCAGGAATATCGACATTTTCAGAGCAAATCAGGTAATCTTTGGCCCTAACGGCAAATCCGTAATTGCGTCCGGAATTCAATGTGACCATGTATTGCCCGGTTCCCATCGTCGACTCGAATGAGCCGACCACCCTGTTCATGCTGTTGTCAAAAATTTCGATCGGCACCCCGCCCAGCGGCTCCAAGGTAACCGTATCCCTGATGATACCCTTCACGATGACCATCTCGATATTTTTTATCTCCACTTTGGGAGCAAGCGCTAAGGTGATAGCCGGCAATGCCTGCCAGGCCAAGGGCACGCTGTCATATTGGTACAGAAGGGGTTTTTCAGGACCAAGGAAAGTAATCATGAACAGGTCGCGTTGACCCATGCCCTTATCATCATAAGATGAAAAATAACCATGCCGGCCATCTTTTGAGATGGAGAAAAACACATCATCATCAGGCGAATTGACCGGATACCCGAGATTTTCAGGCGTTGACCATTGACCGTTTTCATAAACGGATTTAAAAATATCATATCCCCCCATGGTTTTATGATCACATGAGCTGAAATACAATGTCTTGCCGTCAGGATGCATGAATACGCCCTCTTCATCATAAAGTGTGTTGATGACAGGACCCAGATTGACTGCTTCACCATATTCAAATTTATCACTGGTCCCTTTACGTTCCATTCTGCTCACATAAATATCCTTGCCACCATAGCCTCCCGGTTTGTCGCTGACGAAATAAATGGCTTGCATATCAGGTGAATAAGAAGCGGATGTTTCGTGATATTGTGTGTTTATTTCCTTGGGCAACGGTTTAGGATTTTGCCAGGAACCGTCTTTTATAAAGCATTCATAGATATCCCCCTGATTCTCACTACCCTTGTACACCAAGGCATGTTTGCCGTCATTGGATATACCCACGATGGCATCATGTGAATCGGTGTTAAGGGGACGGCCTGGATTGATAGGTTCGCTCCACTTGTCGGTACTCTTGTCTTTATAGGAAATATAAATATCTTCATAATATATCAGATCAATAGGATCGACACCTCCGCCGGTGGTGTTGGGCCGGCATGAGGTGAACATCAGGACGGTTTCGTCATCATTGACATAAGGACCATATTCATAATAGGTCGTGTTGACCGGGGCACCTATATTATCAATAAAAACGCGGACGGGATGTTCAACCATTTCCTTGGCTACCTTACACTCTTCGATCTGCTTATCAATCTTGGCCCTGTTCTCTTTTAATTCATCCGGTGAAAGGATGTGACGGTATTCCTCAAACTTCTCAATGGCATTATCCAACTCGAGGTTCAGATAATAGGCCTGTCCAAGCAAAAATAGAATGTCGGGTTTAACCTTGGGATCAAGCGCGAGAGCTTTTTCAAAGTAAGGTACCGATTTGGTTTTTTGAATGGTCTTCAGATAGCAGACACCTATCTTGTAATTAAGGAGACTGTTGGAGGGATTGAAGGCATTGGCCTTTAAATAGAGGTCCAAAGCCTGTCTGTATTGAGGGATTTCATTGTAAAAAAAATCATCGCCATCTTTAATATTTTTTATGGCCTCCTTCAGTTCTTTTTTTTGTTCCTCGGAGAAATTATCCGTATCGAACGAAACATTGACCTGGGCTCCCGCCCTGACCAGCAGAAACCATGCACTCAGTGTCAGTAGTGTGATGAAAAGACGAGTATGTCTCATGAGAGTAAGATTAATTTTTACAATCTGTCAAATATGATTTTGCTGCTTCAATGCCATAAGTGGCGGCTTTTTGCCAGTCGTCACAGGCACCCTGGTTGTCGCGAAGCATTTCCCTGGCAATGCCCCTGTTGAGATAAGCCGTTCCATTCTCAGGCTGTGCCCTGAGAAGGACATTATAATCTTCGACAGCCCCCGCATAATCATTCATTTTGTATTTGGCGTTGCCCCTATTGTTCAGGGCCTGTATATGCCCGGGATTTATTTTCAAGACTTTGTCAAATTCATCAATAGCGCCCTGATAGTCACCCATATAGATTCTGGCAATACCGCAGAGGTCATGAGATGCAAGGTCATCAGGGTTGATCCCCGAGGCTGTCGTGAACGCTTTAACGGCACCATCATAATCGCCCTGCATCATCTTGACCTCGCCCAGTTTATCGAAGGAAACATACAATGACGGGTTTATTCTCACAGCGCTGAGAAAATCATCCTGTGCCTGTGACAGGTCACCAAGTTTCATATGAGCACATCCCTGGTCATGATAAGCATAGGCATAATCGCCTTTCAGCCTGATCGCCTCGGTGTAATCAGCAATTGCTTGTGGATAAAAGGCCTGAATAAAATAAATCCCTCCCCGGTAATAATGGGCTTCAGGATAATCAGGTCTATTTTCAATGGCTTTGGTGAAGTCCTCCCCGGCGCCATGTAAATCATTTAGAGCCATTCTTGTCTGGGCTCTGGCATAAAAAGCCTGGCCATCATGTTGTATTGAAATGCTTTTAGTCAGATCGTCCAAAGCCGGCTTATACTTTTGTATCCTGAATTCGATCACTCCCCGGTTATATAAAGCGGGAGCAAAATCAGGCCTGATGGAGAGAGCCTCGTTCAAAGCCCGGAGAGCAGAATCAGGCAATCCCCGCTGAATGAAATCAATGGACTGATTGTATAACCTTTCGGCACGTTGTTCACCGTCCTGAAGGGTATCGGCAATGCCTGCCGGTATGGCCTCCCCCTGGCACATCCCATCATTATTGAATATAAAAATGGCCGTAAAAAGGAGATAAATAGCTTTAATATTCATGCCCATTTTTTTGATTTTTGATCTATTAATCGGGATTAATATTACAAATATAATGAATGATTTACGTCAGGTCAATACCAACCTTAAATCAGATGATATTGCCCTTGTCTGAATAAAATTTGCAGAGATCAAGAATTGAAAATAAACACAAATAACAGTTAAAATATAATCAGCATTATAAGAATAGCACCTAATTTCCAATTAAATTTGCACGCTTTTTTACTAAGGAGATGGTCAAAAAACCCCAGGTTGCCAATATTTCAAAACTCACTCTGGCTGGTCTGATCATAACGCTCGGCATCGTTTACGGTGACATTGGCACATCGCCGTTATATGTCGTGAGAGCCATTCTGGCAGGCAGTACCGGACCGGTTGACCGTGATTTTATCCTGGGCGCTCTTTCCTGCATTATCTGGACGCTCACTCTGCAAACCACCATCAAATACATCATCGTTACGCTCCGGGCAGACAATAAGGGCGAGGGTGGCATTTTCGCCTTGTATGCCCTTATCCGTAAAAAACGCAGATGGGTATTTATCATCGCCATCATAGGTGGAGCAGCCCTGCTGGCCGACGGGGTTATCACCCCTTCCATTACCGTCGTGTCAGCAATAGAAGGACTCAACATGGTGAATCCTGCTCTTCCCGTTGTACCCATTGCCCTGGTCATCATTATTTTCCTTTTTATCATTCAGCGTTTTGGAACACCATTCATCGGGAAATCGTTTGGACCCATCATGCTGGTGTGGTTTACCATGCTCGGTGTCGTCGGCTTCAATGAAATATTTTTCTTTCCCGACATTCTAAAATCATTCAATCCGTATTATGCCATCAAATTATTATCGGCCTATCCCGGCGGCTTTCTGTTACTGGGTGCTGTGTTTCTGTGCACCACCGGCGCCGAGGCATTATACTCCGATCTGGGTCACTGTGGATTCATTAACATACGGGTCTCCTGGATATTCGTTAAAACTTCCCTGATCCTGAATTATCTGGGACAGGGTGCCTGGGTGCTCAGTCACCCCTCCGACATTGCATCCGGCACCAATCCCTTCTTTTCAATGTTACCGGGATGGTTCCTGGTACCGGGTATTTTTATTGCCACGGCTGCCGCCATTATTGCCAGCCAGGCCATGATAAGCGGGTCATACAGTATTGTGAGTGAAGCCATATCTCTCAATTTCTGGCCCAAAATGAAAATTATTTACCCTGCCCATTCCAAAGGTCAGATGTACATCCCCACGGTCAACTGGGCACTCTTTCTGGCTGTGTGCTTTGTCATTCTGTACTTCAGGGAATCACGCAACATGGAAGCCGCTTATGGCCTGGCCATCACCATCACCATGCTGATGACCACCGCTCTGATGACATTCTATCTCATCAACAAACGCAAACCGGCTCCTCTGATCGCTATTTTTGTCATGGTCTATCTGACCATTGAAGGGGTATTTCTTATCGCCAACCTGCACAAATTCACCTATGGTGGCTGGTTCACACTGTTACTGGCCGGACTTCTTGTTTTCGTCATGTTTGTCTGGTACCGCGGAAGAGAAATAAAAAAACGGTTCCTGCTGTTCGTTAAAATCGCCGATTATGCCGATACCCTTAAAGACCTGAAAAAGGACGAAAGCATCCCGAAATATGCCATCAATCTGGTCTATCTGACCAAAGCCGACCTGAAAACCGATGTGGAGTCAAAAATCATGTTCTCCATCATTAACCGGCAACCTAAAAGAGCCGACAGATATTGGTTCCTGCATCTGCATATCGTGGATGAACCCCTGACCATGGAATACCGCGTCGAAACTCTTATCCCCGACGTGCTCATCAGGGTGGACTTTATCATCGGATTTAAAATTCAACCCCGTCTGAACCTCTTCTTCAAAGAGGTCATTGATGATTTGCTGAAAAATAAAGAAATAGACATCACCGGAAATTACGATTCGCTGCAGAAACACCACATCCCCGGTGATTTCAGGTTCGTTCTGATCGACAGGATACAGAACTATGATTTCGAATTCCCTCCCTTTGACCAGTTCATTATGGATTTTTACAGGATCATCAATAACATAGGGATCAGTGATATCAGGGCTTTTGGCCTCGATACCAGCAATATTGTCATCGAACAGGTGCCCCTGGAATCGGATGTCATCCTCGATAAATTCAAAAAAATATACAATTTAAAAAAGCTTGATCATCATTAATTTGCCATTATAATTTTCATTTCTTATCTTTGGCAATCATCACTAATCCAAACTTTTAAAAAAATGAAAAAACTTTACTGTTCCATTTTCTCGGTTTTATTTCTCAGTTGCACTTTTGCACAGACAGAAATCAGTTCGTTTAATGCGGCGGGAGCCGGTTACTCGACAGCGTCACTTAATGATTATCAATGCCTTGGCATCAATCCTGCCAACCTGGGATGGACACCGAACGATCACAGTTGGAATCTGGGATTCTTTGAAGCCGCTATTACCATTTATTCCGAGCCTCTGACCAAGAAACAGGTATACCATGATCTGTTTAAGGAAGACATAACCCTTTTATACCAGGACAAAGAGAAAGCGGCCGCCGATTTCACCGATACTCGTCTCTGGGCCCAGGGTGCCGTTACCTGGTTCGGTATATCCTTTCAAAATGAGGATATGGGTGGCTTTGCTTTTTGTATCCGCGACCGAGGCCTGTGGAACTCTGTGCTGAACAAGAATGCCGCTGAATTCCTGTTCCAGGGCTACAATGCACCCTTTTTTAATATCCATGTCTATGATCCCTCTTCTGAAACGGATACGATAGGTTATACCTCAATACCTTACAATGAAACCAGAGCCTCCATGGTATATAAAGGAACCGACCTGGATTTCATATGGTACAGGGAATATAATCTCGGCTATGGCCGTAAAATCATCGAAAAAAATGACTGGAGCTGGTACCTCGGCATTGGATTGAAATATATAACCGGTTATTCCGGGAATCAATACTATCAGAACAGCCAGGGTTCACTTATTGCCTTTTCTTCGCTCAGTCCTATTTTTGAAGTTGATTACGATACCGAACCTTTACATCCGGTGACCGGTAACTGGCCGAAAAAAACAGGTACCGGCTTCGGATTTGACATCGGGTCGACCGTTAAATATAAGGATCTGAAAATCAGCCTCGCCGTCAATGACATCGGTAATATTAAATGGTCCGGTAATCTTTTTGAAGGTTATGATGTTCATGTTTACTCTATCGAAATCAACGGGATAGATAACTATAATGTTTTTTCGCAAGGTCAGCTTATAGTGGCTGATAATGCCCCTGATGATCCTTATCAGTGGCGCGCACTCGACAATAAAAAAGTAAAACTACCATTGAATTTACGTGCAGGGGCTACTTACCGTTTTACGGAACAAATAGAAGCGGGTGCCGATTTCTATGTGCCTTTGGGAGATGAAGTTCCAGGTAAGTATGAAAAAACTATGTTCGGCATCGGCGCAACCTATAACCCTTCCAATTATGTTCAGCTGAATCTCGGTATTGTCACCGGTGGCAAGCTTGGTACCCACATACCCTTTGGGGTTTCGTTTTTCCCGATAAACAATGATGCCACCATGTGGCAGATCGGCTTGGCTGTCCATGACCTGACCACCCTCTTCAAACAAAACGATCCCATGGTGTCATTCGCCTTTGGATTCCTCAGATTCAGCTTCGGGCAGAAAGAGACCGCAACAAGATACCTCGAACGGTGATCCAGGTTGGAAAAAGAATCTGGTTTGCTAAGCCACTTTCCGGTATCTCCAGATGGCCAGACTAAGAATGATCACGGCATAAATGCCCAGGGAGAAAAATTCCCTGTGGATATCCCAAAATCCGGATCCTTTCAGCATCACCATCCGGATAACACGCATGAAATAAGCAAAAGGATTGATGATATTGACCCGCTGGGACCAGTCAGGCATGCTCTCGGCAGGCGTGAATATACCTCCCATCAGGATAAATGTGATCATGAAGAAAAAAGTAAGGAACATCACTTGCTGTTGTGTGGCCGACAAGGTCGAAATAAACAATCCTATACCCATGACAACGAATAGGTAAACAGAGGCAAAACCAAAAAGAAGCCAGACATTGCCCAATACCGGGACATGAAAGACCAACCTGCCGATGACCATCCCAAAACCCAGTTCGAACAGGGCGATAACCCAGAAAGGTAAGAGCTTGCCGGTTATGAACTGATATTTCCTGATAGGTGTCACATTGATCTGTTCAATTGTCCCGATCTCCTTTTCCCTTACAAGATTCAGGGCGGAAAGGAACATGCCGATCAGGGTCACCAGAATGACCAGGATACCCGGCAGCATGTAAACCTTGTAATTCAGCTCCGGATTATACCAGAACGAGCTGGTCAGCGCTATGTTACCCGATTTGTCAACGGGTGCCGTCAAGGGTGTGGCGGCAATCACACCCGCATTAAAATCGGCTATAATGGAGGTGCTGTAAGCATAAATCAGGGAGGCCGCCGTACTGTTGATCGCATTGATCAACAACTGGACTTCTGAACGACCTTCGGTGATCAGTCTTTTCTCAAAATTTTGAGGAATTCTCAAAATGACATCCACACGCTCCCTCTTTAATTCGTTTTGAGCAACCTCCAACGAAAAAGATCCCTGGCTGACAATATAAAACGGACTGCCCGAAAACGTGCCGACCAGATTACGCGACATGGCTGAGAGATCTTCGTCAATGACGTACATCTTAATGTGCTTCATCTCCAATGTGGCCGCATTCACCAGGATCAGAAGCTGTACGATGGGTACCAGGAAAATGACCGGCAGCATCATCCGGTTGCGGAAGATCTGTATGAACTCTTTTTGTAATATATATCCTATCGTTCTCATTGAAATCCTGTCACTCCGCCTTTATTCCAGCCTGATCTTAAACTTCCTGATCGACACCGCAATAAAGAACAGTGTCATCGCAATTAAGATCAGGATCTCCTTCCAGATGTACATCACTCCTGTCCCTTTCAGCATGATGTGTTTAATGGCTATGATGTACCATTTTGCAGGTATGATGTAACTGAGCCATTGCAGTATCCTGGGCATGTTCTCGATGGGAAAAATGAATCCTGACAACAACATGGTCGGTAACATCAGGGATAACATGGAGACAAACATGGCCGACTGCTGGGAGCTGGTCATGGTCGAAATCATGATACCGACGGAAAGAGCCATCGTGATGTAAAGCATACTGACAGCCAGTAAAAGGGCAACACTGCCCTGGACAGGGACACCGAAAACAAAATAACCCAACAGGATGATCACCACGACATTGATAAATGACAACGCAAAATATGGCGCCACTTTACCCAGGACAATCTGCACAGGTCGCAATGGCGATACCAGCATGACCTCCATGCTGCCAAATTCCTTCTCCCGTGTGATCGAAATAGAAGTCATCAGCGCCGATACCAGCATCAGGATCAAAGCCATGGTGCCGGGGATAAACATGTAAACACCTTTTAGATTTTCATTGTAATACATCCTGATCTGGGGCACTATCTGCATGGGCAGGGTGGCCCCGTCATTCTCCCTGATGAAATCACCTATGATGGCCGAGGTGTAATTCACGATCAGGTTCGCCGTATTGGCATCCGAAGCATCGGCGATGATTTGCAGGCCGGCAGGCTGGTTATTACCCAGCTTCCTGGCAAAATCAGGTTCAAACACAACAACCTCCCTCACACTACCCTGCCTGAAAACTTCTCCTATTTCGGATGACTTTTCCAGATTCTGATGAAGGATGAAATAACCTGACGAAAGTATCTTTGAACTTATTTTTTTGGTGACCTCATCCTTCGATTGATCCAGGATCGCAATCCTGACATCTTTTATCTCATTGGTGATGACATACCCAAATATCAATATCTCAGCGATGGGGATACCAAAAAGAACGACCAGTGTTCTGACATCCCTGAAGATGTGGTAGAACTCCTTGATGACAAAACCCCAAAAACGCTTCATGAGTGAAAATGTATTAATTCCTCGCCAATCTGAGAAAGACAGCCTCAATGGACGTCGCATTGTACTTCTGTTTCAGATCGGCTGGGGTCCCGATGGCCACTATTTTTCCTTCGGTCATGATCGAGACGCGCTCACAATATTCTGCCTCATCCATGTAGTGTGTGGTCACGAACACCGTTATCCCGCCTGCGGCGGTGCTGTAAATCAACTCCCAGAACTGGCGGCGTGCCAAAGGATCAACACCGGTTGTGGGCTCATCAAGAAAGACAATCTGAGGATCATGGATGATGGCTACCGAAAAAGCAATCTTCTGTTTCCAGCCCAGCGGCAAAGAACGGATCAACCGCTTTCTGTATGGAATAAGATCAAGCCGGCCAAGAAGGACATTTGATTTTTCACGTATCTTCTTTCCTGTCATACCATAAATGCCACCATAAAACCGGAAATTCTCCTCAACGGTCAGATCTTCGTAAAGAGAAAATCTCTGGCTCATGTAACCCACTCTTTTTTTTATGGCGTCAGGGTTGTCATTGACACTGTATCCGGCCACCCTCACAATACCGGAGGTGGGCGATGACAAACCGCACATTATTTTCATGGCGGTTGTCTTACCCGCACCATTGGCTCCCAGAAAACCAAAAATCTCCCCCCGTTTGACATCGAAAGTCAGGTGGTCGTTGGCAATGAAATTGCCGAATTTTTTGACCAGATCCCTTACCTCGATAATATTTTTTTCTTCTGTCATATGTGGGTGCAATGCTTATTTTTTCATCAATGCCATAAAACAATCTTCGATATTGGGATTGATACGTTTAACGGTGACACGGTGATGTCCTTTCTCAGTAAGAAAATGTTGTATCTCCTCCGCATCAAGGGTTTCGCTCAGGGAGTTAAAATGAACCTGGTCACCGAAGGGAAAAACCGATTCCACGGCATCATATGATCTCAAATCATACAGCAGTTGGTGCGGATTGTCGCTTGTTGCGCTGAACAGTGACCTGTCATAACCTTGGATGATGCTGTCGGGCCGGTCGATATTCAGGATATGGCCTTCCTGTATAAGGGCAACGCGGTCACAGCGTGCCGCCTCATCCATGTAAGGTGTTGAGACAAGGATGGTTATCTCTTTTTCCTGCAGGCGTTTCAGCAGCTCCCAGAAGTCAATCCGCGATACGGCATCCACACCCGTTGTGGGTTCATCCAGCAACAAGACATGAGGTTTATGTACCAGGGCACATGATAAAGCCAGTTTTTGTTTCATCCCGCCCGATAAATGTCCGGCCAGCCGTCGTTTGAACGGTTCGAGATGGATGTAAATATCCCTGATCATGTCATAGTTCTCGCTGACGGTGGTTCCGAAAATTGTCGCATAAAAATTCAGATTCTCCTCCACCGACAAGTCATGATAAAGAGAGAACCGCCCCGGCATATATCCGATGAGCTTTCTGATTTGCCTGTAATCCTTCACCACATCCAGTCCTTCCACCTGAGCCCTGCCTTCTCCGGGCAGCAGCAAGGTCGCCAGGATACGTATCAGGGTACTTTTGCCGGCGCCATCAGGACCTATGATGCCAAAGATCTCCCCTTTCTCAACGGCAAATGAAATACGACCGATGGCTTTGATCTCACCGTAGGATTTCCCCAGATCTTCCGCTATGATAGGCTGAACAGCCATATGGTTTGTTGAAGGATGACATCTATAAGACCGTGCGGATCCACTCTGTTGTCCGCCCCAAACCCATCCAGGCCCGGCCTATATAGCCCCTGATATGAAGGAGTTCATGACTTTTTATGGTGATGATGCATTTGTATGTTTTGCCGTTCTTCGGATCGTAAATGGTTCCGTCTTCCCAGGTGTCCCCGCCATAAAAAGTAAATCCCTTTAATATCTCCAAACCCATGATAGGCCGTTTCTGCAGACTTTTATCCGGATTCTCATCGTCAATTTTGGGTAATCCGTTATCTTCATTGGGCTCCTTCAACCACACGATTTTACCATAGTATTTCCCGTCAGTCCTGATGATCTCCACCTTTGCATCTTTTTCTTCATTCAGCCAGATACCCAATATGTCATCCCTGTTGTAAGACTGTGCCAGACCCTTTCCATACAGGCTCAAAGTCAATCCGGTGATGATCAGTAAAACGTATGACAAACTTCTTTTCATGAATTTATATCTATTGATTCAACATCCTTTGACTGTTTTAAAAATTTATCTCCCCTGGCATCCCTATTTTCAGGGTGCCGTCATTTGGAACCAAAACTTTCATGGCATAAACCAAATTCACCCTTTCTTCTTTTGTCTGAATGATCTTGGGCGTGAATTCGGCCTGGGAAGATATCCAGCTGACAGTACCCTCAAGCTTTCTGTTGGTGGTGGCATCCTTGTCGACCAGAACCTCCACTTTCTGACCGAGCTTCACGGCAGGCAACTGAGCACCGCTGATGTATACTTTCAGCTCAAGAGTGTCGATATTGGCTATTTTATAGAGTGGCTGGCCAAATGAGGTAACCTCGCCCTCTTCGGCATACTTGGTGAGGACAGTACCCTTCACAGGATTTACCAGGTGACATTTCCGTATGCTTTCCTGTACCTGTGCAATCTGGGCATCAATGGCCCTGGCCTGATCCAGAATATAGGACCGTTGTGTCTTGAGCGATTCAATCTGTTTATCGACAAGGTTTATAGAACCATTGATATCATCCATTTGCTTTTGTGTCGCCGCACTATCTCTTAACATTTTTTCAATTCTTACCTTGTCAATCATCAGATTTTCTTTTTGTTGCTGTTGCACCATGATCTGTGCCTCATTGCTGGCAATCCCTGACAAAACGGCTTGACGGCTGGCCACCAACTGCTCCCTCTTTAATGTAAGATCGGTGGTGTCGATGAGCCCGACGATTTCACCGGCCCTGAGATTCTGTCCTTCTTCCAGGCTGAACTGAACCAGTTTTCCCTGTGCCTCCGGCGACACAATCACCTCTATCGCCTCAAAATTACCATAGGCATCCGACCTCTCTAAATTTGATTTGCAAGACATCAGAAACAGTAGTAAAACCAAAACGATCGCGTGTGTTCTCATTATCGTGATGTGTTAATAAAATAGCATGCTTTTCAAAGGATTGGTTCCATTCAGAATTTACCCTGTGCCGTCAAATAGTTAACCTTGGCTTTTACCAACGATATCCTGTGAAGCTCCCTGTCAATCCTCGAACGGGTTTCATCATGAAGATAGCCGATGTAATCGGCGGCTGTGATGACACCGTTATCAAGCTGTGATCCGGCACTTTTCATGATTTTACCCCGTAATTGAATGATGTCATTATCCTGTTTGATCATCTGTTCATATTTCATGATATCGGAACGGTACGCTTCGAGCTGAACGGAGAGGTTTTGTTCAAAAGCCTCCTTCTGGGTGTTGATTATATCATGTTGAATGCCCAGTAATTGTTTGCTGTTGCTGGTCTGGTTCCAGTCCCAGATATTCCACGACAACCGGGCTCCCACAATATAAAAGGGATCAAATTTGTTTGACAACATGTTTAATCCGGGACGGCCATAACCTGCCTGACCAAATCCATTTAAACGAGGTCTGATTTTGACAGGCAGGAGATTCCGGGTTGCCTCCACCCGTTCCTGTTGTAATCCCAGAAGTATATATTCGGGTCTCTCATCAACGTAAACAGCCGGATCAAGGCTGACTTCAGGTAATATCAGGCCGGTGGCGCCGGTTACCGGCAGGCCGGTGAGCTGGCTCAGTATATTCAATCCCACTTCGATGTTTGACCCGATATCAATGAGCTGCTGGTCAAGCCTGATCATCTCGGCATGAAGAACGTCGGCTTCGGATGATAACATGACCCCATTTCTCACGGCCGACTCAACCTGCCCAAGTTTGGCTTCTAACTCCTCCCGGCTCGAAAGAACGATCTTTCTGTTCTCCTGTAAAAAAACAATGTTAAAAAAGATGTCATCAACGCGTTGCTTCAGTTTATAGATATCAACCTCAACATTCTGCCTGTCCACATCATGGTTCATACGTTCAAGATCCTTTTGCCGTGGTATATTTCCCCCGTCATAAATGACCTGGTTAATGTCGAGGGTCAGCTTGTACTGATCTTTACTGATCGGTTTGGGTGCAATGTTTTCACCGCTGAAATAAGGATTATCGGGAATGTTGATTTCCACCGTGGTCACTGCAGACTGGTATGTGGCCTGACCATTCAGGATTAATTGCGGATAATAGGTTGCATTCAGGTTTTTCTGTCTCAGATCCAAAGAGGCATCGATCAGGCCACGCTGTTTTGTTAAAGGATAATGTTCTGCAGCACTGCTCCGGCAACTATCCAATGTCAGGGTATCAGCATGCTGGCACCAGGCCTGAAAACATAATAAAAGTCCTGCTATAGTCAATAACCTTATCATCTTTTCATAATTGAGTGAATTAGGAATGTCGGTCTCTCTCTCATGATCTTCGATGAAACGCTCAATGTCATCACGGCCATTCTGCATGATGTTATTTATGGCATTCAGGCATGATGAATAGAAGAACATAGCGGTTCGGGGTAAGCATGTCAAGATGAACTCAGTCAAAATTAAAACAATTTTTGCGACAAGTCAAAAATCATCAATTTTATTCCTTAAAATTGTACAAAGCAAACCTCAGCCGAATCCCATGAAACGTGCAGTTTTTCTCTGTCTGTTCTTAATCATTCATTTGCTATGTTTTAGTCAGAAATATGACTCAATTACCGGGGAAGTAAAAAACTTCCCGGGGGGTCGGGTCTATCTGGCCTCGTTTTACGGTGAATACACCAGGCCCTTCGACTCTTTGCTTGCCGGGTCAAACGGCAAAATGACCTTTGCCCTGGCCGATTCAAGACCGGCAGGCTATTACCGCCTCATCCTCGCCAAAGATCATTATGTAGATCTGATATTCAACCATGAAAACATCATCTTCAAGACCGACTTTAATCATCTGCTGGATAGTCTGGTCATCATACATTCATTGGACAATCAGGTCTATTATGCTTTTCTGCCATTCATTAAAAGCAACAGGATGAAGGTGGATCTGCTGAGCACCATGGTGGATCTGTACCCTGAGGATGATCCTTTTTACAGGGATTTATGCAGGCAGTATCAGAAGGAGCAACGTGCCCTGAAGCGGTATATTGACAGCATTGCACGGCTTTTCCCCGATTCCTATGTCACCAAGGTTATGAAAGCACAACAAAAACCGTTTATGGGTTGTGATTTGCACGATGACCAAAGAGTGGATTTTCTTAAAGATCATTTCTGGGAAACCGTTGACCTGAATGATACATCATTGCTGAGAAGCAATGTTCTGACCAATCTTTGCATCGAATATTTGTCACTTTACGGAAACAGCAAGTTTAACCAGGAACAGCTTCAGAATGCCTTTGTTCAGGCTGTCGATAAGATACTGGCTGCCTCCATGGTCAACGAAGTCACTTACAACTTCATGCTGGAATACCTCCTGAAAGGCTTTGAAAAATATCACTTTGATGCGGTGATCGATCATCTGGCAGTAAATTATCTGCCTGCTGACAAGTGTGAAAATGAGGGCCTCGACGCTGAAGTGCTCAGGCGTCTGGAAAACTATCAGAAACTGTCGGTTGGTAGGCCTGCACCGGCTATCACACTGAATGATATAAACAATAATCCCATCGACCTGACCAGAATACGATCACAGTATATTTTAATTCTTTTCTGGGCAAGCTGGTGTCCTCATTGCGCTGTTATTCTCCCCAAACTTAAGGACCTTTACGATAAAAAAACTTATGATATGGAAATCGTGGCCATTTCGGTCGACAGGGATGAGAAAGACTATAAAGAGGCCATTGAAAAAGGCCATTACAATTGGATCAATGGGTCGGAACTGCAAGGATGGAATGGTAAGACACCCCTTGATTATAATGTTTATGCCACACCAACCATGTTCCTGCTTGACAGGGAGCGGTTGATCATAGCCAAGCCTATCACTTTCAATGAATTAGTAAAGGATCTGACCGGAATCAGTAAGAGCGGAAGTCCTCCTTCGAAAGTCAATCAATAAACTTCAGGGTTTTAAGGACCGCTTCCACCTGATGCAGTAACAGGGATTTGGTTGTTCCGGGAGCATAAACGTATCCCTCGATGGTGACCACACGTCCTCTTTTCTCATCAACGACCGTGTAACTCACGAAAGGTCCCCCCATATAATCGCCGATGGTCTCCCATAATCCTCTCGTTTCAACAGCATAATAACCGTTGAGTTTCAAAATCTTGAACTCAGGATTAATAATGCCTTTTTCTGTCGACATATAGGATCCTTCCCTTGGTCCAGGGATGTACTGATGCATGACCGAATCCCTGACCTGAATAACGCGGTTGGGATTAAGCTGGTTAGTATCGGTGTAACGCTCATAATAAATAAAAATACCCTGGCTGGTGGTCACGGTTTCATTCCTGATCCACATGAAATTTGAGGTCTCCTTTGCTATTCTGTATCCCGACGGTACAATTAGCGATAAATGAAAATCGGTAATGAGCTGATCCATGATATTTACCTGCCTCACTGCTGCAAATTTTTTATTCGTCCGTTCAATATCCACTTCCTTAAAGAGTTCCAGGAAGGTTTGCTTATATTTTCCGAATTCCGTGAAAAACGACGCCTCCGATGGCACCGACATTTTGATGACACGCTGGGGTGAAGCCCACAGGTCCTTCTTGGTTTCAATCACGGATTTGCTTAGATTTTTATCAATGTTGACAATAAGTATGTTGTGATGGGTTTGAAACATCTGCGAAAAAGCGGACGACTCCAGGTTAACCACTTTAAACATGGGCTCCGGTTGAGGCAGTGTGGCGACCAGTTGTCCGAAGAAAGCACGTATCGTATCACCCACCGGACCGGTCCACTCGGCTTTATTATCCGTAATAACGAGCAATTCCAGCGTGGCACCGGTTGAGTTGGGTACTGTGCTCATTTTAGTTGTACATGATTCGGCAACTAACAGAGCGAAGAACACCAATCCGAGATATAATTTATTGACATTCATGTTGAACAATTAAACACATGATATAAGGCCTTTTATTAAAGGCACGGTTTAACTGGCTCTGGCAATTTTAATTTTCTGTCCGGGGCGTAACCGTTTGACGTTGGTGATGTTATTAAGTTTCTTGATCTGCTCTACAGTCACCCCTTTATAAAAATTGGCTATGTCCCATAATGTTTCTCCCGGTTTTATAACATGATAAATATACCCCTGTTCATCATTTGCCGGGTCCTCTGAGTTATTTTCAATGGTTACGCCATCAGTCTGTTGAGCGACCTGCTCCTGGGATGCATTATCTTCTGCCACAGGTGACTGTTTGACTCTTTTGGAACCCGGGGTATTGCCTGTCACCATGACCGGCGAATAAACAAGCAGACGCTGGCCGGGATATATCATGGTTGACCTTAAACCATTCCAACGTTTCAGGTCTGTCACTCCGCAATGATATTTTTGAGCTATCAGACCCAGATTTTCACCTGTTCTGACAATGTGGTATTTCTGTTCCTTGATCTGTTTGACCTGAGCCAGTAATTTATCGTGTTCGATACCTTTTTCAGTTTTATAATAGTAAAGTGTCTTTTCATTATTTATGAAATCTGCAACATATTCTTTAGGAAGCCTGAGGATGTATTTTTCGTTATTAATGGACGGGATGACGTCGAATTTATATTCCGGATTCAAAAAATGCAGATCCTCAAAGGGAACACCCAGCATTTCAGATACCTGATCGAACGACAGCACATCGTGGACCGTCACTGTGTCAATGCCATTGTAAAGAATGCCCGGATCGAGGGGGTACAGATTATGTTCAGGAGCATAGGTCATAATGTAATACACCGCAATAAAGGCCGGGACATATCCCCGGGTCTCCCGTGGCAAAAATGACTGAATAGCCCAATAGCTCATGATGTTTCCGGCACGGCGAATGGCTTTATTCACATTACCGGCACCGGCGTTATAAGCTGCCAGCACCAAAAACCAGTCATTATAGATTTCATAAAGATCGCACAGGTGTTCACATGCTGCTACCGTTGACAGGTAGGGGTCATAGCGTTCATCGACGTATGAGGTCACTTTTAGTCCATACAGTTTCCCTGTGCCATACATAAATTGCCACAGACCTCTGGCACCGGCTCTGGAACTCGCCGTGGCATTCAGTGCCGACTCGACCACAGCCAGATATTTCAGCTCCAGAGGCAGATTAAACCGGTCAAGCTGCTCTTCAAATAAAGGGAAATATACCTCTGCCAGACCCAGCAGTCTGGAGGTAAGCTGCCGCTTTTGCACCCCGTAGAGATTGATGAATTCCCTGACCTCCTGATTATAAATGAGTTCCAAGGGTGTTTGCCTGTTCAATAATTCAATACGGGCATTGTACACGGAATCACTGTACACCGGAATGGTATCAAAAGGAAATTGGTACGGATTGACAAAAGAGGTATCCGTGTTGAAATAGTAATCTCTGAAATATTTGATATTAACCAGACTGTCAAGCATCGAGGCAATGGGCGAGTCGGTAATCAATGCCCCGTTGCTTTTTTCTACCTGTCCGGTATCGGCTTTATTATCCGATACCGGCTGGATGGTATCATCCCAAAGGAATGTACGGGGCATAAAAACAACCGAAGGAAACGCTTTAAAGGCCATAATACACAGAAAAATAAATATAACGGTTGTAATTTTTATCGTCATGCGCATGAGTCTTCTTTCCGTAATTCAAAAAAATTCAGGATAATAACAGATTAATCTTTTGGTACAGGGCCTTAAAGTGTGATGAAATGCTTTGATAAGCTTTTCACTCCTTCTTGGATTCCTCTTTGTCCTTTTGGTCTTTATCATCCTCACCACTCATCCCCTCCTTAAATGACTTGATACCTTTCCCTATCCCATGCATTAACTCAGGGATTTTCTTTCCTCCAAAAAGCAACAAAACGACAATGATAATCAGTATAATTTGCCAGGGGCCAACGACCCCAAGAATGATCGCTGTGGTCATTATCTGTAATTTAATCGGTACAATACAAAAGTACTAATAAAATGACAACTCATGCCGGCGCGACGGACGATAAAAATTGCCAACGGTTAAGGCTGAGCGATCCAGTCGGAAGGATCAAGCAATGTTTTTCCCTTCCATATTTCGAAATGCAGTTCTGTTTTAGCCTTATCGGCATCGGTATGGATCCGGCCAATGATTTGTTTTGTCGCCACCTTTTGACCTTTGGTGACGGTGACCTCCTCCAGATTTGAATAAACCGTCAGGTACTCACCATGACGTATGATGACCACCTTAAAATAGTTCGGCACCGTGAGCACCCGTGTCACAACGCCGTCAAAGACAGCCCGGGCATAGGCCCCTGTATTCGTCAGAATATCTATGCCATTGTTTCTCACTTTAACACCTGAGAGCACCGGATGGGGATGTTCACCAAAAGTACTGGCTATAATCCCCCTCTCGGTGGGCCATGGTAGTTTTTCCTGGTTCAAAGCAAAATTATCTGACAATTGCTTTTCCTCAGGTGTCAATGCGAACATCTCCGGTGAAACGGTCGCGGCTTTTCCTCTGGCTGCCTCGGCAGCCAGACGCATCTCCTCGGCAATGATGGCCTCAATAGCCTCTTTTAATCGTCGGGATGCTTTCTCTTTTTCTTTTATCGACTTCTTTAACTCCACCTCCTTCCGGCTCAACGATTGAATCGTATTGTTTTTCTCATCTTTCGTCCGGTCCAGCTTTTGTTTTTCAACTTCCAGATCAGCCAGAAGCTTTTGTTTTTCCTTTTTCTGATCTTCAAGTGCAAGAATTTGCCGGGTGATCTCCCGTTGTGTTTTCTGTATCAGCTCCCCCTGCGTCTGCCTGTAAACGCTATATTGTTGCAGATACTTTAATCGTTGGTAGGCCTGATTAAAGTCCCTGGACGAAAAAATGAACATCAGCTTATCATATGATTTCCGGTTACAGAAAGCATAATATATCATCCTGGCATATTCATCCTTAAGCAGGGCAAGCTCATTGGTCAGGCGGTCTATTTCCTGGTTGCTGGCAGATAACTTCTCGTCAATCAACCTGATCTCTTCATTCATCTTGGCTATCAGTTCTTCACTTTTGGAGATTTTGGCATTGATGATGGCCAGTTCATTCAGAGAGGAAGATTTGCTTTTCTTGGTCTCCTCCAATAGACGGTTAGTATACTCTATGTCTTTCTCAATCTGCTTTTTCTGGCTCTGCAGTGAGGCTTTAACATCTTTTTGGGCATAAACAGGAAATATACATAAGGTTCCTACCAGGACCTGACATAACAGTATCTTGATAAACCATATGACCGTATTTTTTATCACCTTGTATAATGTTGATACAGGATCCTTGTGTACTTTTCAGGAATATTAAACGGAAATCCAACGGGTTGATCGATTGTGATCTTTGAATACCTTATTTTTAACCTGATTCTTCTTCCGTCCACTTCAATATTAAATGACAGGGATGAAGGAAATAACTGCCCATCAATATCCACATCCTCCGAATAGGAGGCTTCAAATTTCCTGTTTCCTTCCACCGATTCCCTGACCAACACCCTGGTGATTTTAAAATGGCTGGGATGGAGCCATATATCCTGAAAAGGTATGACGATCTCATTCTGGTTTTCTTTTAAATATTTTCTCAGTTTATGCCTTTGGATAGTGGTCAGCTTATATTCCTGATTGTCAATTGACGCTCTGAATTTACTGTCTTCATAAAATGAGAAATCATTGCCGGTCACAAAAGCCTGCAGCATATCAAAATCCAGGGTGTTATTGATCAGGCTGTCAATAAATTGAAAAGACCCTGAATAATAAACTGATTCGAGGCGGTTAAGATATTTTACGGAGTCATTGGAGATCATCAGTCGCATCATTTCGATACCAAGTACCGGTGAGATGGATATCCATATGAGGCTGTCACGCCTTATCCTGATCTGTCCGTTAAAACTGGTCTTTTTTCTATCTATGATATAATCGGCGGAATATTTGGCTGTCAACCAGTTGTAATTAAATTCATGATTTTTCAACTGCTGCCACAGGTACTCGGCACCCTCTTCCTTAAGGGGCGCTTTTTCTATTTTTCGTGTCGTGGAACAAGAAACCAGGAAAAAGACAATGATAAGTATCCAGGCATAAGATCGAAAAAATAAAACAAGTTGAGATCTTTCTCCCTTATCTATCTGCATAATGAAAGTGATCCTTTATTCGAAAAGTCTTCCTTCTTTAATTTTTTTATCAAGAAGATCGGATGCCGGTCCGGACTTTTTGGCCTTTTCCCAGTATTCAAGTGCTCCGGCCTTGTCATCCAGTTTAAAGAGCACGTCGCCGTAATGTTCAAGAATCACGGCGCTGGAATTACCACCGTCATCAAGGGCTTTCCTGATCCACTTGGCGGCATCCCGATAATGGCCCATTTTATAAAGTACCCAGCCATAAGTATCTTCATTGGCCGAATTGGCGGTATCGATCTGTGTCGCCTTTCGGGCCATTTTTTCTGCCTTTTCGAGATGAACCCCCCTTAATGACAGATAATAGGCATAATTATTTAAAACGTAACTGTTATTTGAATCAAGGGACAGAGACTCTTCGTAAGCAGCATCGGAAGCACTGTTATCCTTAATTTGATTATTGGCATCCCCAAGATACGCATAAAACTGAGCCAATAAGGGATCATTGTCAACAATGAAATCTTTACCCTGGTTTAAAACGATAATGGCCGTTTTATAGTTTTTAAGTTGAAGATTGGCCACCCCGTTAAAGAAGTAACCGAGAGGCTGATAGGGAAAAAGACCGATCACGCGTTTGCTTTCCCTTTCCATGGCCTTGTAATCACTCAGTTGTGCTTCAACCTGCAACAGTCCCTGCCACACGAGAAATTTACTGCTGTCTAATGCAATAACCTGATGGAAAGCATCCCGGGCCTCTTTGTAACGTTCATCGCGAACCAGAAAATCGGCATACATCGCGTACGCCTTAGGATCTTTGGGATGAGTGTCGACCACGATCTTCGAGAGAAGGGTTGCCTGATCCCTCAGGGTATCGTTATCTTCCGATGCCGAATAATAGGCCAGAAGGATTTGGATTTTAGTGTCTATATCGAGGTTGGGATTGGCAAAGCCCTGTTCCAGCTCCTTAAATGCCGCATTCGCATCACCCTTCTTCCTGTAATAATCCGAGAGGGAAATATGAACATAGGGATCATTTGGAAATTTTTTTACAATCTCCTGATAAACCTCATAAGCTTTATCCGGCATGTTATTGGTCATATACAATTCTGCCAGGATAGAGTAATACCGGGAGTCATCCGGATCGGAAGTGATCAGCTTTTTAGCTTCCCCTACCGCATCATCTATCTTGTTGAGATGTAAATATATCTTTTGCAACTGGAGCGAAATTTCTTCCGTGACCCCGATTTTTCCTTCTATGTAATGATATTCGTCAATGGCCTCTTTATAGTCCCCCGCCAGAACCTCATTCATAGCCAGCTGCAGACGGTAATCCAGATTATCGGGTTCCAGACGGATAAGCGTTTTAAAGATCTTCTCACTCTCATCAAAGCGATGAATACTTTTATATAGCTCGGCCAACTGAAGTTCATACCATTTATTATCGGGATCAATAGAGACTGCTTTTTTTGAGTTATTAATAGCACTTTGAACATCATTTTGCTGCACCGCAATATTTGCTAACTCATAATAAGCCGCATCATTTTCCGGTTCCCTGTCAGTGACCTGTTTAAATAATTTGGCGGCTGCATCCAGATTACCAAGTATTTCCTGCCGTTTGGCTTCAATAAACAAAGCTGTATTCTGTATTTGCTGCCGGATCATGGTGCTGTCCGGGGCTTTTTTTCTTAATGAGGCTTTCGTGGCCTTTTCCTGGGCAAAGCTTGTCACCACAGCACCCATGATGAGAACAAAAAATATCAACGATTTCACTTTCATAATCAAACAGATAGTGTAACTAAAACGTTCCTGTGTGGCCAAAACCTCCGGCTCCCCGCTGAGTTTCAATCAGATCATCCACCTCATCCCATTCTGCCCGCTCATGTGATGAAATGATCATCTGCGCAATACGTTCACCGCTGTTAACAACAAAATTATCGGATGAAAGATTGATAAGAATGATCTTAATTTCTCCCCTGTAATCCGCATCAATGGTACCGGGAGTATTCAGGACAGTGATACCCCTGTTAATTGCCAGTCCGCTCCTGGGACGTATCTGAGCTTCAAAACCGACAGGCAGTTCAATGTATAAACCCGTAGGGATGAGTGCCCTTTCCAATGGTTTCAGTACCATTGGTTCGTCCAGACTGGCCCTGATATCCATTCCGGCTGATCCGGCAGTTTCATAAGCAGGTAGTGGATTTTTTGAATGATTGACGATTCTTATGACCATGTGCTTCAGTTTAAAAGCATTAAAAGTACGATAAATTTTACCCGCGGCTAAGTATAGACCTTAACAAACTTAGATTTCTCAATACGGTATACGGTAATAACGAATGCCAACAGGAATACCGTATTGAAAGCCAAATGGTAAATCTTATGGTCAATTTTGATGAGGGTGCTGCCAAAAAATAGGATCATGGCAAAGACCATGTAACCAATGATACTTTTAATATCGTATCCAATGGGGTAATATTTCATACCAAGGAGAAAACAGATCACCATCATAACAAAGTAACAGATAAATGTTGCCCAGGCGGCACCTACATATCCGAGTACCGGAACCAGCAACACATTCAGCACAATGGTGATGATGGCTCCCATCACAGCGATGTAAGCTCCGAAACGTGTCTTGTTGGTTAATTTATACCACACCGAGAGATTATAAAACATCCCCAGGAACATATTGGCCAACAGGACGACGGGTGCGATCTTTAATCCCGACCAATATTCAGAGCCTATATAATATTTCACAACATCAATGTACAACATGACCCCCAGGAATATAACCAGACAACAAATCACAAAATATTTCATCACATCTGCGTAAACCTGCTGAGGATTATCCTTTTTATATTGAGCAAAGAAAAAAGGTTCGGCAGCATACCTGAACATCTGCACGAAAAGGGTCATCAGGGCTGCCAGCTTATAATTGGCACCATATATTCCCACCTGAGACATGGCATAATGATTCGGGTCAATAGTTCCGGGAGGGATCTTAACCAGATATTTCAGCATGATTTTATCGGCCACTTCATTGACCATTCCCGCCAAACCCACAATTAACAATGGAAAAGCATACTCCAGCAGCCTTTTTAATATGGAAAGGTCAAAAATGATTTTTATTTTGAATATTTCGGGAAATAATAATAATAAGGTCACGCCACTGGCTATCAAATTCGAAATGAAAGCATACCCTACGCCGATTTCAGGTGAATATATAAACCTGATAACCGAATGCGGATCATTCATCAGGACACGGGGACAAATCAATAAAAAGAAAAAATTCAAAAAAATATTGACGACCACATTGATTATCTTGATCATGGAAAACCGTTTGGCTTGGTTCTGCTGACGTAATCGTGCAAAAGGAATGGCGGTGAAAGCATCAATGCCGACAATGAAAGTGAAATAAATGATGTATTCTTTATGCGCAGAATAACCAATTAAGTTGGCCAGGGGTTGGGCAAAAAACAAAACCACAACCAGAAAAAAAGAGGTGGTCAGCAACAATGAAAACAAAGATGTGCTGTAAACTCTTCGGGGACTATCTTCACTGGAGGCGTAACGAAAATAAGCTGTTTCCATGCCGTAAGTCAACAGAACCATCAGAAAAGCCACATAGGCATATAGCTCTGTAATGACACCGTATTCTCCTTTTTCAAAAATACGGGTATAAAAGGGGGTCAGTAGTAAAAAATTAAGCAACCTGGGAACGATGGTCCCGGTGCCGTAAATCAATGTCTGACCGGCTAATTGTTTTAGAGGATTCAAGGATGGATGAGTATATCAGAACAACACAAAAATATCAATTTTATTATTCCTTGTAAGAAGGCAGCTCGATAATAAATGTTGTTCCCACACCTTCCTCCGATTCAAAGCGGATCCGGCCGCCTGAGTTTTCAATGATATTTTTGACAATCGCCAGGCCAAGACCCATCCCTCCTGATTTTGTAGTGAAACTGGGTGTAAATATCTTGCTGATCTGATCCCTCGCTATTCCGGCTCCGTTATCTTTTACATAAATTATAAAGTTATTATCCTTCATTGAGGCCACGATTTCAATTTTTCCCTTTTCAGGATCCTTAATGGCTTGAACCGAATTCTTGATTAAATTGTTAAAGACCCTCAGGAGTTGTTTTCTGTCGGCATAAACAAAACTTCTATTCTTAATGGATTCATCGGTGCGGAAGTCTATCGGCAAAATATCCTTATACAACTCTATCGCATCGTTGATGATGGAAGTCAGTTCAACCTTTTCAAAGTCCGTTTGAGGCATTTTGGCAAAATCGGAAAATTCAGTAGCTATGGCCGATAAATTATCGATTTGTTGAATAAGGGTCTGTGAAAAACGTTTAAGTCGCTGATCCCAGTCAGAGGCCTTTTCATCCCATGCTTTCTGCAGATATTGAATATTAAGTTTCATGGGAGTCAAAGGATTCTTGATCTCATGAGCAACCTGTTTGGCCATTTCACGCCAGGCACTTTCACGCTCCGACCTGGCCAGTAATTCAGCACTCGCTGCCAGCTCATCAATCATCCGGTTATATTCTTCAACCAACTGACCGATTTCATCCTTTCTGCCCCACTGGATTTTCTCATTCCCTTTGCCTAAACTGAGCCGGCCAATCTTTTCCCTTATCACTTTCAAGGGCAACGTCATGTAATTGGAAATAAATAAGGCCGTGAAGATGGCTATCATAGCCAATATGATGTAAATATTTGTATAAGCGATTAAAAATCTTGAAACTTCCTGTTTGAGTTCACTCTGCCTGGCAAAATATGGCAAATTCAAGTAGGCGATCAATTTATTTTGATTGTTACGGAATGGCATATAGGCAGATAAAAAATTATACCTGCCAATGTATTCGTTGTGAATATAGGAAGTCTTCTGATCCACAGCCAGGATCTCAAAAGCTTGTGAATTCATTCTGCCGGAGAGAAGACCTTCCTTGAAAATCTCGGGACGTGAGGATGCCAGCAACCTTCCTTCCGGATCGTATAAATTGATATCGGAAAAATAAATAACTGAAAATTTTGACAGCAGCGAAGCAAGATAATCATTAGCATCATTGTCCAGTGAAGACTCACCCGAAAGCTTATGTTCCAGCTCAATGAGCACGGAATGGGTTTTCTCACTCAGGATATCACGGTTCTTTTTTTCATTAAGGTTGATGATATATAGCAACGAGGTGACACCAAAAAGAATGAATGATGCGATGATCAGTGACATAATCGCTGTCTGAAGGCTGGTCTTGAAGGTGAATTTACTCCTGTCAGACCTCGCTCTGGGATTTATAAAGAAAAGAAAAACAACTATATAGATCCCGAAAAACACCAACAGATAGGAGAATGGTGCAATAATATCCAGAAACATAGGATTCTCAATGCTGACGATGAAAAGGGTGTCATTATTGACTTTATAAGCTAAATGATTATAACCGTTATCATTAAAAAATCCGAAACCGTTCTTTAATTGAATGGTTTTCGGAGCGACAATGGAATATAAATATTTACCCACGCTCCGTATTAACTCCCCATTCTTATAAATGGCAAATGAGTAATTCGACAGGTCGGTGAAAATATAAGCCTTCTTATCCATTAATAACTCCGGATAACCCAGCGCCTTTGGAACATATTTGGAATTCAGCTCTACGTAAATGTCAACCGGGAAGGTCGGATTCTTTCGGTTTAGCCCCATGGTAATCACGCCCAGGTAATTGATGTCATTTGATCCTTCGTTAAGATAATAAAGATCTGGGTTGTCGGTTTTTTCACCATACATGGTGATCAGATGGTCAAAATAGTCATGACAGCCGACAATGATATTATCAGGCTGGATCTGCAGATTTCGTCCTTTGTTGCAAAGAGTGACCTGGATATTATAACCCGGCCTGTAATCCTTGAAATAGGTCTGAACGATATAATCCGTTACCTTATCCTCCAGAGCCGGATCCATCAGGGCAGGAACAAGATCGTTCAATAATGCTGAATCGGCCATAATGGATCGATGAATGTTCGTAAACTGATATTCCGCCATTTTATCCCGGTTGATCGATAATTTTATAGCCATCAGTTCACGTTGCTCCCGTTCCTTGTTATCATTCAGCCTGTGAAGAAAATAGGTCATGATAGCTGAAAACAGAAATAAAAAGAAAATGATGCTGTAAAACGACCGGATAGGAATCTTCCTCTTATAATGAAACCTGAATGACATGAACACGATGAGAAGAAAGATCATAAAAGCAACGTCGCAATGCCGAGTGATGAGATAACAGATAAGACCATATGCTAATAACGCAGTAAGCATCAGAAAGCTGAAGACAGCTATTTTTTCTGTATAGAGGTGGATGAACTCGGTCAGCCTGTATGCAATCATCAGATAAGCCAGGAGAAGTGTGGCAATAACCATCAATCCAAGGAAGCTCCATAATGAGAAGCTTAGTATATTATTGAGATTTAATGAGAAGCTTGAATCAAGAACCAATCCTTTGCATACGATCATGACAATTTGAAATAACAGGCTAATGGCCAGGAATAATGCGAAGGATATGATATAACGAATAAATTTTCCAGTCTTGCGTTTGATGGCACCAATTCTTAAAAAAGCATAAATAAAATATGCAATGATCAGAAAAATAAATGCATTGACGATCAAATCACCAAATGAGGGTAACAACACCGATGAACCATAATATTGGGGACTGAAGAGTTCGGAATGATATAACGACCGTGGTAATCTGAAATAAAAAAGCAGAGCCCTCAGAATGACTACATCAGCTATGAATAACACCATCAGCAAAACCCGAGAACGAATGATGCTCTCTATTTTCAGATATAATTGAAAAAGAAGTACAATAAAAAACAATAAGGAGGCCAGATAGAAAATAAAGAGCAGAAAAACCTGGTCATTGTTTAAAGGCATCGTATCATTCAACCCAAGTGAGAACAGAAAAGCACCGTCACTTGAATAAATATTGTATACCCCCTTCTTATCAGCTATCTGAACATCATTGCCTATCCTGAAATTCCGCTGAAATCCGTTGACAAGGTAGTCGTTCTGGTAAGGATAGTTAGCCTTGATCAAGAGAAATCCCAGCACAGTGACCTGCTTCGTTTTATGAATCATCAGTTCATAATAGCCATGCCCCATTTCGATAAAATGGAGACCGGATGCGACCACCGTATTGATTGAATCAATAGTGACTGCATTCCTTGTCCAATATCTAAGCGTGTCGTTTTCAAATAATAAAATAACAAAGCCCTGTTTCCGGCAGATCTTTCTCAGATTTGTTTTTTGACCGTATATGGTATTATCTCCATTTATATATTCTGTAGATAATTTGGTGATCAAATTATTTAATGCGACTTCTTTTTTTAAAAGGGTCTTTTTAAAATCATTATAAACAATGGAAGGCCGGTTTCTCTCAACAAAATATAAATTGAGCCCTACGGCTGCCAGTAAAAAAAACAGGGTATAAAAAAGTATGAGATGAGTTTTGGATTTTATGTTATTGAAAATCATTTATTTAATCGGCATTTAATTGAAACCGGTGCTGCCGGGGTGTCAGTTGAATCAGGTATTTAAAATTACTTATTATTTTTTTTCACAATGTATATCAGACTGGAATATTCACGGTCACCAAACCAGGCATGCACATTTGATTGCGCTCCATGCAACAAACCTTTGAGGAAACTTGATTCTCCGGTTTTGTATTTTTCGCTCAAAATACATATATAGTACGTATCCAGACACATGGGTAAGACCGTATGGACGGTAAAACCATTTTGATTTAAGAGCCAGTTCATTGTTTTTCGGGTAAAATGATAAAGATGCCGTGGGACATCATAAGCAGCCCAAAAGGCTCCGTAAGATTTGGCATCAAAACTATTGACATTTGGAACGGCAATGATAAGATATCCATCATCTTTCAATATTCTGTTGATTTGCTGAAGTCGGGTGTCTAAGTCTTTGACATGTTCCAGAACATGCCATAAAGTGACGACATCAAAAGAAGCCGTATTAAATTGCGCTATAGCAAATTTGTCTTTGACATCAAGGCCATAAGATGACAAGGCGAAAGCTCTTGCCCTGTCATTCGGTTCAATTCCGGCTGTTTCCCATTGATGTAACTTGAAATAATTTAACAGTTCACCTGTACCACAACCAATATCCAGGATGCTTCGACCGGTCTTCAGCCGGGCGATCAGGTTGAATTTCCATACCAACCGATACGAACGGGCAAAGAGATAAATTTTATTAATTAAACCCTTTTTTATTCCTGAATGTGAAATGTAGTTTTCAGATATGTAATAATCTGACAGGTGGTTTTCAGCAGGTCTTGGGTTTGTGAAGAGGAAGCCGCAATGCTGACATTGATCAATTTTAAACTGTTCATGGCTCAAAAAATGATCCTCCACCGGAAGAAACACCTCAAAGTGGTCATATTTACATAACGGACAGAATGTCAGCTCTTCCATAACGGCTGTTTCACGTGAAACCCAAATTACCTGCCAATATTTACAAGCAGTACGGAGATATCGGCAGGTGACACACCACTGATCCTGGAAGCTTGACCGATGGTTGACGGCCGTATTCTTGCCAGTTTTTCCCGTGCCTCATACGACAGTGATGTTAATGATGAATAATCGAAATCCTCTTTCAGTGGAAGTTTTTCAAAGGAGGCCATTTTCTCAGCCATATCACTTTCCTTGCTGATGTACCCTTCATATTTGATCATTATTTCAGCTTCCTGAACAGATTCTTTATCATCGACACATATGTCATGAATAAATTTCGCCAGATCGTCGAGGTGCCGTGACAGCTCCGAAATAGTAATTTGCGGACGCAATATAAGGGTTTCCAATTTTTGTTTTTGCCTGATCGCCATTGAATCCGTCAATGCCAGGTAAGGATTTATTATTTGGGGATCCGCCCCATGTTCTTTCAGATATCGGATCAACAGATTAATCCTTTCTTCCTTTTCACGGACACGATCCATTCGGTCCTGACCGGCCAATCCGATGGCATGTGACATGGGTGTCAACCGCAAGTCGGCATTATCCTGCCGTAAAAGTATCCTGTATTCAGCTCTCGAAGTAAACATCCTGTAAGGTTCATCAATGCCCTTTGTAACCAGATCATCGATCAGAACTCCTATATAGGCTTCGGATCGTTTAAGCACAAATGACGGCAGATGATGGATATTCCTGTGGGCATTGATCCCGGCCATGATCCCCTGAGCAGCAGCCTCCTCATAACCTGTCGTACCATTAATCTGTCCCGCGAAGAAAAGGTTGCCGATCAGCTTGGTTTCGAGGGTATTCTTAAGCTGAACGGGTGGGAAATAATCGTATTCAATGGCATATCCGGGTCTGAAAATTCTGACGTGTTCCATTCCGGATATCATTTTTAATGCTTTATATTGGACATCCTCAGGTAATGAGGATGAAAATCCGTTTAAATACATTTCAAATGTGTCCCATCCTTCCGGTTCAAGAAAAAGCTGATGACGGTTCCTGCCGGAGAAACGTTCAATTTTATCTTCAATTGAAGGACAATATCTTGGACCATGGCCCTTTATTCTGCCGACAAATAAAGGTGATTTATCAAAACCTGTACGCAGGATCTCATGCACCCGTTCGTTTGTATAGGCAATATAACAACTCTTCTGGTGGGTGAGCAAGGGCGTTGAAGTAAAGGAGAATTTCCCCGGCTCGTCATCACCTTTTTGTTCTTCAAGCTTTGAGAAATCAACACTTCGGCTATCAATTCTGACAGGCGTTCCTGTCTTTAAGCGGTCGGAAAGGAATCCCAGCCTGAGGAGATTTCCTGTCAGCCCTACAGCTGCATTCTCACCAATCCGTCCACCACTAAAATGGACATCACCAATATGGATAATGCCATTCAAGAATGTGCCATTTGTGAGGATGACCGCCTTTGCTTTAAATTTTAATCCCAGCTTTGTGACCACTCCCGTTACTCTGTCGTTGCGGCATAAGATTCCAATGACCATATCCTCCCTGAAATCCAGATTTGGTATTTGTTCCAGTGCTAAACGCCATGTTCTTGAAAAACGCCAGCGGTCATTTTGAGAGCGGGGACTCCACATGGCAGGACCTTTTGACTTGTTTAACATTCTGAACTGCAACATGGTTTTATCGGAAATGATGCCGGAATACCCGCCGAGGGCATCGATCTCACGAGTGATCTGTCCTTTTGCTATACCACCCATGGCTGGATTGCATGACATCTGTGCCATGGTATTCATGTTCATGGTAATCAACATCACCGATGAACCGAGATTGGCTGCAGCGGCAGCTGCTTCACAACCAGCATGACCCGCACCCACGACAATGATGTCATATTCCTTTTGCATGGGAAACGCCGTTTCACGTGGAACACTGGTATCTATAAGTTCAGGGGACGCAAAGTTAAATATTTATCCTCGACCCGGTGGATGTTTTTTTTCTGCTCTATACTCTTGTCAACATATCCTAACAAATGTAAAACCCCATGAATCATCACCCGGTGTATCTCATCTTTCAGACTGACACGATACTTCCGTGCATTCTCTTTTATCCTTTCAAGGCTCAGATAGATATCACCGGAAATGATCCCTTCACTGTCGGAATAATCAAAGGTAATCACATCAGTCAATGCCTGACGGTGTAAATAAGATCGGTTGAATAATTGCAAATAGCTGTCGGAACAAAAAATGAAATTCAGGTAACCGGTTTTCTTTCCCTCCTGATTAACGATTTCGGTGATCCATTGTCGAATGGCCTGTTTCTTTCTGAGGGTATAAGTTATATCTTCGCTGAAGAATTGTATGTTATCATACCCCATTAACTAAATATGAAGATATTTCAATGTTTCTCGAGTTTCCTTGTTATCTTGGATTGATAGGACTCCATCTTTTTAATCCTTTCATCGATCATTTTTTTGCTTATTCCCGAGATCCTGAATATCATCGTGATCTCATTACCACTGTCGTTGAATGTCACCTCATCTGTCATTAACTTGATAATAAACAATCCTCTGCCAATGCCCCCCGATATATCAATCAATGGATCAGTCGGGTCAGGTACCATTGAATAATCAAATCCAGTACCTTCATCATTTACTTTAAATTCCAATTGACCGGGTTTGATTGCCAGATTCAACTTAACAATTTTATCTTTATTATTCCGGTTTCCATGTGTTATTGCATTATCGACAGCCTCCAAAACGGCCAGACTGATATTACCAAAATAATGACCGGTTAAATTATATCGATCACATATCTCTTCAATGAATCTTTCTACCTGGTTTATATTTTCAGTTGATGAGGGGATAGACAGGGCGAACTCTTCTGTTTTCATTCTTAACTATTGAAGCTCAAAGTTAAATAAATAATCATTAACTTTTTTCTTATAAAATGGATTTAAGGAAGGTGGAATCGTTTTTAATAATTCAACCTGCTGTGATTTCATTCCTTTATACTTAAAAAAGTCATCAGGGTTACTGATTTTTTGATCTTTTGCTTCTTTTGACTCTCTTTTTTCTTCTTGGTCTCTCATGAGCTCAGCTTTTTCAGATTGTAACAGCCTGGTCAGTATCTGTTGCTGGCGCATAAGTGTTTGATTGGTAATGATTTTATTCACGAGTTCTGTTTCTGTTCTATCCATGTCTTTAAGTGATTGATTCATTCCCCCATCGTCTTTTACGCCCTGTTCCTTTAATTCTTCCATATAACGTTGCATTTGGTTTCTGATGGCCTCCTGTTCGGCCGCCAGCCGGGCAAGCTGTTCACTCAGGGCACGTTCTCCTTCGGTACCCTTTCCTTTTAGTGATTCCATTCCGCTTTTCAGCTGTTCCAACTGTTTATTTAACTGTTCCTGTAACTGACGCATATTGCTTATCGATGGAGCCCCGATGCCTGGATTCGGACAGGTTGAGGAACCGCCCGACATCATCTGCGACATTTGCAGCTGCATATTTTGCAATGCTTCATCGAGTAACAAGGCCAGATTGTTGACCGATGTCATGGTGTATTGCTGATTGGTGGCTGCCGAAGCTATCCTCCTGTTATTCAGATCCTCTATTGTTTTCCCAATACGGTCATTGATTTCCTCTATCTCCTTATTTACATAAGGTTCTATCATTATCTGCCGTTTGCTCAATGCTACCAATGAGTCCTCGATCATTGCCAGATCATCCTTGATGTTCTTCTGCTCTTCGATGATCCTGATGTATTTTGGATCATTTCTTTTGACAACTTTTAACTCATTCATCAAGTCCTCCTGGTCAAACGATACTTGAATTAAATTTTCCAGTATTTCCCTCAGGGCATGAATATCCTCTCCCAAGCCCTGTTGTTGCATGGAGGATAACATGTCTGCCAAACGGTTGCTCAGGTTCTTCATTTTTTGTGAGGCACTTTGCTGTGAACCTGAAGCTTTATTCATCCGGTTTTGATTGAGATGCTCGAGGCTGTTTTGCATCTCCTGCTCAATGTCTTTCTCCTGCGACTCTGTATTTATCAGATTGTTGGGCTCTTCGAGTTCGCTGTTTTTCTTGTCTATCTCATTCATATCCTGGCGGAAATCCTCAAAGTCCTTGTTCAGTCCTTCCTGATTCTTAATCAAATCTTCTTTTTCTTCCTTTTTTGCTTCACCGGTTTTTCGTGAGAGATCGTCCTGCTTTCTGGCGAGTTCATGAAGTTTATCAATTGCCTCCGTTATTTTCTTCTCCACTTCCAGCCTCTTGAACAATTCAAGACTTCTGTCCAATTCCCGTTCAAGATCCTTATTGGTCCACTTCATTTTCTGAAGCATGTTATTGACCTGGTCCTTGTCAATGCTATCCAGCATGTCTTGTAATTGTTTAATCTGCTCCTTCATATCATCCGATAAAATCTTGTCGAATAACTCCTGCAACTGCCGCTGTTTATCGAGCAAGTCTTTGTCGATATCCTTATATTGTTGCTCCTTCAAATCTTTCACCGAATTCTCACGCTGCAAGTTTTCGATGTTCTTCCTGATCATTTCTTGTCTGTTGAGAAGGTCCTGAATTTGCTGCCTTTCCTGCCAGGTAATATTCTTCTTATCAAGTAGTTTTTGGTTTAATTCATCGATGCTGTTCTGCAATGATTTGATGTCCCTGACGGCTTGATCCATCGTCTCTTTAATCTGCTGATTGCTGTTATCAGTTGAGGTTTCAATTTCCTCCAACGATGGAACCCGGAACAGCATTTTGTGTGAACGGGACGACTTACTTCCGTTAATGGCATCATTATCCCAGACCTCAAAATAATATTCAATCTGTTCATCAGGTTTAACATCCAATGATTGAATATCAAAATAATGGAAAAATTGCTGCTGGGAAAGATTTTTATTGATATCCATGATCTGTGATGCCGAATCTGACTGTTCTCCTTTGTCTGTATGCCGGGTTTTCTTATAATGAAACAACAATTTGTTGAATCCGTAATCGTCTTTTATCTCTCCCCTGAAATACAAACGGTTATCGAAAACTGAATCCTTGAACTCTTCAACAAATATCACCGGATAGTTGTCGGGAATAACACTGACCGTGTAAAATAATGAGTCCTGACTATACAGATAGCGGTTAACCGGATTAATTGAATAAACAAAACTCCTGTTAAAAATATCCGAATATCCGAACATATTTGACCGTGCATGCTTAGTATTTACGGTTGAATCATTTATTCTTAACAGCAATGAATCGGTGTCACGGGTGTAAAACCGCCATGTCACCCTTGTCCCTTCCGGAATAATCAAATCCCCCATATTCTCAACAGTCTCGTCTTTTTTATTTACATATCCCGGGTAATCCAAATCAATCATAAAATTCAGCAGAACAGGTTTTGGCAATACCTTCAGCTCATACTCGGGTGATTTATAACGATCGGTAACGAGCATAAACCGTGTATTTTTCTGAACATTACGAAAGATATATGAAAACCGTCCGCCACTGCCTCCTGCCATATTGAATGTGTTGTTATCTATCACAATATTAACTTCGGCAGGTATTTCATCTCCCGTCGCTTCAACTTTCAAATTGTAATCATCCTGCTGAAATGCTTCAAGTTTATCATTGGTGATCACCAATTTAAATGGCAACATCCTCTCATAATACTGATCATGGTGTATCAGCCGTAACGTCGGTTCTTTAATGAAGGTAGGAGCAGAAAAAAGTAATATAAGAGTAACCAGAAGTGGTGGCAGGGCATATTTAAGGTATTTTTTGTTATTAGAGATTTTTATGGCCGCAGTAAAAGGAACAGGTCGTAGGGCTTCAATTCTTTGATTGATGCTGGCAAGGACGAGGTCATGTGTTTCGGGTGAATCGATATGGCGCAGCTGTAACGTATTCAGCAGCTTATCCCGCACTTCGGTAAAATGTTTTCCGATAATGTCAGCTGCCTGCTCATGCGTGATGGTCTTTCCCAAACCGGAAAGCTTTATCAGGGGTATGATGATATACAGGATCACAACAATGACCACGGCAGCCATAAACAAATAAAAAACTACAGTCCTCGCCGGAATGCCAAAATGAAACAAATATTCAAGAACATCAACAAAAAGTAAGAAAAAGAAAAACAAGGCCGTTGAGTAAATCAGTCCTTTAATTATCAGATTCTTATAATATTTTCTGATGAATTCATCAAGTTTTTTAACCAGGATATGATACGTATCGGTCATGTCAAATTGATGATAAAACTATTAAATTCCTGTGATGAACTTTTCCCGTAAAACGACGTACCGGTAAAAAATATTTTGAACTTTGCAAAGGTAAAGATAACCTTTGGTATAAGATAAAAAAAGGAAGCCAACTGCTTCCTCATCTGCTATGGGAGAACTCACGTCTTATTCATATACTATTGCGGTTTAACGCATTGCTCCCTTATTAATCTTTAACTTATCTCCTTTTGACAAACCCTGTACGATCTCAATGTTAATGCCATCGGATAATCCAACCTGTACGGGTTGTTTTTTAAACTGCTGAGGACCCGTCTCCACTTCCACAAATGCCGAGTCGTTATCGAACTGAAGAAGACTTTCCGGGATGGCTAACACACTGTCTCTGCGTGCCAGGACAATATCGGCGTTGGCACTGTATCCGGCCCTGATAAATACGGTATCCTTAAGTGAAACGGCGGCTCTGATTTCAAACTGTATGGCACCATTTTCTTCAACGCCTTTAGGGGAAATGTGTTCCAATGTCGCATCAAAAGTTTGCCCTTCAATGGCACCAATGGTCAGGATCAGTTTCATTTCCTCACGGATCTTGCCCACTTCCGTCTCGTCAATGTTTCCTTTAAAAATCATTTCCCCCATGTCAGCCACGGTTGCGATCGTTGTGCCATTGTTAAAGGTGTTGCTTTCAATCACCGCATTACCAACTTCAACGGGTACGGCCAGAACCATCCCTTCAATGGTTGAGCGGATCAGGGTATTGGTCTCACCACCCGATTTCCTTGTCTGTCCTTCCCTGATCAGCTGAAGGTTGTTTTCAGCCGCTTCAACCTCTTCCATGGCATTCAGATAGGCTGCCTCAAAAGTATCAAAATCATTCTGAGCAATGACGTTTTCATCGAAGAGTTGTTTTTGCCGGTCATAATTTCTTTTGGCATTCTCCAGATTGATTTTGGCCTTGTTGAGCCGTGATTCGGCATTGTTCAGGTTGACCATATCGGGAATTATTTTCACTTTGGCTATAATGTCTCCTTTTCTGACATACTCGCCAGGTTCGACAAAAATTGTCTCAATGATACCCGAGACCACGGGTTTTATTTCAATTTCTTTTCGGGGCATCACCGATCCGGTTGCCACAGTTTTCTTAATGATATTCGTAATTTCAGGTGAAGTGGTGTCATAAACGACCGGATCGGCTTTCGATTTTTTATAAAGCAGGTAAATGGTCCCCGCAAAGATGACGGCAAAAATTGCAATGACGGATACTTTTAATATCTTTTTCATCTCCTAATCAGTTTTATTATAGCAATTATTTCAGATTATTCCTTATTCGTCATGTAAAGCATCAATGGGTCTGACTTTCACAGCCCTGAGTGCCGGGATCATTCCGGCCACAGCTCCCGACACGACTAAAACAGCCAGGGCGATCATGGCAATGCCGAAATTAACTTCAGGATTTCTGAACATCTGGCTACTGGCGTTCGATTTGATGAGCATGTAATTGACCGCTTCAATCACACCAACTCCGGCGACAAGACCAAGATAACCGGCAAAAGTTGTAAGAAAGACGGCTTCAATGATGACCTGACTCATGATGTTCCATGGGGTGGCACCCACGGAACGCATGATACCGATTTCTCTCGTCCTTTCCTTCACGACAATCAGCATGATGTTGCTCACGCCTACGACACCTGCGAATAAAGTCCCGATACCGACAATCCAGATGAGGAACCTGATGCCTGAAAACAACCCTTCGAATTTGTTAAATTCCTTTTCCAGGTTAAATGAACCGATGGCCCTGGTATCGCGTGGATCCACATTATGGCGGGAGGCCAGCAAGACTTTGGCTTTTTCTTCAACAACAGATACAGGGATGTTTCTTTTTGAAGTGATTGAATACCAACCCAATATATCGCCATAATTATAAGTCCTCTGAAGTGTGGTCAACGGAATGAAAATGCTCTGGTTTTCAAAATCAGCCTGTTGATCAGACCTCTTTGACTGAAAAATGCCGATGACCTGGAAAAAAACACCCTTGATACGAATAAATTGGGAAATGGGATCTTCGCCCGGATCAAATAATTCACACTGAACTCTGACACCTATTACCGCCACTTTTCTTTTCTCCTTGATATCGATCTCGTTAAGAAATCTGCCTTTAATCAAATTCACGGGGTCAATTGAATTAATGGCGGGATAATCGCCATTTATATTGAACGCGCCCGTTTTGATACCCCTGATGACATTGTTATTCCCGCGTCCATCGCGAGCAACGAGCCTTGGAGCGACGAGTTCTATCTCGGGTATATTTTTTATCAATGCTTCGGTATCATCATTACGGAAGTTATAATACCTTCCCCGCTGAAACCCTTTATAGGGCATTGTCGTCCGCTGTGGCCAGATAAAAACACTGTTGGTGGCCATGTCCCTGAAATCATCGTAAACAGCATTCGAAAGCCCTGTGCCCGAACCATGCATAATAACCAACATGAAAATCCCCCAGAAAACCCCGAAAGCGGTAAAAAAAGTTCTGAGTTTATTCTTTTTTAAAACAGAAAATATTTCCTGCCAACGGTCGGCATCAAACATGAGTTTATTTTTTAATTGGATGACATTTATTTACATTTATTCATCATGCAACGCCTCTATCGGTTTAATCGCAGCAGCCTTCCGTGCAGGTATAAATCCTGCTATGGCTCCCGAAACAATTAAAATAAGGGTTGCACTGATGGCCACTTTGAGATCAACCTCCGGATTCTGAAAATAATTTTGCGCCTCCGTAAAATAAGGCCTGACGAGTTCAAGCAGGCCGACACCTGCCACCAGACCCACATACCCGGCAAAAGCGGTAACCAAAATGGATTCCTGAAGGATAAGGCTGGTGATAGACCAGGGAGTGGCTCCCACCGCTTTTCTGATACCTATTTCCTTCGTCCTCTCTTTCACGACCACTATCATGATATTGCTCACCCCTACGATGCCGGCAATGAGGGTCCCTATGCCAATGATCCAGATAAACAAACGGATGTTGGCAAACAGGTTTAAAAATTTCTTGTAATTCTCAAGGGCATTCCAAATAAAAACAGCCCGTTGGTCTTCAGGATCAAATTTGTGTCTTTGTGACAGTGTTTTCCTGATCTGTTCCACCGTATTATCACTTTCATCGATGCTGATATCACTGATGGTCATCGAAATGTTGTTCACTTTATTACCACGGTTAAAAACCCTTTGTGCCGTCGATACCGGAATATACACCCTGGTCATGTCCCTGTCGCCACCTTCATCCGTAAAAACACCCACTACTTTAAAGGGTATCCCGGAAACCTTAATATATTTATCCAGGGGATCTTCACCTTTAAACAATGCTCTTTCCACCACCTCACTCACCACGACCGATTTACGGTATTGCTTGAAGTCAATAAAGTTCAGAAATCGTCCTTTCAAGATTTCCACCTTCTCGAGATAGCCATAATCAGGATGACAGGCAAATATATCATAAGTTGCATACTCTGATTTGTATGAGATGGTCGTGTTTTCCCATATATACAGGCGTGAAGATATATGCTCCATATTTTTGGTGGAGCTTAGATCATCGTAATCTTCATTTGTAAACTGAATTGGACGGCCGGGTTTAAGACCTTTATATGCCAGGCTTGTGACACCCGGATTGATCCAAATGCTGTTTTCGGCATCACCCTTAAATTCGGCTTTCACCCCGTTTTCAAGCCCGTTGCCTGATCCCAGCAGTATGATCAGCATAAAAATGCCCCATGCCACGCTAAAGCCCGTAAGGAAAGTTCTTAGCTTATTTGCGCTCATGGTGGCAAAGATCTCATGCCATTTATCGGGATTAAACATTGAGGCAAGAATTTAAATGTCAATTAATTCCGGTTATGGCCATTCATTTCATTTTGAATGATCATGCCGTCATGAAGCCTGATAATGCGGTCAGTACGTTGAGCGATATCACGTTCATGAGTGACAATCAAAACAGTCACTCCTTCCCTGTTGATTTCCTGAAACAGGTCCATCACCTCCATGGAGGTCTTCGAATCGAGTTGTCCGGTAGGCTCATCGGCTAATATTACTTTGGGTTTACTGATCAAGGCACGGGCAATGGAAATTCGTTGCTTTTGACCTCCCGAGAGTTCATTGGGCAAGTGTTCGGCCCATTCACCGAGGTCCATTTTTTCAAGCAATTCCATAGCCATCCGGTTCCGCTTTTTCCTGTTTAATTTCCTGTAATACAATGGTATGGCAACATTTTCCATGGCATTTTTAAAGGAAATAAGGTTGAATGACTGGAAAACAAAACCAATGTGGCTGTTCCGGAACCGAGCTGCCTTCGTCTCACTCATGTTCCTGATCTCAATGCCATCCAGTACATAAGTACCCTCATCATGCACATCAAGCAAGCCTATGATGTTCAAGAGCGTTGACTTGCCTGAACCAGAACTCCCCATGATGGCGACCAGCTCGCCGCTTTTAATCTTAAGGTCGATACCCTTGAGGACATGCAATTTATTCGAACCGGTAATATAGGATTTATGGATCTGGTGAAGGGAAATCATGATGAGCAAAAATTAATCGTTAAACTGCTCCATTTTTATGCCACTATTAGTAACTCATTATTAATCTGAATAATATTCAAGATTTCCTGCAAGTTCACTGGAAAAATAATGTACGCTGTTTGACACTCAATGTACGTAAGCGTTCAGTGCAGTGTTCAGGAAATAATTAAGAAAAAAGATAAGATATTCAATGAATGGCATTTTCTTCACGACCGCTTTCGCTCCATAATTGTTTGAAGGTTTTCTCCTTGATGACCGGAAGAGTTCTCCTCACTCCCCATGTTTTACGGAAGGCCCATGAAAATAATATGCTCTTGGTCCGGACTCCAAAAAAATCCACCATCCAACGTTTCATCATTGCTTTCTTCCACATGTTCATGGCTATTCGTTCTTTCCATGTCGTGAATTTTTTTATGACCGCGTCATTGCGGTTATATAAAAGCAATTCGGGAAGGTTTATTTTAACGGGGCACACATCACTGCAACGACCACACAGTGAGCAGGCATAACTCAGGTGTTTATAATCCCTGAAGCCGTTTAAAAAAGGCGTGATGACAGAGCCGATGGGACCACTGTAAGTCACCCCATAGGTATGACCACCGATATTTTTATATACCGGACAGGCATTGAGACAGGCGCCACAGTGGATACATGACAAGGCACGGCGTTGCTCCTTTTGTTTTAAAACCTCTGTGCGGTTGTTATCAAGCAGGATAACCACCATTTCGTCAGGACCATCTGTTTCTTCATTTTGCCGTGGCCCACTGATTATGGTGTTGTATACCGTGATGTTCTGACCGGTACCCTGGGTGGCGAGCAAAGGCCAGAATAAATGCAGGTCGTCAAGCGATGGTATGATCTTGTCTATGCCGGCAATAACGATATGCAGCCTGGGGAATGAGAACGACATTAAACCATTGCCTTCATTCTCAGTTAAAGCGACGGCTCCGATGTCAGAAATTAAAAAATTAGCCCCTGTGATGCCGGCATCAGCGGTCATGAATTTCTCACGGAGAAGTTTTCGTACAAAAAGGGTTATATCCTCCGGTGTACTGTTCAGATCAAGATTAAATTTTTCATTGAAAAGGACCGCTATGTCCTCTTTGGACTTATGCATAACGGGTGTGACGATATGATAGGGATGTTCGTTACATAACTGGACAATGTACTCGCCAAGGTCGGTTTCCTGCGATTCTATTTTGTTTTTGGCCAGTGCTTCATTCAGAGCAATTTCCTCAGCAGCCATGGATTTCATTTTAACTACCTGACGGGCTTTATGCTTTTTTAATATAGCTGTAATTTCTTTTAAGGCTTCCCTGGTATTTTGTGCCCATAAGACTTTACCGCCGTGCTTGGTGAAATTCGACTCAAATTCAATCAGATAACTGTCAAGATCGTTAAGAACACGATGTTTTAATATGGCCGCTCTCTTTCTGGCTTTTTCCAGATCCCTGAATTGCTGTTGTCCCTGCCTGACGGCCTCATCATACCTGGAAATATTAAAGTTAATCGTTTTTCGATGGTTCAGGTCGAAAGCCTTTTTGGAGGAATCCTCTGAAAATTTCAAGGAGATTTCCGATGACATCGTATGTTACTTAAGGAGTTGTGATATCTTTTCAACGCGCCGTGTATGCCTGCCACCCTCAAAAGCTGTGTTCAGGAAGACCTTCACTGTCTCCAGTGCCTCATGCGGGGTGATGAACCGCCCGGGTAAGGCGATGATGTTGGCATCGTTATGGGCACGGGCAAGATACGCCATATCTTTATTCCAGCATAAAGCCGCCCTGACATGCAGATATTTGTTGGCAACCATAATTGCTCCATTGCCACTGCCACAGATGATGATGCCTTGACTGTATTGCCCCTTGTCAACCGATCTCGCCACGGGATGTATAAAATCAGGATAATCAACGCTTTCTTCTGAAAATGTCCCGAAATCATTAAATCGATAACCAAGCGATGACAGTTCATTGATCAGAAACGTTTTCAAACTGTATCCAGCATGATCCGAACCAATAGGAATGATATTTGTTACTTCGGTCATCACGTTCAAATTGAAACAAAAGTAGTGAAATAGAAATAAACCTGAAATTTTAGCCTGAGATTACAAACAACCGTATGTTAATAACTGTTTATCTTTGTGGCAAAATTGCTATTAAATAATGAGATTATAACCTTCCGTTGACAATAATTGTTTTTTACATTTTTTTTAGGTAAAAAATCAAAATCCTATGAACATCGAAATCCTGTTCATGGTAAGAATTTTATTCACCGGTCAAGTTAATAATTGCTCTGTTAAAAAAAGATCATGATGTTATCTTTCAATATTTTACTCTTATAAAAACTTAATGACAATTGTCAATAAATTGGTAATTTTAACAAAAACAACAATAGATGGAATTTTTTTTCAACGCAACTAACACAAATTAAACAATAATCATCTTTTATTAAAGCAAGATATCAATTAATGATACGTTGTTAGCAAGAGAGACACAAAATGGATTTAGCGGAAAAAATATTGGAGCATAAGCGGAAAAAGAATGCCGTTATTTTAGCTCATTATTATCAGGTGCCTGAAATACAGGATATTGCTGATTATATTGGGGACAGCCTGGGACTGTCTCAACATGCTTCAAAAAGCAATGCCGATATCATAATCTTCGCGGGTGTTCATTTCATGGCCGAAACGGCTAAGATATTAAATCCTGCCGCCAAGGTTATCCTGCCAGATATTCATGCCGGATGTTCTCTGGCCGATTCATGTCCATCCGATGATTTCAAGAAATTCATCCTGCAACACCCCGGATATACGGTGATATCCTACATCAATTGTTCCGCCGCTGTCAAAGCTCTGTCAGATGTGATTTGCACCTCGGGTAATGCCGTTTCCATTGTCGAATCATTTCCCAGGGATGCCAGAATCATTTTCGCTCCTGATAAGAATCTTGGTTCGTACGTGAACAGTGTAACCGGGCGTAGCATGGTACTTTGGAACGGGACCTGCAGTGTTCATGATCTCCTTCGCACCGAGCGCATCATCGAGCTCAAGATAAAAAATCCTGATGCGAAGCTTATTGCTCATCCTGAATGCAAAGCCCCGGTGCTTGAACTGGCTGACTTTATCGGGTCAACTACTGCCATGCTGAATTATACTAAGAACGATTCCTCCGTCAAATACATTGTGGCTACCGAAACGGGTATTATTCATCAAATGTTAAAGGCATCACCCGGTAAGGAATTCATTGTGGCTTCGGCCGATGACACTTGCGCCTGCAATGACTGCCCTTACATGAAGATGAATACCATGGAAAAACTCTATCTCTGCCTGAAAAACGAAAAACCTGAAATCACTATTCCTGAGGAGATCATGGATAAAGCCAGGCAGCCGATACAACGCATGATGGAGTTGTCAAGAAAAGTTAACTTGGTTAATTGACTGGTACTGGAATTTATTTACCGGATGATTGTTATAATCAGAAATTAATATCCAGATGAAACGGTTTTCTTTGATCATTGTCATGATGGTCATGTTTAAAGTTATCGTTGCACAGGAACAAAAAATCATTCCCAACGGCTATAATAAATTTTATTATGAAAATGGCCAGGTTTCGAGCGAGGGTCAAATGGTCAACGGAAAACCCGATGGGTACTGGAGAACCTATTACGAAAACGGGACGCTGAAATCCGAAGGAAACCGCAAGGATTTCAAGTTGGACAGTCTGTGGAAGTTTTACGATGAAAACGGAAAAGTCATTCTCGAAATTAATTACAAGGATGATAAAAAGAATGGCATAAGAAAAACAATTAACGCCCGGGAAATCATTGATGAAACGTTCGTAGACGATGTTAAACAGGGATTGACCACCTATTATTATCCCGATGGCCACATCAGGCAAACCATACCTTTTGTGAATGGACTGGAGAATGGCGTGGCCATGGAGTACAATTCCGAAGGCACCGTTATCGGACTTGTGGAATATAAAAAGGGCTTCGTTGTTAACCGTGAAAGAATAAACCGTAAAGATAACAACGGATTAAAACAGGGACCCTGGAAATTCTTTTTCGACAACTGTCAGGTGAGGCTGGAAGGTAATTACACGAACGACGAGCGCAATGGATATTTTAAGGAATACGACAAAAATGGGAACTTACTTAGTGTGAGTAAATACATCAACGGCATACCCCAGGAGAATGTCGCTGAGATTGCCGACCTTGACATACGCACCGATTATTATCCCAATGGCAGGGTGAAGACGGTAGCCAGTTATAAGAATAACATACCTGAAGGTATCCGTCGCGAATATGACGAAAGCGGGGAAATAGACAAGGCGTATATTTTCAGGAACGGTGTCATCACAGGTGAAGGCATATTGACTGAGAACGGTGTCAAACAGGGAACCTGGAAAGAGTATTTCAATAATGGAACCCTGCTTGCAGAAGGTAAATACCAGAACGGTAAGAAAACAGGTGAATGGAAATATTACTATCCTGAAGGCTCCCTGGAACAGGTCGGTAATTATAATGCTGCCGGTAATCCTGACGGAACATGGAAATGGTATTATCCCGACGGAAACCTTCTATGTGATGAGAATTACTTTGATGGCCGGCGTGACGGTCATTATGTTGAATACAATGATGACGGCTCGGTGGTTATTGAAGGAGATTATATTGAAGGGCTTGAAAATGGACATTGGATTTATCATATGGGGGATTACAAAGAGGAAGGTGATTACAGGGATGGTTTACGGAATGGAAAATGGAAATCATATTATGGAGACGGAACGCCCAAATTTGAAGGTGATTTTATCGATGATAATCCGAACGGCAGACAAATATGGTATTGGGACAATGGGAATATGAAAGAACAGGGCCATTATGTCATGGGTATAAAAGAAGGCGACTGGGTCATCTATAATTATGATGGCACTCCTTTTCTGATTATCACTTACCGGAACGGCATTGAAATCAGATACGACGGGGTGAAGATAAGACCCGTAATGGACGTGGGGACTCAGGGTGAAACCAGATAGTCAGTCATTTATTTTATTGGAAACATGAGGAGATATTATGAACAATAAACCAAACAGAATGTCAGTCTACCTGCCCGTAGTGCTGGCATTTGTTTTCATTGCGGGCCTCTTGCTCGGATCCCGGTTTTATTTAACGGTGCCAAAGAACAAGAGCGGTTTCCATAAAACGACTTCATATGACAAGCTGGACGAGGTCGTTCACTATATCCAACAGGATTATGTTGATTCGGTGCCGCTGGATCAACTTGAAGTGGATGCCATCAATGGGATGTTCAGGAATCTGGATCCTCATTCACAGTATATCAGTGCCGAGGAATTAAAGGAAATAAATGAGCCACTGAAAGGCAATTTCGAAGGAATAGGCATTGAGTTCCGAATCGTGAAGGATACCATTATGATCCTTCAGGTGATTCCCGGAGGACCTTCGGAGAAGACAGGTCTGAAGCAGGGTGATCGCATCGTAATGATCAATGATACAAATGTCGCTGGCATTAAGATCTCCAATGCCGATGTGATGAAACGTCTCAAGGGCGAGAAAGGAACAAAGGTAAAAGTGGGCATCGTTCGTCCCGGCCTGTCCGACCTGATCAATTTCACCATCACCAGGGGGATTATCCCGATATACAGCATTGATGTGTCATACATGGTCAATGATTCAGTGGGATATATCAAGCTGAGCAGGTTTTCGGCCACCACCCCGGAGGAATGCGATGAGGCGCTTACCAAGCTGAAAAACAGTGGAATGAAGAGACTCATACTCGATTTAAGGGATAATGTCGGTGGTTATCTGGAATCAGCCATCCGTCTGGCAGATGAATTCCTGGGAAATAAAAAACTGATTGTATACACCCAGGGTAATAACCGACCGACACAATATGCCTTTGCAACAAGCAAAGGCATATTCGAGGATCAGCCCATCGACATATTGATTGATGAAGGTTCGGCATCGGCCAGTGAAATTCTTGCCGGTGCAATACAGGATAACGACAGAGGCTTGATCATCGGGCGGCGTTCTTTTGGCAAAGGTATGGTGCAGGAACAGATGGAGCTGACTGACGGATCGGCCATACGCCTGACAGTGGCACGCTACTATACACCTACCGGCCGGTGCATTCAACGACCCTATGATAAAGGTATTGAAGAGTACCAGAATGATTTTATGACCCGGCTGGAAGATGGTGAATTACAACATCTCGACAGCATTCACTTTCCCGATTCACTGAAATATTATACGCCGGGCGGTAAGGTGGTTTATGGCGGTGGTGGTATTATGCCGGATATTTATGTTCCCATTCAAACCGGCGATGAATACCGGTACTTCAATGAATTGATAAACAAAGGTATTTTTTATCAATTTGCTTTTGAATACACTGATGCGCGAAGAGATAAGATGAAGAATGATTACCGAGAGGCTAAAGGATATATTAATGATTTTCAGATTGATAATACTCTGTTTGAAGATTTTATCTCCTATGCTGAAAAGAACGGCGTTAAACGCGATACAACAGGATTAAAATCAACAGGCCCGTTGATAAGAACGTTAATTAAAGCTCTTATCGGAAGGGAAATATACAGTGATGAAGCCTTTTATCCGATATATAACCAAACGGATAAAATTTTTCAGAAAGCGTTGCAAACTCTTAAAGATAGTTGATGTTTTACAAATACATGATCCTATTTAATATGATAATTCACCTGAGTATGAACCATTAAAACTTATGATTATGGCTTTCGAACTACCTCCGCTCCCGTATCAAATGGATGCTCTGGAGCCATTTATCTCGAAGAGAACATTGGAGTTTCACTATGGCAAACATCATCAGGGTTACGTGAATAATGTAAACAAGCTGATTGCCGGTACGCCTTTTGAAAATGCGACGCTGGAAGAGATCATCAGGAATGCTGATGGTAGCATCTTCAACAATGGCGCGCAGGTTTGGAATCATACTTTTTACTGGAATTGTCTGCAACCCAATGGTGGTGGTGAACCAAAGGGATCCCTGGCCAGGGCAATCATTAATTCATTCGGTTCATTCAATGATTTTAAGGACCGCTTCACACATGCTGCCTCAACGCTGTTCGGTTCGGGTTGGGCCTGGCTGGCGAAATCCCCCACGGGGCAGTTGGAAATCATACAGGAAAGCAACGCCGGCAATCCTCTCAGAAGAGGATATGTCCCGCTATTGACCTGCGACGTATGGGAGCATGCCTACTATCTTGACAAGCAGAACCGACGGCCTGATTATATTGCCGATTTCTGGAATCTAATTAATTGGGCTGCCGTTGAAGGCAGATTTTAAAGGAATGCCTCTAATCAAAGGATACCATTCGTCATTCCACCGTTACCGATTTGGCCAGGTTACGGGGCTGGTCAACATTACAGTTGCGTAAGATGGCCATGTGGTAGGAAAGAAGCTGCAAGGGTATGGTCGCCAGCAAAGGGATGAGAAATTCTTCTGTTTCAGGCACTTCGATGGAATAATCGGACAGGCTTCTCACCGTCGTGTCACCTTCGGTGACGATAGTTATGACTTTACCTTTTCTGACCAGTATTTCCTGTATGTTGGATACCACCTTGTCATAAGTTCCTTTATTGGTGGCTATGACAACGACCGGCATGGCTTCGTCGATAAGAGCAATGGGACCGTGTTTCATTTCGGCAGCAGGATATCCCTCGGCATGGATGTAAGAGATTTCTTTGAGTTTCAAGGCGCCTTCGAGCGCCACAGGGAAATTATAACCGCGGCCCAGGTATAAAAAGTTATGGGTATCTTTAAAGATCAGGGCGATTTGTTTCACCAGATCATTGGATTGCAGCACCTTTTCGACTTTCGCCGGGATTTGGTCCAGTTCTCTGATGATCTGCAGATACCGTGTTTTGGATAAGGTATTTTTTTTATTGGCGAGTTGGAGGGCCATCAGTGTGAGGATGGTGACCTGTGCTGTAAAAGCCTTTGTTGATGCCACTCCTATTTCCGGTCCGGCATGGATGTATGATCCGGCATGGGAGGCCCTGGCTATGGATGATCCGACGACATTGCAGATGCCTATAATGGTGGCCCCTTTTAATTTGGCCAGTTCCACTGCGGCCAGGGTATCGGCTGTTTCGCCGGATTGTGATATGGCGATGACAATGTCATTGTGAGAGATGATGGGATTGCGGTAGCGAAATTCCGAGGCATACTCTACTTCCACGGGTATTCTGGCCAAGTCTTCGAAGAGGTATTCACCGACGAGAGCCGCATGCCATGAAGTGCCACAGCCCAGCATAATGATGCGTCGGGCATGTATCATTTTGTCGATATAATCACTGATGCCACCCAGTGAAATGCGGCCTTGACCGGCATCAAGACGGCCGCGCATGCTGTCGCGGATAGAGGTGGGTTGCTCAAAGATCTCCTTCAGCATGAAATGATCAAATCCGGTTTTCTCGATGGCACTCAGACTCAGCTCAAGAGTTTCTATGTAAGGTGTTTTGTCTTTATTCTTAATGGTTTTGATCTTAAGGTCTTCATTCCTTTTTATGATGGCTACTTCCTCATCGTTAAGAAAGACAACATCTTTGGTATATTCAATGATGGGGGTCGCATCGGAAGCCACAAAGAAATCGCCATGGCCGATCCCTATCACCAGAGGGCTGCTTTTACGGGCAGCTATCAGCATATCAGGATCATTTTTTGAAATGACAACGATAGCATAAGCCCCAACTACCTGGTTAAGGGCTATTTGAACCGCTTCGACCAGGTCGACGTTTTCATGGTTCTGTATGTCTTCGATAAGCTGAACAAGTACCTCGGTATCAGTTTCACTCTTGAAGACATAACCTCTTTTTATCAATTCTTTTTTAAGAGAGGCATAGTTTTCAATGATACCATTATGGATCAATGCCAGATTATTCGATTGAGAGAGATGGGGATGGGCGTTCACCTGGTTGGGCTCGCCATGTGTGGCCCAACGTGTATGGGCGATGCCTGCCGTACCTGAAGTATCTTTCCTGTTAATGCAGGCCTCCAGATCGGATACTTTACCCTTGTTTTTAAATAATTTAATGCCGTCATTTAACAGGGCTATCCCGGCACTGTCGTAACCACGGTATTCGAGGCGATGAAGCCCGTTAATGAGAATGGGGTAAGCCTCCCTTGATCCAATATATGCAAGAATACCACACATTTATAACGCAATTCATTGCAAAGATAAAAACAAAAGGAATACTTGTTATTATGATGGCGGGATTTTATCAGCCCTGCTCACCGGAAAAAGCGTTTTTCATCCGATCAGTCATTACTCTCATTTAGACGGGTATAGACCAACCGGAGCATAAGCCGGTTATTGGCATCAGCCGGACCTTTGATGACAACCCTTTGTGCATTGATTGAAGCGCCCGGTATCATCAGGTAAAGGCCGTTATTAAGGGTGTCGTTGGTCAGGATATCCTGGATGTGCAACGAAATGCGAAAACGGTAACCATCATTGGTGTAATTGCCATCATAATAGAGTGAACTTTCGTACTGGTCAGGCAGAAATGAAAGTTTCCCCTCACTGGTGATAGCATATAATGACAGGTTGCCGGGAGGATCGAGGGCGTTTTCGGGGTCGTGATTTTTCATGACTAATTGGGCATCATTGATAGCTATTTTTTGATTTTTAACCCAGCTCATCAGATAGGGGAATTTTATAACGGTTCTCACACCTCCCATGCTTTGTAAAAACAGCAGTTGGTTACCAAGGGCGGTGTCGCCGTCGATAACCTGATTCCGGAAGTCAGCAGTGGCATCAGCATAACCGTAATGGTTGAAATTGCCAAAACGGGCCAATGCTGTATTACTCACGGATATTCTGTATACCAGGGAATTGGTGTCATCATTATGATAATAAATATATATTTTGGAGACGTTACTGTAAAAATTCAGATACAGGATATCACCGGAGCCCGGGGTGTAGACGGGATCTGCTGTTATATAAATCCCTTTAATGTATTGTATGAAAGTGTTGTTATCGGCAAGGATATCTGACGACGCTGTGAGTATCTTATTTCCCAGGATAGTATTCATGGGAACCTGTAATTGAGGTGGATAGGCAATGGAGTCGATGTACACCGAGTCGTTGGGCGCAGGGGTGAACGTATAGTCGGCAAGGAGAGTCGGATCGTAGGCGACCGTTTGAAAAGCATAATACGACGTGTCATATACCAGACTATCGGTCAGTTGATAGATTTTAACGGTTTGAGACGAGAGGGTGTCACCATAATATCCGGCATAGGCAAGGAATAATGTCATGGAGTCACATTGCGGGTTGGGGCCAAAGTCTGGTGCTGCCAGGGCCATGCTGATTTGTGTATAAATGCTGGTCGTGATCCGGCCGAAAACCGGATCGTACATGGAACCAAGCAGGGAATACTGTGTTTCATTGGTCTTGATCGAGTCATTCAGCACGGAATAAGCCACTACCGTTGTCGTATCGCTGTATTCGGCATTGAGGGGTGTGTTACCCACCAGATTAAGGCCGATATTCTGAGGCTCTTTCTTACAGGACCAGGTCACCAGCAATAAAAATAAGATCGTGACGGCAATGCCTTTGTATGGAGACCCGGTTGTTTTCAACATAAAGAAAATTTACTGGTGATAACGGCAAGTACAAATAATTATTATCAGGATGCAACCCTTTCCATAAGCAGTTTATCGTAAAAGTCAGAATAAACGTCAATATATTGATCGGGTTTCTGGTAAGGCAATACGGGCTTACCTGATGATTTAACATAATTCAGGATCTCCGGATTGACTTTTTCGCTTCCGATAATGACGGCATCTGAATAATCGACAGCTCCTTTGATCAGGTTCATATAGTTGGGTTTTTTATATTGTTTGAGGTCTTTTTCCGTAATGCCGTTAAATTTGATTTTGCGTGCGAATGTGTCGAAGAGCGTTTCCTGAAAATCATCATTGTATACGGAATAAATGATCCGGGCATCACTGAACAATGGATTATCGATGTAGGCTTTCTTCAGGTAAAGAGGGATGAGACTGGTAATCCATCCATGACAGTGCACAATATCGGGAGCCCAGCCTAGTTTTTTAACGGTTTCAAGAACACTTCGGGCAAAGAAAATGACTCTTTCATCATTGTCGTCAAAAAATTTTCCCGTTTTATCTTTAAATAAAAATTTTCTCTGGAAATAATCCTCGTTATCAATAAAATAGATCTGCATCCGTGCTGACTGGATGGAGGCCACTTTGATGATCAGGGGATGATCCGTATCATCAATGATGATATTCATTCCGGACAAGCGGATAACCTCGTGCAATTGATTTCTTCTTTCGTTGATGTTACCATAACGTGGCATGAACGTTCTGATCTCTTTGCCTCTTTCCTGTATACCCTGAGGCAGGTAACGACCGATCAGACCCATTGGGCTTTCTTTCAGGTAGGGTGTAATTTCCTGATTGACAAATAAAACCTTGGGTTTTTCCATTTTATTTATATTTTGCTAATAAAAATGCAAAGTTACTCATAATTTCTTAAACTTTCAACCGACATTATCATGATTTATAAGGGTGTAATGTCGGTAAAATATATGATAATCAAATAGAAACTCAGTATCGACCATTCACCGGAAAATGAAAGAGCCGAGGCCAAAAAATGAAATGAAATAATTGCAATCTTGGTTCTGAAAATTCCCTTTATTTATTTTGTTTTGTCGCATAAAATTTCATTTATATTTGTCTGTTATTTTATTAACAAAACATTAAACTCTCCGATATGCTTAACAAGTTGATTGCAGGGATGCTGCCATTAATGCCGAAACGCTTCGTGTGGATATTTTCGAAGAGATACATTGCCGGTGAAACACTGGATGATGCCGTAAGGGTTTCAAAAGAGCTGAATGGTCAGAAGATCAAGGTAACGCTTGATATCCTGGGTGAATTTATTACCGATCTTAACCAAGCTGAAGAAAATAAAAGACAATACCTGAACCTGATTGATGTCATACAGCAAAGCGCCATTGACGGGAATTACTCCATTAAACCCACTATGCACGGGTTACTGATCGATAAAGAGGTATGTTATAAAAACATTCAGGAAATTGTCAGGAAAGCGGCTCAGTATAATAATTTTGTCCGTATTGACATGGAAGATTCCAGTTGCACCAGCCTTGAAATCGATTTGTTCAGGAAATTAAAGAAGGAATACCCGAATCATGTCGGGCTGGTGGTTCAGGCTTACCTTAAAAGGACACTGGACGACCTGAAGGGTTTGATGGATCTGCACATCCCGGAGGCCCCATTAAATTTCAGGTTATGTAAAGGTATCTATGTTGAACCGGCTTCCATTGCTTATAAAAAATATTTGGAGATCAATCAACATTTTCTGGAAGATCTGGAATTTATGTTTCAGAACGGTATTTATTCGGGTATTGCCACTCATGATAAACCTTTGATTGAAGGGGCGTTGAAGCTTATCACCAAGTACCATGTTCCACGTGACAAATATGAGTTCCAGATGCTTTACGGGGTGACGCCGGAGCAAAGGGCCGCCATCGTCGCAAAGGGATATAACATGCGTGTATACGTTCCCTTTGGCAGGGAATGGTTCGGCTATTCCACGCGGCGTCTTAAGGAGAATCCTAAAATGGCAGGCCAGATCATTAAAGCCATTTTTATCAGAAAATAATGACCGTGGTGATGCCGCTACGCTGTGCGGTTTATTTAGCCATAGTTTCTTCTATATCCTTCACTGTTTTAGGTATGGGTTTCCCCAGGACGCGGTAACCTCCCTGTGTCACCACCACATCATCCTCGATGCGGATCCCACCGATATCCATGAATTCGTTGATTTTATCATAATTGATGAAATCGGTGAATTTTCCGGCTGTTTTCCATTGATCAATCAATTCGGGGATGAAATAAATGCCGGGTTCGACGGTCAGGACGAATCCCGGCTGAAGCTTACGTGCCAGGCGGAGGAAGGCCAGGCCGAACTGTTCGCTGCGGGTGACGGTATGGTCATATCCCACATAATTTTCTCCAAGACCTTCCATGTCGTGGACATCCAGTCCCATCATGTGACCCAGGCCGTGAGGAAAGAACAGGGCATGGGCTCCGGCAGCGACGGCGTCGTCCGTGTTGCCTTTCATGATACATAGATCCTTAAGGCCTTCGGTGATGATCGTGGCGGCTAAGAGGTGGATATCCTTATAGGGCACTCCCGGTTTAATGGCAGCGATAGACTGTGTATTGGCTGAGAGGACAATGTCATACACAGCTTTTTGTTTTTGATTGAACATGCCTCCCACGGGGATGCTCCTGGTGATGTCGCTGGCATAGTGCAAGGCAGACTCGGTACCCGCATCGATGACGAGCATTTTCCCTTTAACCAGGGTGTTGTCATGCAGGTGGTTGTGGAGTGTTTGTCCGTTTATTGAAAGAATGATAGGGAATGCCACTATACCGCTTTTGGCCAGCGAGATGCCTTCGATGGTACCCGCAATGTGGCGTTCGGTGACACCGGGCATGGCCATTTTCATGGCTGTGATGTACATGTGCCAGGTGACTTCAAGGGCACTTTCTATTTCGGCGATTTCATGGTTGTCCTTGATGGAACGCAGGTCGACGACAGCCCTGATCAGCTCTTCGGAGATGTAATCCTTTACATGAGCCGTAAGAATGCCGAGGAGCTGTTTCAGCAGAAGGGTATGTTCACCGCGATACGGGGGCAGGAAATGAACGCGACGTCCGGCTTTAATGGCCTGGTGCAGAAAAGCGATCAGGTTGTCAAAGGGTGCCGTATGGTTAACGCCGACTTCCTGCGCCCGGTCCTTCAGCAGAAGCTGGGGACCCATCCAGATGATGTCGTCGAGGGTGACGTCATTTCCGAAAAGATAATCCCTGTTGGCATCGATATCCATCACCCCCGCCAGATCGGGGTGATCAAGTCCGAAGAAATAAAGAAAATTACTATCCTGACGGAAAGGATAGGTATTTGCCGGGTAGTTCATGGCTGATTCAGGATTGCCCAATATCAGGATGAGCCCCGATTTAAGTTGTGACCTCAGCCGGTTCCTGCGATCGATATATACTTTTTTATCAAACATATGTAATGATTTAAGAATTGAATAATTTGAATATAAGTTGTCCGAATTGCTATCAGTTGCTATCAGTTGCTGACATCAGCCGCTCTATTTCATCGGGTTCAATGGGTATATCCTGCATCAGGTCCACCGGTTTATCATCGACCATGATATCGTTCTCCAGCCGGATACCGATATTTTCCTCAGAGATGTATATGCCGGGTTCGAGTGTCAGGACCATACCTTTTCTGAACGGTTCATATTTCCCGCCCGGATCATGGACGTCGAGGCCGACGGGATGACAGACGCCATGCATCAGGTATTTGAAATACAAAGGTTTGTCCGGATCCTGGTTCATGACATCCTCGGCGGTGAAGAGTCCCAGGCCGATCAGCTCCTGTTCCGTCAGCCGGTTTACCTCCATGTTCACCTTATCGATGCAGTTGCCGGGGACATATAGTTCCTTTGCTTTTTTGAAGACCCTTAGCACAGCCTCATAACATGCCCGCTGTCGTGGCGTAAACTTACCGTTTACCGGAATGGTCCGTGTGCAATCGGCTGCGTAATTTGCATATTCGGCGCCGAAATCCATCAGGATCAGATCACCGTCGCTGCAAGTCTGGTCATTGCTGTTATAATGCAACGCCAGCGCATTTTTCCCTGATCCGATGATCGGTCTGTAGGCATGACCTGAGGATCCGTTCCGGAGGAATTCATGAGTGAGCTCGGCTTCCACCTCGTATTCCATGACGCCGGGTCTGACAAATTTAAGGACACGCTTAAAAGCCTGACCTGTCAGATCACAGGCTTTACGTATCAAGGCCACCTCTTCGGGTTCCTTTACCAGCCGCAGCAAGGTCAATATGGGGGCCAGCCTCTCATAACGATAGGCGGGAAAGTTGTCATTCACGTAACGCGCAAAACGCAGATCCCTCGATGGAACCTCTGTCGACAGTTTGATGTATTCGATCGGATTGAGATAAACAATTTTGGCATAAAACATCAGGTCACGGAACGTGATCTCAAAGTCTTCCAGATCCATCACGGTGTTCACTCCCGACAGCTCCCTAACCTCCTGCCTGGTGTATTTATGCCCCTGCCAGGTGGTCAGGGTTTCATCAGCCCTGATGGTAAAAATAATCTCCCTGAACTTTTCATTGGGATGGTCGGGCGAAATGGTCAGAATACACTTCTCCTGTTCCAATCCGGTTAAATAAAAGAGATCGGAATTCTGCCGGAATGGGAAATATTGATCACCATTGCGCAAAATTTCATCATTGGGGTGGATGATGGCCAGCCCGCCGGGCAGCATGCTTTTCTGCAGTTTTGATCTGTTACGTATAAACAAATCCCTGTTAATAGGTTCGTATCGCATAGTATCAAAGAATCTATTTAAAATGGTTACAAATTGTTCAGGTTCATTGCAGGGAAACGAAATTGTATAATTTTGCCGTTTTGATTACAAAAGAACTAAATTTTCAGGAAGCCGAGGCAACTCACTGTCATTATTTCCATCATTTAAACAAAAAAAGCATGATCAGGTATTCTTCGTTGACGAAAAAGTTCATAATGGCTTTTGCGGGATTGTTCCTGGTTGTTTTTCTCTTGATACATTTAGGCATCAACCTGCTGATTCTCCCGTTGACTGCGCATCATGAGGCGCAATTTGAGTCGGCATCACATTTCATGACCACCAATGCGGTTGTCAGGGTGATCGAAATCATCCTGTTTGCAGGGTTTATCATTCATATTTTTTATGGCATTGTCCTCCAGATACAGAACTGGATGGCGCGGCCGCGGCGATACAGAATTGAGGGCTGGTCGCATACCTCCTTCTTTTCCAAGTTTATGATACACACCGGTGTGGTCATTTTGGTTTTTCTGGTTATTCATTTTATTAATTTTTATTTTGTCAAATACGGCATCACACGGCCACATCCCGGTCGGGCCACCGTCACGTCGAATGAAGATTTCTATCACATGGCAGTGAATCTTTTCACGGATAAGGGTTATTCAATTTTATACATCATCCTGATCATTTTTCTGGGTTTTCATCTGAACCATGCCTTTCAGTCGGCCTTTCAATCCCTCGGATGGAATCACAGCAAATACACGCCTGCCATCAAGTGGATCGGGAACATTTATTCCATCGTGGTTACGCTCGGATTCGTGTCGATACCATTATATTTCATCATTACCGGTTAACTTATCATCAATTGATTTAAAAAAGAAAGCCATGATACAACTTGACGCTAAAATACCTGATGGTCCGTTAGCAGAAAAGTGGACTCGATACAGACAATCGGCCAGGCTGGTCAATCCTGCCAACCGCAAGAAACTCGAAATCATCGTCGTGGGCACGGGCATCGCCGGCAGTTCTGCCGCCTCCACGTTAGGGGAGATGGGTTATAATGTGAAGGTGTTCTGTTACCAGGATACACCGCGCAGGGCCCACTCCGTGGCGGCACAGGGGGGCATCAATGCCGCCAAGAATTACAAGAATGACGGTGACAGCATTTACCGGTTGTTTTATGATATGATCAAGGGAGGTGATTACCGTTCGCGGGAAGCCAATGTATACCGTGCGGCGGAGGTGAGCAATGCCACCATTGACCAGCTGACGGCGCAGGGGGTGCCTTTCGCCAGGGAATACGGGGGCACCCTGGCTAACCGTTCATTCGGTGGTATGCAGGTGTCAAGGACTTTTTATGCCCAGGGCCAGACGGGGCAGCAGGTTCTGCTGGGCACTTTTTCGGGTTTATGCAGACAGATAGCCAACGGTACAGTGAAAATGTACCCCCGGCGTGATGTGCTGGACGTGGTAATAGTCGACGGGAAAGCCAGGGGCATCATCACCAGGAACCTGATTACGGGTGAGATCGAACGGCATTCGGCGCATGCCGTGGTGCTGGCCACGGGCGGTTATGGCACCATCTATTACCTCTCGACGCTGGCCGTCAATTCCAACGGGTCGGCCGCATGGGCCGCCTATAAGAGAGGGGCCTTATTTGCCAACCCGAGTTTTGTCCAGATACATCCTACCTGCATTCCCGTGCTCAACGACTTTCAATCGAAACTGACCCTCATGTCCGAATCCCTGCGTAACGACGGAAGAATATGGGTGCCGAAAACCAAAGGCGATAAACGTCATCCAAACGATATCCCGGAAGAGGAACGGGATTATTATCTGGAGAGGAGATACCCTGCCTTCGGCAACCTGGTGCCGCGCGATGTGGGTTCACGTGCCGCCAAGGAAAGATGCGACGCCGGTTATGGTGTCGGAGCGACAGGCCTGGCTGTTTATCTCGATTTTAAAGATGCCATAGCAAAACAAGGGAAAAATGCCATCGCGGGAAAATATGGCAACCTGTTCGATTTGTACCAGAAAATGGCGGGAGAAAATCCTTACGAGCAACCCATGCGCATCTATCCGGCGGGTCATTACACCATGGGTGGTTTGTGGGTTGATTATAACCTGATGACCACTATTCCCGGGTTGTTTGCCATCGGTGAGTCGAATTTTTCGGATCATGGGGCCAACCGCCTTGGTGCCAGCTCTATTATGCAGTGTGCCGGCGACGGTTATTTCATCCTGCCTTATACCATGGCAAATTACTTGGCCGGAGAGATCAAAACACCCAGGATACCCACCTCAACAACTGAATTCGAGGAGGCAGAGAAGGCCGCTACGGATAAAATCGACCGTTTGATGTCACTCAGGGGAAAGCAGACCGTGATGTCATTTCACAAACGCCTGGGCAAGATCATGTGGGATCACTGCGGCATTAACCGGAATGAAGAAGGATTGACATCGGCGTTTCAGATGGTTGATGACCTGGAAAAAGAGTTCTGGCAGGAGGCCAGGATACCCGGAACATCGAGTGAGTTGAACCAGGAACTTGAAAAAGCCCGACGCGTGGCCGACTTTTTTGATCTGGCACGTCTGCTGATCAGGGATGCCCTGGAAAGAAAGGAATCATGCGGAGCCCATTTCCGTGAGGAGAGCCAGACGGTAACGGGCGAAGCCAAGCGTGATGATGAGCATTTTGCCTATGTCGCTGCATGGGAATACCAGGGAAAGGATCAGCCACCTAAATTGCATAAGGAACCTTTGACATTTGAATATGTCGAACTCAAGGAAAGAAGTTATAAATAAAATAATAGCACCCATGAAGGTATATCTTAAGATTTGGCGGCAGAAAAGTGCCGGGGTAAAGGGACGGTTTATGGATTATGTTCTGGATGATGCTTCGCCCGAGATGTCATTTCTGGAAATGCTGGATGCCCTGAATAAAAAACTCATCGAGAAAGGAGAGGAGCCTGTGGCTTTTGAGCACGACTGCCGGGAGGGTATTTGCGGGAGCTGTGGTTTGTATATCAACGGTGAACCACATGGCCCCGAAAAAAAGACCACGACATGCCAGCTTCATATGCGGTCGTTTAAAGACGGCCAGACACTCATTGTGGAACCCTGGCGGGCCAGACCGTTTCCTGTTATCAAGGATTTGATAGTCGACAGGAGTGCCTTCGACAAGATATTATTCGCCGGTGGTTTCATTAACGTTGATGCCGGACAGGCCCCTGAAGCCAATGCCATTGCGGTGAGGAAAGAACGGGCTGAGGAAGCTTTTGATGCGGCCGTATGCATCGGTTGCGGCGCCTGCGTGGCCGCATGCAAAAATGCATCGGCTATGTTGTTTATTTCAGCCAAGGTCTCACAATATGCCCTGCTGCCACAGGGTGAGGTGGAAGCCAAACGAAGGGTGCAACGCATGGTGGCTGAAATGGACAGGCTGGGCTTCGGTAATTGCACCAATACTTATGCCTGTGAAGCCAAGTGTCCGAAGGGCATCAAGGTGGTCAACATCGCCAGGATGAACCGTGAATTCTTTAAAGCAAAAGTCGGGGCACAAAAGGAATCGCTGACAACGGGAGGATTGGCCTAACTTGCTCTGCCGTAAAAATCGTGTAAAGTGATGTTAAAAATGGTTAAGCGGGTATACCCGATATATGAAGTCTTTATATTTGCAGCCATATTTCAAATTTCATTTCAAATGAACGACGACCCGGCGCGATATAGGTCCATAGCTGCCAAATAGAAGGATCCCACCCCTGATGTGTGCTTCCTTCAGTTGGCTATGAAAGAAAGGAGGCATGCATGACTTCTTTTAAAACATTTTACCTCAGTCAGATCATAGGAAAGAAAGTGTTTGACGCCAATGACCGGTACATTGGTAAAGTATCGGATGTGTTGGTCGATCTGGTGTTGCCACCTTCCGAAACTACGACGGAAAGAGCACAGGCGACGGCATTCAGACTTAAAACACCGGCCGGCAGGGCCTGTTATGACATCACCGGCTTCGAGATACAAAAAATCAAAAACAAAATTGGCATCATTGGCACTCATCTGGAGATCATACCACGAGAACGGGAAAACCGTGGTATTTATCTGGCCCGCACGGTCCTGGACAAGCAGATTGTAGACATCAACGACCACAAGCTGGTGCGGGTCAATGATATCCGTATGGTCATGGTCACAACGGGCCTGTACGCCATTGCGGTAGATATCGGTATTGAAGGATTGCTGCGACGTATCGGGGCTGATGCCCTCATCCGGAGAATCCTTTCCCTTTTCGGTCTCAAGATACCGTCGAAATTCATTCTCTGGGATGATGTCGAGGCAATTGATTACAGGAATCTTCACATTAAATTATCCACCCCGTCCTCCAGGCTGCATACCCTTCATCCTTCCGATCTGGCCGACCTCATTGAAGAGCTGGACAAAGCCTCCAGCCGTATGGTGTTTCAATCCCTCGATGAAGAGAAGGCAGCCGAGGTCCTTGAAGAATTGAAGCCCCATGCCCAGGTTCATATGATCGAGAGCCTGCCAGTGGAAAAAGCCGCTGACGTCCTGGAAAAGATGCCGGCGGACGAAGCCGCCGATATCCTGGAAGTTCTTGAAAGCGACAAGGCCGAGACCCTGCTGACGGAGATGGAACAGGAAGCCTCTAAGGAGGTAAGGGAATTATTGAAATATCCTGAAAAAACAGTCGGCAGCATCATGTCGACCGATTTCCTGGCTTTTCATAAATATGAAACCGTCAACGAAGTCTTAAATGCTCTTCGAGAGCAAAAACCGGAGGAAGCCACCTTATACAGCCTCTTTGTGACCGATCTGAAAAACAGGCTCATTGCCAGCTTTTCTTTGCGTGATCTGGTAGTCGTCGAACCTGAACAGACCATCGAGACGATCATGCATCCCAATCCCACGGCACTGTTTGATATGGACAACATCGACAGCATCGCCGACCTGGTCTCCAGGTATAATTTACTGGCTGTCCCTGTCACGGACAAACTGAAAAGGTTACAGGGGGTTGTGGTGGTCGACGATGTCATTGAAGACCTGATCGCCGAAGGCCGGACGAAACATTAAGTATTGTTTAGGTATGATGGTCATGCCGGTAACAAATAAAAAGGGTTTTTTCAAACGGCTTCTTCTGTTTTTAGCCATCCTTGGACCCGGTATCATCACGGGCAGCGTGGATAATGACGCCGGCGGCATCACGACCTATTCCGTGGCAGGCGCCCTGTATGGTTATAACCTGCTCTGGACCCTGATACCATCGTTCATTTTGCTTATCGTCATCCAGGAGATGAATGCGCGCATGGGCATAGTTACCGGTAAGGGTCTGGCCGACCTTATCCGCGAAAATGCCGGAGTGAAGGTGACCTTTTTCATTTTTATAGGGTTGTTGCTGGCCGACATCGGTAACACAACCACGGAGTTTGCCGGCGTGGCAGGCAGTATGTCAATCTTCGGCGTGAGCAAATACATCTCAGTACCCATTATTGGCATCATCGTATGGTTACTCGTGGTGAAAGGAACATACAGGATCGCGGAACGTATCTTTCTTATCTTCAGCGTGACACTTCTCGTATACGTTGTCTCCGCCTTCCTGGGCAAGCCTCACTGGGGCGAAATAGGCCATGCGCTGGTACGGCCGCAGTTTGAATTCAATTCGCGGTATCTGACCTTAGTCATGGGCATGGTGGGCACCACCATCGCCCCCTGGATGCAGTTTTACATGCAGTCGTCCGTCATCGAGAAACACCTGAAAGCGGAACATTTCAAGTACACCCTTATTGATATCATTGTCGGATGCACGGCCACGGTAGTGGTGGCTTTTTTTATCATCGTAGCCTGTGGCTCCACACTCTATAAAAATCATATCGTTATCAATGAAGCAAAAGACGCGGCGCTGGCTCTCCGTCCTTTGGCCGGGCATCTGGCTTCGGCGGTTTTTGCTGCAGGGTTGTTCATCGCATCCATATTTTCGGCCACCATATTACCTCTGGCCACGGCCTTTTATATCTGCGAGGCCTTCGGATTTGAAGCCGGCATTAACAAGAAATGGCGTGAGGCCCGTGAATTTTACGTCCTTTACACCGCCATTCTCATCCTTGCCATGTTCATCATTTTACTGCCCCATTCCCCTTTAATCAAGATCACCATATGGTCGCAGGTGATCAACGGGGTGCTTCTGCCCGTCGTGCTGATATGCATGATGCTGCTGGTGAATGATCGCAGAATTATGGGGCTTCACGTGAACAGAAGGCTGAATAACATCATCGGCTGGGGAGCGGTGGTCATCCTCATAGGTCTATCCGTGATCCTTATCGCCATACCATTGATTCACCTTTACCAACCCCAATAATTACATGGCCCAATTTTTATAAGGTGATACCCGTTGCTTATTGATAACCAAATCAATAATTGCCTTCCATCAGGTTTTAATTTTTTCGGTTTTTTACGCTTTTTTTATTGCAAATGTCAAATTTATTTTATACATTTGATTCGTATAAAAAGATAATTATGATGTCTTCTTATACTCAAGCAAGATGCAGACCCCATTATTATTTGTTTACCTGATTATTAAGCATAAACAAACATACTTCTATAACTAATGATGGAGGATAACGCATGAAAAACATTACTTTAATAAAAACTTTTCGGGTAGCATATATAGTTGCCATAATGATGGCCCTTTTCTCTATCTTGTATCCGTTTATGTATGATTATGCCAGGAGTAGACCTCAAGATAGCCCTTCCATACCAGGGTATCAGGTTGATTGTAACCGGCAAGCTGAAAATGTTACTGCGGTTTATTTTGATAAAGAGCATACAGCTTCTTTAATAACCTGGACGAATTTAGGTAATACGAATTATTATTCCATTTACAGATTGTATGCCGGTCAGGAACCTGAGCCGGAAACCTGGATCATGCTGAACGGGATGATCACCGATACCACTTATACCGATACATATTGGCCTGTGCTTGATACGGGATACTATAAATATGCAGTCATAAGTTTTGATCCGGGTAATAATATAGACACTTCATTTTCAAACATTCTAGTCAGGGGATTCAAAGTGACAGTGCATGTTAACATTTGGCCATTGACTCACTATGAAGGTGCACAAGTTTACTTAAGAAACCAAAATGGGAATTCGGATTATATTTATTCGGATGCTACCCCTGCAGACGGGTGGGTGAGCTTTTATGATGTTTTACCTGGGATATATACTCTTACCGTTACTCCTAGTATTTATTATGATGACTGTGTTTTAACGAATGTTTCAGTTTATAATGATTTAACTATCACTGTTTCAATAGACTTATCACTCCAGCCACAGAACTTTCATGTCAACACAGAAACCATGGAAGCCTGCTGGCTCGATCCACAACCGGAGTATAAAACCGTTTATAAAGAAAATTTTGAGATTGGCACTATTCCGACCGGCTGGATACAGGTCTATAAGGAAGACTCTATATCATGGGTGATTAATACGGGGGGGCCTTCAGGCCATCCTGTCCATGCCTATTCCGGTAATTATAACATCTCATTCATGGGATCACAGGCCCGAACAATGATCATAACACCCCCTGTCGATTTAAGTGATGCGTTGTTACCAATGGTTATCTTTTGGCATACCCAGGTGTCGGACAGCACGGGATGGAATCATCTTTCAGTCTTTTACAGGGCCTCTGCTTTCGATACCTGGCATGGTTTGGCATCCTTTGACGGAGAGATTCCTTATTGGAAAAGGGAGTGCATATACTTGCCGGTGACTTCGGAAAGTGTTGGCATAGCCTTCGAGGCCAGTTCAAATGATCCAGGAGGTTTAGGTATTTGCCTTGATGATATTGAGGTAGTTTCAGCATTGAAACCGCAAAATCCTCCCGATATGCAAGGTTTTGTGTGCTATCATCTGTCATTGGACGGTACAGAAGTGGGGACCTATTCAATGGCAGGGTGCCATCCATTGGGTGATGTGCTACCGGGAAGCCATAGTGCCTCTGTATACACCGAATTCACATCAATACATTCGGCACTTGTTATATATCTATTTCATAATTATCCATGCGAATACTTTAATCAGCCGCAGAACTTTACAGGGATGGTTGTCGGTACGGATGTGATATTAACTTGGGATCCTCCCGTAGATTCAGGGTATGAGGGTCATTCACCCAAGGCCCGTGCATTTGACCTCTTGGGCTATAATGTGTTCAGGAACGGCATTCAGTTGAATGAGGAACCGTTGACCTTCACTCAATATGAGGATCACCCTTTTATAGGTGATGTTTTCGATTACAATGTGACGGCAATGTGGGATATGGGCGAGAGCTGCTTCATTGATCCGTCATTTGAAGCGGTGACTGATTGCAAACCTCCTACTGGTTTGACGGCTGAGATACTAGAGGGGGATATTGTTTTATTGTCTTGGGAACCTCCGGATTCATCGATAGGACAATGGATACATTGGGATGACGGTGTGAACTATAGTTCCATTGGCCTGACTCCTTCTGGAAGTTTTTGGGTGGCTTCACGCTGGGCGGTTGAAGACCTGATACCATACGATGGCATAGTGTTGACCAAGATAGCCTTTTTCCCCAATGGAGCCCAGACGCAGTATGCATTGAAGGTATGGACAGGTGAAAATGCTGGCTCCTTAGTTTTGGATCAGCCGTTAAACGACTTAGTTATTGGCGTCTGGAACGCAGTGACATTAGTCACACCCGTTCCTATCGATGCTACACAGGAGTTATGGTTTGGCTATGCATGCATTGATCAACCTGAGGGTGAACACCCTGCAGGCTGTGATGCAGGTCCCGCTGTACCAGGCAAAGGTGACCTGATTACAGAGGATGGTGTGACTTGGGAAACACTCTCAGGCTCAGGGCTAGATTATAATTGGAACATACAAGGTTATGTTACAATCGATGATGACTGGTATAACTTGCTTGGTTATAAGGTTTATCTCTTCGATGAATCGATTGCCCTCGTCCAAGATACGTTTTATTATTATACGTCCCCTCTTACCTGGGGCATCTTTGATTTTTGGGTCTCGGCTTTATATGAGGAATGCGAATCTTACAGAGATGGACCGGCCAGTATAGTGGGTTCCACAACAGCTCTTCAGGGTGTTGTATACGATGCCTTTAATAAAAAACCTGTCCGGGGAGCCGAAGTCAGGTTATTTCCTGAGGGATATTCACTTATCACAGGTTTGGATGGGAAATATGGTTTTTACCATTTTAATGGGGGACTGATCAATATTAAAGCGGATGCTACTGGTTATAAACTCTTTGAATTGGAAACACATGTTTGGTTTGACAGGCTGACAATATTAGATATCCCAATGGTAGATACCTTTGCCTTTTCATTACCTTTTGAAGAGAATTGGGACAGTGGTTCCTTTGAAACACAGAGGTGGACGTTTGATCCCGAACAAAACGGATGGGAAATTGATATTGATACAGGGAATCCTCCCCCCAGCGCCAGGTTCCAGACACTTAACACACCCAGTAATTATAGCTATTCACTTATCAGTCCTTACTTTGATGCGACGTGCGCTCAGGGCAATGTTATACTCAACTTCGATCTTAATATGGAATCGCAAAACCTTACGGGAACCGAGATGCTGACGGTTAAAGTATGGAATGGAAAAGGCTGGATCACTGTTGATGATATTTCTAACCAGTCGTTACAACAATGGCAGAGACACCACTATAATATCACCGGCGATGCCCTGGGAAAGGTGACAAGGTTACGTTTTACGGCACATGGCATCAATCCGGAGGATATCGATTTTTGGCAAATCGATAATATCAGTGTGAAGGACCAGGTTATTTATAATTTATCAGGGATCATTGAAGGTTTGGGGATTCCTTTACCGCCCAATTTAACAGTGACTATCGATAACTATTACAATCTTACACCTGACCCGAATGGCCATTTCAGCATGGATTTATATGAAGGGCTACATATGATCGATATAAATGCCGGATGCCCGCCATTTACATCCGAAATATATCTTCAAAGCGATACGTCCATAATCTGCCAGATAACTTATCCTGAAATGAGCATTGATCCAGGGTCAATTTATGTTGAAACCTCCAGTCTCACTGAAACCCGGTATCTGACCATAGAAAATGACGGTGGTGGTTTGCTGACATGGAATGCCTATTTGCAATATCCTGATGAGATGCCGGCACCGGAAATCACCCTGACATCTTATGACAGAAAAGGCCGGGGCATTGCCGGTCTGGATATGAGCCCCCGGTTTACGGAGGTCACGAATGAAAGGGGTGACGGACCATGGGATGTGAGATTCGTTCATGATGTATCGTCAGCATCAGGCGGGTTATATAACATGTCAGGCGTAGAGTTCGACGGTCAGTATTTCTACACGACTGTTTGGAATAGCGATAAAATATTGAAATTTAATGTTTACGGGGATTGGCTCGGAACCTTTGAGGTCACCGGAGTCGCTCATCTGCGCGACCTGGCCTGGGATGGCCAGTATCTCTATGGTGGTTGCGGCACCAGAACAGAGATTTATAAAATAAGTATCGAAGATTTCACTGTTGTTAAAATTATCAGTACACCGGTTTTTGTCAGAGGTATCGCATGGGATAGTGATAACGATGCATTTTGGGTGTGCGACTGGTTTTCGGATCTGTATCTTGTAGCCCGGGATGGGAATATCATTCAGACCATTACCAATCCCGGGATTGAAAGCATGTATGGATTGGCATACGATGCGGTCACAGGTTCCCCAGCGTTGTGGGTCTTTTTCCAGGGTGCTCCAGGGGCCGTCTTTGCCCGCGTGGATATTGCCACGGGACAGATAACCGAGACACACGACATCTTACAGGATATACCCGGCCTCGAAGGTTATCCGGTCGCAGGGGGTGCCTTCATTTCAACCAACGTTATCCCCGGCATCAAGGTTCTCGGTGGCCTGATCCAGGCCAATAAGGATATCGTATTTGGTATGGAATTAAAACCTACCGGGTGGCTTTCACTTGAAAAATATTCAGGATCGGTCGATCCCGGGGCTTTAGAAGACTTGGCGGTTTATTTCAACGGTGAAGGACTTCAATGGGAACAGACTTACCAGGCTGCCATTCGTGTATTGTCACCATGCACCGGCGACACCGCCAATATCGATGTCGGGTTTATGCTCACCACCGGGATCGATGACCAGGATAATAACAGCCTGATTCAGATCCTTCCCAATCCGGCTGATGATTTTGTCATTATTGAATCAGAAAAGGATATTTATCAAATAACGCTGACCAATTACCTGGGACAGAGATTATTTGAAATGGCTAACTGTCCTAACCATCTGAAGATCAGAATATCCGACTTCAGAAACGGTATTTACCTGATTGGGTTAAAATCACGGGATGGAAGCATTGTCACCAGGAAATTGGTGATTGACAGATAGCGACCGGCCCGGGAAGAGATTTAATGGTGGCTATGTATTCCCAAACCAAAACCGCGTAATTTTACGGTGTGTTACAGGATTATATTTTATGCTATTCAACAGCATCACCGGTCAACATGGCATTAAGCGGCGTCTCATCCAGACGGTTGCCGACAGCCGCATCAGCCACGCCCAGCTTTTTCTGGGTCCCGAAGGCTGCGGTAAGCTTGCCCTGGCCGTTGCCTATGCGCAATATATCAACTGTGAAAACAAGCAGCCCGCAGATTCCTGCGGGAAATGCCCGTCGTGCATCAAATACCAGAAGCTTATCCATCCCGATCTGCATTTTGTGTATCCCGTGGCGATCACAAAGAAAATCACCAAAGATCCACTCAGCAAACTTTTTCTCAATGAATGGCGTGAGATGGTCATTGAGAACAATGCGTACATTTCACTGAACGACTGGTATACCAAAATTGAGATCGAAAACCGCCAGAGCATCATCAATGCTGATGACTGCAATGAGATCATCCGCACCCTGAGTTATAAATCCTATGAGTCGGAATACAAGGTCATGATCATTTGGATGGTAGAAAAACTGTTTCATGCCGCTGCGCCTAAAATCCTGAAGATCCTCGAGGAACCCCCCGACAAAACCCTCTTCATCCTGGTATCCGAAAATCATGACCAGATCATCGACACCATCCTCTCACGGACCCACGTGGTCAGCATCCCCGTTATTGAGGATGAAGAGATATATACTGCTCTGAAAAACAGGTTTCCGGGAAAGCCCGACAATGAACTCCGCGATGCCGCCATCCTGGCTGACGGCAATTACACCGAAGCCATAAGGATATTACAGCAACCCGAGGTTTACGGCGATCATTTCAAAGGTTTCAGTAACTGGATGCGCCTGTGTTACCAGCAGAAAATAGCAGGGATTGAAAAATTTGTCGGTGAGATGGCCACCGCAGGCAGGGAAAGACAAAAACAGTTTCTTAACTATTCCCTTCAATTTGTGAGGGATTGCTTAGTCGTGCAATATGGTCATGAAGAAATCGTTAGGTTGAATAATGAAGAACAAAAATTTGTCAGGAATTTTGCACCTTATGTCAATTCAGCCAATGGCTTTCAATTCGCCGAGGAACTTAACAAAGCCATTTACCATATCGAACGGAATGCCAATCCTTCCATTCTTTTTATGGATTTATCGCTGAAGATAGGTCAGCTTTTGAAGATGAAGCTTGCGTGACAGGCGGGTAAATTTTTGTATTTTTGTTTTATCAAGAGTAAGTGACATGCCGGAGATGCCAGAAGAAAATGGTCAGAATCGTTTCCTGTCGAGGGGATGCTGGACGGAGCCCAAGCTCTATGAAGTGAACAATGATATTTTTGATCACCGGTGCACAAAACTCGACACTTACGACTGGCTGCGCGATGTCATCCTGCCGCCGGGTCAGAGACCTTTTGATTGCGTGGAGGTCCGTTTTAAGAACAGCCGCAAGGATTTTTACCGTGTGCCGGATTGTTTCGAGATATTTGTGGGTGATATTGTGGCTGTGGAGGCCGCTCACGGGCATGACATCGGCATCGTGTCACTGAAGGGGGAGTTGGTGCGTTTTCAGATGCGGAAGAAAAGAGTCAATCCCAAGGCTGAAGAGATCAAGAAAGTATACCGTAAAGCACGCATGTCGGACATTGAAAAATGGATCACCGCCGTTGCAAGGGAGGATGCCACCATGTTACAGGCGCGCCAGATCGCTGTCAGGCTGAATCTTAAAATGAAGGTTAATGACGTGGAATACCAGGGCGACGGCACCAAAGCCATATTTTACTATACTGCCGACGAGCGTGTCGATTTCAGGGAACTTATCAAGGTGCTGGCGGAAGAATTCAAGGTGCGCATTGAAATGCGGCAGATAGGCGCACGTCAGGAGTCGGGACGTCTGGGCGGCTTAGGCACCTGTGGCCGCGAACTGTGTTGCGCCACCTGGATGACACGCTTTCGCTCCGTCACTACCAATTCAGCCCGCGTGCAACAACTTTCACTCAATCCTCAAAAACTGACGGGACAATGCGGCAAACTTAAATGCTGTCTTAATTTTGAGTATGCTACCTACCTCGATGCCCTCAAGGAATTTCCCAATAACGAGATCATCCTTAAGACCAGAAGAGGCGAAGCCATCCATCAGAAAACGGATATTTTCAAAAAGGTCATGTGGTATTCGTACATCGATGATCAAGCCAATGTTCTGGCTATCCCTATTGAAAAAGTGCGCGAGATCATCCGCCGCAACAACAAAGGGGACTATCCTGATAAGCTGGAGGATTTTTCCGATATCAAGGAACAAAAATTGGTTGATTTCGAAAATGTGGTCGGACAGGATGACCTTACACGTTTTGATGAACTGAACCAATCAGGCATCCGCTTTTGAAAGCTATCTTCATCACCAAACATAACCTCATGTTTCATCGACCGGCCATCATCGTATTTTTCTTTTACCTGTTATTCGCATTGCCGATATTCAACGGATGCGATCAGAACAGGATTTATGATGAGTACCATCATTTCGACAGGGATGTTTGGAACAGGTATGAAACCAAGAGATTTGAAATTGTTGTGAATGACACGGTTTCCTATAATGATTTTTACATTGGCGTGCGCAATACAACCGATTATCCGTATGCCAATATTTATTTATTTATCGACAGCCGGTTTCCGGGCGGACAAACATACCGCGACACCATCGAATGCCTGCTTGCCGACCGTCAGGGGAAATGGCTGGGTCGTGGCCTGGGCAAAATAAAGGACAACCGCTTCCTGTTTAAACGCCTGGTGCGTTTTCCTGCGAAGGGAACCTATGTTTTTTCCATCCAGCAGGCCATGCGAACCGAAGACCTGACAGGCATCGCCGATATAGGCCTGAGACTTGAAAAACACTGATCATGAATGAGATCCTGTGATCCATATGAACAATAAGGGCAATTATAAAAAGTACGTGAGGAATTTCTGGCTTCTTTATACAGGGGTGGTGTTGTTTATCGTCTTCCTGTTCACGGCCATTTTATGGGGATGGCTGGGCTTCATGCCTTCCTTTGAGGAACTGGAAAATCCAAAGTCGAACCTGGCCTCTGAAATCATTTCGGCCGATCAGGTCGTTCTGGGCACGTATTATGTCGAGAACAGGACCAATGTTCACTATACCGATTTATCCCCCGGACTGGTGAATGCTCTGATCGCCACCGAGGATATCCGTTTCAGGAAGCATTCGGGTGTGGATGCCAAGGCTGTTTTCAGGGTTATTTTTGGCGTGCTCACGGGCAGACAGCGTGGCGGTGGCAGCACCATCACGCAGCAGCTGGCGAAAAACCTGTTCCCTCGTAAACCTGACCGTAACATGCTTGAGACCATCATCATCAAGTTAAAGGAATGGGTGACGGCCACCAAGCTCGAAAGGGACTATACCAAGGATGAGATCCTGGCGATGTATTTCAATACCGTTCCTTTCGGCAGCCAGGCCTATGGTATAAAGTCAGCAGCCAGGACTTACTTTGATGAGGATCCTTCCGAGATGAGCATTGATGAGTCGGCACTGCTCATAGGCATACTGAAAGCCCCCTCCTGGTACAGCCCCGTCAGCCATCCCGACCGTGCCCTCTCACGGCGGCACACCGTGCTGCGTCAAATGGCTAAATATGGATTCATCACACCACTGCAGTTCGACACCCTTGATACCGCCCCCTTAGACATGTCACGGTACAGCATCATGGATCATACCACCGGCATGGCCAGGCATTTCCGTGAATACCTGCGGAATTATCTGAATGACTGGTGTAATGAACATGTAAAGCCTGACGGAACACCCTATAATCTCTATAAGGATGGTTTGAAAATTTATACCACCATCAATTCAAAGATGCAGGAGTATGCTGAGAAGGCGGTGAATGAACATCTTGGAAAAGAACTTCAGCCGGTATTTTTTCAGCATTGGAAGGGATACCCGAATGCACCGTTTGTTTTTGAACCCGGTGAGGCCAAAAAGGAGATCAATAATCTGATGATGCAGGCCATGAAACGCAGTGACCGTTACCGCAGTCTGAAGGAGGGTGGCATGCCCGACGATTCGATCATGCTGTCATTCAGGACGCCGGTAAAAATGACCGTTTTTTCGTGGAAGGGAAATATCGACACCGTGATGACTCCGTGGGACTCGATACGGTACTATAAATATTTTCTTCGTGCAGGCATGATGTCGATCGAACCCAATACAGGTTACGTCAGGGCTTATGTTTGTGCACCCGATTACCGTTATTTCAAATACGATAACGTGATTTATGGCAAGCGTCAGGTGGGCTCCACCTTCAAGCCGGTTCTTTACACGCTGGCCATGCAGGAGGGCGATTTCTCACCCTGCTCCGAAATACCTAATATCCAATACAGTATAGAGCTTGACAACGGGGATATCTGGGAGCCGGAAAACACATCGGAATATAAAATGGGTCAGATGATCACCCTGAAAGAGGCTTTGGCTCATTCAAATAACTGGATATCGGCCTATCTGATCAAACGTTATACCCCCCAGGCCGTCGTGATGATGGCACATAAAATGGGCATCACCAGTGACATTCCGCCTGTTTATTCCATCGCCCTCGGTTCGGCCGATCTCTCACTTTATGAAATGGTAGGGGCTTTTAACATCTTCGCCAGCAAAGGCATCTATAAGCAGCCTGTTTTTATCACTCGTATTGAAGATAAGAACGGCAATGTCATACAGAGCTTCATACCGGAACAACATGAGGCCATGAGCGAGGAGACAGCCTACCTCATGCTTGAGCTCATGAAAGGTGTGGTGGAAACAGGCACCGGCATCCGGCTCAGATTGAAATATGGTTTTACAAACCCGATCGCCGGTAAGACCGGAACAACACAAAATTACTCCGACGGGTGGTTCATGGGTCTGACCCCCGACCTGGTCACCGGCATCTGGGTGGGTTGTGAAGACAGAGCGGCACATTTCCGTACCATGGCCCTCGGTCAGGGCGCCAACATGGCATTGCCCATATGGGCCATTTACATGAAAAAAATCTATGCCGACACCACCCTCGATGTATCGCAGGGCGATTTTGAAAAACCTTTGCGACCCATATCGGTCGATCTTGACTGCTCAAAGCATAAGGCTAAAGCAGGCAGGAAAAATCCCTTTGATGATGAAGGGTTCTGACATCTTTGTTATTTTTGCCCTGATCTTATATTTTGCCTGATATGATCTATGGTAAAAAAGTGGTGACCGTTCTGCCGGCATACAATGCCGGTAAAACACTCAGGCAGACATACAATGAAATTCCGTTTGATATCGTGGATGAAGTCATCCTGGTGGATGATAAAAGTGTCGATGATACGGTCAGTGTGGCACAGGATGTCGGGATCAGCCATGTCATCATTCATGAAACCAACAAAGGTTACGGCGGCAATCAGAAGACGTGTTACAACAAAGCCCTTGAGATGGGAGCTGATATTATCATCATGCTTCATCCTGACTATCAATATACGCCCAAGCTGATCGCTTCGATGGCTTACATCATTGCCAATGATCTTTATCCTGTCGTTTTGGGATCACGCATCCTGGGCAAGGGAGCCTTAAAGGGAGGTATGCCGCTCATAAAATATATTTCCAACCGGTTACTGACATTCATCCAAAACATCCTGTTAAATCAGAAGCTGTCGGAATACCATACAGGTTTCAGGGCATTCTCAAGTCAGGTACTCAGATCCATTGATTATGAAGCTAATTCAGATAATTTTGTTTTCGACAACCAGATGCTGGCACAGATATTTTACGCCGGATATGAAATAGCTGAAATAACATGTCCCACCAAATATTTTAAGGAAGCCTCCTCCATCAATATCAGGAACAGTACGATTTATGCCATTGGCGTTTTAAAGGTTTCCATTATTTATTTTTTTAACAGGATAGGCCTCATAAAAACAAAAAGTCTCAGGAGAAAAAATCATTGACTATGAAGAAAACTCCTCTGTCACTGACCATTGCACTGTTCCTCGGATTCATTATTATCCTTTTCAATTTTATTTATCTGCCTTCCAATATTCTATCATGGGATGTCTTTGGCTATTATTTATGGTTACCTGCCACATTTCTTTACGGCGATCTCGGATTGAAGGATGTATCAGTGGTTCACCATATCATTGACATGTACCATAATACAGCCACTTTTTATCAGGCTGTCCAGTTGCCCTCCGGCGACTGGGTCATGCGTTACACGATGGGCATGGCTATCATGTATTTGCCTGCTTTCCTGGCAGGACACCTGATCGCATTACTTTTCGGTTTCGCAGCCGATGGTTTCTCCGCGCCTTACCAGTATGCCGTTCTGATATGGAGTATACTCATTACCCTGGCAGGTATTATTATTATCAGAAGAGTCCTCCTGCATTATTTTAATGACCGCATGACCGCCTTTATCCTGATCATCCTGGTTATCGGAACCAATTTTCTTTATCATGATGGATTTTATGGTGCCAATGCCATGAACCATAATTACCTGTTCACCTTATATGCCGGGCTTCTATGGTATACCCTTAAATGGCATGAAACACCTGGGTTCAGGTACGCTTTGGCGATGGGTATCATTGCAGGCATGATCATTCTTATCAGGCCCCCCGAAGTGGTGTGTGTGATGATACCACTGCTTTGGGGAATAACGGGTAAAAACTCTGTCAGGGAAAAACTGCAACTGATCAGAAGGAAGAAAGGTCAGGTTATCACAGCCGCCCTGATTACCGGGTTGATCATATTCCTGCAGCTCCTGTATTACAAGGTTTACACCGGGAAGTTCATGTTCTACAGTTATGGCGGCAATGCCGGTGAAGGATTCGAATTCCTCAACCCGCCGACATTAAAATTTTTATTCAGTTTCAGAAAAGGCTGGCTTATTTATACACCGGTCATGATTTTCCCGATTATTGGATTTTACTACCTCTACAAAAGAAATAAACCCATCTTCTTCCCCCTGTTCGTTTATTTTGTCATTAATCTGTATATCGTATCCAGCTGGTCAACATGGTGGGGCGGTGAGACTTTCAGTCAGAAAAATCTCATACAGTCATATGCCATACTGGCTTTGCCCCTTGGGTACTTCCTGGACGCTCTCGCAAAAGGGAGAAGACCTGTCAGGATAAGCATCGGATTGATCATGTCATTTTTCATAATTCTGAACATTTTCCAGACGTGGCAAATCCTGAATGGTATCCTGGACCCTTACCGAATGACCAGGTCATATTATGCCAGGATTTTTGGCAAAACCAAAGTCAGCCCGGAGGATAAAAAGCTTTTGTTGGCAGAACAATCCTATACCGATACGGATACGTTTACCGACATTGAGGATTATGACGGGCATATCCTGCGTAATCTTGATTTTGAAATCGACGGATCGGAATATGCTCTGAAACATTACTCCACAGCTTTTGCCCATTCAGGACATTCATCGCTGAAAATAGACAGTACCCTTGAATTCACACCTGATATAAAAGCACGATTCAACGACCTGACCATGAAGGATCATGCATGGATAAGAACCAGCGTATATATTTATCCGGTGGAGGATTTAAAGGGTAAATCTATTTTTCTGGTCGTTACATTCCAGCATAAAGGAGCTAATTATAAATACAGGACCAGTGATATCTCCGGTCTTGATCTCAACCACGATGAATGGAACAAAATCACCATGGATTACATGACCCCTTTTCCCCGGACACCACGCGATAATCTTGAGGTTTATGTATGGAATCCGGGAAAGGCTTCAGTGTATCTGGATGACCTGATGGTCGAAGTGTATGAGAGAAAATTTTAGGTGTCCCAGGTGATAAATACGGTGGAATGTCAGTAGGCAAAAAATCTTTAATCGGCTATTTACCGGGAATCACAAACGGGGTAATCATTCTTATTATTCTTTTATACATAGGGATTGCCCAGGATTGGAAAAAGCCCAACAGAGTCATCGAAAGCGATGTCATGGGTTATTATTTGTATTTACCGGCGGTGGTCATAAATAATGACCTAACACTGCAGTATATTTCCAAGAATCTTGATTTTTACAGGAACAGGGTATGGTTTCAAATTATCCCTGATAATAAAAAAATTATACAGTATACATACGGACTATCATTGCTGTATTCTCCTTTCTTCCTGACAGCTCATTTAGTCGCCCCTGTTTTTGGTTATGAAGCCAATGGTTATACTGTACCGTATAAAATTGCACTTTTAGCCAGCTGCATTTTTTACATTATCATAGGGTTGATCTTTTTAAGGAAAATTCTTTCAAGGTATTTCTCCCCCCTGGTGGTTTCCATAACACTATTCT
>CAZVNP010000003.1:103722-111984 GCA_964628285.1 uncultured Lentimicrobiaceae bacterium
AATACCTTGAATTTCCGGATTACAATGGGGTTGAGAAGAGAATACATGAGGCCAAAATGAAAAAAGAGGAGAAAAAGTCATTAAAAAAATAACACTAAATTTGCCCGTCTTTTATAAACCGTATCTGAAGGTAGATTCAAATTGTCATGGTTTTCAGCAGCAGCTTATTCCTGTTATATTTCCTTCCATTCTTTTTGCTGTTATATTTTTTTATTGACAAGCGATATCAGAATATCCTGATACTGCTGTCCAGCATTTTTTTCTATGCCTGGGGAGCGCCGACGCTGATATTCATCGTTCTGGCTTCCATACTTGCTGATTTCTATCTGGTTGAATGGATGAACCGGTCATCCGGCTCTAAAAAGAAAATAATGGTCGGGTGTTCGATAGCTCTTAACCTGGGTCTTCTGATTTACTATAAATATTCGAATTTCTTTGTTGAAAATATTGACGCTGTCTTAACCGGTTTTGGTTTTAAGAATCTGGCATGGACCAAGGTAGCCCTTCCCATAGGCATCTCGTTTTACACTTTTCAGAAAATAACTTATAGCATTGATGTTTACAGAAAGGTGCATCCTCCCCTCAAACGGGTATGGGACTATGCCCTTTATATTCTGATGTTTCCACAGCTTATCGCTGGTCCTATTGTCAGGTTCCACGAGATAGCCGATCAGATCGAAGACCGGTCGGCCAATGAGACCGTCGATAACCGGCTAACGGGTTTCTTTCGTTTTGCCATAGGTTTGGCTAAAAAGGTTCTGATAGCCAATGTGCTGGGGGAGCAGGTCGATAAGATCTTCGCCATGGGTCAGGGTGATATCACCACACCTCTGGCATGGATAGGTGTTTTGGCCTATGCTTTTCAGATATATTACGACTTCTCAGGCTATTCCGATATGGCCATCGGTCTGGGACGAATCATCGGATTTGATTTCCCTGAAAATTTTAACAGTCCTTATATCTCGCAAAGCATTTCCGAGTTCTGGCGCCGGTGGCACATCACCCTGGGCAGGTTTATGAGGGATTACCTTTATATTCCGCTGGGCGGTAACAGGGTGCCGAGAGCCAGGATGTTCTTCAACCTTTGGGTAGTATTCTTGCTCTCCGGGTTATGGCATGGTGCCGCCTGGAATTTTGTCGTGTGGGGCGCCTACCATGGCCTTTTCCTGGTGGCCGACCGGGTCTTCCTTCTGAAGGTATATAAGAAAATAGGCAAAATACCCAGCATCGTCATTACTTTTATTATCACCCTCATCGGATGGGTTCTTTTCAGGTCTGACAATCTGGGTTATGCCTGGATGTATCTTCAGACGATGTTTGAATTCAATTTCAGTCCGTCATCCCTTACCTTTGATCCGCAGTTCTGGACCATGCTTGCTCTGGGCGCTCTCTTTGCTTTCTGGGGCGGATTTAAAGCCATTGAACAATGGCATGTCAGGGTCTATTCAAAGGTGCAAAAAAACTACGCCATTTTCTCAATGGCGGCTTCTTCGGTCGTTTTGTTCATAGTCAGTCTGGCCTCAGTCACATCCACCGGCTTTAATCCGTTTATTTATTTCAGATTCTGAAAGTGCTATGAACAGGCTGAAAAACACCGTATTTATCGTTATTGTTATCATGTTATTTCTGCCTGTCCTGCAGAATATTTTCCATCCTTTCAAAATAAAAGCCCTTCACGGAGCTTATATACCTGCTAAAAGTGTTCCGTTCACTTTTCACGGCTTCTTCACCGATACTTTTCAGGATCCTTTTAATAAGTACCTCGAAGAACATATCGGTTTTCATAAGCTGTTGGTCAGATTAAATAATCAAATAGTTTATTCCCTCTTCCGAACAGCCAGAGCAAGTGAGGTGGTGGTCGGTAAAAACAACTGCCTCTATGAAAAAAGTTATATCGAAGCCTATCTCGGCAGGGACTTCATAGGAAAAGACTCGTTGGATGAAAAAGTGCGGAAAATAAAATTTATTCAGGATGAATTAAAGAAAAAAGGTATTGATATGATTATCATTTTTGCACCGGGCAAAGCCACTTTTTTCCCTGAATATATACCCGACTATTTTCATCCGCGCAGGAAATCCATATCCAATTATGAATATTTATTACAGTCATTCAAGGAAAAAGGGATCAATTATATCGATTTCAACAACTATTTTATTCTGATGAAAGATAGTGCCACTTATCCCCTTTACCCCCAATGTGGTATTCATTGGAGCGCATATGGTGTAGCTATCGCCGTGGATTCGATCATTCATTACATTGAGCATATAAAACACCTTACCATGACTGACTTCGGGTGGAATGGATTTGATGTGACCAATGACTTGCGAACACCGGATAACGACCTGTCGGAAGGCATGAACCTTTTATTTGACATTCATCATTATCCGATGGCTTACCCGAAGCTTTATTTCAAAGAGAATACGGCAACCTATAAACCCAATGTCATAACCATGGCCGACAGTTATTACTGGAATATCTTCGGCACAGGCATCGCATCCAGGTTATTCAATGCCAACACGTTTTGGTATTATTTTGCTCAGTCCTATACCCCCGAAAATGTCGAAGGTTGTGATATAAAGCAGGTCAATGTATTGAACGAGATCGAAAAAAGTGATGTCATCATTTATCTGTCTACCGACGCCACTTTGCGCAAATTTGCCTTTGGATTTGAAGATAAGGTGTATGATCTGTTAAAGAAAGAAGCTGACAAAAAGGCCATATCAGATTCAACACAGGAAAACAGGATCTATTTTATTGAACAGGTAATCAGGAACGACAGCATCTGGTTTCAGGAAATCAAAAGGAAAGCAAGAGTGAAAAATATCTCGGTGGAAGAGATGCTGCGAAAGGATGCCATGTGGCTTTATGAGAAGGAAAAGAATCAAAAAAAATAAAAGCTATATTTGTAAGAGTAATGCCTGTCATCCGGAATACATGACGAAGTCTCCGGTGGCATTGGTTTCTGAGTATTTGATGAACGATACCCTTAATCATCATTCATGAAACTGATCATTCAGATACCCTGTTACAACGAAGCCACAACCCTTCCCGTGACTCTCAGGGCCCTGCCAAAAAAAATAGAAGGATTCGACCGGGTTGAGGTCTTGATTATCGACGACGGCAGCACGGATGAAACGGTCAAGGTGGCCAGGGAGATGGGCGTTGACCACATCCTGTCGTTCAGGAAGAACAGGGGTCTGGCCCGGGTGTTTATGGCGGGTGCGAACGAATGCCTTAAACTCGGTGCCGACGTGGTGGTGAATACCGATGCTGACAACCAGTACAACGCCGATGACATTCCCAAGCTGACCAAACCCATCCTGGAAGGTAAAGCCGACATTGTGATAGGAGAGCGTCCCATCAGTGAGATCCGTCATTTTTCACTTTTCAAGAAATGGATGCAGCGTCTGGGAAGCTGGGTGGTACGGTTGGCCAGCTCAACCGATATCCCAGATGCTCCCAGCGGCTTCAGGGCCTTTTCACGCGAAGCGCTCATGCAGTTGAATGTCTTCAACGAATACACCTATACTCTTGAAACCATCATTCAGGCCGGTCAGCAGAACATGGCCATCATATCTGTGCCCATACGCGTCAATGAAGATCTCAGACCCTCACGCCTGATTAAGAGCCTGCCGTCGTATATTCGCTTTTCGCTGATGACCATAATAAGGATATTTGTTACGTATAAACCGATCAAGTTTTTCTTCTTCTTCGGAGGCATCAGCTTTGTGACCGGATTCCTCATCGGCGTCAGGTGGCTGATCTATTTCTTTATCGGCACCGAGCGCACACGTTTGCCCAGCCTCATACTGACATCCCTGTTGATCCTCACCGGTGTGCTGTTCTTTTTTCTGGGCATACTGGCTGATCTGATCTCGGTAAACAGAAAGATCCTCGAAGAGAACCAGTACAGGATCCGTAGACTGGAAAAAGAACTGGTAACGAATGATCAGAAAAAAGAAAGAGATGACACAAAGCCCCATAGGGAAAAAGCTTAAAAAATATCTCAAGTTTTTCATTTCAGTCGCTTTAAGCTTTATCATTCTTTTCCTGATCTATAAGCGGATTGATTTTGCCGCTCTCTCCAAACATATCCTGCAGGTCAGGATTCTTCCGATGCTGGTGTTTTTATTCCTATTTGTTCCCCAGCTTCTGGTCGCCACCTGGCGATGGAACCTCCTCACGGGTAATATCGGTGGAGTCAGGTTCTCCATGTCTGCATCCTTCAAACAGGTCGTGGGCAGTTACAGTGCCAACCTGATCATACCGGGGAAGATGGGTGAGATTGTCAGGATACCCTGGATGCGAAAATACAACATGAAGACAGCCACACTGCTTTTGGTCATGCTCGAGAAAATGCTGGATGCGCTGGCGATTATGATCATTCTTTTTATTTCAGCCGCACTTTACCGCATCATTTTCAGGGACCATCCGGTGGTCCTGGATATTGCCCTGCCGGTCCTGTTTCTTTCCTTTATCCTGTTGGCCTTCATTTACATTTACCGCAGACGGTTGTCTCAATACATTGAAAATCGGTTCTCAGGGTATCTTAAAAAGAAAGGGGACAATTTTTTTTATTTCCGCCTGAAAGCGGCCTTCAATGCTGTTAACCGTGACATCACCAAATATCTGTCTATTTCCGTACTTTTGTGGTTCATTCAGGGACTGGGGCTGGTCATGATCTTTCAGATGTTCAGCATCAGGATATCACCTGTCATGATTTATGCAGGCAGTTTCATAGCGCTGATTGCCGGGGCGGTGCCCGTGTCCATTGCGGGTTTCGGCCCCCGTGATGCGGTGATCATCAGTTTTTTCAGGCATCTGGCCTCTTATGAAGCCCTGGCCGGTGTGGGCATCATCTCATTGTTCAGGATCATCATCCCGGCATTGATAGGATTGCCCTTTTTCCTGCTTCAAACAAAAGAATGATTCATGGTCGAATACAATGATAGTGCTTTTTGGGTTTTTCTGAGACATCACATCCCACGGATACTGTCTCAGCTCGACAGGGATGAGGATTCCCCGACCTTCGGCAGCTTCGACCGCAATTTCTGGCATTATAAGATCCGCGACTTCTCCTCCGTTATTCTGCAACAAGGCATGCTGGTGATCCATGCCCTGTACCACGAAAAACGGAATGATAACCCGTTGTACCGGGATCCTCTGGCCCGGCGGTGGATTGACGGCTGCCTGCGTTTCTGGGCATCACAGCAATTGCATAATGGCGCATTCAACGAATACTATCCTTATGAGGCCGGATTCCCTCCTACTGCGTTCAGTCTTTATGCTGCCGGCATAGTGCTGAAAGAAAGTGATAACATGGTGAAAGATGCAAAGGTTATGCGGACCGTGCAAAAATCATGTGACTGGCTGCTGTCACATCATGAAAGAGAGGCCACCAACCAGGAGGCTGCTGCTCTGGCCGGTCTGGCGCTGTGTCAAAACATCGAGGGAATTGAAATCAATGCGAAAGCATTGGAGACGAGATTAAACGCATTTTACAGGTCCCAGTCCGATGAAGGGTGGTTCACCGAATACGGCGGACCCGATACGGGTTACCTGTCCGTGACCATTGATTGTCTCTGGGATCTTTATGAAACAACGCATGATGACAGGGCTCTCACCTCCATCAGGAACGCCGTGGCTTATGTAGCACGGATGATATCCGTCTCAGGTCATACCCCGGTGATGATCAACGCGAGAAATACCGACTATTTGGTACCTTACGGCCTAACCCGTTTTGCCGGTAATGATCCCCTTGCCGCAGCGGTGGTAAAACGCTTGCTGGAGAAGATCAATGACCCGGATCATTATCTTAACCGGACCGATGACAGATATGCATGTCATTATGTATACCCATCGTGTTTCAGGAGCTTACCCTACCTGAGGATGATGACATCCGACATCATGTCCCTGCCCTGTGATGACCATTACGACAGCTATCTGGCCAATGCCGGCATACGTATCATGCACCGCCCCGGAAAGGCTAGTGTTTTTATTAATGCAAAAAAGGGTGGTATCGTCAACGTATTCGATGTTCAAGGCGTGAGAGAAGCTGATTACGGATGGCGCGCCAGGACCGGCAGGAAAAGCATGGCCATCACGCACTGGCTGGATAAGGAATACAAAGTCGCGAACCAAAAGGATGTCGTCACCGTTGCAGGCAGGATGTCAAAACACGCGTGGATGAAGCCGTCACCTTTTAAACATTTCATTTTAAGGTTATCGGGTCTGCTCCTTGGATACAAACTGATACCCCTGTTGAAAAGGATGATGATTTTCGGGAGCCCTTCCATTCCGGTGAGTTTTAAACGAACTATTGTCATAAATGATGATAAACTGGTCATTGACGACCATATGACCGGTAAAGGGTTAAATGGTATGAAGCTTTACCGGGCACCGCATTATTCCATGAGGCATGTGTCGAGCGCAGGTGCCTTCGTCCCGGAAGAATTGTTAACGATTGAGAAAAAGGATCTCATCCCGGTCCCTGGCAAAAATGAGTTCAGCATAAGAACGGAAGTTGTTCTGCCATCCGGTAGTTCAGCATGATAAGATGAATTTCGCAAAAAAGTTACAACAGGTCATCAACCACGATCTTTGCACGCGCTGTGGCAGTTGTGTGGGTCTTGGCAGGGGCAAAATAAATTTCACCGGCTATACGGGAACGTTATTACCTCATATCGTCGAGCCGCTCGATGAAGAGCTTGCCGGGGAACTTTGGGAGGCCTGCAGCGGCCAGGACGTGGATTTCCCGGCTTTAGACCGTTTTGTGTTCGAAGGAAAGGGAACGCACCATCCTTATTTCGGAACCTATCTTGACCTCTCCATAGGGTATGCTACTGATCGGGCCATCCGTCGTCGGGGTGGCAGCGCCGGGGTGATCTCAGCCACGTTGAGCTGGCTGCTTGACAAAAAACTGATTCAGGGTGCTCTTGTACTCGGCATGTCGAAGGAAGAACCCTGGTTGCCCCGGTCATTTATTGCCACAACACACGAAGAAATAGTGTCTGCGGCACAAAGCAAGTATCTGGTATCACCGGTAAATGAGACTCTGCCTGAACTGGAGAAATTTGATGGCAGACTGGCATACGTGGGACTTCCTTGCCAGGTTCATTCCATCCGCAAATTACAGATGGCAGGTCATCCCTCAGTTGAAAAGATAAAGTACATCATCGCACCCTATTGCGGGTTGAACCTGCATTTCTCGTCTATCATCAGTTTTCTGAAATCACATGGTGAAAAGGATTACCATGACATTGTCGATCTTCAGTTCAGGCATGGCGAATGGCCCGGAAGCATGCGCGTGGAAATGAAAAACGGGAAGGTCTATCAACTCCCAAAGTTCCACGCCAACTATCTCATTCCGTTTCACATGATGAACCGTTGCCGGGTGTGTATCGATTTTGCCAATGAATTTGCAGATATTTCGGTGGGTGATGCCTGGGCGCCACGATATGAGGAGAGAGGTAAAGGATTCTCCATCGTGGTGACCCGTTCAGTACACGGGAAAAAAATATTGGATCTGATGTTGCAAGAGGGGATAGTCAATTTACAACCGGTCAGCGTTCAGGATGCCGTCCGCATGCATTCACACATGTACGATAACAAGAAAAGAGGGGCGTTTTTAAGAATGAAGAAGAGGAAGTACCCACCTTATTATCATCTTGGCTTTCCGTTAAATATTGGATTCAGAAGACGGCTTTTTGAGTTCTGGCTGAATATCATGTCATGCCTGCTCAGAACGAAGATAATGGTGAAACTGGCGCAGGTATTACCGGCAAAAGTTACCGGCAGCGTGTTTAATTCCTTTAAAGTGGCATGGAAAAAGATCACTTTCAATGTTAAGCGTGAAGACCTGTGACAATAGTAAAAATGCTATGCCACATGTCATATTGAGTTTTTGTGTCAGAGTTTTAATTATTTAGTCTAATTCCCACTAGACCTTCCTTTGTGTCAATAATAAACTTAATTTCAAAGAAATTCTGTCTTAAGACGAGGGAGAATTATATGGGATATTAGCGTTCCATTTTTATTAAACGAAAAATTTTATATTTTTCTTCCTTGCTAATACGAAGAATATATAAACCACTTTATTGGGCACTTAAGTTTATATTATAAGGACACCTCTAAAAACAGGTTTTAGCCCGGTTAATAATACAATAAAGGTATAACATTGCTTTTCAAAAAACAAACTTTTACCCCCCCTATTTTTTATTTACTTATATATCAATTACTTACAAAAGACATCGTTCACGTTT
>CAZVNP010000004.1:0-19950 GCA_964628285.1 uncultured Lentimicrobiaceae bacterium
AAAGAAAAGCCGAGGAGGCTCTCATCCGTGAAAAAAGCCTATCCGATATCATCATTAATACTTTACCAGGTATTTTTTTCATTTATGACATTCATAACAATATTGTTCGCTGGAATGAGAACCTTGCGACCGTGACCGGGTATACTTCTTCCGAACTACAGCATCTGAAAGTCAGCGATTTTGTCATAGAGAATCCAGGCAGGTCAGGCAATATCTGGAATTTGAACTGGCTTCCTGTGGGAAAAACAAGTTATGAATCGGACGTGTTTACGAAAAAGGGTAAAAGGATACCTTATTATTTTTTTGGCCAGGACCTTGACATAGATAATCAGATTTATTACATTGAAGTAGGAGTAGATATCTCCGATCAGAAGCAGGCCATGAAAAATCTCAAGGAATCGGAGGAGAGGTTTAAAATGCTCTTTGATTATGCACCTGACGCCTATCTGTTGAGTGATGACATGGGTAACATCATCGAGGCCAATAAGGTAGCAGAAGACATCACCGGCTACAAAAGGGACAAAATAGTGGGAAGGAATGTTTTTAAAATGAGAATGTTGGATGCCGCTCAGTCGATGAAAGTATCAGATATACTTACAAAAAATTCAATGGGTATCCCCGTTAACCCGGAAAAATTCTTAATTATACGGGATGATGGAATGAGATTGATTATAGAGATGCGATCCTATCCTGTCAGAATCCAGGATCAGACTCTTAGCCTGCTGGTCATACGCGACATAACGGAGATTAATCAGGCGCAGGAAGCCCTGACCAGATCGGAATATTTCAACCGGCGTTTGGTCGAATCTTCACCTGTTGGACTGATGTACCTCGACAGCAAAGGTATTATCACCTATGAAAACCCGATGATGAAAAAAATGATGGGTGTGCCGCTAAATACTGTTTCACCGGTCATCGGAAGAAAAATTTATGAAATCGACGCCATAAAAAAAAGCAGATTGATCAGACTCGCCAAAAAAATCAGTAAAGGTGAAATGATTGAGAGTGAAGAGGTTTATTACACATCGGAGATGGGTACAAAGGTACACCTTGAGATCAGTACAGCCCCATTATTTGATGAATATGACAACCTTGAAGGCATCATCGTCATGCTGTCCGATACCACCAAACGGAAGAAGGCGGAAAAGGAGATCAAGAAACTGAATGAGCAGCTTGAGCAACGTGTCAGGCAACGAACCCTCGAGCTCGAAAATGCTTATACCTCCCTTCAGTCAAGTGAACAAAAGTACAGAGAGCTCACCGACCTGCTGCCCCAGACGGTTTTCGAGATCGATCATACGGGCACCTTCTCTTATGTGAATCAGCATTTTCTTGTTTCCAACGGCTGGTCTGAGAAGGATATACAAATAGGATTGAATATCTATGATCTGGTAGGAACGGGTAAACGATTGCAGCTCAAGCGGTTTTTTGAAGACTCGGCCACAGGGAAAGACTATCCCCCGGGCGAATTTGATTTTTTCAGAAAGGACGGGACCACATACCCGACCATCATTTATGCCGCACCCATTGAAAGTGCGCAACAAATGGAAGCAGGGATAAGGGGCATCGTCATGGATATCACCGACATCAAGCAGGTACAGGAACAATTGGGTCTGGCCAGGGAAGAAGCCGAAATGGCCAATAAAGCTAAAAGCGCTTTCCTGGCCAACATGAGCCATGAAATCAGAACCCCTATGAATGCTATTATGGGTTTTACGGAATTGCTGTTAAACAGCATGCCGGACGAAGGACATAGAAAATACCTCGAAACCATCCGTTCCAGTGGCAGAACCCTTTTAAACATCATCAATGATATTTTAGACCTGTCAAAAATTGAAGCCGGTAAACTGGAATTTCAACCCGAGACAACCAATCTGTTTGTCTTGATTAAGGATGTGCAGCAGCTTCTGGCTGCCAAATACAATGACAAGATGCTGTCATTTATCGTCGACATTTCCCCTGATGTCCCTGAAAGGATTAAAATTGACGAAACGCGCTTGCGTCAAATCCTGATCAATATTTTGGATAATGCATTCAAATTTACTAATGAGGGATTTGTTAAAATGACTTTGACGGTTGCAGGAGAGAGTGTGAACCACAAAGGAGGTCACCCGGCTTACATTGACTTGTTTTTTGAAATCAAGGATTCAGGTATTGGCATCCCAAGGAAATTTCGGGAGGCTATTTTTAAACCCTTCGAACAAATCAATATACCTTACAAAAACAAACCTTTGGGCACCGGCCTCGGGCTTACAATCACCAAAAAACTGGTCGATATGATGCATGGCGAGATCACCGTCACCTCACACATGAATAAGGGAAGTAAATTCACTGTCATTCTGCCGCATATTGAAGTAAGCAAGAGTGAATCTAAGGCCGGGAAGGAGCAGATCATACCCGATATCAGTCTGATTCATTTTGATCAGAGCACCATTCTGATTGTTGATGATGTGGCAGATGACCGGTTATATCTGACCAGTGTCCTGAAAGACACCGGTCTTCGTATTTTTGAGGCCACTAATGGTCTTGATGCCTGGCAGCTGACAAAAGAGATTCATCCCGATCTTATTCTGACCGACATCAGGATGCCGGGCATTGACGGGTATGAATTGTTAAGAAAGATAAAAAGCGATCCCGGATTAGGAAGCACTTATGTTGTCGCCATTACGGCCCTGGCCATGAAATCGGACCTGGAAACCATGGATGATGCCCATTTCGATGGGACACTGATCAAGCCCATACACCCTGAGACATTGTACAGTGAGCTCATTTGGCATTTACCTTATTCGATAACCAGGCAAAAAAAGAAACGTCAGCCTATTTCGGTAAGAGATTATTTGGAGATGCCGTCTATGGAGGAACGCTCACGCCTGATCGGTTTGCTCGAAGGTGAGATTAACGAGATATGGCAGGATTTTAAGGAGCAACAGCCATTGGAAGAGGTCGAGGCATTTGGAGTGAGAATAAAAGCACTGGCACTCCAATACCATTATGGTGTCATGGCCGGTTACAGTGATAAGCTCATCGACGCCTGCCGGCGTTTTGATGTGGATGATATGCTCATGATACTGGAAAAATATCCCACTTTGATAACGGAGCTCAGGAAGGGTGAAAAATGAAAGAGCCGCTGTTGGGCGGCTCTTTCATTGGAAAAAATATCCTTATTCTTTCATGAATTTTCTTGCGGATGCATTGCCGTATTGATCGTAAACGGTAACGATGTAAAGGCCTTTCAGGAGGTTTGACACATTCACTTCGATATAATTGGCCGTGATTTTATCCACCTGGATGAGTGACTGACCGATGATGTTGCTGACCACTATCTTGTTTACATTTTTCATATTTGAAATGTAAAGCGTGGATTGAACCGGATTCGGATATATAGCGAATTCTGATGGTGCTGGATCATTCAAACCTGAAGGAGAGGTAGAATTGCTCAGATAGATATCATCGATATAAATGACAATATCACCTGTAATTGTCAATGGGTCTTCAAAGTCAGGCATCAATGCCACGGTCGGGTAATCACCACTTACTCCGTTTGCAGTAAAGTCGAATGCAAATTCTTCCCATGCATTGGTCAAAGTCTGGGCAGCGACACTGAATATCTCGTATGTACCTGTCGCACCCCCTTCCAATTTGAATTTAAGGGGACTGATCCTTGGTTTCCAGGCTTTGTAATGAACAATTTTATTTGCAGTAACATCCAAATTTGGGTCTGCACCAGCCCAGAAACCTCCCCATGGCAATCCGCCATTGTCGGTTCCGCGGCGTGTGAACTTCAAGACTTTTGCACTCGTGTTGATGCCTGATTGGTCAGGATTATCAACTATTTCAAAAGTCTCGGAAACGGGATGCAGATCGACATTATCCCAGTCGCCGCAACCCATCACATGAAGTGTCAGGGGACCGGTTGTCCCGTCTTCAAAGTTGCAAATGACCTGAGCATTCAGGAAACTCGCCACCCCGAAGAATAAAATCACTAATAGTACAAATTTTTTCATATGCATTTGGTTTTAAGGTTAAAAAATTTCTTGAGTTTACAAATATAACAAATTTTATTTGGGAATGTTCCTTAAATATGATTTTTTTTCAACGTGAGATGTTTAATATTTTTAATAACATAAATCTGGCGCATCTTAATATTACATTTTTCACCTCAACCCCAAACCCCTTCTCCTTAAGGAGAAGGGGCAGGGGATGAGGTGGTCGATTAAACGGTTACTTCCTGACTAACACAAATTTTTTTGTCATGACATGATCATCCGATTGAAGAACCAACAAATAAATTCCTGATGGAAATCCCCCTGTGTTCACAGTCAATCTTTTTTCAAAAAAACCGGGCGAAAAAGCATCAAGAATTGTGCCTATATTATGTCCCATCGTATCAAAAATGTTTACTTTAAAAGCTTTTTTCCCCTGAATCCGGATATCAATGACCAGTTTATTGCAGTAGGCATCAACAAAACAGGTCATTTCTTCCTTATTCTTACCTTCAATCTCTTTCATGCCAAAGGGATCATGGACAAATCCAATCGAGTCGAGCATGGGCTGTATTTCGGGATTGCTCATGAAGTTATTCCACAATAGCTGGCTCCTGTAGTTCTCGATCATGCCGATGATGGGCCCCTGGTCAATGGCTATGTATGATGTGGCGTACCAATCTACATGGATGTTGAATGCATCATAAAATCCCATAGGACCCCAGACTTTTTTACCAAGGTCGCGGTACAAATGTTTCAAAACCTGTAAAGAATATTCCGGGGTATACGGCATTGAGGATAAAGCTGCTGAAGGCGTGATCGTTCCGTTATCCACGTACATGGGTTCATGAGCTTTGTAACCGTCAGGGTCATCACTGGCTGTGAGGCCCCAGCAGTCCTCGCCGTATCCCTCGAATGATTTGGGATTGTCGATGCAGTATGCCCTGTCGATGAGGGTCAGATTCCTTGAGTTTCTGAAATAATTGGTATAGGAATCTTTTTTATTCCGCGGATCGAAGCCCAGGAAGGAATAATGCTCAAAGAACAGAGGCCCGCTCCAGTCTGGACCGACATCTATCTTGATGTAGTAAAACGTTTTTCCGTTCATGTATGATGCTCCTGCCCAGCCCGTATGAAACAGTGAGGCGGGAACGCCATGGGTTGGCGAAGCCACGGCAAGTAAATAAACGATCATCGCTTCATTATAACCCCTGATGGGCATGTTCATAGTCCATTGATAGTTGGGTGACCAGTGCCAGTACAGTACATTGCTGTTATTTCGCCTGTACCAGTTCCAATCCACCGATTCCCACAAATCGGTTATTTTGTTCACGATGGCCTGCTCATCGGGGGTGTTTTGATTGAAATATTGCCGGGCTGTCAGCAGTCCCTGCATCATGTAAGAGGTTTCCACGAGATCGCCTCCATTATCATAGGTACTGAAGGGGATGACGTGTCCCGTGTTACCGTCCATCCAGTGTGGAAATGCCCCGTGAAAGCGATCGGCGTTCTCCAGGAAGTTCAATATTTTAAGCATGCGTTCCACGCCCTGTTGCCGTGTGATGAATCCGCGTTCAATTCCGACCAGGATAGCCATAACACCGAAACCTGAGCCTCCTATGGCCACGATATCGCCTGAGGTGTTACGTTCTCTGGCCAATCCTGAAACGGGATGGGCGAAGTCCCAGAAATAGCGGAATGTAGCTTCCTGAACCATGGTAAGCAGCTCATCGTCGGTCATGTCGTAGGTGGAGGCAGCCACCGTATCGGAAAAACCAGACGGCTGGTTGGCGCTGTTCAGCGCGGTGATGGTATACTCCAGCGACAGGTTGGTGCCCTCATCCCTGACAAAATCGGAGTAGGATGAGTCATCTTTACCGGCTATACCGCGAAGCTGGAAGGTGAGACCCCCGTCGGCCGACTGGTATATCTCATAGCCGCTGAGGTTGCTGTCAGGATCAGGAATCCACTGAAGGAACACATGGCTGTCATAACCTTCGGCTGTCAGTCCCTGCGGCACAGGTGCCGGTGGAAAGATGCCGTTGCCGGCAAATACCCTCACATCGTCTATGAATAAAGTATGTTCAAGTGTGTCGGCCAGGTTCTGCCCGTAGCCTACTGTTTTAATAACTGTGAAATCAACCGGATCACCTGCATCGAAGAAAAGGCTCATGGGTATGGCGATCCTCACCCATACGCCTGCAGGAAGGTCACCGGCATAGGGTGTGATGGGGTGTTTGGTGGTCTTGACGTTATAGATATCTTCCATGAAGACGGTGGGGAGGTTCTCTTTGGCTATCCCTTCCACGGAATAAAAATAAAAGGACAGGGTGTCGGTCCCTGTCAGGTCATGTTCGGTCCAGTTCAAGCCTGCGGCAATGGCCACCCAGTCACCTCCGGTTTTGGATTGCCAGTGCAGTCGTAACGAATTCATGCCTTGTTGTGCCGGCACCGCGGTCTCGACAGGGAAACGCCGGAGATCGGTGCCCATCCGTTCGAGGTAGCTGGGCAGGGTGAGCTCCATCCATGAATAATCATAATAATTGGTTGTCGGGCTGTCCTGAAAATACGGAAAGACCTGTGCACCCGCCGGCAGGATTGACGCCGCGAGCAAGACGAACATCAGGCATATTGATCTCATTCTTTTCTTTTTTTTATTTTTTCCTCAGCAACAAGGTAGAATTTAGCCTTTTGCGTGTCGGCGGAATTTGTTCCGACGAACACCATAAATTCACCCGGTTCAGCCACATAATCCATCTCACGGTTAAAGAACCTGAGGTTATTTCTGGTCAGAGTGAACGTCACCGTTTTGGTCTCACCGGGCTTTAAATAGATTTTCCTGAAATCCTTCAGTTCTTCCACCGGCCTGTCGACGCTGGCCACGACATCCCTTGTATAGAGCTGCACGGTCTCTTCACCCGGCCGCCCGCCTGTGTTGGTGACATCAACGGATACTTTTATCTGGCCGTCCCATTTCAGGATGCTGTCGCTGAGAGTTATCCCCGAATACTTAAAAGTCGTGTAACTCAGCCCATAGCCGAAGGGATACAGGGGTGTGTTGGGAACATCGAGGTATTTGCTGGTGTATTTGTCATTGGGTGATGCCGGTCGTCCTGTATTTTTATGATTATAAAACAGGGGTACCTGGCCTATGCAGCGGGGAAAGGTCACGGGTAGCTTGCCGGAGGGGTTGTATTCGCCGAAGAGGACGTCGGCAATGGCTTCGCCGGCCATGGTGCCGCCGAACCATGTCTCTAAGATGGCGTTGACATTTTCTTCGAGCCAGGGTATGGTCAGGGGTCTTCCGTTCATTAAGACCACCACCACGGGTTTTCCTGTCGCCACGACGGCTTTGACGAGTTCTTCCTGCATGCCGGGCAGGTTAATGCAGGCTCTGCTGGCTGCCTCACCGCTCATCCAGGCTGCTTCGCCCACGGCCATGATCACCACGTCGGACCGGCGTGCTGCCGCGACAGCTTCACCGAAATAAGCCTTTGAATCATCATCGATGCCACAACCTCTGTTATAAGTGATGTTTGTTTGCTTCGATACTTTATTTTTAATGCCTTCGAGCAGAGTGATACACTTTTTATAATCACCCGCTGCCGACCAGGAGCCGATAAGATCCTCACGGCCATCGGCCAGGGGACCTATTACGGCAAGGGATGGCACCGCTTTGCTCAGGGGCAGGAGGTGGTCGTCGTTTTTCAGCAAGACGATGGATTTCCTGGCTATTTCACGGGCGAATGCCAGGTGCTCCGGTGTCATAATCGAATCTTTCTCACGCTGTTCATTGCAATAGCGGTAAGGATCATCAAAAAGACCCAGGGCAAATTTTATCCGGAGTATGCGTCTCACCGCCTCATCGATGAGCATGATGTCGACTTTTCCTTCTTCGAATAATTGGGCGAGGTACTTATCGTACACGCCTCCCTGCATGTCCATATCGACGCCTGCGTTGAAGGCCAGGTCGGCGGCCTGTTTGTCGTTGGCTACAATGCCTTGATTGACCATTTCGTTGATGGATGTATAATCCGACACGACAAAACCCTGGAAGTTCCATTTACCTTTCAATATATCCGTGATGGTGTATTTGTTACCTGAAGCGGGGATGCCGTTGAGTTCATTGAAAGCCGACATTACCGTACCTGTGCCCGCCCTGACGGCGGCGTGGAACGGTGGCAGGTAAACTTCCCATAGTGTTCTGTCGGAGATGTCCACGGTGTTATAATCGCGTCCGGCCATGGCGGCGCCATAGGCGACGAAATGTTTGGCACAGGCCACCAGGGTATTGGCAGCGGCCAGGTCATGATTTTGAAAACCATTAACGCGGGCCGTGGCCACTTCCGACCCTAAAAAAGGATCTTCTCCCGCCCCCTCGCAGATGCGTCCCCAGCGTGGATCACGGGCGATGTCGACCATAGGGGCGAAGGTCCATGTCAACCCCTCGGCTGTAGCTTCCACGGCCGCAATACGGGCGGAGTGCTCTATGGCTTTCAAATCCCAGCTTGCCGCTTCACCCAAAGGGATGGGGAAGATGGTCTTGTATCCATGGATGACATCGTAGCCGAAGAGCAGGGGTATATGCAGACGCGAGCTGTCAACGGCCAGATGCTGCAGCTTGCTGATATAAGAGACACCGAGGGCATTAAAAATAGCACCTACCCGTCCTGATTTGATGCCGTCCACGTAATCATGCCGCAAGACCGGTCCGGTCACATCCCAGTCGCTGGTGTAAAGTGTCAACTGACCGATTTTTTCACTGAGCGTCATAAGTAAAATAATAGAGTCGATCTTTCTTTCCGTCGCGGTATCGGAAAATATGGTCGCTCTTTTCTCATTTTGAGCGCATTTGATAAGAAAGACAAGAATGAAGGGTGCACCGACCAACAGGATGAGAAAACGTATACGGTATTTCATGACCTGGATGATAATAATTTTTCAGTAACCCGGATTCTGTGTGAGTTTGCCTCCGCTGGCGTCAATTTCACTCTGAGGTATTGGAAAGACCTCATTTTTACCGTCCACGAAGTCCTTCCCCTGAGCTCTTAAAACTTCTCCTGCACGTCCCTGCCGGACCAGGTCGAAGAAGCGGTCATACTCCATAGCCAGTTCCACCCATCTTTCTTTCCATATAGCCTGACGCAGGTCAGATTGAGATGAGGCGGTCGTATTGCCAAGGCCGGCACGATTTCTCACCATGTTCAACGATTGCTGTGCGACAGATGTATTTCCCAGCTCATTCGCCGCTTCGGCATTGATGAGGTAAATCTCGCCCATTCTCAATACACGGACGTTTTTATTGGTGTAGTCATCATTACCGTCGTAAGTTTCGAGATATTTACTCACATAAGCTTTATAATTGTACCGTGGATTGGAAGCGCTCACAATAATGACATCATCGAACAGGGTATCGCCAACCGACATGATGGTAGCCTTTTTGCGTTTATCGCCCGGTTCGTATGCGTTGAGCAGATCTTCACTTGGTGTGTTGAAGCCCCATCCGCCATACGCTGAAGTGTCGGCACCATTGGCGCCCACAAATGTAAATTTACCTCCACGTATACCCTGTATCGAACAATATTGCTGCACTCCGGCAATAGGCTTACCCATCTTACCCTGAATTTCAAACAGTGACTCCGAGCTGTTTTCTCCTATCTCACGCCAGATGGTCGAATAATCAGGAACCAAACTGTAGTTTCCGACTTGTCCATTGATGATTTGTTCGGTCAGGTCGTAAGCCTGCTGCCATTTTTTCTCATACATCGACACTTTGGCAAGCAATCCGGTGGCTGCTCCTTTGGTGGCCCTGCCAATATCGGTGGCCGGATACTGATCCGGCAAAACACTGATGGCATAATTCAGGTCTCCTTCGATGAACTCATATATTTTATCTTTCGAGACCCTTGTATTGGCTTTATCCAGATCACTGGGGGAATTGGAGTCGATAACTTTATCGACAAGGGGCACATCACCCCAGCAGCGAACCAGGTTAAAATAATAATAGGCCCTCAGGAATCGGGCTTCACCTAACAGCCTGTTTTTCAGGTTATCATCGATATTATATTTAGGAACATTCGCCAGGGCCTGGTTGCAATTTGAAACACCCTGGAAGTTACCCTTCCATACTTCCGACACCGACAGAGATGTGGCTGTATAGGTGATGGCATCCATTTGATCCTTATCGGCTCCCAGATCACCCGGATCGCTTCCCTTGTCGGCTTCATCGGACGTAATGCTGGCCACTCCCGTCCATGAGAAGGCACTTTCCTGCCAGGTGAGAAGGTTCGTATAACATGCGTTAACAAACTTGACAGCATTTTCAGGCTTAATAAATGTGGAGTCCGCTACCACTAATTGGTCTTCAGGATTTGGGTTGAGCCAGTCTTTTTTACAGGCACCCATCAATAAAACTGTAGCAGACAGAATGTAAATGAAAATATTTTTTTTCATGATGACAGAAATTTATAGGTTAAAATGAAAAATTAACACCGAACAGGTAAGCGGCCGTCACAGGATAAACATCCAGTTCGATACCTGAACTTATCGCATCGCCGGGTAATTCCGGTGTGAATCCGCTATATTTTTTGAATATCAAAGGATTCTGTGCGGAGACATAGAATCTTAATTTTGAAATGTGCAATTTTTCCGTCGGGATACTATAGCCAAGAGTAATGTTATTAAAACGGAAGAATGTGCCTGATTCGACAAAATAGGTCGACGGTTTGGGTATGGCATTGGAAGCCCTGGGTTGAGTGCCATTGGGATTGTCAGGCGTCCAGCGGTTTTCGGCCCTGCTTTCCTCGATGTTGTCATTGCCGAAGCGTACTCCTTTTTTCCCGTTGTAAACCTTATTACCGGCATTACCATAACAGTCAAGGGAAAAGTCAATGTTCTTCCAGTTAAATCCGGCATTAATAGCATAATACATCTTGGGTTGGTAAGAGCCTGCGAATATTCTGTCCTTATCGTTTAAAACACCATCGCCATTTACGTCCTTGTACCTGAAATCTCCGGGTTTGGCACCTGTAAAATGCGGTGTGGCGTCAATCTCTCCTGTATTCTGATAAATACCCTCTACCTGATACACCCAAAAACTCCCGATGGGTTGTCCCACGACCGTATAGGTTGTGATTTCTCCATTGCCCAGACTACCTCCTTTCAGTTGCAGATTACCATTGACATGTTCCACATTATTTTTATTGAAAGTTATATTGCCGCCGATATAATAACTAAATTCTCCGGGTGTTTTATCACTCCAATGCAATCCCACTTCAACTCCCTTGTTTCTGACGTCTGCTGCCCGGGAATATACTGTCTGATCAGCGTCACCCACGGTGGACGGCAACGTTACATTAACATAGGCATTTGTCAATTTGTTATAATAGCCTATTTCCCCGCTTAACCTGTTATTCAGGATAACATATTCGATACCTGCATCAACACCGGTTGTAGGTTCCCATGTGGCCGTTGCATCCTTGATCTGATCAAAAGTAATGGCCTGCACCGGCTGGATAGCATTACCACCAAAGTCATAATAGAAGCTTTGTATAGTCACCCCGGTCAGAACAGCCAGACCGCTCACATTATCGTTTCCAACTTTACCATAATTAACCCTGACTTTCAGTTCATCAAATATTTTCTGGTTTTGCAGGAAGTTTTCTTCTGTCAGCAGCCATGTCCCGCCAACGGAATAAAATGTTCCCCATTTTTCACCAACAGGGAAGTTGCTTGAACCATCACGCCTTAGTGAACCACTCAGGCTGTAACGCTGGTGGAATGTATAAGTCAGCCTTCCGTAAAAAGATTCCCTGGTTAACAGTGAACCGCCGCTGATGCTTGTAGCTGTGGTTAAATCTCCCTGATCGATATACCAGAGATTGCTTTGATCGGGGACATTTTTGACATATCCCTGCAAATAGCCTGATTTATCGCGTTCAGCGGAAAATCCCACGGTGACATTGATTTCATGCAATTTGGCAAATGTCTGGTGATAGTTGGCATAATTATCGAAAATATAATAAAATTCATGGTTATTTGTGAGGGTCAATTCGGAAACGGGGTGTTGCTGGCCGCTCCAGATAAAATATTCAGGTGAATAGTTGGTATTATCATCATTATGCTGATCAAAATTGAAACTGCTCCTGAGGGTTAATCCTTTGACAGGAGTCAGTACACCGAACACATTGCCTTGCAGCCTGAGTTGCCTTGTTATATCGTTGGTATAAGCAAGCCTCGCAACCGGATTGGCAACGCTAAGGGCGGCCAGATATCCATAGTCCCCATTGGGGTATTTAACGGGAGCTGTCGGTGCCATGCGATAGGCATCCTCAAAAACATTGGGTTTATTGTTGGTTTTTGAGATATTCAGATTAAGGGTATAACCCAGCTCAAGCCATTTAAGAGGATTATAATCATTTTTAAGGCGGATAACGTAACGTGAATAATCATTTCCTTTAATGATCCCATTATCTACGAAATATCCGGCACTAAAATAATAGGTCAGTTTATCTGATCCGCCGTCAATGCTCAGGTTGTAATTATTCATCAATCCTTTACGGCTGACTTCCTTGAACCAATCGGTGTTGTATTTTAACGTATCCAGGTCGAACAATTGCGGTTGCCCGTCATAACCTCTGGCTTCGTTGGTAAATGCCGCATAGGTTTTGGCATCGGCCATTTTAACCTTGGATGTCATGGTTCTGAAGCCGACATATGAATCGAAATTAACCTTCATTTTACCTGCCACACCGTTTTTTGTAGTAATAATAATAACACCATTACCTGCCCGGCTACCGTAAATAGCTTGTGATGAAGCATCTTTCAGCACTTCGACGGATTGAATATCCGAGGTATTAATATTTGTTATATCATCTGTAATGACCCCGTCTACGACGTAAATAGGGTTAGCATCACCGGTGATAGAAGTAACACCCCTTATACGGACCTGAGGTTGAGAGCCGGGTGATCCTGAGCCTATGACCTGAATGCCGGGGGCCTCTCCCTGCAGGCCCTGTGCTGCAGTTAAAAAGGGCTCTTTTGAAATATCGGTGCCTTTAATTTTAGATATGGCACCAACTACCTGGCTTTTAAGCAATTGCCCATATCCTACGATGACCACCTCGTTCAGATAAGTTACAACAGGTTCAAGGGCGACGTTGATTACGGTTTTGTCGTCCACCTGCACTTCCTGCGTTTGATAACCGAGATAAGAGAATGACAGGACATCATCCTTGCTGGTAACGTTAATTGAATATTTACCGTCGGGATCTGTGGCCGTCCCGGTGTATGTGCCTTTAATCACAATATTTACACCGGGCAGTGTTGTACCATCTTTTGCGTTGGTGACCGTACCTGTGACGGAACGCACCTGGGAAAAAGATTGTAAGTAAAACGCCATTAAAACCATTAATGCGTAAATAAATTTTCTCATAGACCGTAAGTTTAAAATATAAAATGTTGATTTAGAAAAGAATGTTTTATCGGATTAACTAATTTTACGGGTTATTAAAACCTGTTCAAATTTACTTTCCAGAAAGTAAAAAAGCAAGTTTCAGTCATCATAATATTTTTCTTTAAAGAGGCCGGCTGATAAGTTTAAGGGTTGTCGAGCCATTGTCCGCTGAATCCGGCTTTTTTCAGACCTGCAATGATGTATTTATTTTTTTTCATGACCTTCCAGATGAGTCCGGTTTTATAATTCTCAATCATAATGACGATGGGGCCCTGGTCTATTCCGATGTAATCTTTGTCGAACCAGCCGTTTATATTTTCAGGCCCGAAAGTAAAGGTGGGGTTGAAAGCATCCCTGAATCCATAAGTGTCATAAAGTGCGGAGCCATACTTTTCATACATGGCTTTCAGGGCCGGGATGCATATTTCGGGTGCAAAGGGTATGGACCCGCCGGCGGCTGTGGGGGCGATGGTCCCGTCATCCACATGGTAATTAACAGCGGCGCCGCGGGCACTGTAGCCCATGAATTTGATGACAGAACCATTGATATCAACTTTCTTATCACCCGGTCCGTCACAAGCCGTCAGGCCCCAGATGGTATCGCTGTAATCGTTGAAATGACGCGGATTAGCTATGCAATAAGCACGGTTGCTGTATGTGGCTCTTCTGGCGTTCTCAAAATAATCAATGCCTTTGGCTGCCATGTATCTGTCATAAATACCCCGGAAGTCAACATACATGTGCGAGTACTGATGGCCGAACAAAGGTCCGAAATTGACCATTTCGTAACCATAATAGTCACCCCAGATGTAGGGTTTGGTCCAGTTCTCCCAGCAAATGGCCGGGACAGGGTGTGTCGTGGAACCCAGGGCCATAATGATCAGCAGCATGGCTTCATTGTAACCGTCCCATTGGGCTTTAAGAAAACCTCTGTCGGGAAACCAGCCCATCGACAGCAGGTCATTGTCGTTCAGGAACCAGTCCCATTCCACTCTCCGGTAGAGTGAGTCGGCCAGGTCACGGATGGCCGTCTCCGTAAGATCGTCGCCATCGAAATAGGACTGACATGAGAGGATACCTGCCATCAGCCACCCGGTATCGACCGTTGAGAGCTCCACGTCCTTGTAACGGGTGCCGTTCTTCATATCGATAAAATGATAGAAAAATCCTTTATAGCCTGCGACGGCATGCATGGCATTGCTTTGAGGCAGGTGATAGAGAAACCTCATCTGGTCGCGTATCCTTTCGGCGGCTATCTTGCGGGAGATGTAACCATTTTCGATGCCTACGATGTAAGAAGTGAGACCGAAGCCCATGGCGGCGATGCTGCAGAAGGACTCGGTCGGCCACCGGTCGGGGATCAGACCGCTTTCCGGATCGGCCAGATCCCAGAAATAATTGAATGTACGGCGTTGCAGATCGTCGAGATTAAATTCAGTGGATAATGTTTTGCCTACTTCATTATTACGGGAAGAGCTTTTGAATTTGCAGGCCGGCGTGATGAAAATAGCCAGTAACAGGATCAAACCCGGAAGCGGTCGTATTTTCATGGCATGAGGGGTAAAGGTTATATCATTCGTTTGATATTATTTGACTATAAAATTAAAAAATCTGCAGGTGGTTATTAAGAAAGGATTAATAATTTTGACGCTTCATGATATAAAAATCATACCTATGAGAACCTGTAATAACCATATAACCTTTTTCCTTGCCTTTTGTTCAATTTTTATTGTTACCGGGTGCAGCCATGCGTACCGGAATCGTCATGCATCCATTGAGCGACGAGTGGAATCGCTGTTAAAACTGATGACCGTTGATGAAAAAATAGCCATGCTGAGTGGTACCGGTTTTGACACGAGGGCAAACCAACGTCTGGGCATACCCTCCCTGCGGATGACCGATGGGCCTGCGGGTGTGCGGAGCGGTTATGCGACGGCCTTCCCGGCGCCTATTGCCATGGCAGCCACCTGGGATACCTCACTGCAATACCATGTTGGAAGAGCCATTGCTCTTGAAGCGGCTTCCAAAGGTAAGAATGTCCTCCTGGCTCCGTGTGTCAATATATTACGGTTACCCTTAGGCGGCAGGGACTTCGAAAGCTATGGTGAAGATCCTTATCTCACCTCACAGATGGCCGTTTCATTCATCAGGGGTGTTCAGAGCCGTCCTGTCATTGCCTGTGTCAAGCATTATGTCTGTAACAACCAGGAATGGGAGCGGCACAATGTCAACGTAGTGGTGGATGAACGGGCTCTGAGGGAGATATATTTTCCTGCTTTCAGGGCAGCGGTTCAGGAAGGTGGTGTCGGCAGCGTGATGGCGGCGTATAACAAGGTCAGAGGTTACCACTGCACCGAGAACAATTACCTGCTGAACCATGTGCTGAAAGAAGAGTGGGGTTTCAAGGGCTTCGTTGTTTCCGACTGGGGTGCCACCTATCATACCGTGGCGGCCGCCAATGCCGGTCTGGATATGGAAATGCCCTACGGTGATCATTTCGGGGATTCGCTTCGTGAAGCTGTGAAGAGGGGCGAGGTCAGTGAGCAGGTGATTGACGACAAGGTGCGGAGGTTACTGAGGGCTCTTTTTCAGTCAGGAGCTTTCGATACGCCTGTTCAGGAAGATACGACGGTGATATACCGCGATGAACAAAGACAGCTGGCTCATGAAGCGGCGCTGAACAGCATCGTTCTCCTGAAAAATGACCGTGAGATGCTGCCCCTGAACATGAATAAGATCAGGAAGCTGGCTCTCATCGGTGCGGGCGCTGTGGAGCCCCGTACCGGCGGTGGCGGCAGTTCGCGTGTGACACCCCTGTATTCCGTGACACCACTGCAGGCTCTGAAGAAATTTCTGAGCGATCAGATTGACATCGTGGTCTCACCTGGGGTGGCAGAAAAGGGTGATATTATACCGGTTGAAACAAAATATCTGCGCACCGGCGACGGTCGTCGTGGCCTGGAGGGATCCTATTATTCCTATAACCGTGTCAGCGAAGCACCCATACTGAACAGGATTGACAGCACGATCAGCTTCAACTGGGGTTATGACGGTCCTTCGCCGCTCTTTCACCGGCCGGACGACCGCAATGCTTTTTCCGTTAAATGGAAAGGTAAAGTGCTTCCACCGGCCGGCGGCACCTATGTTTTTCATGCCCTGAATAACGGCAGTATAAAGGTATTTGTCGATAATCAACTGATCATCGATGCCCAGGATAATGGTGACAAGGCGGCGATCACCTCCGGTGAGGTGAAACTGTCGGCAGGACGGGCTTATGATATGGCTGTGGAGTATCATTTTAACGGTGGCTATTCACAGGTCAAGCTGGGATGGAATATCCCCGGCTACCATCCGATAGAGGAGGCTGTCAGGATAGCCAAAGAAGCCGATGCGGTGATTGTTTTTGCCGGTTTGTCGGACCACTTCGAGAGTGAAGGCTTCGACCGTGATCATCTTAACATGCCGCAGCAGGACGTGCTGGTGATGGCTGTCGCCTCTGCCAATCCCAATACGGTGGTGGTGTTGCAGACAGGCTCGCCCGTTAACATCAATGCCTGGAACCGTCTGGCGGCGGCTATCGTTCAGGCGTGGTACGGCGGAGAGGAAGGCGGAAGAGCCATCGCCGAGGTGCTGCTGGGTAAATTCAATCCCTGCGGCAAGATGCCTTTCTCATACATCGGCAGCAGGAACGACTCACCCGCCATGGATGGGTACAGGGATACCGGCCTCGTGGCAGATTACAAAGAAGGAATCTATACCGGCTACCGGTATCTGGATAAACAGCATCTGAATTGCCTTTACCCCTTTGGCTACGGATTGTCATACACCAGGTTCCTGTACTCAAATTTAGCCGTTGAAAAAACAGGAAAGAATGAATTTTCGGTGAGTGCGGAGATAAAAAACATCGGGTACGTCAAGGGTAAGCAGGTTCTTCAGGTGTATATCCACCATATAGGAAGCGATATTGACCGTCCTGATAAGGAGTTGAAAAGCTTTTGCAAGGTCGAGGTACCTGTGGGTGAAAGCAGGACGGTCCACTTCCTGCTTCACGAAGACGCTTTTTCTGAATATTATGACAAGGAAAACCGGTGGGTGGTGGAGCCGGGTGATTATAACATCATGCTGGCCACCTCAGCACGGGAAATACGGCTCATGTATAAGGTCAAAGTGGAATAAAGAGAAAGGGCTGCCGTCCGGCAGCCCTTTCTCTTTATTTTATTATCTGACAGCTGTTTTCTTTGTTATTATCCCTGATCCGGTCCGGACCTGAACAAAATAAAGTCCGGGTGTGAATGAAGATACAGGTATCGCCAGATGGGCAGCCTTGACATTCTCGCCGGAATAAACTGTTTGTCCTGAGTAGTTGACTATGGTCACCGACTCCATCAATCCGGATGTGCGGATATAAAGATATCCTGATGCCGGATTGGGGTAAATGGCCACGTCGTTCATCCGGCGGTCATTTATTCCGACCGTGATATCGACCGTGCCGCACACCGGATCCGACTCACAGTAATCATATACGGCGGTTATGCAATATTCATAGGTGCCGTTAGGCAGACCCAGATCCTCGTAAATAAGCTCGGTGATCGGGTTTTCGGTCATCAGATTGCCGTCACGGTAAACATTATACCCGATCAGGTCGCGGGTGCCGGGATTGAATACTGTGTTCCCTCCGGTTGTGAGGTGTCCCTGTGCAATATGACCGGCCGGTGCCGTTTCATTTAGCGGCCGGCTGGAAGGCAGGGGGATAAGTGTCTCAGCAAGGGCTCTGCCATCCGTTACTATCTCGAGTAATCCCTGTATATTCCAGTTATAGCTCAGGCCATAGTCGGCCAGGTCATCCCATGAGGTGCCGTCCATGGAGATCAGATCGCCATATTCCAGTACGGCCGGTCCGGCGTCACAGCCTGCCGGGTAATCATCTGCAGGCTGATCACAGCTATAACCTATCCACAGTTCCTGTGAGGCATCGATTGGAACGGGTGTTGTCAGTCCAACCTGATTCCATACATTGAACATAAGGGTGGGGAGAGGCTCGTCGACGACGAGGGTGCCGGCATTGGCTCCCACCCACACCTTGAGGGTGTATGTGGTATTGGGTCCCATCGGGAACAGAGCCACGGTGGTGAGGGACATGCCGTCATAATCGGCCAGCTGGTCGGGACCGAAGCGTGCCGCGACATAATAGAAACCGCCGCCGGTCAGTCCGATGCCGTCATAATTCGTTCCGTCATCCCAATGTATCCATGCCGATCCCGGCGGGCTCCAGGTGACAGTGACATCGGGGCTGCCGGGTTCGTTTTCGATGACCAGGTTGGTGACGGGATCGCAGGGCGGCTCGGTGATGTCGACACTGACACACACCGGATCCGATTCACATTCGTCATACTGAGCCGTGACACAATATTCATACGTGCCCACGGCCAGTCCCAGGTCATCATAGTAAAGATCGGTGATGGGTTCCGGTGTCAACAGTGAACCGTCACGGTACACATTATAACCGATCAGTGCGCGATCGGAGGAATATGGTATAAATGATGACCCCGGTTTGAACATGCCACGCCGGATCATGATGTCAGACAATGCTTTACCGGTCGGCTTAAAGGAATTATGTACAAGGGGAACGGTCATGTCCTTCTCACCTGTGACTATATCCAGATAGCCTTGCAGGTTCCAGTTATAGCTTAACCCATAATCAGCCAGGTCATCCCATGCAGTGCCGTCCATGGAGATCAGGTCACCGTATTCCAATACGGCCGGTCCGGCATCACAACCGGCCGGGTAATCATCCGCGGGCTGATCGCAGGAATAGCCTATCCACAGCTCCTGCGACGCATCGATCAGAACGGGCGTCGAGAGCTCAATCTCGTTCCACTGTTCAAATAACAGGGTGGTCAGCGGCTGGTTGATGACGAGAGTCCCCGCATTGGCCCCTATCCATACCTTAAGGGTATAAGTGGTATTGTAACCGAGAGGGTATAAGGCGACCTTTGTCAGTGACATACCGTCATAATCGGCCAGCTGGTCCTGGTCGAAACGGGCAGCGACATAAAAGAATCCGCCATTAGTGAGGCCAATGCCGTCGTTATTCGTTCCGTCATCCCAGTGTATCCAGGTGGGTTGAGTTCCGGGGGGGCTCCAGGAGAGGTGCACATCGGGTGTGCCGGGTTCGTTATACGCCGTCAGGTCGTTGACCGGATCGCATGACGGTCCGGTGATGACCACTTCCACGGGTCCGGCAGGCTCGGATTCACCTTCGTCATACAAGGCGGTGACCGTATAGGAATAGGTACCTGTTTCAAGACCGGGATCCAGGTAAAAGAGGTCGGTGACAGTGGATGTGTTGATCATGACCTCATCACGATAGACGTTGTAACCCAGGAGAGTCTGTCGTGTCTGCCATGGGGCTGTGCCTGATGCCTGGGTATGGTTCAGCGGGCTTGTAAATCCCTTTGCAGTGGTGATAAATCCCTGTATGTTCCAGTTATAGTCCAGATCCGGATTTAGTTC
>CAZVNP010000004.1:20050-36297 GCA_964628285.1 uncultured Lentimicrobiaceae bacterium
TCCATACTTTAAGTGTGTACGTGGCAGTGGAACTCCCCCTGGGGTAAATGGCTATCTTTGTCAAAGACATGCCGTCATAGTCCGTCAGTTGATCAGGTCCAAAACGGGCTGCGGCATAGAAGGTTCCGCCATTCGTCAGACCAATGCCATCATTGTTTTCACCGCTATCCCAATGGATCCAGGCACCTTGAAACCCCGGCTCTTCCCATGTCAGCATGACATCATAGTCGTTCACTTCGGCCTGCAAGTTATTCGGCGGCCAGAGTGTCGGTCCGACTATTTCCACGGTCAGTGTCACAGGAACGGTGACCGTGGGTTCGTCGGGATCATTGCTGTCGATGATGATATCGGCCAGGTAAGTGCCTTCAGCCAGACCCATAGCGTCAAAAGTCACAGTGAGGTCTTCCTGATTGTAAGCCGGGACAGTGCCTGCGTCCGGTACGACCGTCAGCCAGGAATCAGGACGTGTCGGATACTGAATGGTCACACTGTAAGTCAGATCGGATCCACCGTTGTTGATGACTGTCAAGGTCTGAGTGGAGGTGGCATCCGGTTCAAGGTTTTCTTCCAGTGAGGATGGATTGACCGAGATGTCGGGATCTGAAACGCCACCCCCGGTGACTTCAATATCGTCGAGCATGAACACAAAGGCATCAAAAGACACGCATTCGATGCCAATGTAAACGCTTGTATTGGCATAATTGGTGAGGCTGTAAGTGTACTCTGTCCAGTCGGTGGGCGCTGAGACCGGTGTGGCTCCCGAAATGATCGTAAAGTCGTCCGGGTCGTTGGTAGTTGTGGATACACCCAATTTGAACTTTTCAAGCCCATATTGATCGGTGTATGATTTAGCCCAGAAATTGATGGAGGGATTATCTCCCAATGCGATATAAGGGGTCATCAGCCAGTCGTCATTACCCTGGTTCCCGCTGGGTACGGAAGCCATACAGGCTCCAAAACGATCGCCCGAATGGGGTTGAATCTCGGGATCGGACGTCATGGGAGGTACGGTAGTGGCCGGGTTAAAGACGATATAAGCCATAGGATCATACTCATTCGGAAAATCAATGCCTTCGAACCCGTAAGTGTCTAATCCGTCAACATCATTGACGGTCCATGGGCTGAAATCGAAGGTCCAGTCCTCTTCGTCCTCGAAATCGATGGCATAAGCCGTAGCCCTGCCCCCTTTTGCCTGATGGGTGGTTCTGTTTAAAGAACCCATTGAGAGTGAGGGATGTGTGGCACCTGATGATGCCTCCCGTTTGATCCTGACGGAAGATCCCTGTGCAAAAATGAACGATGATACCAGGCAGATCATCATCATAATAGTAAACCTTTTCATACATGATTGAATTTAGTAAGACATGATTAAATGACCTTGCAAGTTATTAAAATATTTGACAATAACAAGAAATTTAAAATCAAATTGTTTCAAGTGAAATGAGGGGCGTCACTATCGGCAAAATTTATTAATTTTGCCCCCTTAAAGATTAACAGGAATCATCAGGATGTTTGAGAATTTGAGTGAGCGGCTCGACAGGGCTTTCAGGATGCTGAAGGGACAAGGCTATATTACCGAAATCAATGTGGCGGAAACGCTGAAAGATGTGAGAAAAGCCCTTCTGGATGCTGATGTCAGCTATAAGATCGCCCGTCAGTTCACCGATGAGGTGAAAGAGAAAGCCCTGGGTCAAAAGATACTGACCTCGGTGTCGCCTGGGCAACTCATGGTAAAGATCGTACATGACGAGCTGACCGCCCTCATGGGGGGTGAGAAGGCGGATTTGAACCTGAAGGGTTCTCCTGTCATCATCCTGATGGCCGGATTAAACGGTTCAGGCAAGACCACGATGAGTGCCAAGCTGGCTTATTATCTGAAGGGTAAAAGAGGCCGTTCGCCGTTGCTGGTAGCGGGCGACGTGTATCGTCCCGCCGCCATTGAACAGTTGAAGGTACTGGCGGGTCAAATCGATGTGGCCGTATACAGTGAGGACGATGTCAAAGATACTGTCAGGATATCCAAGAATGCCGTCAGTTATTCCCGTGAGAGGGGTTATAACACCGTCATCGTCGACACGGCAGGACGGCTGGCCGTGGATGAGGAGATGATGAATGAGATCGCGGCCATCAAGAAAGCCGTCAGTCCCCAGGAAACTCTTTTTGTGGTGGACGCCATGACGGGTCAGGATGCCGTGAATACAGCCAAGGCGTTCAATGACAGGCTGGATTATGAAGGTGTCATTCTCACCAAACTCGACGGTGACACCCGCGGCGGAGCAGCCCTCACCATCAGAGCCGTGGTCGACAAACCGATCAAATTTGTCGGTATCGGTGAAAAGCTCGATGCCATCGATGTGTTTTATCCCGGACGTATGGCCGACCGGATACTGGGTATGGGGGATATCGTTTCCCTCGTCGAAAAGGCACAGGAACAGTTCGACGAGGCGGAGGCCAAAAAACTTCAGAAAAAAATAGCCAGGAATCAGTTCAATTTCAATGACTTTCTTTCCCAGGTCAAACAGATCAAGAAGATGGGCAATGTAAAAGATCTCATGGGCATGTTACCTGGTATGGGCCGGGCTCTGAAAGACGTTGATATTGATGATGATGCCTTTAAGGGTATTGAAGCGATCATTTTATCGATGACACCCGAAGAGCGTGAAAATCCTGCCGTTCTCAACGGCAGCCGCAGAAAACGCATTGCCCTGGGCAGCGGCACCTCCATACAGGAGGTGAACAGGCTCGTCAAGCAATTCGACGACACACGCAAGATGATGAGGATGGTCGCCACGGGAGGCGCAAAAAATATGATGAGGGCTATGAACAATAAAACAAGACGTTAAACCTGCAAAACGGATCAGATGGTTTTAATTGACGGGAAGCAAACAGCTGCCGATATCCGGGGTGAGATAGCACGGGAAGTGGCGGCACTTATCGATCACAAGGGTGAGGCGCCTCATCTGGCCGCCGTTCTTGTTGGCGATGATCCTGCCAGTCACACCTATGTCCGCAATAAAGAAAAAGCATGCCAGGAAACCGGTATGCTCTCGTCAATCTATAAATATCCTGCCACCATCGGCGAAGACGAACTCCTGAAAATCATTGATTTCATCAACAATGATGACGACATCCATGGCCTTATCGTGCAGAAACCATTACCGCCGCATATTTCCGACGACAGGGTGACGGCCGCCATCCGTCCCTCCAAGGATGTGGACGGTTTTCATCCCGTCAACGTGGGGCGCATGGTGCTGAACCTCCCTGCCTACCTTCCGGCCACACCGGCAGGGATACTGGAACTCATCAGGCGTTACCATATCGAGACCGTAGGAAAGGAATGCGTGATCCTGGGTCGCAGCAACATTGTGGGGGCTCCGTTAAGTGTCATGCTGTCGAAGAAAGGATACCCCGGCAATTGCACCGTCACCCTGTGTCACAGTAAGACGAGGAACATAGGTGAATTGACACGCCGTGCCGACATTCTTATCGCCGCCATGGGACAACCCGGTTTTGTGACCGGCGATATGGTGAAAAAGGATGCCGTGGTGATCGATGTGGGCATGAACCGCATCGTGGATGAGACCAAGGTGTCGGCGTTTAAATTTACGGGTGATGTCAGATTTGATGAAGTGGCCTCCAAATGCAGTTACATTACGCCGGTGCCCGGTGGTGTCGGTCCCATGACTATTGTCTCTCTTTTACTCAATACCCTTAAAGCCTATAAAAAGGAAATTTACCCGGAGTGAACTGAATACCGTTTAATGTCCGTTTCTTTACCGGTCATGATCCCACGGTGATGATCCGGTCTTAAGATGAATCCCGCCGCATGATGAAAAGGCCACATACTGCGTTGCCTGATGGTCTTCATAAGATCGCACGTGAGGATGAGGGCACTCTTTTAAAAAAAGGACGCCTTTTACCCCTCATGGAGTCCTTTTACAGTTTGCAGGGTGAGGGTGCCAACACCGGCAAGCCGGCTTTTTTTCTCAGGATTGGCGGCTGTGATGTAGGCTGTCACTGGTGTGATGTGAAAGAATCGTGGAATCCCGGCGTCCATCCTCTGACACCGGTGGAAAAGATCATCGACGAGGTGCTCGCCTGTGAGGCGCGGAGTGTGGTGGTGACCGGCGGTGAGCCGTTGATGTACAACCTCGATGTGCTGTGCCGTGAAGTGAGAGAAAAAGGTTTCACCACTTTTCTTGAGACCTCCGGTGCTTATACTCTCAGTGGCGAGTGGGACTGGATATGCCTGTCGCCCAAAAGAAAAAAGCCTCCCCTGAAGGAGATATATGCCCTGGCTAACGAAATGAAGGTGATCGTCCATGATGATAAAGACTTTACCTGGGCTGAAGCATGCCGCCGGAAGGCCCATCCCGCCTGCCTGCTCTTTCTCCAGCCAGAATGGAGCAGACGGCAGATGATGACACCTGTGATAGTGAATTACATCCTTGAACACCCGGCATGGCGGATATCACTGCAGACACATAAATACCTGGGTATACCTTAAAATGAACAGCATGAGGGTTTTACCATTGATCATCGTCGGCATATTCATGCTCATGCAGACCGGTTTCGGCCAGAATGAGAGTTATTATACTAAATCGAAACGCGCCATCCGGTCTTATGAGATGGCCGGAAAGGCTTACCATGAAGGTGATCTTGAAAATGCTGCAAACTATGCCAGGGAAGCTGTAAATATCGATTCAAAGTTCATCGAGGGATATCTGTTACTGGGTGATATTTTATCTGATGACGGTAAAATAAATGAAGCCATCGATGCCTATCAGCATGCCATTAGTATTAAGGCTTATTATTATTATCCGGTATACTATTTTATTGCCAAGCTCGAATTAAAGACCGGTAAGTACGATCAGGCCCTGCAACATTGCAGGACCTACCTTACCTATCCTGGCATATCACAGGCCGAGATGGCAACGGTAGATAATATCATGACAACCTGCGATTTTGCCATGAAAGCCATGCAGCATCCGGTACAGTTCAATCTGGTGAACCTTGGTGACAGCGTCAACGGCAAATACGATGAATACGTCAACGCCATCACCGTTGATGGCCAAAAACTGTATCTCACACTTCACAGAACATTCCTCAAGGACGATATCCGTTATATGGGGCTGAGCACCGAGGATTTTTATGTTTCGACACTTGTCGACGGGGTGTGGAGCAAGAAAGTATCCCTGGGCCCCCCTGTTAACACCGTCGGTAATGAGGGAGCATTGTCCATCTCGCCTGACGGCATGCATCTGTTTTTTGCTGCCTGCAGCCGTGATGACAGTTATGGGAGCTGCGATATCTATTACAGCCGCCGCATAGGAAACCATTGGAGCACACCGGTAAATGCGGGCGATGTCATTAACTCACCCTGGTGGGATTCGCAGCCGTGTCTTTCATCCGATGGCCGGACCCTGTATTTTGTCAGCTCACGTCCGGGCGGTTATGGTAAATCCGATATCTGGGAGTCGGTCATGCAAGCCGACGGTAACTGGAGTGATCCCCAGAATCTCGGCGATGTTATCAATACGCCGGAAGATGAAATGGCGCCTTTCCTTCATCCTGACGGGCAAACCCTTTATTTCTCATCCAAAGGGCATGTTGGAATGGGTGGAGCCGACATTTTTATGTCAACAAAAAATGACGGGGGTGAGTGGACCGAGCCGGTCAACCTGGGGTATCCTATCAACACATGTGCTGACGAAATAACGATCATTGTGGATGCTACCGGCAAAACGGCTTACATATCCACTGACAAACCGGGAGGTAAGGGAGGTATAGATATATACAGCTTTGAGCTGGACTCGGCTCTGCGACCGGCACCGGTCACCTACCTGAAAGGGATCATTTTTAACAGTGAAAACAAGCACCGCATTGAAGCCAAATTCGAGATTATCGACCTGAATGACGGTAAAACTGTTGTAGAGTCGTTTTCAAATCCCGTCAACGGTGAATTCCTGGTATGCATCCCAACGGATAAGGATTATGCCCTGAATGTCTCCAGTCCGAATTATCTGTTTTATTCCGAGCATATTACCACCAGCAGCACCCGTACGATCCTCGATCCCTATCTGATAAATATTGCCTTGAAACCCATCAAGGCAGGTGAGTCTATCATCCTGAAAAACATATTCTTCGATACGGACAAATATGTCCTTAAACCGGAATCACTCGTTGAATTAAACAAGCTTTTGGACCTGTTAAGAAACAATACGAACATGCACATCGAGATCAGCGGCCACACCGATGATGTGGGCACGGAGGCTTATAATGAGAAATTGTCGACGATGCGTGCCAAGGCTGTTTATGATTATCTGATCCGGAACGGCATTTCACCCGACCGTCTGGCATACAAAGGCTATGGTTATTCCAGGCCCATCGACAGCAACCTCACCGAAGAAGGCCGCGCCAACAACCGGAGAACGGAGTTCAAGGTCATTAGTAATTAACTGTCGTTCAAAGACTTAAATCGATTTAGCAGGTCTTCCCCTTCACAGTTCTGTGCATTTTGCGTCATCTGCCGATATTTTTTTCAAAAAAACATTGTGTAAATTATTTATAATGTTATATTTGCAGGCCTTTATCATTTGAAGGTAAATGTTCTTGTATATAATTGGTTATTAGCCTTTAAGTGGGTTGTGTCACATATCCGCATCCATAAAAAATGACTTTAACAGGCATAAATATGGTTGGGTAATCATCTAATAACCTTTTATATACATTATAGTTAACGGGTAATAAAACGTATTATCCAGGTCACGAACAAAATTAATTTTATGTGCACAAATGATTACTCAAACGTTGCCTTTGATGTCCTTTCCCAAGGTAAATGGCCTTAATGGAATGGTGATGGGGAACCGTATCCCCAAAGAGTATTTCATCGCCAAAGGTCATGGCGAAAGCGATATTACGGTCCATGCCGGATCATATCATTTAGCCCTTCGTGCTGCAGGTATTGAAATGGTCAACATCATGACCTATTCCTCCATCATGCCGGCCATTGCACAGGAGATAGAGAAACCTGACCGTTTGGTTCATGGTTCCGTGGTGGAATCCATTATGGCTGTCGGTACTGCCTGCCGCGGTGAACGCGTCAGTGCCGGCATCATTCTCGGATGGCTGTATAACAGAATGACCGGACAGAAATTCGGGGGACTGGTGTGCGAACACAATGGATGTTATTCTCCCGCTGAGATCGAACGACTGCTTCAGGACAGCCTGAATGAGTTATATGTCAATGGCTTTGAGGAAGATTACTATCTCAGGGATAAACAGATCATCGCCGAGTCATTTGTACCCGGGAAAAAGTACGGGACGGCCCTTGTCGCCCTGTGTTTCACCAGTTATCTTTTTCCTGTGCTGTCGGATGGCGGTAAATGAGCGAATTGTCTTTAGACCTCTTCAAGATCGACCCACATGAATTTTGCAGGAATACCGTCTGCCTATTCCCGTCTTGATACATCGCGGATTGTTATCCTTCCTGTACCCTATGATAAGACCAGCATCTGGATCAAAGGTTCCGACAGAGGTCCTGAGGCCATCATCGAGGCATCGGTGAATATGGAGTTATATGATATCGATACCGACACCGAGGTTTACCGTCACGGCATTCATACGGCCGATCCCATCCGTGAAGACACATCGCCAAAAAAAATGGTGCATGCCGTTTACATGTCGGTGAACCAATACATTAAATCGGGGAAGTTTGTCGTGGTCATTGGCGGTGAACATTCGGTGAGCATCGGCTCGATCATCGCCCATGCCGAGAACCATTCCGATTTCAGTGTTCTTCAGCTTGACGCCCATGCCGATCTGCGCCACGAATATGAGGGCAGCATTTACAATCATGCCTGCATCATGGCCCGTGTCAGGGAAATATGCCCATATGTTCAGGCAGGTATCAGAAGCATGGATATAGAAGAGAAAAAAATAATGACCGATGACAATGTCTTTCTTATGGCTGACATTCGTGGTAAAACCAACTGGATGGATATGCTCACTGAACGGCTGGCACAGAATGTTTACATCACCATTGACCTGGATGTCCTGGATCCGTCGGTGATGCCGTCGACGGGCACACCTGAGCCCGACGGTCTGCTGTACCATGAGATCATCGCTTTGCTGCGGAAGGTAAATGAATCGGTCAACATTGTCGGGTTTGATGTGGTGGAGCTGTGTCCGAACAGCCACATCAAATCACCGGATTTTCTGGCGGCCCGGTTGATATATCAGTTGCTGAGCTATAAATTCACCTTATAATGTGTCATGATGAAAAAGAAAGATCTGCTGCGCGAGACCATCCGGCACGTCGACATCAAGGCTTTCGATGCGACGCCCATGGTGGAGGCCATGAGGGGCATGGGCTTTGCCTCACGCGACACGGCCATGGCCGCCGATGTTCTGGTGCGCATGCTGGGTGATGACGACTGCACCGTGATTCTGACCCTCGCCGGCAGCACCAGTGCTGCGGGCTGTATGCAGATTTACGTGGACATGGTCAGGAACAGGATGGTCGACGTCATCGTGGCCACCGGCGCCGCCATCGTCGACATGGATTTTTTCGAAGCCCTGGGATTCAGTCATTACAAGGGATCGCCCTTCGTCGATGACAATATGCTGCGCGATCTGTACATTGACAGGATATATGATACCTTCATTGACGAAGAAGAGCTGCAGGTCTGCGACAACACGATAGCAGCGCTGGCGGACCGGCTTGAACCGCGCCCATATTCATCGCGCGAATTCATCCGCGAGATGGGACGTTATCTCACCGGACATGCCAAAAAGAGAGAGTCGCTGGTGCAGGCCGCTTTCGAAGAGAATGTGCCGGTCTTCTGTCCCGCTTTCAGCGACAGCAGCGCCGGTTTCGGATTGGTCAAGCACCAATGGGAGCATCCCGGTGATCATCTGTCAATTGATTCCGTTAAGGATTTCCGTGAGCTGACACAGATCAAGATACACGCACCCATCTCGGGCCTGTTCATGGTGGGCGGCGGTGTCCCGAAAAATTTCGCCCAGGATACCGTTATATGCGCTGAGGTGCTGGGTTATGATGTGCCCAAACATAAATATGCCGTTCAGATAACCGTTGCCGATGTCCGTGACGGTGGTTGTTCGGGTTCCACGCTGAAGGAGGCCGCCTCCTGGGGTAAGGTCGACACCACCTTCGAACAAATGGTCTTTGCCGAAGCCACCACTGTCCTGCCCCTTATCGCCAGCTATGCCTATCATTCAGGGATGTGGAAGAAAAGAAAGAAAAGGGAATGGTCAAAATTATTTACATGATTGGTATCATTCCTTTTGAAAGTTACATGATTAATTCCTTATCTTTGCACCCAATTTTTTCGGGCACCATCTGAGATGTCATGATAACAATTAAATTTCCTGATCATTCGGTCAAATCATACCCTGAAGGCATCACCCCACTGGATATTGCAGTCGATATCAGCGAGGGACTGGCACGCCGTGTTCTTGCGGCCGGTGTGAATGGTGAGACCAGGGATGCCACACGCCCTCTTCAGCATGATGCCACCCTGAAGTTACTGACATGGGATGACAAGGAGGGTAAGGCCACTATGTGGCATTCCTCCGCTCATCTTATGGCCGAAGCCATTGAGATACTGTACCCCGGCGTAAAATTTGGCATTGGACCCAACATTGAGAGCGGCTTTTATTATGACATCGATTTCATGGATTACGTCATCACCGAAGAGGACCTGCCCGCTATTGAATCCAAGATGCTTGAGCTGGCCCGTGAGAAACAGGTCTTTGAGCGACGTGAGGTGAGCAAGGCCGATGCTATCGCCTATTTCAGGAAGAAAGGCGATGAATACAAGCTTGAGTTGCTCGATGAGCTGAACGACGGTGAGATCACCTTTTACACTACCGGCAGTTTTGTTGATCTGTGCCGTGGCCCTCATCTGCCCGACACCGGTTTCATCCGTGCCGTCAAGCTGCTGAACATTGCAGGTGCTTATTGGCGCGGTGACATACGGCGCAAGCAGCTCACGCGTATCTACGGTATCACCTTCCCGCAGCAGAAAGATCTGGACGAGTTCCTGATCATGCTGGAGGAAGCCCGTAAGAGAGACCACCGCCGCATCGGGCGTGAGATGGAGCTGTTCACCTTCTCAAAGAACGTCGGTGCCGGCCTGCCGTTATGGCTTCCCCGTGGCGCGCAACTGCGCGAGCGCCTGGAAAACTTCCTTAAGAAGTTGCAGATGCAGGCGGGTTATGTCCCCGTCATCACACCTCATATCGCCAATGTGGAGTTGTACAAACTCTCAGGGCATTTTGACAAATACGGCAAGGATTCCTTCCAGCCCATCAATACACCGGAAGCAGGTGAGCAGTTTTTCCTCAAACCGATGAACTGCCCCCATCACTGTGAGATTTACAAAGACAAGCAGCATTCTTACAAAGACCTGCCTGTGCGCCTGGCTGAATTCGGAACGGTATACCGCTATGAACTGAGCGGTGAGCTGCACGGGCTCACACGCGTGAGAGGTTTCACACAGGATGATGCCCATATCTTTTGCCGTCCCGACCAGCTCAAGGATGAATTCATCGGGGTGATGGATATCGTGTTCAGGATATTCAAAGCTCTCGATTTCAAAAATTTTATCACACAGATCTCATTACGCAATCCTGAAAACAAGGAGAAATACATCGGCTCCGACGAAAACTGGGAGAAAGCCGAGCGTGCCATCCTGGAGGTGGCTGAGGAGCGAAACCTGCCCAATAAGGTCATTGAATATGGAGAGGCGGCCTTTTATGGTCCCAAGATGGATTTTATGGTGAAAGATGCTCTGGGACGGAAATGGCAGCTGGGAACCATTCAGGTCGACTACAATCTCCCGGAGCGTTTTGATCTGGAGTATATCGGCAGTGACAACCAGAAGCACCGTCCCATCATGATTCACCGGGCACCGTTTGGTTCCATGGAGCGTTTTGTCGCCGTACTCATTGAACATACATATGGTAAATTTCCGCTATGGCTGGCACCCGATCAGGCTATCATATTGCCAATCAGTGAAAAATATCATGAGTATGCAAAAAAAGTGTTACATTTGTTGAATAATTACGATATTCGCGTCAGGATCGATGAGCGGAATGAAAAAGCAGGCAAGAAGATCCGCGATGCGGAGGTGAACAAGATACCGTACATGCTCATCGTCGGTGAGAAGGAGGAATCACAGCAAACCGTGTCGGTCAGGAAGCAGGGCTCCGGCGACATGGGCAGCTTCACCGTCGAAGAGTTCATTCAACGGGTAAAGAAGGAAATTGCGGAGGTGCTGGAGGAATGAGACAAGTTACGAGTTGCGAGTTATTAGTTATGAGTTATGAACCAGAAGATACAAGATATAAATATAACTTGCAACCCGCAACCTGAAACTAAATATTAACAATTAAACGATAAGGAGGACGAACTATAGCAGCAACTTTTAACAACCCGGGAGGACAGAGGAGCTTTCAGAGGAAAGATGATAAATACAGGGTCAATGAAAACATCAAATCGCCGGTGGTCAGGGTGGTGGGCGAAAACGTAGAACAGGGCATATATCCTATCAGGGAGGCCCTGCGGATAGCTCAGAACCTGGACCTGGACCTGGTGGAAATCTCACCTAATGCCAATCCTCCCGTTTGTAAGGTTATCGACTATAAGAAATTTCTTTACGACCAGAAAAAGAAACTTAAGGAGATGAGAGCCAAGACAGCCAGGATCATCGTGAAGGAGATCAGGCTGGGGCCCAATACCGATGATCATGATTTCAACTTCAAGTTGAAGCATGCCATCAAATTCCTTGAAGAGGGGGCCAAGGTGAAGGTAGATGTGTTCTTCAAAGGACGGTCGATCGTATATAAAGAACAGGGCGAGATCATACTTTTAAGGTTTGCCGATGAGCTTTCCGAATACGGTAAGGTGGAGCAGCTGCCGCGTCTTGAAGGCAAACGCATGACGCTCATCCTGACACCAAAGAAATAAACTGAACTCACGATATAAATACCAGGGGAAATGCCAAAGATGAAGACGAAATCCGGTGCCAAGAAACGTTTTTCTTTCACCGGTACCGGCAAGCTGAAACGTAAACATGCTTTTAAAAGCCACATCCTGACCAAGAAGCCCAAGAAACGTAAACGCAATCTCGGTTACTTTACGATCATTGACAAGACTGATGCCGGCAGGGTTAGGCAGATGCTGGCCGGTAAGGAGAAATAATCCAGGTTAATCACTTGTCCGGAGCCTAAAGATTCCCGGAGAGGGAGCGCTTCGGCAAAAACAACGAATGACATGCCACGATCAGTAAATGCAGTAGCCTCCAGAGCGCGACGCAAAAAGATTATGAAACGCGTCAAAGGCCAGTTCGGAGAACGTAAGAATGTATGGACGGTCGCCAAGAATGCGTATGAAAAGGGTTTGCAGTACGCTTATGTCGACAGGCGCAAGAAGAAAAGAAATTTCCGCAGCCTGTGGATCACGCGTATCAATGCAGGTGTGAGAGAATACGGGTTATCATATTCGGCTTTCATAGGCAAGCTGAATGAGAAGAACATACGCATCAGCCGCAAGGCACTGGCCGATCTGGCCATGAACCATCCCGAGGCTTTCAAGGCCATAGTGGAGGCGGCGAAGGGCTGAGGGATCACCTGAGTTTGATGATTTTTTCCACCACCTGTTTTTTTTCATTTCCTGTGCGGAGGAAATAGATCCCATCAGGATAATGCCTCAGGTCGAGGGGTATAGAGATATGTCCTTCGGCAGCGGTTGTCATGATCTTATGGCCCTGGAGGTCGTAAACAGATATTTTACAGTCTTCAGGCGTCAGGGCTGAAGAGAGGGTAAGGTAAAATAATCCCGTACCCGGGTTGGGTGCGACGGTGATGGCAGCGACGTCATGGTGGTCTATGCCGCTGGCTCCACCGTCGGAAGTATGGTAAATGATCCCGTCTTTACCCACGACCCAGCCGTGGGCCGTATCGGCGAAGCAAATGGCGGTGAAGTACTTGAAAGGGAGTGCCGTCAGTTGCAGTGACCATGATACCCCGCCGTCGGCGGTGGCGTACACGCGGGGTCCCTGTATAGCCCAGCCACGGTTCACCGTGGTGAACCAGAGGCCGTTGACGGGCCCGTCGACACCGGGAGGCACTTGCCCGAGCCAGTGGTCACCTACATCGGTTGTATGCAGAATGACGTTGTTGAGACCAAGCCAGCCCATATAAGGGTTGATGAAAAAAACAGCGTACAGCAGATCCGGTGTCCCCGGATCGCGCAGCACCCACGTCTGACCACCGTTAGAGGTCGATAACAGGACACCCGACTCGGTGCCGCCGGCCACCCAGCCGTTGTTGACATCGGTAAAAGAAACGGCCACCAGGTCCTGCAGGACTCCTGAGAACTGAAATATCCAGTTCTCACCGGCATCAACAGTGCCCAGGATGACCCCGTTATCGCCGACGATCCAGCCTGTGCTGTCACCGGCAAAACAGATTTTGTAGAAGTCGCCGGGCAGAGGCGCCGATTGCTGTGTCCAGGTGTCACCACCGTCCTGCGTATGATAGATACTGCCCATGGTGCCGCAAATCCAGCCGTGCAACGTGTCGGTGAACCACACCCCCTCAAAGTAAGAAGAAGGCGAAAGCGTGCTGATCTCCCAGTATTCTCCTCCGTCGGAAGTTCGCAGAATCGTCCCGTTGTATCCGACAGCCCATCCGTGCAAGGTGTCGGCAAAATAGACATCTGAAAGCGTTTTGGTGATGCCCGACGGTTGTGCTACCCATCCTCTTTGAGGAAAAACCCGGAGAGAGAAAACGGTGATAAGAATCAAAAGCGCTGATGCGTGTAATAATTTTATTTTCATTGTAATGGTATAATTGATTATTTATCTTTCATTCTTCATCTCAAGTATTTCCCTGATCTGGCCTGTCAGAATTCTTTTTGCAATGATCACCTTATTTTCATCGAGCAGGTACATCACCGGCGATGAGCGGATGTCGTAAAGGTCGTGAAAGTCAGGTGTCAGGCTCCGGTAGCCGTTCACGTTGATCCAGTCCGGGTTGTGTTCACGGATATACGATTTCCAGGCGGTGATCGACGTGTCGATGCACACAGCATAAACTTCGAAGTCGAGACTGTCGTGGCTGCTGTCGTAAAAGTCCTTTAAAACGGGCATCTCCCTTTGGCAATGACCGCAATCTTTTTCCCAGAAAAAAACGATGGTGTACTTCGACCGGATGCTGTACAATGACACCGGCACGTCATTGGTGTCGAGGAGAATCATCAATGGCGCCGGTTTGCCTATCAACAGAGGGTCAAGGACATTGGCCCTGTCGATCAGGTTTTTTCTGACGGTTTCGTTGAGCCAGTCATAGTGCTGACGCTCGATGTATTTTTTCACTAAGTGGACGAATACGGCATCCATACCCATGATGTTGGATTTTTCATAAGTCGAGATGAGATGCCAGAGAAGGTATTTATAGGTCTCGGAGGTCACCTTGCATTTCGACAGGATCTTATCGGCTTCCGCCATCACCGAATCAGGTTGCTGCAGCACCAGACGGTTGATATAGCCGTCGAATTTTTCCTGAAACAGGGGCGTGCGCAATAACCTGTCGTCATTCAGATCGAAGCTATCCCAGTAATGTTTTTTATAGTAACGGAATGCAGCGGCCGAATCGGTGTGGCCACCCCTTGAAAAGATGTACTCGGGAATCTGAGGCTCGAGGGAAGCCGCCATAAAACGGGCCATGAAGGTATCGCCGTTACGGAAGATCAGGTTGTTCTGGTAGTCTTTCACTTCTGTATCGACCTTCTTTATGCGGGTTTGGTATCGTTTTACCGAGTCATAGTCGTCACGGATGGTGTTGAGGATGCTGTCGTAGCGGTGGACCTCCTGTTTTTTCTTCGCGATGAATTGGATGTACTTGAAGAAAAGGGTGTTTTCCCATGAGCCCTTGACCTTCATATGACCGGTCATGTCACCGGTATTGGTGGCCAGGGTGAAGGTCTGTTGTCCGGTGATGATGAAATCGAAGAGCTTGTTTTTCTTCTCTCCTGCCAGAACATACATTCCTGTGGGCAGGGTGGTGTCGGCATGAAAAACGAAATTATCTTTCACGTTCCGGAAAGCGGAGTCGATGAGGTAGGTCTTGTCACCGTAATAGGAAGCCAGATAACATAATGTGTCGGGCGTTCCGGCGATGTGCACGGTGATCCTGTAGCCGCCGGGATCTCCGTAAATCGGGACTGACACTGAAAAAAGAAAAAGAAGGAGTGAAAGAGCAATGCCTTGCTTACTGAACATCCTTAATTTGTTTTAACCTGTCCGTGTTGTAAAACGGGGGAACATGAAAATAATGCTCCGCAAAATTAGGTTTTTTTGTTCAGTTAGATTTCATATATGGACTGAAAGAGGGGGAGAAGGGCCTGAAATTTCAGGATATCGCGTTAGCATTGTAAAAGTTCATAACTTAGAGGGGCCAAAATTCAGATGATCAAACCTTCCGACATCATGCGCATGTTTTTATTGACCGGTTTGTTTTTTCTTCATGTTTTTCAGGTCTTTCCCCAGGGAAACCTGGATACGCTCCTGGAGGCGAGAAAAGCGGCCATGGGAAATTACCGACTTATTAACGATACCATGACGGTCCGCACGTGGGTCAACATGCGCAACTATTCACGCAGCCTTGAGAAGGTGGTCGCTGCCGATAACCTGATCATCGACTCGATCATGCCTGGCATCCTGGCCAGGCTGGACTTGTCCGTTCAGCGGTCGGCCATGCTTGAAAAGCAGCTGTCGGAAGAGAAGCAGGCCCTGGAACTCTCACGTGGTGAGATCAAAAACCTTCAGATATTGTATAATTTTCTTTTCTATATCGGGGGCGTCATCGCCGTACTCTTACTGACCTTCTTTATCCTGGCCCTGATCTATATTTTCAGGTACAGGTCCACGGCCAGGAGGGATCGGGATCATGAACGGCAGCTGAAAGAGCTGGAAAAACAGCTCGACGAGTACCGTCAGTCCATAGAGAACCTCACCCTCAGCCGGGAGCGTCTCAGCGGGGAGCCGCAGAGCGGCGGCGATACCGGTCAGGGTACGGTATCAGAAAAGGGAGCCCTGGAGCGTGAGTTGAGGGAGGTGAGAGCCTCTCTGGAAAGGGAGACGCAGGTGCGGCTTGAGATCGAGGAGGAGTTGAGGAAACTGCTGGAGGAACTGAAGAAGTAGTCGTCAGTCTTCAGT
>CAZVNP010000004.1:36397-45107 GCA_964628285.1 uncultured Lentimicrobiaceae bacterium
TCAGTTAACAATTCAAAAGTTTGAAGACATTGCCCTCGTTGCGTCTTCATAGCGCTCATTGCGGTTAAAAAGAGACGATCCTGATTGATATTTTTCTTTAACCGCAAAGAGCGCAGAGGAGGCGCAGAGAGCGCAGAGAACTGAAAATTTATTATTTAATCCTCCGTGAAACTCTGTTTATCCCGGTCTTCCTCTGTGGTTAAACAAAACACTTCTCCTCGCAATTTTCAACACTCATTGAAGAACATTCATCGAACATTGCAATATTGAATATTCAATGAATATTTATATTTTTAATTATTCTTCAAACCCATCTTCACCCCCTGGCGTCTTGTAGCTTGCAGCTGAATTCCTTTGCGTCCCATGCGGAACAATAGCGTCCATTGCGGTTAAACAAATCCTTTTTCAATTTGAATTATTAGAATTTAAAATTTTTTAATAAATAAACCAAAACACTTGTTTTTAAAGAAATGATGTTGTATATTCGCTATACCAAAATTGAATAAGGATTTGTTGCATCCCACCCGATCCATGTGTGGTCACGCTCTCCTATTATCAAACATACCCTCCATGAAAGCATTAAAAGAACCTTCCGGATAATTCATCAAATTACCAACTTTTTAAAAATTACTGCCATGAAAAAAATCTCTCCCTTTTTCTTATCTTCGTTTTTGATGATTCTATTTATTTTCGGTTGTAAAAAAGAGATGACAGTGATACAACCTGAAACCAATTCCACCGTCTCCAACTATGAGAATATTGAAAACAGGATCAAAGCATTTAAGGAATTGATGAATTCCAATCTCGATGTATCATCTTCCGGTTCTTCCAATCAAACTCTGTTTCCGGATTTGACATTGGTGCTGGGCATTGGTAATTACCAGTGGCGTTACGGCCAATTTGACTCGACAGATTATTGGTTCCGGGCCTGGGATCAGGGCAAATGTGGGCCTTATTATGATCCTAATATTGAAGCCGATGCCATTGATCAACTGCTGTATAAAATTCATCATCCTCTTTCACAACCTCCGGCCGGTTATCGGTACTATTTCATTGATATTGTTATTCTTTCAAATAATGGGTTTGGTTACTATCCCGATGATTATCCGGATGAAAATTATCCAGGCGAATGGGATGCGTTCAGATTATTCAGTGCATCTGGTGAGGGTGAAGAACCACCCGAGCAGCCTTGTATCAATCCGGATGATATGAATTACTACCTTTATGATGGAGTGGTTTATATAATAAATGATCTAAAACCTGGCGGGAAAACATTCGCCGATTGTTTCATGTCTTGGGACGTAGGAACTGGGATGTATACATGGAATTACGTTCATAAAATTGATTCCATCCAATATGGGGTAAGACTTCAAACCATTGATCCAGCTAAAACACCATAACTAATAATTTAGGATACACACCGACTGTGACTTATGGTGTGTATCCTTAATATGAAACTAATGAGACATATTTATTTGATTTTTTTTTACAGTTATTTGAAAGTTATTCCCAAAACACATTTGAATTCTTAATAAAGACCGATAGGGATGAAAATCCGGCAGATGTCATTGAGGATGCTGTCGGTAATTTTTTTCTGATTGGAAAAAGGGTTCAATGGTATCCTTTTGAAGAAAAAGGATTATTGGTTAAAGTCAGTTCAGATGGTAAAATACTGGATGAAAGGGAATTTGGGAATTCTGACACAGCAAATAATTTTTTTACTGTATACAATTACATGAAAGATAGCATAATTATTATGGGCGGTTCCGGGGAGAGCACATTAACTAAAATTTTAATGTTAAAAGCTGATAATAATCTTAATTCCTTTATCAAATATGACTATGTTATTCCTCCGGATGATATCATAGGGGATTTACATTCTCTTATTAACAGTAAAAATGATATCATAATAAGCGGAATGAGTTACAATACGGAAACCTTACAAGATCTGTTTTTTTATAAAATTTCAATGTATGGAGACAGCTTATGTTCGGTTTTTTATCCTCAGGATAATATGCAGTGGGCTTATGATATGCTGGAATTGAAGGGAAATATTGGTTATAAAGTTTTTGCATTCGGCATTTTTTATAGTTCGATAACTGTTAGTAATATTATTGATTTGGATACTAATTTCAATATTTTGTCTGTTGATTCCCTTCCACACACTATAAATCAAAATAACTGTGCAGAGTGGTTAAGTGATACGACATATTTGGTAACCGGCAAATGTGATTATCTTAATAGTAGGAATATGGGCCTGTTGGAGCTCGATACTTCCGACTTGTTGTTAAATGAGTTTTTTGCCGATTTAAATCATGATACTATCGTTTTTCCCGGTGTATACCAAAATGTCGATTTCCTTTCAAAAGATAATATTTACTTTGGTGGAACCTTTAACGTTATTCCCAATCATGTTCCATATCAAAATGAACCCTCCTGGATTGAATTATGCAACCTCGATTCAAACCTGAACCTGAAATGGAAAAAATATTACGGCGGCGATGCCTTCTATTTCCTGTGGGCTCTTAAAGCTACTCAGGACGGAGGATGCATCATGGTTTCACACCGGTACGACCATAACGTTCAATACCAGGAATGCGATATCCATGTTTTGAAAGTGGACGAGAACGGGCTTGTCACTTCCATTCCGGAAGATAAGAACTTCAAGATTTGCGAAGTCATCCTTTATCCGAATCCGGGGAAAGACATCATCCATATCAGCACAGCCTTGAAGGACTTGATGTTAACCTTTTATGACATGAATAGCAGGGTTGTCCTTCAAAAATCCATTACACATGATGAAACAACTCTGTATGCCGGTGATCTAAGCCCCGGAAATTATGTGTATACCTTCACGAAGGATGGGAAGAAGGTTGAAGAAGGCAAATGGGTAAAAGAATAATTGATTGCACGATTGATCGATGGCCGATAGCCCGATTGAACGAAGTACTTCGGCCATCGTTCAATCGTATGATCGCGCAATATTCCCCTCTCTCCAAACTCTGATCCCGACCTGCCGATCTGAAGACCTGAAGACCCGTAGACCAGTAGACCTGCAGACCTGAAGACCTCCCTCTTGCAGCTCGCAGCTCCCAGTTATTATTCCACCTTCACCATTTTGCTCACCCCATTGTCGAACCACATTTTCCCTTCAATCAGCATTTCTACCGTGAGGAGATATTCACCGGGTTCCTGTGGAGTTTGAACCATAACGGTTTGTTTCAGCCGGTTATTAATACCACTCTTAACGGGTGTTCTGATGCCATCCCATTGATAAAGCTGTCCGTTGTGATACCAGTGACAGGACAGGAGAGGGGTGCAGCCAAAGAGAGAGGTGCCGGGAGGTGTATTACGATTACGGATATGGACGAGGATTGCTACCGTTGTGTTGGCATTGTATTTTTTCCGGGGTTCAATGGACAGATGCAGTTTCTCGCCGTAACGGCGTAAGGCGTCAGGTGTTATGAAAAGGGGCCTGTATACGCAGCGTGTCAGTTGGAAATAACGGGTGTTCAGATAACTGTCATCATCCACCTCCCAGCGGGTGAAGATAAATTGATCCGGATCAGGGTATCGTATCTTTTCCGCCGCTACCAAATCCTCTTGCGTGACGACCGAAACGGCCCGTTGTGGACTTCCTTCGGCGCTCAGCAGCATGGATTCCACCGGCAGCGACCATCCGAAATCCATCGTGCTTTGGTTCAGGGTTGCCTGTGCGATATAGAACTTGTTGCCAGGCATCTGACGGCTGAAAGCAACCATCCCCTTGATCTGTGCCATCCTTTCCCTGAAATGATGACCCGCTTTAACGATGCCTGCAGGCCGGATAACCACGATCAATGTCAACATGACCAGCGTCACGGCACGGATGACGGTACCCGGTTTCCTGACGACACCATCGATATAAGGCCACAAGACAAGGAAAACGATGGGAAAGTAAACCTGTTCCATGTACCTGCCGCTTTCGAGACCGTTATATGTGACGTTGACCAGCAGGAGATAGGCTCCGGAAAAAATAAGAATAAGGAGCATCCGGGAATATTCTTTTGACCTGATAAAAACAATCAGTGTGATAAGAAACAGCAGCCCCGCATCCCAGTAATATCTGATCAGGTAGATGACAAGGTCCGACAGGTAATGAAGGTTCAGCAACTGAAGATAATGCTTGTGAGACCGGAAGTGAAGCAACAGGCCAACTTTTCCCTGCTCATAGGGACTGAAGGTGAACCATTTATAAATCATACCCAGGACCAGCAGGCTGACAAGGAGAACATGCAGCCTGTCCACTTTTCTTTTATTTTTTATGACATCCCACGCCAGCACAAACAGGAATAAGTACTGGTTAACGGGATGGCTGGTGATAACGAGTGCACCAAGTATCAACAGCAGGGTGATGTTCATCGTGCTGCGGGGCAGTTCGCGACAGGTTATTTTAGCCAGCAGGGTGCTGAAAAGGATCAGCAGCCCGATGCCGTAGTACATCTCAAACTGCGGGGTGAAGTAACTTTGACCGATGCCGGTGATCTGAACCAGAACAAGGGCCAGTGCGGCATACCGGTCACCCAACCGGTAGAAGGCTATGAGGGCAAGAAGGTAGAAGTACAGGACATGACCCAGCGAATAAAGAATGATGACGGCTTTGAGGGGCAGGCGGGCGTTGACGGCGAGCCAGGGCAGGATCTGTGAAAAAAAAAGTATCAGCCTGTTGTGTTCTATCCAGAATCCTCTGCCGTTGATCACCCGTGAGAGGTAATAGCCGGCATCGGCATAGAGACGCTCTTCGCTGAAAAGGAAAGCCATGACCAAAAGGCCTGCGAAGACTAAGTGCAGGAAAAGCGCATCTCTTTTGGCCATGATGAGGTGATCAGATAACGGACGGTAAATATAAAAAATAATAAGATGGAAAGGCTGTCATCGTCACCACGATTTCAGGTAGGCTTTGCGGAAAGCATCCAGCCATTTATTACCGTGGATGTATTCGTTTACCTTGTCGCCCGGAGTGGCGGAGGGGTCGGCAGCATGGTCCAGATGTGCCATGGCGGCACCCAGCTTCCTCTGGACGTCGGCCGTAAGAAGCGGATCGCAGTCTCTCTCCTTCAACAACATCAGGGTGCTTAGGGCTCCGGTGAGATCATTAACAGCAGTCAGACCGGCCACATAGCATAAAATCATGGAGTTTCCGGCATACGCCTGAAGCATGTCATTAAACGCAGGTAGATCGATGCCGAACGCCTTCACATTGAAATCATAATAAAAGGAGCTGATGGTCTTATAACGTTCAGCAGCTTTTTTGCAATCGCCGGTCTTCAGGTCATCCTGCAGGTTTTTCAGCATCGTCATGAATTCGATCGCCGGGGTATATTCTTCAGCGACAGCGGCTGCCGAGTCGGCTTCATTTTGCAAATCACAGCCTTCATTTTCGTGGGTGAGGTTCATCACCTGCCGGAGTGCAGATGCAGCGGTCAAGTAGTGTTGTTTATGAAGGCTTTCAAGCGCGCCGGCGATCATCTGTCGGCAGGTGACGGCCGTATTGCGGCACGTCCTGTCATTGATCAGTGAGTCGAGCTGCCGCATGGCGGCGACGGTCACCGTGTCGTCGGTCAGATCGTAGGCATGCATGAGGTCCAGGCATTCGTAATAGATACGACGTGATTTGCCGGGTTCATTACCCCAAACATGCATACGTGCTGTGCTTAGTTTCTCCTGTATGAGCGGACGACCGGTTATCATCAAAAGGCTGTCATGGAGGACCGCCCGGCTGCTGTGCACGGCCACGTCGGTGGCGATGAACTGCGGGTTGTCGCGTTGCAGTTCTGCGGCCTGTGCCAGGTATTCGCCGGCCAGATCCGGCATCCCGGCATTCATGGCGCGGCGTGCCAGCGTGAGATAGAAGTCGTAGAGGCCATATACGGCGGCAGCCTGCCGGCGGAATAAAGCATCCGCACTGGCAACGCAGGGTAGAAGCCTTGTCAGACTGCCGACGCCCGCTAGCAGATCCTGCGCCTCGGCGAAGTTTTCCTGCCCTAAGAGAGTATCAGCCTGACGAAAAACGGACTGCAGGTAAGCATGTATTAGAACGTTGGCATGGTAACGGACAGAGACATCACCATGAAGTTTCAATCGCGCAGCAGCCAGAAACACGGAATAATCCGCCAGCATGGCATTCGTGAAGGAAAGCCTGCCGAAGCCAAAATAATTTGTCCCGGAGAGGTATCCGTTGATTTTCGAAAGGTCAAAGAAATGAATGAAGAAGCCGGTGTACTCTGCAGCTAAGGCCCGGGGATCACAGGACAGGCTGTGATCAGGAAGGTGGTTTACGGATGACAGCAGCTCCTGACGGAACAGGGACTGTTTGTAGTTCAATATTTTTAAGCGCCGGAGGTACCCGTCCGGATCGTTATGCGTAAGATCAAGACCGGCTATGAAATGTTTGGTGTTCAAGCGGGTGATGATCTGATCTGCTTGCAGGTAACGTATGAAAGTCAGTGGCAGGATGAGGGCCGGGCTCACCGGTGTGCGCTCGATCATCCTCATCGCCGTGTCAGCAAGAGCGCAGGAGATATAATAATCGTTGATCTGTTGTATTTTGTCATCGAAGGCTCGTATTCCGGCTTCATCATACCCGAAGATCATGTGCTGAAGTTTAACGGTGGCAACGGTTTTTTCCTGCGGCCAGGGGATGGTGACCGTGGCGCTGCCGTTGCCGTCTTCAGCGATCGCCACCCTGCCGACGTGTCGCCGGACCGTATCCCGTTCCCCGAAAAAGATCATCAGATCGAGGCTGACGCGACCGGGTGAGAGCTGTTCCGCCATGTCGAAATCTTTATAGATGACATCGCCGTAGCACGTATCCCGGTGTATGAGTATCCTGAGCCGGAGTGTGCCGGCACCATCTCCTTCGCTTGTGGCAACGGTGGTGTAAGAGCAGGAGTAGTCGGTGGCGCCGATATCTTTCTGGAGCGCATCGGCGAGGATGTTTATCAAATGCTGAAAGTCAGGATCGTGGCGATATGCGGGATTGTGGAGGCTGAACAGGCAGATGCCGCCGCCGGGGGTCACCGTCACCGGCTGAACCTGGGCCGTCACCGGTTCCACGATGAGAAAGGCAAGGAATAATAGGGACAGATAAAGCGATCGAATAAACATGATGTATCCTGCAAAAAACCCCGGACAGCATCCGGGGTTCGCTCTCTGGGTGCCCAAGACAAGACTCGAACTTGCACGGCCGTCAGGGGCCACTACACCCTGAATGTAGCGTGTCTACCAATTCCACCACTTGGGCTGTGGTGCCCAGGACAAGACTCGAACTTGCACATCCTAACGGATACTACCCCCTCAAAGTAGCGTGTCTACCAATTCCACCACTTGGGCTGTGGTGCCCAGGACAAGACTCGAACTTGCACATCCTAACGGATACTACCCCCTCAAAGTAGCGTGTCTACCAATTCCACCACCTGGGCTGAAGGAGAGTGCAAAATTAGAAATAAATATCAAGAATTAAAAGGGGGGGATAAAATTAGGAAATAGAAAATTAAGAGAGTTGCGGGTTACGGGTTGCGGGTTGCGGGTTTCGAGTTTCGGGTTGCATGTAGTAGATATCTGAATACCTGATGACCCGTAGACCCTTAGACCTTAAGACTGACAGATAGTTTATCACAAATTTAGCGTTGAGTAAATCACTTTTTGAATGAACAATCACCAGGTAGATACCCTTATTAAATCCATTCAGACTCAGGTAAGTATGATTTTGCTGTATGCGGAATTTTTTTATCACACTCCCATAAGTATTGTAGATCGCGACTTCAAAGGGCAGGTCGATATTATTTGTTTCAATATAGATATTTCCTGTGGAGCAGGGATTGGGATAGATCATCAGATGATTTTCCTGCTGTGTGATTTTTTTAATTCCGACATTATAACAAGTATCTGTAGTCAAGTGACAACAGACCGGATCACTATGAGCATTATTTGAGATGTTGTTCCATTCGAATCAATACAGCCATCCTCCACCTTCAAAATAAGCCATCCCCTCGAGTGGACCTGTGCTATTCCCTACACCCTCTGTGAGATAAGTATCCATACCACTCCCGGCAAGCATAAATCGTTTATGGTAATTACTATTGATTAAAATCGAATCGATATAAATAACGTAGACATTCGGATAAGCTATATTTGCATATGAAGGTGGCAATGTGTCACCTATCGAAAGTGAAAAATCATCCAGCAATGTATCATGGTCAAAATCAGGGGGTAAATAATATACTTTCTTATCAGGAACATCATTCCGAAATGCACCCGCATACATTCTATAATTAATGTTTTGTTTGCAGAAAATATCATAATCAGCCTTCTCAAGTCGATGATAAACGATGCCATTTACCAGTGTATCATCTGTTATAAAGTACTGATAATAATAATTATAACCCCATGGCGGAGGATAAACCAGAGCATAGGCCACGCCCCAAATCACATTTGAATCGGGTAAAGTCCAATAGGTCTGGGCATTTAGGGGTCTAATTGAACTTATTAACAGGAGAGAAATAAAAACAGTGAAACAGAATTTTTTCATATCATATTAAAATTACATTGATAATATCGATTGCTAATTTAAAATATATTTATGTGAAAAGCAAGTTTTTTTGTCCCGGATGTGGTTTGGGCCCATTTTTAGAGACTATTTTAGTAGCTGTGAGTTGGAGGTTGCAAGTTG
>CAZVNP010000004.1:45207-105951 GCA_964628285.1 uncultured Lentimicrobiaceae bacterium
GTTGATTTGAGCAAAAGGATTGAAATTAACATGTTACAACCTGTAAACCTGTAGACCTGCAGACCTGCAGACCTGCAGATATGCAAACCTGTAGACCTGCAGACCTGCCAAATAGTTGCATTAGCAAACAAAAAAGTTGTTCTAAGTTTTGGTATTTTTGCCGGCAAATAAAAGCCATAAAATGCTTCCTGTTTTCGACGACAATGATTTAGACCAGATCCATTCCAGAGGTATCACGCTGAAGACCATTGAGGAGCAGATCGGTTATTTCGTCAACGGTATACCTTATGTCAACTTAGTTGCGCCGGCCACTGCCGGTCATGGCATAAGGGTGTTCAGTGAGCAGGAGGTGAACGCGCTGGCGCGTTATTACAGGGAACGGTCGGGGCAGATCACGGCCGTCAAATTTGTTCCTGCCTCGGGCGCCGCCAGCCGCATGTTCAAGCACCTTTTCGAGTTCGCCGTGACGGCGTCATCACGGGATAAGGATCAGCACCACCTGTTGAACGACAAAAGCTTTGCTTCGGTGAAGGAGTTTATCGACAGCCTGGACCGCTTTGCCTTTTACGGCGACCTGACCCAGGTGGCGCACCGGAACGGACGGCCTGTCGCCGAGGCCCTCAGCGCAAAGGATTACCGTTCGGTCATCCGCCATTTGCTTGGTGGCGAGGGTCTGAATTACGCTTTCCTGCCGAAGGGTCTTTTGAAATTTCATTCTTACCCCGAAGGAGCGCGGACGGCCATGGAGGAGCACCTCGTCGAAGGATCGTTATACTGCAAAGACCGCACGGGTAAGGTGGCCGTGCATTTCACCGTGAGCCCCGAGCACCTGGATCATTTCCGGTCGCACTGGGACAGGATCAGAGCATATTATGAGCGGTTGTCGGGGCATCTCTTTGATGTCACCTTCTCCCTTCAGCAACCCTTTACCGATACGCTGGCTGTGGACCTGGACAACCAACCCTTCCGTGATGATGAGGGCCGTCTCGTGTTCCGCCCCGGCGGTCATGGTGCTCTCATCTTCAACCTCAGCGACCTGAAACAGGATATCATCTTTATAAAGAATATCGATAATGTGGTCCCGGACCGGGAGAAGGTGGTGACGGTGCTTTACAAACAAGCCCTGGCGGGTTATTTATTGCGGCTGCAATCAAAGATCTTCAGTTTTATCAGGGATCTGGAAGGAGGTGAGGCCGGTGATGCCCTGTTTGACGAGATAGACCTTTTCTGCCGTGAGGAGGTCATGCTGCAGGTACGTGAGGATCTGCCGGCCCTGACGTCAAAGGAAAAAGCAACCTGGTTTCTTAACCTGCTCAGCCGTCCCGTCCGTGTGTGCGGTATGGTGAAGAATGTGGGCGAACCCGGTGGCGGCCCATTCTGGGTTAAGGACAGGGATGGCAGGGTGTCGCTGCAGATCGTGGAGGCATCACAGATAAACAGAGATAATCCGGGTCAAAGGGAGATTTTCATGCGGTCGACCCACTTCAACCCCGTTGACCTGGTGTGCGGTGTGAAGGATGCGAAAGGCAAGTCCTATGACCTGACGCAGTTCATTGATCCTTCAACGGGTTTCATCTCGGTGAAGTCGAAGGACGGCAGGGAGCTAAAAGCCCTGGAGCTGCCCGGATTATGGAACGGGGCCATGGCACAGTGGATCACCGTGTTCGTGGAGGTGCCGTTGGGCACTTTTAATCCTGTTAAGACAGTGAATGACCTCTTACGCGAAAACCACCGGTAGATATACGATATAAGATTAACGATATGTGATTTTTGATTTACATTTTAAATTTTTAGATTTTTGATTTAAGATGAAGAAGCAGACACAGATCACGAGGGAAATTTCGATTGAGGATTTGATTATTATTTATCCGTTTGCGCGGCATTATCTGGCGCAGAAGGGCATACGTTGTGTTGCCTGTGGCGAGGCGGTGTGGTTGACGTTGGAGGAGGCTGCATGGGAGCGCGGTTTTGATGATGATGCCGTGGATGTGGTGGTGAATGAGTTGCGTCTGATGGCCATGCGCGAGGAAAACTATGAGCGTCATGGCACTGTCTACAATTTTTTCAAAGATAACGCCGGCACAAGGGCGCCAGATAACAACTGACCATAGCTCCACCTGATAATCTTTGTTCACGCCATCCCGGTAAGTATAGTTGTTAATTACTTATTTGTCACATCTTTAATATCATACTAATGATTTTCCTGTTTCTATAAATGTCTTGAAATCGAATTCATCAGGATGCCAGTTTACCTGTATCCCTTCTGATAACAAATCAAAGCCTGCTGTCTTTAATGCTTCATTTATGATTCCAACACTTTCACTATGCCAACCAAAACAACCAAATGCAAAAGCTTTTTTGTCTTTCAGCTTTAAGCCCTTTATCATTTAAAGTAATCCTGTAATATAATACATAATCCCCTTATTAATGGTTGGTGAGCCTATAAGGATGATATGTAATTTGAATAGCGCGGTTATGATATCGTTTTTATCAGTATTAGAAGTATTAAAAATCTTTACTCTAATATTTTCATTTGCATACCTGATACCTTTTTCAATATTTTCAGCAATCAGGCGTGTTCCATTTCACACGGTATAGTGGTACCATGATGTGTCGAATACTCGTCACCATGGAATTTGCATAATTCCTAATCTGTTTTTCCAACCCACCAGACATTGTTTTTTACATTGATTTTCTTAATTGTATGATTTTATTGTAAATAAATAATCTTTAATTCCTTCAACAATTCATGGTATTTTTCATGCTTACCGATCCCTATTTTTTCTGTTTCAAGTTTTTCAAACGCATCGGCTATTCCGGATTGTTCGGTTTCGCTCAGGATACCATCAGCCATCATAAACAGAACATTGTTCTCTTTTTCAATATGGCTGCGCAGTAAAAGAACATAATTCATTGAAGTATCGATGATACGACTGATAGCTTCTTTATTTCCATTTTTAAATTCCGTCAGCGCATTGTTTAATTCCCTGATATGGTTCCTTCCTACTTGGTGTTCATATAACATGACTCTAATGGGACCCTCTTCTTTTGACATCCCGTGACTGATTAATGCAGGAAACAGGATCTCCTCTTCTTTTCCATGGTGGCATTGGTCAACAAAACCCTTAATGAAATCGATAATATTTTCATAATGGCCGATGTTCAACTCGTCACCTTTTTTGATATGGCGGGAAATAGTTTCCATGATGTTAAGCATGAGTTTAATCCCTTCATGCTCATCTTTTAATTGTTGTGTTGCTTTCATATGCTCTTTATATTATTTATCTTTCATTTACGGTTCCTTGAATAGGGTGCCACATCCTGCCGGGCAAAGAGGCCTTTTCTGAATTTAAAGTAACCGGCGGCGGCGATCATGGCTGCATTATCGGTGCTGTATTCAAAACGGGGGAAGTAGATGTTCCATCCGTTATCATCTTTCTGTCCGGTCAGTTTTTTTCTGAGACAGGAGTTAGCCGCCACTCCACCTGCAATGGCTATCTCTCTGATGCCGGTTTGACGTGATGCGGCTGTTAGCTTAGATAGGAGGATGCCGACGATGGTATCCTGTATGGAGGCACTGAGGTCGTATTTATTCTTTTCGATGAATCCGGGATCTTTTTTCAGCTGATCGCGGATGAAATAGAGAAAAGAGGTCTTCAGGCCGCTGAAGCTTAAATCCAGTCCCGGAATGTTGGGTTTGGGGAATGTGAAAGCCTTCGGGTTGCCGTCTTCGGCCAGCTTGTCGATGGCGGGGCCGCCGGGATAAGGCAGACCCATGATCTTAGCTGCTTTGTCGAAGGCTTCGCCGGCGGCGTCGTCGATAGTGCGGCCGATGACCTCCATGGTGTAATGGTCGTGTACCAGGACGATCTGTGTATGCCCACCCGAGACCGTCAGGCACAGAAAGGGAAAGGAAGGCATGGCGGCTCTGCCTTCACTGTCAGCGATAAAATGTGCCAGCACATGGGCTTCGAGATGGTCCACTTCGATCAGCGGGATGCCCAGACCCAGTGCCAACGCCTTGGCGAAGCTGGTTCCTACGAGCAGCGACCCCAGCAGCCCCGGGCCCCTGGTGAAAGCGATGGCTTGCAATTGTCTTTTATGTATCTTTGCCTGCTGCAAAGCCTGATCGATGACGGGGATGATGTTTTGCTGATGAGCCCTTGAGGCCAGCTCAGGCACTACACCACCGTATTTCTTATGGACCTCCTGGTTGGCAATAATATTCGACAGAATAACGTTATTGCAGGTCACCGCAGCCGCCGTGTCATCACACGACGACTCAATACCTAGAATATAAATATCCGTTACCATACGTGGAACCGCAAAGCGATCACATCAGGCGCAAAAGTACTAAAAAAAAGGTAGCCAGGGGCTTCCTGTACCTGGTGGCGTCGCTGATCGTTTTGTTCGGCCTGCTCTATGGCTTGTTCAAGATACCTGCCGTACAGACCTTCGCTGCCAGGAAAGCCGCCGCCGTCCTCTCAAAGAGACTGAATACGACCATCACCGTCGAAAGCATCCACATTGGAGGATTCCTCAATATTATCGTCAACGGCCTGTCCATCGATGACCTGCATAAAAATAAAATCCTTGATGCCAGGCAGATAAGGCTGAATATCGGGAAAATAAAGACAAAAGAGCACGTGCTTGAATTAAAGAGGATTGTCCTGGACGGATGTGATATAGCCCTGAGAAGATACCTTGGCGACAGCGTAATGAACATCCAGTCCATCATCGATCATTTAAGCTCCGCCGACACTGTCAGCCCGGTGTCCGGAGCTCCGTGGCGGATAAAATGTGCGGGCATCACCATGAAGGACTGTCATTTCGTCTTACAGGACCAGGTCACCATGAGGGCGCCGGATACGCTTCATGCCATTGATTTCGCCAACCTCGACATCAGCATGCTGAACTTGAAGGTGAGCGACCTGCGTATCACCGGCGACACCATCTTCGGGAAGGTGAACAGCCTGTCGTTCAGGGATCACAGCGGTTTCGAGCTGAACAGCTTCGCCGGTGATGCCAGGGTGAGCCCCGGAGGTATCATTGTGGACAACCTGGCCTTCGTCACCAACCATTCTTCCGTCGATCTGGATCTGGCCTTTTTATATGATGATTACAGCGCTTTTGGTGACTTTCTGAACCGGATCACCATCCGGGCGGCAATACGGCCTTCGGAGGTGGACATGGGTGATATCGCTTATTTCACCACCGCCCTTAACGGCATGAATAACAGTCTCAACCTGGAAGGTGAAGTGAACGGACCGGTATCGAACATGAAACTGCGTGATTTCAGTTTTCATTTCGGAGGCTCGACCTTCTTCAGGGGCGATATCGCCATGAACGGTCTGCCTGATATCACGGAGACCTTTGTCCAGATGCGCATTGACGAGATGTCGACGAACGTCGACGATATCATCCGGTTTAAACTGCCGGGCGGCGCCGGTAACCACGTCAGCATACCCGAGGCCCTCGCCGTTCTGGGTAATGTCAGGGTTAACGGGACTTTCACCGGTTTTTACGATGATTTTGTCTCCAACGGCACCTTTCACACCGACGTGGGAACACTGACAACAGATATCTTACTGAAGAACGACAGGAAGAAACACGATGTTGAGTACAGCGGCCGGTTGAAAACCCATGATTTTAATGTGGCCAAAGTGGCCGGGTTGAAGGAGTATCTCGGTCTGCTGGATATGGTTGCCAACATCACCGGTCACGGCCTGAATGATAAGACTATTGACGTGAAGCTTGACGCGACGGTCGATTCGCTCATGTATCTGAACCATAAATATCAACAGATCATCGTCCAGGGTGAATACACAAAGAAGAAATTCAATGGGTTGTTAAAGATCGATGATCCTAATATTGCACTTGATTTCTCAGGACTGGTCGATTTCAACAGACGTGTCCCCCAGTTCAATTTTGTTGCCGGTGTCAGGCATGCCATGCTGAATGAACTGGGTATCAGCAAAAGGGATTCCGTCACTTCATTATCCTTTAACCTGGATATGAAGGTTACGGGCAGCACCTTCGACAGCATCCAGGGATCGGCAAAAATGAGTCAGGTGGTTTATATTGAAAATGGCACGGCTTACCGGCTGAATGATCTCGATGTCACGATGACGGATGTCGACACCCTTCGCCGCAGGCTGGCGCTCAGATCCGATTACCTTGATCTTTTACTTGACGGCGAAATCTATCCCAGTGATTTACCGCATTCATTTGCTGCATGGTTGAGCAGGTATACCGATAAGCTTCCTTTGGCACTGCCTGATTCGGCGTGTGTCCTGCACCGCCAGAACTTTACTTTCACCGTCGATCTGAAAAATACCGGTGATCTGACCACTTTGTTTGCTCCGTTCATACAGGTTGCCCCCGGCACGCATTTGAGTGGCACTTACAGCTCCGCCGACGGCAACCTTGACTTCACGCTGCATTCACCCAAGGTCGTTTATGGTGGCATTAAGCTCGATGATTACTATGTGGAAGGGCATTCCACCGATTTTTTGGATATAACAACGGGGGCCTCACGTATCTGGCTCAAACAACCCAGCAGCCGGGACACGCTCTCCCTCGGCATCGATGCCTTCAAGATCGGCACCAGACTGGCCGGTGATACGGTCCTGTTCGGACTTTTCTGGAACGATACCCTGGCCGGCGATCATAATACGGGCCGGATCGAAGGGATGCTGTCTTTAACGGATTATCCGCGCCTCACCGCAACCATCACTTCAGGTGTTATGCTTATCAATGACTCGGCATGGAGCATCACGCCGGAAAACAGGATCACCGTCGACAGCACCGCTTTGACTGTCAGCAACCTGAGCTTCAAGGGACAGAAGGCCGGACTGGTGATCAACGGAGCGGTGTCGGATAATCCCTCAGACCATATCATGCTGCAATGTCATGACCTCGACATCGCTTACTTCGATCCCTTTATCCGTGATCTGGGATTCGATATAAGAGGATTTATCAATGGACAGGTCAATGTATCCGAGCTTTTTCATCATCCTGATATCACCGGCAAGCTGCTGGTCGATGACTTTAACCTCAACGGTGAACACCTTGGCGATCTGTCGTTGAATACCGGGTGGGATAAGGATAATGCCCGGCTCATGGTGAATGCCGACATCCTGTACCATGGCAGCGACACCATCGTTAAGACCATGACCCTGAACGGCTCATATTATTCTCAGGATCCGGACCATGCCTTTGACCTGACAGCGACCTTTTACAACTACAAGTTGCATACGCTTTATCCTTTTTTCTCTTCTTTTCTGGATACCCTGAACGGCTATGCCACGGGCACCCTGTTTCTGACGGGCAGCCGCACCTCGCCGCAGCTCACCGGCAGCGTGAAGGTGCGCAGGACCGAATTCAGGATCAATTTCCTCAATACGCTTTATTCCATTTCCGATAACGTTGAGTTTGGACCCGGGTACATCGGATTCGACAATATGACGTTATACGATACTGCAGGGCATATGGCCAAGGTCAACGGAAAGATCTATCATAAGTTGTTTCAGGATCTGCGGCTGGATCTGGAGGTCACTCCCTTTGATTTCATCGGCATGAGCAACACGGCGGCACAGAGCCCTCTCTTCTATGGTGTGGCCGTAGCCACCGGCACCGCCAGGATCACCGGACCCGTCGACGACATCCTCCTCGACGTGAAAGCCAGAACGGATAAGGGAACGCGGGCTTACATTCCCATCTCCTATGCCGCCGATGTATCGGATAATGACTATATTCATTTTGTAACCAACCGGCCTGACACGACCCAATCCCGGGAATCCGTCCAGTTGTTGCCGGTAGTTACGGCGAGTGGCTTTGCCCTGAATTTCGACCTGAATGTCACCGATGATGCTTCGATACAGATCTTTTTACCGATGCAAATGGGAAACATCAGGGTATCGGGTGACGGACTGGTGAAGCTGGGTTTGAATTCCAAGGGTGATTTCACCATCAACGGCATTTACACGATGAATGACGGCAGCTTTCTTTTCAGCATGAAGAATCTGATCAACAGAACGTTCAGTATCCTGGGTGGCAGCACCATAGCGTGGACAGGCGATCTGTATGATGCCCGTGTCAATATCCGGGCGACGTACCAGGTCAGACCCAAACTCGGCGGTTTGCCGACACTCACCGGCGACACGTCGCTCTATGACCAGCGTGTGCCGGTGGATTGCATCATCAGGCTCACGGGTAACCTGTTTAATCCCGATATCAGGTTCAGCCTGGATATGCCTGATGCCTCCGATGAGGTGAAAAGCCTTGTCTATAATGCCATCGACACGACCAATGAGGTGCTGATGACCCAGCAGATGATCTCGCTGCTGGTACTGAACAGCTTCAGCTTCAGCACGACGGGCGGCAGCGTGGCCTCGAGCATGGGACTGTCCACTTACGACATCATCGCCAACCAGCTCAGCAACTGGCTCTCGCAGATCAGTGAGCAGTTCGATATCGGAGTCAACTATAAGAAAGGCACTACCCTCACGCCTGAGCAGGTGGAACTGGCCTTGTCAACACAGCTGTTTAACGACCGCGTATATATCAACAGTGCCTTCGGTGTGGGCACTTATGGCAGCAGCGCCGGCCAGGCCAGCCAGCTCGTCGGCGACGTGCTTATCGAGGTGAAGATCACTCCAGACGGACGTTTCAGAGGCAGAGCCTATAACAAGACCAACACCGGCAACCTGTTGAATGACAACACACCCTACACACAGGGCGTCGGCTTGTCATACAGCAAAGACTTTAATAACTTCGGCGACCTGTTCCACCGTAAACGTAAAAAAACAGCCGATATCGCAACCCCTGTTATGTATTGAGATGGAATTTACAGTGAAATTTCCTTAACTTCGCCTCATCACATAAAAATTCTGAGCATGAAAAAAGTGTTACTCTTTACTTTATTATTGTCGTTTTTATCGCCGGCAGTTTATTCTCAAATAACTATCACCGACGATGACATGCCCGTGGTGGACGATACCATACGCCTGAGCTATACCGTGACAACGGGCGGCATCGATTTTACGCTGACCGGCGAGAATTATAACTGGGATTTTGCCACGCTGGGCGTCCTGTATCAGTCAGTCGACACGTTTGTCAGCGTGTTATCCACCCCCCTGGTGTACCAGCTGGTATTTTTCTATCCTGTCTATTCCACTCTTGCCCAGCCTCTGCCCGATTTCGATATTATCCCCGGTGTCACCGTCAGCCAGGTATACTATTATTATAAAGGGTCAAACAGCTCTTTTGGTCTGGCAGGCTATGCCTTTACTGTGAACGCGATACCTGTGCCGCTCCGTTATGATAACCCTGACCGGTATTACAAGTTTCCGTTGGATTACGGTAACGTCGATTCTTCCAGCTCCTCTTTCACTCTCGATCTGCCTGATGTGGCTTACGTCACCACTTCACGTGAGCGCCTGAACACGGTCGACGGCTGGGGCACGCTGACCACACCCTATGGCACCTTTGAGACTCTCCGCCTGAAATCGGACGTCAGCGAATACGACAGCGTGTACATCGATTCACTGAACCTGGGTGTACCTGTCAGCCGGAACTATACCGAGTATAAGTGGCTCGCCAACGGTCACGGGGTACCTGTATTGCAGGTGACGCAGGAGGGAGAGCTCATCACGGTGCAGTATATCGACTCGGTGCGGACCGTCACCTCTATAGCCCATTTGGAGAATCATCGTCCTAGGATGACTCTATACCCCAATCCCTGCCGTGATGTGCTTTATGTTCAATGGTATATGGACAGACCCGGACCGGTGCATCTTCAAGTCGTCACAACCGCCGGCCTGCAAATATGGAACAGAACATTCTCATCCCTTCCGGCCGGTGATAATACGATCACTATCGCCATGAATGAGCTGAAGGCACCCGACGGGAACCTGTTTCTGGTCATGTGGCAAGGTGAGGACGTGGAGGTCAGAGGCTTCGTGAAACTATTGCTGATATCTTATTGAAGGAAGGCATTCCTAATTCTTACACATGTGGGCCAATTATTTTAAAATTGCACTGCGTCATTTCAGGAGGAATTTGTTTTTCTCAATAATCAATGTCCTAGGTCTGTCCATCGGGCTCACTGCCGCTATACTTCTTCTGTTGTTCATCCGGAATGAATTCAGCTATGACCGCTTCCACCGGCACCGCCACCATATTTACCGTGTCGACCTGGTTACGGAGCGTGAGAGCGGGCGTGAGATCTCAGCCATCACCACCGCCGGCATTGCTCCCTCGCTGCTCGACGAAATGCCCGAGGTGAAGCTGGTGGTGCGTTTTTCATACCCCCGTGGCGGTTATTTTATCACCTTTGAAAATAAAAACTTTTACTTGAACAACCTCACCTATACCGATTCTTCAGTCTTTCAGGTTTTCTCTTTTCCGTTACTTGAGGGTGATCCGCTGACGGCTCTGACAGAACCCTATACCGTCGTGCTGACACAGTCGACTGCACACAAGATATTCGGTGACTGTGATCCGCTTGATAAAATGGTCCGGCTGAACGACCGCGACCTGATAAAGGTGACTGGTGTTGTTGATGACCCGCCAGCTAATTCGCAATTGCAGTTTGATGCCCTGGTCTCTTTTCTGACACTGTATCATGATCCCAACAGGTTTCTGGACTGGGATGGCGGTCATGATTACCTGACCTATCTCCTACTGCGTGACAATGCCGATATGGGAAGGCTCACCGCGCGTTTCCCCGATTTCATGGAGAAACACATCAACTATAAATACCGGCAATTTGGCGTGCTGCTGCATCTGCAACTCGAGCCGCTGATGCACGTACACCTGTTTTCACCTGCCACCTATGACCTTGCCACCAGGGGCGACCTGAAGAATATCTACATTTTTTCGGCCATTGCTTTGTTCATCCTCATTCTGGCTTGTCTCAACTTCATGAACCTGAGCACGGCCGGTGCAACACAAAGAGCCCGGGAGGTAGGGCTGAGGAAAGTGGTGGGCGCCTCACGCCGGGAGATTATCAGTCAGTTTATGAGCGAGGCGATGCTGATCAGCCTGATCGCTTTTTTTCTGGCATTGCTTTTCATGGAGGTTATCCTGCCCACCTTCAACGGCCTGGCAGGGACCGACCTCACCTTTTACCGGCGGTCGAATCTGCCTTTTTTCCCGGCTCTGTTGCTTCTGGTCCTGCTGACAGGTCTTTTTGCCGGGAGCTACCCGTCATTTTTCGTGTCACGGTTCAGCCCCATCCGCATATTCCACGATGATTTCCTCACGGCCGGCAGGAAAACAGGCATCAGGAATATCCTGGTGGTCTTCCAATTCTTTGTTTCCATCACGCTTATCATCTGCACTTTGGTGATAATAAAACAGTTAAGTTATATTAAACATGCCGGTTACGGCTTTGACAAGGAAAATGTCGTGCTGATCCCACTTAACAGTGAGACCTCACGTGACAAATATGCCGTTCTGAAGAATGAGATGCTGCAGATCCCCGGCGTAATGGCGGCAGGGGTATCGAGTGAGGTCCCTGGTTACGGGTTCACACGTAACGGTTATATCCCCGAAGGATTGAGAGATCCCATCATGATCTACGCTCTGGATGTAGATGAAGACTTATTGACGGTGCTGGGGATACCTGTCATTGAGGGCCACGGCTTCTCCAAAGAACCCGGTGCCGATCGGGATGCTTTCCTGATCAATGAGACACTCGCCCGGCAGATGAACTGGACGGAACCCATCGGCAAGACCATTGCCAGGGACGGCCGGCATAAGGTGATCGGCGTGGTGAGGGATTTCCATTTCGCACCGCTGCATGACGCCATCGTTCCTTTGCTCATCACCCGCAAGCCATGGAACGGCTATAATTATCTGGCGGTCCGTATCGGTGAAGTCAACCCCGGTGTGACAATGGAGAAGATCAAAGGGTTGTGGGATCAGACTATCTCAGGTGAGTCTTTTAATTACGAATACCTCGATCAGTATATCAGGGGTGCCTATGTGGCGGAGAGGCGTTTCAGCCGTATGTTTCAGTGGTTTTCAGGTCTGGCGGTCTTCATTGCCTGCCTGGGTCTTTTAGGTTTTGCGGCCTACGCCGCGGCGCAGCGCCGTCATGAGATAGCCATCCGCAAGGTGATGGGTGCGGGCGTGGACAGGATTCTGGGAAGGCTGGTGCTTGACTTCCTTAAATGGATTGTGGTGGCCTGTGTCCTTGCCGTGCCTGTGGCGTGGCTGCTCATGCACCGCTGGCTCGAGGAATTCGCTTACCGCACCAGGCTCACCCCATGGCCTTTTGCGGAGGCGGCCGTCCTGGCCCTCATTATCGGCATGGCAACGGTGGCATATCACGCCATCAGGGCAGCGAACAGAGATCCCGTTGAGGGGATGAGGTATGAGTGAGGGACAGTCGGCAGGTCTACAGGTCTACAGGTATTTTTAACCTGCAACCTGTAACCCACAACTTTCAACCCGCAACCTGTAACTTATAACTTGTAACTTGTAACTTGTAACCTGCAACTCGCAACTCATAACTCGCAACTCGCAGCTTGAATCTTAATCCTCCGGCACCTCCACCTTCCCGATAAATAACAACGCGTTCGTTGTTCGTTCACGGATGGCGAAAATAAAGGGTTTGTCTACTTTGAATTCTGTTGGACAAGCTGTATTTCCAATGCCAATAGTGGTCACCGCCGCCGCCTCTGTGCCTTCCTCATTGACATCCACAAAGGTGTTCTGCTTGACAAAGTCAACATAAAGATCTGGTCCACCGATCCCTGTCAGATCGGCCAGATAGGTGTCAAAGGCATCCGTCATGCCAAGGGCTTTGAGCTGGTCGTTGAGCTGCTTTTCATACTTAAACGTGTACTTTGGCATGGTGACTATATATTCCTGCGATTCTTCCGGCTGACCCAGCATGGCAGTGATATGGCTATATTTCACGCTGTCGAATTCTGTTACAAATTCTGACAGTGTTCCGGCCGGGACAATGACGATCATGGAGAAATTCTTCCGGCCATAAGGCATTTCGATAGCTGAAAAGTCTGTTTCACTGCAAGTCCAGGCATTTATCTCTCCATGCATCATCTCAACCTGTGTTGTGCTGCCGTCATCAAGATGGAATGTCCCCGGAGCGGTTTGGTTCTTGTCAAACTGGTCGGTCCAGGTACCCTTGAAATAGAGGGCGTTCATCAGGAACATGACCATATATGGATCTTTCTGATCAATAACCTTGTCGATCTTGCCGTATGTGTTATCCTTTGCCCAGCCGTTAATGACATCCAATGCGGAGGGGCTTGTAAAATCAAGGCCCTCGATATGCGCATCGAACACGTTCTCCATCGCATCGAGATAGGATTGATGGATGCCAATTTTTCCGCTGTAATAGAATACGGCATTGGCAAGGGCCAGTTTAACCTCCGGGTCAATGTTCAGGAGCTGTTCGACAAGGCTGCGGTAAGTGTCATTGATCTCTTCGAGGGTCTGTCCCCCGAAGCCAAGCATCTGTTGTATCTGGTCGTAGGTAACGTTTTTGCAGCCGTTGAGCAGCATGGTAAGGGCCACGCTCGCGCTGAGAGGTGAGACCATCATATTCTGATCTTCAGTGACGGCAACGGTTCTGAAAAGGTCGACACCGAAGCCGTTGCTGTGCGTGATGACTTCCGATGCCTTGGCCGGAAGATTCAGCTGTGCCGGTTCTTTTAGCCCGGAGGGGGATTCTTTTTTGCATTCCGACGCCATCAGCATCAGGACGAACAGAAGGGAAATATAACGGTATTTCATGGTTGTCAATATTAAATTTCCGGAAGAGTATTTTTATACATAATTACAGGTTATAAAGGTAGTAAAATATTCAATGAGACCAAATGTTACAGCCTGAATTTTTGTGAGCGCGATTCAAGTCGTCAGTCGTCAGTCGTCAGTCGTCAGTCGTCAGTCGTCAGTCGTCAGTCGTCAGTCACCCACATCCTCTTCCTCTTACGGCTCGTAGCTCGCAGCTCAAGGCTTAAAGCTATCAGCTTAAACCTCTCGCCATCACATGTTAACAAAAATATATTGCAATTTATATTATTATTCATTATATTTGTGTCCCTGATATTTTGTTAATTTACTATTTATGCTAAAACGTACTGTCAACTGCCAATCCCGCTTTCGTTCCGCCTGTGGCGGGATTCATCGGGGCAGGTTGCCAACTGCCAACTTTATTCTTTTCTCAGTCATCGCATTGGCCCTGACATCCGGCTTATGCGCCGGCAGAATTGACAAGCCGATTGAAAAATCTGACGCGTCAGGTCATAAGCAATCCATTCAATATACAAGACACAACGATCCCGATTCGGTTGTCCCGTTCCTTTTCGGTACAGTCATGGGATCGGTAGTTGACTATCCCACCTATGGACCAATTGAAGGCGCGTGGATTTATACAACTCCGGGGAATTACATAGCGACAAGCGATATTCAGGGGCTTTTTATGATGGATTCTATTCCAATTGGAAAATATGATTTTTTCGCAAGTAGTTCAAATTATGAAAATAGTTATCAGATTAGCCCGAAATATTGTCTTCAAATATTTGAAAACGATACATTAATTATTAATTTCATATTATATCCTGTTGGTGGCTGCATGCCTATTCCTTTCTTTGAGCCATGGGATGTGGGTTTTTATCCATATTGGTCATCCGATCCAATTGATGGAAATTGGCATTTAAATAATTTATCTGGGAATCCGGCACCATGTGCAGAATTTTATTGGTCACCTACACTTGAAAATTATTCTCAGTCATTGGTTTTATGTCTTGGGAATGGCTGGGATTTTTCGTATGATACTTTATCCATTTCTTTTGATCTCTACTTATCCGACTATAGTTCAACCGGCAAGGAAAAGCTGACTGTTGAATTTCTTACGAAATATGGATGTGACACCATCTGGACTCCCCTGGCGGAATTTTACAATAACGGAGATATCAATTGGAAACGTTGCCATGTGATTGTTCCCGGACACGATCCGCCATGGGAGAATATATCTTTTCGTTTGGTTGCCAGTGGAGAAGATAGCTATGACATAAATAACTGGAATATCGATAATGTTTTTATTATATGGATAGCCCGGCTAAAGGGTATTGTGACCGATAGTTTAACCGGGTTACCCATTGAAAATGCAAAAATAACCGTTGAGACTTATGATCCGGTTTGTTCCGGATCGGATGGTTCTTATATGGTAGTGGTTGGACAGGATGGGTATCATGTTACGTGTGAGGCTGAAGGATATTATGCTAGCGAAGAATATCTGTCTATTGATGATATTACGACATGGGATGTTAGCTTAGTTCCCCAAATGCCCGAAATGAACGTCACACCTCAAACGGTCACAAAGTATCTGGATCCTGGTGATTCATGCTCCGAACCACTTGTCATCCGCAATGACGGTTACGGATGGCTGACATGGCACGCTGCCATTGAGGCGGATCAGGCATTAACCGGAGCCGAAGACTCATGGATAAAGCTAAGTGATACAACCGGATCCATTGATTCATACAGCTTCCAGGAGATATCATTGTTTCTGGATGCACAAAATACCGGATCAGGATCCCATCACGCTGATATCATCTTCACTTCAGAACCGGATGTCGGCAACGATACCGTGCATGTCGATCTCAATGTGGGATATGTTTCGGTTCAGGAAAAAGAATCCGGTAACCTTGTTTCTATCTATCCCAATCCCACACACGATAGGATTAATATTGAGCTGAATGGAAATTTCATTTCCCTGACTATCTTTTCCAAAAATGGTGAACAGGTATATTATATGAGCAATTTGTCCAATAGTCAGCGTTTGACTGTGGACGTATCATCTTATAACCCTGGTATTTATGTGATTCAACTGATGAATGACATCGATGTCATTTGTAGAAGGGTGATTATTTTTTAAATTGGCAGTTGGCAATTGGCAGTATAAAATTGATAGTCGCTAATAAGAGTGAGGTCGTGTCAAAAGGGAATTTTTTATGTTCCCACAGATTTACACAGATAGTTATAAAGTATTGATCCATAATTAATTAATATTTTTTATAAATCTGGTTTAATCAGTGGAATCTTTGAGAAATTTAACTTTTGATACAACCTCATATAAATAACATCTATATCATTAATCTTAAAATCATTAGAATTTATTATTTTTGATATTTAAAATTTTTTGATGTGGTATCTTTCAAGCATCTTATAACTTTCACAGTGTTGATTATCTTTAGTTTTAAAGGATATGCCCAGTCTTTTCTGACAACTATCAATACCGCAGAAGATGATTTTTCATCTTCTGCAGTTGAACTTCGGGCAGGAGGCTATCTGCTTGTTATTTCCAGGGGAGTGGGGGCAATCCCTATTACGATTATAGTTATATGGACATCATTTATAAGCTTGACACTGACGGCGCCATTACCGATTCACTGATCATGGATGAAAGTGATTATTACTATGTTCAGACCCCACAAATAATACATTAAAATGGTTAGAAAGTGGATTAAGGAGTGATCTCCCGGCCCAATCACTTGATGATCTTATCCAGTACCGGCCTCGCCCCGTCTTTATGGACCATGACCGTCAGCATTTTCAGCTTCACATAATCCTGCCGCATGAAGCGGTAGCCTTTGTTGGGCCCGTCGTAGGCGTTGCTGCTCGAGTCTTTGATGAGGAACCAGTACACGCCGTCCTTGACGAGGTATCCCACGATGTGTATGCAGTGGTCGTCGGTGGTTGACTCATTGGCTATGCGCATTTGTCTTGAATACTCGTCGATATAGTCGGCCGGGATGTCGAAGGTGGGTATGATGCCGATCTCCTCGCGCGCCAGGTACCCCGGCTCCGACACGTCGCCGCAGTTGCACACGGTGTACCCTTTGGAGAGAGCATTGGTGATGACGGTGAAGAAATCATCGAGTGAAACGTTATAGTAATCTTTCGAGTGCCACCAGTTGTCAGGTTCCTCCAGCTCACCTTTTTGGTTGTAAGGCAGCGCCATTGTCGACATGAAGTTGTAGTAGTCGTTCAGGTTGAGCTTCAGCGCATCCGTCAGGAACGATCCCGGCGTGTATTCCTTACCCTGCCAGGTGAATTTCTGCGGCGGCTCACCCATGTAACTCCTCAGGATAAACTGTATGGTCTCGATGACAATTTTTTCGTTCCATGCATTGGTCTCTTTGATGTTCTTCAGATAATTTTCCATCTCCTTCATCATATCACGATGGTCATAGAAAGGCTGCTCCGCGGGCTTGCCGGGGTAAGCCTCCAGCGGCACGGCGCCGTACATCTTCATCATCCTGACCACGGCGTTGGCCTCGGAGCCCTCGGCAAAGCGCAGGTCACCCTTGTTTTTCACAAAGGCCCGCGCACGCTCCACATATTCCCAGTAGACGGTATACATCTCCGACAGCTTCACTTCGATACCGTTAAGCCGTTTGGCTTCCGACTCAAAGAACGAGGTGGCGGAGAAACACCAGCAGGTGCCCGTGACACCTTGCGACACAGGGGCATTATGCCAGTACTGCGTATAATCCTTAATGTCGGTCGGAAACGTGTACCGGCTCACATCGACGGTGAAATAGGTCGGCGTGGTGACGGGATGCAGTTTTTTATTGTATTCTTCGAGATCTTTCAGAATGGTATTCTGAAAAAAACCGGGCTGTTTCTCCCGGTACAGGCCCTTATCCCTCACCGGCGTCACCTGAGCGCTCGTTAAGAAAATGTTAAAGATGAGGAGAAGGCTGAACAATGGGTAGCATTTCCTGTTCATAAACATAAGTTTTTAAACCTTAAAAGTATTAAAATTATGAAACCAAATATCGTTTTTTTATTTCTGCTGTTTTCAATATGCTTTTTCGGTCTTTTGTATGCCGGGGAAAACAATCTGCCGGAGTCCGCAACGACCGGTGGTGCTGTCACGAATGATTCAAGCCGGATGATGGAAAGTTCTGCGTCGATCGGCCGGGAGCTCAGTCTGTATAAGTTCAATTTAAAGGAAGAAGCTTACATCGATGACATTCCGTTTGACACGAAAGAGATAGCGGTGAAAGCGTCTGTACCGGCAGAACATTTTCAACTGTTCAGGCCTATCCTGAAACTGAGGGATGAGCCGTACATTGATGATATACCGTTTGACACAAAAGCCGTTGTTGAAGAGTATTGTGTGCCGGTGCTGGAAAATGGGATCTATTATTATAGTTGCACGGTTATGAATTAAAAAATTACAACAATAAGGGACTCCATCCCGGAAATTACCGGGATGGAGTCCCTTATCATCGCTCTGAGTTCCCATCTTTATAAAATTCTGACTACTTTTATATCCTTAAAACTCGACGCATGAGTCTGCTGGTATACCGTTCCTCTGCGGGATCGGGCAAGACATTCACGCTCGTCAGGGAATATCTGAAGATCGTTCTTAAAGAGCCTCTCCTGTTCCGGTCCGTGCTGGCCATCACCTTCACCAACAAGTCGGCCAACGAGATGAAGGAACGCATCATTCTTTACCTGACACAACTCGCCGATCCCGGTCATCATCAGGACAGCATCGCCGTCAGGCATATGTTACCCGATCTGCAATCCGGGACAGGCTTGTCGCAGGACGCCGTCGTACAACGTGCCGGCGAGGTGCTGGCACTCATCCTGCATCATTACTCCGACTTTGCCATCATGACCATCGACAGCTTTGTGTACCGCATCATCCGCACCTTTGCCCATGACATGCACCTGCCGCATGATTTCGATGTGGAGCTTGACACCGAGAGCATGATACGCAAAGCCATCGACCTGTTGCTGAGCCAGGCAGGCAATAATGCCGCTCTGACGCGTGTGCTGGTCAATTTCATCGAGTCGAAAGCCAATGACGAGGAGAACTGGCAGATCGAAGGCGATCTGCAGCGTTTCGCCGAGACCATGTTGAAAGAGGAGGCCATGACCTACCTCGAGAAAATCAAAGACCTGACGCTGGAGGATTTCTTCGGCATCAGCCGGACGCTGGCGGAGCACATCAAAAAATTCGAGAACACTCTTTACGCCATCGCCACCGAGGCTCTGGCGCTGGTCGATGAACGGGGCATACGCCGTGCCGCTTTTTATTATCCCAACCAGGGCCTGATGAAATATTTCGAGTATCTCGCCGACAGACGTTACGACAAGCTGATCCCCAACACGCGGGTGCTCGACACGGTTGACAACAACAAATGGTACGGCAGTGCCGCCACGACTGCCGAGCAGCTAGCCATCGACGGCGTGAAGGCACCGCTGACCGATGCTTTTAACAGGATCAGAGTCATAGCTGAGAAACAGTATCCCCATTATGCCCTCTTTGCCCTTCTCTATGGAAATATTTACCCCATAGCCCTGCTCAACGAGATCGGCAAAGTGATGGCCGAGCTGAAGAGCCGCAACCGGTTTATCCACATCTCCGACTTTAACAGGCACATCGCCGCCGCCATCGTCAACGAGCCGGTGCCTTTCATCTATGAGCGCCTGGGCGACCGTTTCCATCATTTTCTCATCGACGAGTTTCAGGATACTTCAGTGCTGCAATGGCACAACCTGCTGCCGCTCATACACAATTCACTTGCCTTCGGCAGCTTCAACATGCTGGTCGGCGACGGCAAGCAGGCCATTTACCGCTGGCGTAACGGTGAGGTGGAGCAATTTGCCATGCTGCCCCGCATCTTCAGGAAAGAGGATAACCCGGCCTTAGACGAGGTGGAGAAAAGCCTCACACAGCATCATAAAGAGCATCATCTGGAGACCAACTACCGCTCCAAAGCCGGCATCGTCGACTTCAACAATGATTTCTTTGAAGAGATCAGTACCCTTCTCTCGGGCACCACGGAAAAGATATACGAACACCTGCGCCAGACACGCACAGGCGACCGTACGGGAGGCTTTGTGCATCTGGAGTTTTATGATAACCGGCTGACGGACGAAAGCCCCGGCGATTACAACTGCCGGCGTGTCAAAGAGATCATAGGTGAATTGGAAGACGACGGCTTCCACCGGAGCGATATCGCCATTCTGTGCCGCACCAACGAGAACGCCAGCGAGCTGGCTCGTTTCCTGCTGGGCGAGAACATTGATGTGATCTCCTATGAGTCGCTGCTGCTGAAAAATTCACCCGATGTCCGGTTCATCATCGCCTTTATCACCTATCTCTTACAGCCTACGGCCATCGGCGGGATGGACATCGTCAATTATTTGCGTGTCAACAATCTGGTATTTGACCTGGACATGAGAAGCTATCTCGTCCGTGATGAGCAGGAGAGCACGGATCGAATCTATGATCCCGGGCGGCTTTACCGTTTCCTGAATGACAACGGTTTTAGTGTGTCGGTCACGGCTCTTCTGAAATTTCCTGTCTATGACCTCAACGAGGAGGTGATACGCCTTTTTCATATCAACAGGGACATCAACCCATACCTTCAGTTTTACCTCGATGCTGTTTTAAAGTATGCTGTCAGCGTCAGTTCCGGCATCGCTGAGTTCCTTGACTGGTGGGAGGAGAAGAAAGATAACCTCTCCATCCTGATCCCTGAGGGCTCCGAAGCCGTGCGTATCATGACCATACACAAGTCCAAAGGGCTGGAGTTCCCTGTGGTCATTTACCCTTATGCCAACGAGAAGCTCAGGATCACCCGGCGGCATCTGTGGGTGGAACTGGAAGAGGAGAAGCTGCCGGCGTTGAAAGCCGCCCTGCTGCCTGTCAATGCGCAGATGAAAGAGACGGTCTTCGCTCCTTTGTATGAGGAGGAGCATGACAAATCGATGCTTGACCTGGTCAATATCCTTTATGTGGCGATGACACGCCCCGTCGACCGGTTGTATGTGATCTCTTCGCGGCCGGGTGAGGATTTTAAAGAGACCAGGTCCGTGCCTCAGCTTCTGTGTCATTACCTGCGTGCCAGGGGCCTGTGGACGGAAGACAGGAATATCTATACATTCGGTGACAAAATAGCCTATAAGCCGGATAAAGAACGAAAGAAAAAGGAAAGCTTTGTTTTAAAACACCCGGTCTCCAATGCCTGGACCCGTCGTATCATCCTCAGTGCCGGAGCACCGGAGGTGTGGGATGTGGAGGACCCTGACAGGAACAGGCGTTGGGGCAACCTCATCCATGCCGTGCTGGCACGCATCACATCCGAAGATGACATCGGCGAGGTCATCGCCGGTTTTGAAAACAGCGGGGTAATCGCTCCGGAACAGGAAGAGGAACTGACGGCAGTGATCACTGATCTCATCCGCCTGCCGGCGCTCAGACCATATTTTAAAGCCGGCATTACCGTGCGGACCGAATCGGAAATATTGCTGCCCGACGGACAGTCGTACCGTCCTGACAGGGTGGTCATTAACGGGAAAGAGGCCGTGGTCATGGATTACAAAACCGGCAAACCCGACGAGAAACATCAGGCCCAGCTGCGGAATTATGGCAAGATCATGGAGCAGATGGGCTATGGACCGGTAAAAATGCTCCTCCTGTATATCGATCAGGCGGAGAAGATCGTTGAAGTGACACCCTGAACAGCATTTTCAGGGGATGACATTATCTTAACGCGTGATGGTCAGATATGAGGACATAGAAACAGTGGCGGAGCACCTTGAGCATGTGCCCGTGGTGGATGTGCGTTCTCCTTCAGAGTATGCGAGGGGGCATGTCAGCGGGGCATTTAACCTTCCTTTGTTCGATGACGAGGAGAGGGCATTGGTGGGGACGATGTACCACCGGTCGGGGCGTGATGCGTCGGTCATCACGGGTCTCGATCTTGCCGGTCCGCAGCTTTCCGACAAGGTGCGGCAGGCGCGACGGCTGGTCCCCGGCGGTGAGATGATACTGTATTGCTGGCGCGGCGGCATGCGCAGCGCCGCCATGGCCTGGCTCTTCGACATGGCCGGCTTCAGGACAACGGTTGTCAACGGTGGTTATAAAGCATACAGACGCTTTGTGCGGCAGTCCTTTGAAGTACCGTCAGCACTGGTCATCATCGGCGGCATGACGGGCAGCGGTAAAACGGCCGTGCTGCACGCCCTGAAGGAGAGGGGTGAGCAGGTCATTGATCTGGAAGAGCTGGCATGTCACAAGGGCTCGGCCTTTGGCGCCCTGGGACAACGACACCAGCCGCCAAACGAGCAGTTTGAGAACGATCTCTCCGCACAGTGGCGGCGGATGGACCGCAGCAGGCCCGTATGGATGGAGGATGAGAGCCAGACGATAGGCTTCAACAGGATACCTGAGGCCCTGTTCAGTCAGATGACACGCAGCCCGCTGATCCTCATGCGGGTGAGCCGTGACGCCAGGATACGGCGGCTGAGCAGTGAATATGCCGCTTTCAATCCACAGCTGCTGCGTGAGGCCGTGACACGCATCACCAAACGGCTGGGAGGACTGAACACCCGCAAGGCTCTCGAAGCCATTGAAAAGGATGATTTCGCCAAAGCCATAGAGATTGTCCTGGCATACTATGACAAGACCTATTCCCACAGCCTCGCTATCCGTGACAGCCAGCCGTTGTGGCAGGCGGAGCTGCAGGACGATGACCCCGCCGTCCACGCGGAGATGATCCTTGAATATTACCGTCACAGGATGTGCTGACGGTTTGAAGGCTGCTAAACACAACATGTTATGAAACCTGAAACGCAAAAGCCCGTCTATCTTGATTATAATGCCACCACCCCTGTCGATGCGGCTGTGCTGGCCGTGATGAAGCCCTATCTGGAGGAGCTCTTCGGCAACCCGTCGAGTTCGCATTATTACGGCATGATGGCACGCAGGGCCATAGAAGAAGCACGGGCACAAGTGGCCGCTTTGCTGCACTGCGCTACTGATGAGATCATTTTCACCAGCGGCGGCACCGAATCCAATAATTTTGCCATCAAGGGAGCGGCTTTGGCAGGGCGCCACAAAGGCAACCAAATCATCACCAGCAGCATCGAGCACCCGGCGGTGACGGAGGTATGCCGTTACCTCGAATCGCAGGGTTTCAAGGTCACTTATCTGCCTGTGGATGACGACGGCCTCGTGGACCCCGGAGACCTGGAGCAGGCCCTCACCGCTGCCACGGTGCTGGTGACCGTCATGCATGCCAACAACGAGGTGGGCACCATTCAACCCATTGAGCAGCTGGCGGCGATCTGCAGTGACCATGGCGTTCTTTTTCACACCGACGCCGCACAATCGGCCGGAAAGATCATGACCGACGTGGGGGTTCTGGGTGTCGACCTGCTGTCACTGGCGGGGCATAAGCTGTACGCTCCCAAGGGTGTGGGAGCGCTGTATGTGCGGCGGGGGGTCGCACTGCAAAAGCTCATCCATGGTGCCGACCATGAGCTTGACCGGCGGGCGGGCACCGAGAACGTGCCCGAGATCGCAGGCCTGGGCAAAGCCTGTGAGATAGCCGCCAGAGACATGGACTTTAACATGCGGCACATGAAAATGATGCGTGACATGTTGCATGACAGATTGTCAGAGAGCCTCGATGACTTGCGCCTGAACGGCCATCCCGAGAGGCGTCTGCCCAATACGCTGAGTCTGGGCTTCGGCGGTGTCAATGCCACCACCCTCCTGGGCCAGTTGCAGGAGGTGGCCGCCTCGGCCGGTGCAGCCTGCCATGTGGGATCGGAGGTGATGTCAGCCACGCTGGCAGCGATGCATGTGCCCTCACGATATGCCGCCGGCACCATCAGGTTTTCGGTGGGGAAATTCACCACGGCAGATGAAATAGAAAGGGCTGCCGGGGAAATCATAAAGACCGTCAATCGAATGCGATCGGGGGATCATGGATCTCCCTTACAGGCCTCTGAAACCGTGAAACTAACCCATTTCACCCATGGCCTGGGCTGCGCCTGCAAGCTGCGACCACAGGATCTGGAGGCAATACTGAAAGAGATGCCGGTGCCGCGGCATCCCGACATCCTTGTCGGCATGAACACATCGGATGATGCCGCCGTATATCGCCTCGACGATCGCACGGCGCTGATACAAACCGTGGATTTTCTGACCCCCATTGTGGACGATCCTTACCATTTCGGGGCCATTGCCGCCGCCAATGCCCTGAGCGATGTCTACGCCATGGGAGGTAAACCTGTGCTGGCCCTTAACATTGTGGCCTTTCCGTCGAAGCAACTACCCCTGGAGGTACTGAAGCAGATACTCAAGGGCGCTGAGGATAAAGCAGGCGAGGCGGGCGTGGTCATCCTGGGTGGCCACACCATCGAAGACAATGAACCAAAGTATGGGCTGGCGGTGACCGGCTTCGCCGATCCCGGCAGACTGTGGCGTAACGCTACGGCACAACCCGGCGATGCGATCATCCTGACGAAGCCCCTTGGCACAGGCCTGCTGTCGAATGCCATGAAGAGAGGATTGCTCTCTGAAACTGCCGCCAACAGGATCATTGAAGTCATGAGCCAGCTCAACGCCAGTGCGGCGGCAGTTTTTTCATCCTTCACCGTGCATGCCTGCACCGATGTGACCGGCTTCGGCCTGGCAGGTCATCTTCTGGAGATGACCCGTGGCAGCGGCGTGGACGCCACCATTCATTTCGAACGGATACCTGTTCTCGGGGAGGTCTGGGATCTGATATCGGCCAATATTTTCAGTGGCGGCACCAAAAACAACCTCGACCATGCGGCGCCGTGGCTGCGATGGGATCCTGCGCTCACCCGCCCCATGCAGCTTCTTCTCAGCGATGCTTTAACCTCCGGCGGACTGCTGGCGGCCGTGCCCGTGACCGACGCTGCCGCTGTTGTTTCACGCATGCATGAGCAGGGCATGCCCGACGCCTCCGTGATAGGCCATTTCAATGAGAAGGGCAAAGGAACGGTGACCATCCTTATGAAGTGAACTTTAACAACAGGCTGACGATGGCCGTTCTGAACAAACAAAAAATAAGATTAACGCTGATCAGCCTGGCCTGTTGTGCCCTCATCACCGTGTCGTTGTTTAAAATTGCCGATACGCTCTTTCCGCTTGATTACCGTGTTCCTTATTCACAGGTCATCCTGGCCGACGACAGCACCATCCTGCACGTTTATCTGAGCAGCGATGACAAATGGAGACTGCAGACCGGGTTGGATGAGATCAGCCCTGTGCTGAAGAAAACCATTCTGTATAAAGAAGACAGGTATTTCTTTTTTCATTTTGGCATCAATCCGTTTTCTGTTGTCAGGGCGTTGGTCATCAATACGTTGCGGCGCCAGAGGATATTGGGTGCTTCCACCGTCACCATGCAGGTTGCCCGTTTACTGCACCCGGCGCCACGCACCTATAAAAACAAGGTCATAGAGATGTTCCGCGCCACCCAGCTTGAATGGTACCTGTCGAAGACAGAGATCCTGAGGCTGTACCTGAGCCTCGTGCCTTACGGCGGGAATATCGAAGGTGTCAAGTCGGCCGCACTGATCTATTTCAGACAGAATCCACAGGCTCTGAGTCTCGCGCAGGCTGTGACCCTGGCGGTGATCCCCAACGACCCTAAAAGGCTGCATCTGGGCAAGGACAATGAAGCCATTAAAGAGGAGAGGAACCGGTGGCTGATGACCTTCGGGAGGAAGCATCTGTTCGGTGAGCAGGAGATTGCCGATGCTTTAGACGAACCTCTGGATGTGGTCAGGCATGACCCGCCGGCGCTGATCCCGCACCTGGCTGCACGTCTGCATGCCGCCGATCCCTGCAGATCTGTGTTACAAACCCGTATTGATCCGGTCCTGCAGCCGGCTATCGAAGATGTCGTTAAGAACTATATCAGCCGCCTCATTCCTCTGGGTATCACCAACGCCTCCGTACTGGTGGTCTCCAACAAAACAAGACAGGTGAAAGTATACGTGGGTTCGGCCGATTTCAACGATGCCGTGAACGGGGGACAGGTCGACGGGGTGAGGGCGGCACGGTCGCCCGGCAGCACCCTCAAGCCTTTTCTTTATGCTCTGGCCATGGACGAGGGACTGGCCACCCCACGGCTCGTCGTCAACGATGTGCCGTACGATTTCAACGGTTACAGCCCTGAGAACTATGATCAGGACTACCGCGGTTATGTGACGGTGGAAGACGCCCTGGCTCAGTCGCTGAACGTCCCGGCGGTCAAGATGCTCAGCCGTCTGCCCCTGGATCGTTTTCTGGATAAGATGTCTGAGGCCGGTTTTGAAAGCGTCCGGCGTTCACGCGATGAGCTGGGTCTTTCCGTCATCCTGGGTGGCTGCGGTGTCACCCTGGAGGAGCTGACGGGTCTCTATGCAGCTTTTGCCGGTGGCGGCGTTTTCATACCGCCGGTGCTGACCGCCGGTTCTCCCGCCGTTGCTCCGGATACACTCTTCAGTGAAGCGGCGGCATACATGGTGACAGGCATCCTGACACTGCTGAAGCGCCCCGATCTGCCCTCACAGTATAAAGACAATACGAACATGCACCGCGTGGCCTGGAAAACAGGGACGTCATACGGCCGCCGTGACGCCTGGAGCATCGGCTATGATACGGAATATACCGTCGGCGTGTGGGTGGGTGATTTTACAGGAAAAGGGATACCTGAACTCAACGGCAGCGAATATGCCGCTCCTCTGTTGTTCTCGGTCTTTAAAGTCCTGGGTGACCGACCTGAGAACGAATGGTTCACGGCACCGGCTACGCTCGATTTCCGTCTGGTATGCTCCAGGACGGGACTGCCGCCCAACGACTTCTGCAACGACCTGGTGATGGATTATTTCATCCCGGGGGTGTCACCGACAGGCAAATGCATGCACCTGAAAGAGGTGTTCACCGATGCCGGCGGGAACTTCTCCTACTGCCGTGCCTGTCTGCCTGCGGAAGGCTACAGAAGGGCCTTTTATCCGAACCATCCCCCCGAGATCATCAGATTTTTCGAATCACGACACATACCATACGAAAAAGTGCCTCCCCATAATCCGGCCTGCCCCCGTTTGTTCGCCGGCATCGCCCCGGTCATCACCTCTCCCGTGGACGGCTCGGAATATATCCTGATCAAGGGCAAAGACCAGCAGCTCATGCTGTCGTGCCAGGTGGAGAACGATGTCAGCAACGTATACTGGTACCTCAACGACCGTTTCTTTAAAGCCGCGGAGGCCGCCTCGAACATCTTCTTCCAACCCTCTCCCGGAAAGGTCAAGATATCATGTACCGATGAAAAGGGAAGGAATTGCGATATCCGGATCAACGTTGTTTACATGTCGTACTGAACATTTTATTATCTTTGTAGAATAGGAATCACAAAATCGAATACATATGTCACTTAAATGCGGCATCATAGGCCTGGCGGGGACGGGTAAGACCACCATTTTCAACTGCATGTCGAATGTCAGGGCGGCGACGTCACGTTCGGCATTCAGCTCATCCAAAGCAAACCTGTGTGTTATTCCCGTTCCTGATGACAGGTTGCATGCCATTAACAAAATCGTACAAGCTGACAAAGTAACCCCTGCGACGGTGGAGATCATCGATATTCCAGGCTTGGGAAAAGGAGTGGTGCCGGGTGAAGGTACGGGAAGCAAATTCCTGGCCGAGGTTCAGCAGTGTGATGCCCTTATACATGTCCTGCGGTGCTTCGACGATGAGAGTTTACCTCATATTGAGGGTTCCGTCGACCCGGTGAGGGACATTGAGATACTGGATCTGGAACTGCAGGCCAAAGACCTCGATAGTGTCAACAAGAAAATGCAGCGTCTCGAGAAAGTGGCCGTCGCCGGTGACACCGAGGCCAATCGGGCCGTGGAGATGATTCAGGTCTACAAAAAGCACCTGGAAGACTTTCAGCCGGTGCGCAGTGCTCCTGTGGAAACCGATGACAATAAGTACATCGCCGAACTTTTCCTTCTGTCGGATAAACCGGTTATTTATGTGTGTAATGTCGACGATGCCTCGGCAGCCGGTGGCAATGCCTATGTGGAGCGTGTACGTGATGCTTTGCGGGAGCAAGAGGCGGAGGTGCTGGTCATTGCCGGGGCTCTGGAGGCTGAGATCGCCGAGCTGGAGGATCCTGCCGACCGGCAAGCCTTCCTCGCCGACGCCGGTCTTACCGAACCCGGCGTGAACAAGCTGATACGCTCGGCATACCGGATGCTCGACCTGCAGTCATTCTTCACTGCCGGTAACAAGGAGGTCCGGGCCTGGACCATCCACAGAGGCATGACGGCACAGCAAGCCGCCGGCATTATACACAGCGACATGGAACGGGGTTTCATCAGGGCCGAAGTGCTGCGCAGCGAGGATTTTATCGAGCTGGGTTCCGAACATGCCTGTAAGGAGGCCGGACGCTTCAAAGTAGAAGGCAAAAGTTATGTGGTACAAGAAGGTGACATCCTGCATATACGTTTTAATGTGTGAGGTGTGCAAGGCAGCAGACCATGCCAGTGGCTATTTTTTTATGTCCAGCCTGTCTAAGGCTTTCTGGTATCTTCTCGCATTGAGGGCATGCTGCAGGTAACGGCTGGAAAAAACATGATATCCCGAAAAATCATCGCGCCCGCAGAAATAGAGGTAATCATTTCTTTCATAATTCAACACCGCATCTATGGAGACGATCGAGGGGACGCATATGGGGCCCGGTGGTAATCCTCCGTACCTGTAAGTGTTATAAGGTGAATCGATGTCCTTGTGAGTGTTCAGCACCCTGTGCACGGAAGGATCGCCCAGAGCATAGACCAGTGTCGGGTCGGCCTGTAACAACCATCCCCGTCGCAGGCGGTTGAGGTAAACACCTGCTATGCGCGGTTTCTCATCATCACGGTTGGTCTCTTTCTCCACGATGGAAGCCAGAATGATCACCTGCTCACGCGTCAGACCCGTGGCCTCCAGCTTTTTCATGCGGTCTTCATTCCAGAATTGGTTGTACTCCCTGTACATCCTCTCAAAGAACCTGGTGGCGCCGGTATTCCAGTAAAACTCATAGGTGTTCGGTATGATCCTCATCAGGACGTTACCGGGCGTGAATCCGAAGGACGCCAGGAAAGAGGTATCCTCCATCAGGTCCATGAGGGAGGCTGAGTCGGCTTCTATCTGCCGCGCCACAGATTGCGCCAGCGTTGCCTTGTCACGGATGTCATGGATGATCACTTTCACGGGTGTCTGCTCACCGCTGTTCAGCATATGTACCAGCCCGTTATTCGACATGCCGGGAAGAAGGATGTAACGCCCCGGTTTAATGTGCCGGTCATAATGCCTGAAACGGGCATAACATTCGAACGTTTTCCTGTTGACGATCAACCCCTGGCCGTACAACAATGTCTTGACATCCTGGAAGGTGGCGTCGGTGGGGATGCAGACGGACCTGACCGCCCCTTCAGCCACCCATACATTAGGTCTGAAACAGGTGTGATATATGAGAAAAGTGGCAGCAGACAACGGCAGGACCAAAAAAAAGAAAAGGCAAAGAAACAGGCGGCGCATCAATTTCCGTTGTTTTTTCTTCCTGGTGCGTTGACCACGTGTGCCGATATAATAGGAGCTCATGGTGACTTAATGCGGGATCGTTTAATTTATTGTGATTCGTTTATACGCTGTAAAAGATATTCGTCTTTCCATTTATTTTTTACTGACAGCCACTCTTTTTTCAGGCCTGCGATTTTAAAGCGGTGTTCCTGGAACAGTTTCAGGCTTTTTTCATTATCGGCTGAAATAGTACAGTACAACTGGTGGAGTTGCAGGGTGTTGAAGGCATAGTCAATGAGCAGTTCCAATGCTTCCGATGCATAACCATAGCCCCTGTCGGCTTTGTTGATCAGGATACCGATGCCGGCGCGGCGGTGCAGCGGATCGTAATCGAACAGATCAATGGTGCCGACGGGTCTGCCGGCTCCGGCAGGGGTTATCAGGTCGATCATTAAACGGAGTTGCCGCGATGAGTGGATGTCGAGCTGTGAGCTCAGGATGTACTGTTCCAGTGTATATCTCGAGAAGGGTGTGAGCGTGTTGCTTATCTGCCATACCGAAGGATCATTCTCCCAGGCGTAAAGAACCTCCAGATCACCGGGTTCGGGTGCACGTAGCAGAATTCTTTTTCCTATCATTATACCATGGATCAATAAACTGTCATGGGCAAGTGGTTTCATCTCCGCAACAGACTGCTGTGATGAGCGGCCGGTCATCACCCCGTCATCTTTCCTTCAAATACCGCTGTTGCCGGTCCTTCAAGCCAGATATCACGGAAAGAAGAACCTGCCGGGCAGTAATGCACTTTCATTTCACCTCCCAACGTATTTATTGTCAATGGCGACGGTTGCAGTCCGTTTTTTATATTCACGGCTATCGCCGCAGCTATTATACCTGTGCCGCATGATAATGTTTCATTTTCGACCCCTCTTTCATATGTGCGGACAAAAACAGGATCTTCGTCCTCCCCGACAAAATTAACGTTGATACCCTTTTCCCCGTACCGGCCCGAGAACCTGATGTCTCTTCCTTCCCTGTAAATGTCTATGTCCCTCACGTTTCTCACAAAAGTAATATAATGGGGTGAGCCGGTGTCGATAACGAAACAGTTTTTCTCTTCCCTGATGAGACTGACATCGTTCATTCTGAGCCTGACCATGGTCACGTTCCCCCTGATGCCAAGTATGAGCGCCTCATGGTCTCCGTCGACGGCCATGAAATGCACATCATTACCGGTCATTCCCAGCCGTCCGGCAAAAGCGGCCGCACAACGGCCACCGTTGCCGCACATAGTGCCCTCTTCACCGTCGGAGTTGTAATAGACCATGCTGAAATCATGTCCGGGGCTCGCATTCAGCAGGATCAAGCCGTCGGCGCCTATACCTGTATGCCGGTCGCACAGATTCCTGATGAAGTCGGAACCGTGAATGAAATGACCCGGGCGGTTGTCGATGAGAATGAAATCGTTGCCGGTGCCATGGTATTTGTGAAAATGTATCTTCATGCCATTAACATCATCTTACATTGACACAAAGATATTCATTTTGTCACTACTGTCTGCCCTAACGTGCCGACTTCGATACCGACAAAATGTCATATTCTTGCGGTTAACATTTTTTAACAATCTCCCTATACTCGCCCAATACAGTCTGCGTTAAGGCATTCGGATGAATGTACCGCGATGTGTGGCCGGAGATGTTTCGCCGGGAACAATTCTTGCCAGCTTTTGGGCCGTCATGAGTGAAACTTTTATAATCATCGATTGTTTAATATTCAAAACTAATAAACTATGAGAAAATATGTCGGTTATACGTTAGCAGCTTTCCTGGGGGCCTTACTGGCCATCGGTGTATTTGAAATCACAGGAAAAAGCGTAAAAAAAGAAAATTCAGCCTCGATACAGCAGGAGTCTATCCCTGTGCACCTGACAAGGCAACCGGTAGTGAATGACGAAGGTTGCTGCAATGATTTTACCGAGGCAGCATCCAAGACCATTGATGATGTGGTGCATATTAAAACGGAATTTGAAGAACAGGTGTCACCTTTTGGTAATTTCTTCGACTGGAGGTATTTCTTCGGCAATCCCCCTAAGACAGAAGAAGAGCCTGTTATAGCCGAGGGTTCCGGTGTCATCCTCTCACCCGATGGGTACATCGTGACCAATAACCATGTCATTGAAAAGGCAAAAACCATCGAGGTCATCCTGAACAATAACAAATCTTACAAAGCCAAGGTCATCGGTGCCGATCCGTCGACCGATCTGGCTCTGTTGAAAGTGGACGCGACGGATCTCCCTTACATCACTTACGGTAATTCCGCCGACCTGAAGGTGGGGCAATGGGTACTGGCGGTGGGTAATCCCTTTAACCTGACCTCCACGGTCACGGCAGGGATCGTCAGTGCGACGGCACGAAATATCAACATTTTATCGTCTCCTGATGGCAATTCGCCCATCGAATCCTTCATCCAGACCGATGCGGCGGTAAACCGCGGCAACAGTGGCGGCGCCCTGGTGAACACACAAGGGCAGCTCGTCGGCATCATTTCGGCCATCGCCTCAGGCACCGGTTATTATGCCGGTTATTCCTTCGCTATACCTGTGAATATAGTAAAGAAGGTCGTGTCGGACCTGAGAGAATATGGTGTGGTGCAAAGGGCTTTGATGGGGGTTCAGATCAGGGATATTGACAATAAGCTGGCCGACAAGGAAGGCATTACCGACATGAACGGTGTGTATGTCGCCGGCGTGACAGAGAACGGTGCCGCCAAAGCAGCCGGCCTGAAGGAAGGTGATATCATTAAAGCCATCAACAAAACGCCTGTCAACAACACATCCGAACTCCTGGGCATTATAGGAACGGAACGCCCCGGCGATAAAGTCAGCGTGACCGTTGACCGTGACAACAAAGAAAAAACATTTGAACTGACACTCAGAAATGTCAACGGCACCACCGGCATAGTCAAAAAGGAAGAAATCAATACCGTCACCATGCTCGGTGCCTCCTTTGCACCCATCACCGATGCCCGGAAAAAAGACCTGGGGATATCACACGGCGTGATGGTGACGGCCATACAGGATGGAAAACTGATGGATGCCGAAATCAAACAGGGCTTTATCATCACGAAGATCGACAAAAAAGATATCGACAGTGTCAACGATCTGGAGGATGCCCTCAACCATGCATCCGGCGGTATCCTCATCGAAGGTATTTATCCCAATGGCATTAAAGCCTATTATGGGATAGGATTATAACATGAACAAAATAACTTATTCACATGGTCGTTAATAAAAAGCTACCGGTGAGTAAGTTGAAAATCATTATCTTTGGCTTGAGAGTGTGTCAAAATGAGGTTTTTTTATAAAACCGCAAAGAGCGCAGAGAACGCTGAGGAATAAAGGACTGATTTTAAGTACTCTGCGTTCTATGCGCTTCCTTTGTGAACTCTGCGGTTAACTAAAAAAGTCAGTTTTGGTACAACCTCAAGCTGTTGCATGAAAGAAGGTAACAACCATGAGACAGTTAAAAATTTCGAAATCAATAACCAACCGCGAGACTGCCTCCCTTGACAAATATTTGCAGGATATAGGAAAAGAAGAGATGATCACGGCCGAGGAAGAGGTGGAGTTGGCACGCCGCATTAAAATGGGGGACCAGAAAGCGCTGGAGAAGCTGACCAAAGCCAACCTGAGGTTTGTCGTGTCGGTGGCCAAACAATACCAGAACCAGGGCTTGTCATTACCCGATCTGATCAACGAGGGAAATCTGGGCCTGATCAAGGCTGCCAAACGCTTTGACGAAACCAGGGGTTTCAAATTCATTTCCTATGCCGTGTGGTGGATACGCCAGTCGATCCTGCAGGCCATAGCGGAACAGTCACGTATCGTGCGGTTGCCACTGAACCAGGTGGGGTCGTTGAACAGGATAAAAAAAGAATCGTCACGGCTGGAACAAAAATTCGAGCGGCCCCCGTCGGCGGATGAGATAGCCGAATCACTCGAGATGCCCGAACACAAGATCGACGCCACCATGAAGATAGGTACCAAGACCATCTCGGTGGATGCCCCTCTGGCGCAGGATGAAGATATTAATTTCCTGGATGTCTTCATCAACGACGACCAGCCCGTCACCGATTCGGGCCTCATGCATGAGTCACTGGCCAAGGAGATACAACGTTCACTGGCGACCTTGTCGGAGAAAGAAAGGGATGTGATCAACCTTTATTATGGCATCGGTATGAACCACGGCCTGACCCTGGAGGAGATAGGAGCGAAATTCGACCTGACAAGGGAACGGGTCCGTCAGATAAAGGAGAAAGCGATACGCAGACTTAAACATGCTTCCCGCTCCAAGTTATTGAAAAATTACCTTGGACAGTAACGCGGGGTGTTTATAAATTGTTCGTAAGATAAAGGGATTACCCGGTGGGACACATCGGGTAATCCTTTTTTTTTTATTTTTGCCTCTGATCGTTATGCCTTGTTCAATGATTTAAAAAAAAGATATGAAATGGATACAACCGACCAGAGTTTTCAACCCAACAAATACTTTCAGTACGATGCCATTCTGGGTAAATGGATTACGGACGAAATGGCGGGTTTTGAGTTTGAGCATATCGTAGGTAAGCTATTCTATGAGAAATCGATAGAGCTTATTATCTTCAGGAGCCAGTTGTTTGACAGGAGCTCGAGTGTCATTCTTTATAAGCATGAGTATTCGGTGAATACGGTCGGCAAACCTTTAAAGATACAGGATTCCTTATTGCTGGCTAAAGCCATTTATGAAATGGACATCCCGCCGGCACGTATCGACATTGGGCGTCTCAATTATGAATGGACCCTCGAAAAGGACCGTTTCGAAGGCGACGCCAAAGAATTCGTGGCCGAGAAGCTCAAGGATATCATCGGCAAGCAACCTTCCTATTCGGGTCCCAGGGATGTCGTTCTCTTTGGTTTCGGACGCATCGGGCGTCTGCTTGTCAGGGAGATCATCATCCAGGGCGACGGCTCGCAGTTACGTGTCAGGGCCATCGTGACACGAAGCACCAAACCCGAGGACATCTCCAAGCGCATTGCGCTGGTCAGGCACGACTCCATCCATGGTCCCTTCCGTGGCATCGCCGTCGAGAACCTCAACGATCAGACCATCTACCTTAACGGTCACATCATCAAGATGCTGTCGGCGACATACCCTGATGAGCTGGATTACACGCAATACGGCATTCACGATGCCCTGCTCATCGATAACACGGGTGTTTACAGCGACAGGGAAGGCCTCAGCAGGCACCTCATCGCCAAAGGCATCAGCAAGGTCCTGCTCACAGCCCCCGCCAGAGGCGACGTGCCCAACATCGTCTATGGCGTGAACCATCAAAATATTGATATCGACAATGAAAACATCTTCTCGGCGGCTTCCTGCACCACCAATGCCGTGGTGCCGGTACTCAAAGTGATCGAGGACAAGCTGGGTATCGTGAAAGGCCATATTGAGACCGTTCATTCCTATACCAATGACCAAAACCTGCTCGACAACTTTCATAAGAAATCACGGCGGGGCCGGTCGGCGCCGCTGAACATGGTACTGACATCGACCGGTGCCGCGTCGGCAGCCGCCAAGGTCATCCCGACACTCAAAGGCAAGCTCACCGCCAATGCCGTGCGCATACCCACGCCCAATGTCTCACTGGCCATTCTCTACCTGGAAGTGAAAAATAAAACATCCGTCGAAGAAGTCAATGCCCTGATGAAAAATGCCGCCCTCCACGGCGACCTGGTGGAGCAAATCCGTTTTTCAGCCTCCACCGAGGTGGTGTCGTCCGACTTTATCGGCGATCCTGTGGCCGGCATCTTCGACAGCCCCACCACAAAAGTGTCGGAGGACGGCCATAGCATAGTACTGTATATCTGGTATGACAATGAGTTCGGTTATACCTGTCAGGTTATGCATCTGGCCAAATACCTTGCTAAGGTGGAAGGATACAAATACTATTGATTGTGGTATGAACACATAATATCACCCGGATATGAGAAAAGCCAAATATATCTTCGTCACGGGAGGTGTGAGTTCCTCGTTGGGCAAGGGAATCATCTCTGCATCCACCGCCAAGCTGCTCCAGTCCAGGGGATATTCCGTCACCATACAGAAACTCGATCCTTACATCAATGTTGACCCGGGGACACTGAATCCTTATGAGCACGGCGAGGTGTACGTCACCGAAGACGGCGCCGAGACCGATCTTGATCTGGGTCATTATGAACGTTTCCTGAACGTGCCCACATCCCAGGCCAACAACATCACCACCGGCAGGGTATATCAGTCGGTCATCGAAAAAGAACGCCACGGTGATTATCTGGGACAGACCGTGCAGGTGATCCCGCATATCACCGATGAGATCAAATACCGTGTGAAGTTGCTCGGCAACACCGGCAACTATGATTTTATCATCACGGAGATAGGGGGTACGGTAGGCGATATCGAGTCATTGCCATACATTGAGGCTGTGCGTCAGATGAGGTGGGAGATGGGCAACAGTTGTTTGGTCATCCACCTCACCCTGGTGCCTTTTCTGGCCGCCGCCGGTGAGTTGAAGACCAAGCCTACGCAACACTCCGTCAAGACATTGCTTGAATCGGGCGTGCAGCCCGACATCATTGTCTGCCGCACCGAACGTCATCTTACCGAAGGACTGCGTGAGAAGATAGCCCTCTTCTGTAATGTCGAGGCCTCTTCCGTCATCGAGTCCATTGACGCCGAAACGATTTACGAGGTGCCGCTGCTCATGCACCGGGAGAAGCTCGACGTGGAGGTGCTCCGTAAAATGAATATGCCCCTCGATACCACGCCCGACCTGGAGAAATGGGAGGCCTTCCTGCAGCGTCTGAAACACCCGTCGGGAGAGGTCAATGTGGCACTGGTAGGCAAATATATCGAGCTGAAGGACGCTTATAAATCCATTGTCGAGGCCTTCACGCATGCCGGCACCGCCAATGACTGCAAGGTGAACATCATACGTATCCATTCCGAAAGCATCACCGAGGACAATGCCGATAATCTTTTTTCCGGTGTCGACGGTATCCTCGTCGCTCCCGGCTTCGGCTCCCGCGGCATAGAAGGAAAGATAGAGGCCATCAGGTACGCCCGTGTCAACAAGGTTCCCTTTTTCGGCATCTGCCTGGGGATGCAATGTGCCGTCATCGAATTTGCCAGGGATGTTTTAAAGTATACCCGTGCTCATTCCACTGAGATGGATAAACGCACCCCTTACCCGGTGATCGACATCATGGAAGCACAGAAAAAGATCTCGGGCATGGGCGGCACCATGCGTCTCGGTGCTTATCCCTGTACCATTGCCAAGGACTCCAAGGTCTTTGACATTTACAAAGTCTCCAATATCACCGAGCGTCACCGCCACCGTTACGAGTTCAACAATAAATACCTTGAGGAGTTTAAAAAGGCAGGTATGATACCTTCGGGCATCAACACCAAGGATGACCTTGTGGAGATCATCGAACTGAAGGATCACCCCTGGTTCATCGGCGTGCAATTCCATCCCGAATATAAAAGCACGGTGGCCAACCCGCATCCGCTGTTCGTCGAGTTTATCCATGCCGCCAAGGTATACCGGCAAAATGCCGTCCGTTTGATCGACTGATGCATTTTACAGTTTTTTATCAGTAACTTTTCCATTATCTTTGCCGGGCATTTGAAAATCCCATTATAACTAATTATTAATGAATCGATCCACCATCATTGGCCTGGTTCTCATATTAGCGGTCACCATCATTTACAGTATCTGGGTGGCTCCCAATAAGAAGGAGATCGAGGCCAGACGACGCATACAGGATTCGCTTATACAGGTACAGAAAGCCACCGCCGACTCGCTGCAGATGGTCACGGCCAGGGAAGAAGCGGCGGCGGCCCGCCGGAAGAAAATACGCGACAGCCTCGCCGCCGTGAACAGGCAGGGTAGCGCCCCCACCGCACAGTTACAGGAAAGAAGAAACGAGCTGGGACCTTTCTCCAACGCATCCTTCGGCAAGGATGAAACATTCTATGTTGAAAACGGACTCTACCGCATAGGCATCTCTTCACAAGGAGGCAAGATCATCTCCGTCGACCTGAGGAAATACAGAACCTGGGATTCGTTACCGTTGATACTTTTCAACAAGGACTCCGTCGACTTCGGCCTTTCGTTCTTTGCCGATAACCGCCTGATCAACACCAATGAGCTCTATTTTTCGCTGTATGCTCCCGGGCATACATATACTCCCGGACAGACCATCACCGTGCCCGGCAACGATTCGCTCAACCTTTCGTTCAGGCTTTACACCAATAGCGGTGACAGCGGCTTCAATCCCGACCGGTACATCGAATATGTCTATCATTTCTCGGGCAGTGATTACATGATCGGGTACACGCTCAATATTGTCGGACTGGAAGATATCCTTGCCTCCAATACCAATTCGCTGAACCTATCATGGCATGCCGAGTTGTACCGGTTGGAGAAATCCGTCGACAGGTTTAACGGCACCACCATCTATTACAGGTACTATAACGACGAAGTCAAATACCTCTCGGAGACAAAAGATGACCAGAAAGCGTTGACCACCAGGGTTAAGTGGATCTCCTTCAAGCAGCGTTTCTTTTGTTCCACCTTTATCGCGGGTGATTATTTCAACAATGCGGATGTCAGGGTTTTTACCGATCAGAGTAAGAGCGACCGTTACAACCGGTCGGCGTGGGCCGAGATAGGCATCCCTTACAGCCGTGCCTCCATACAGTCGGTGCCCATGCGGTTTTATTTCGGTCCCTTAAAGTACAACCTCATCCGCAAATACCACCTGGCCCTCGAACACCAGATACCACTGGGGTGGAGCTTTTTCCTGCTGGCCTGGATAAACCGTTATGCCGTTATCCCGGTGTTCGATTTCCTGAGCCGTTTCGGTTGGAATTATGGTATCATCATCCTTGTTCTGACCATCCTGCTCAAGATCGTTCTTTTACCCATTGCCTTTAAAACTTACACCTCCACTGCCAAGATGAGGGTCCTTAAACCCGAGATCGACGAGATCAGTAAAAAATTCCCCAAGAAGGAGGACGCCATGAAGAAACAACAGGCCGTCATGGCCCTTTACAAGCAGGTCGGCGTCAATCCCATGTCGGGCTGCATACCCATGCTGCTGCAGTTTCCCATACTCGTGGCCCTGTTCCGTTTCTTTCCTTCCTCCATCGAGCTGCGCCAGCAACCGTTCTTATGGGCTCACGACCTGTCATCGTACGACTCCATCCTCAACCTTCCCTTCAACATACCCTTTTACGGCAATCATGTGAGCCTGTTCTGCCTGCTGATGACCATCTCCACCATCATTTACACCAGGATAAACGATAAAATGATGTCGACGGGACAACAACAGGTGCCGGGCATGAAGGTGATGATGTACATGATGCCGGTGCTGTTCCTGGGATTCTTCAACAGTTATGCGGCCGCCCTGAGTTATTATTACTTCCTGGCCAATATTTTCACCTTCCTCCAGATGTTCCTGTTCCGCCGTTTTGTCAATGAAGAAAAGATACATCAGAGGTTGCAGGAAAACAGAAAAAAACCGGTGAAGAAATCGGGTTTCCAGAAAAGACTGGAGGAAATGGCTAAGAGCAGGGGGTATACGCCGAGGCGGTAATAGTCGTCAGTCGTTAGTCGTCAGTCGTCAGTCGTCAGTCGTCGGTCGTCAGTCGTCAGTCGTCAGTTGGGAGTTGGGAGAGGGTGAATGGAAGGGTTAGATAGCGGCGTCCGCCGCAGGCGGACAACCTCCTGATTTTAGGCGGGATCGTAGTTGACAGTCAGTAAAGGTAATGACCGTCAAATCTTGAATAAAATATAATTTAATCGGTACTGTGAACAAGGGATTTTTAAAAAACTAATCCCTTTCTCCTCCTCAACTTAACGGCTTTCACCCGGAAAATTTCCTATAATTATTGATTTTTAAAAACTATATCGTATTTTTATAGTCGATACAAATAATTAAATCAATAAATTATGAAAACATGGCTATTGCTTTTTACCCTGGTGACAATTTCATTTTGCAATTCTTCCCTATCCCAGATAATATCTAATGGCGGGTTTGAAAATTGGTATCTTAAAGAGTATTTTGAGGATCCGGATACCTTTCTTACATCAAACCTCAGAGTATGGCTCACTTCAGGCACTACCAACGTATTTAAAACCACCGACAGTCACTCCGGCGCTTTTGCCGCAAAGCTGGAGACAGTCGCAGCCGATAACGAAATTATTTCCGGTTTTATCATCATCGGCAATGCATCTGAAGGAGGGATAAACGGGGGCATACCTTTCACCGAACGCCCGGATTCGCTGACAGGATATGTTAAATACAATATCGATACCGCCGAAGCAGCATGGGTATTCTGCTGGTTCAAAAAAGAGGGTGAATGCATCGGCTCTTCAAGTGTTAATTTTACCGGCATTGAGGAAGATTATGTAAGATTTGCAATTCGTATTGAATGGTTGTCACCCGATTTGCCGGATTCCATGATCTTTCTTGCTTCAAGCTCAAATCTTGATAATCCTGCACAACCAGGAGCGATACTCTATATTGACGATCTGGGATTTACCGGCACTACAGTTCCTTTTCCCAACGGGAATCTTGAGGAGTGGCATACAGTATCCACAGAAGAGCCGGAAGATTGGACCACCTTGAATGCATTCGGTTACCTTTTCGGATCAATTTCTGCTTTTAAGAGTACCGACAGCTATTCTGGAAATTATGCTCTGGAACTCCATAATATCCAGATGCCCGGCGATCAGATCATAGGGATTGTAACCAATGGTTATTTGGGGGACAACGGCCCGGCAGGAGGCATGGCTGTCGATGGCAATCCTATGCTGCTCAGCGGTTATTACAAATATTTCCCTGATGGCCCCGACACCGCATTGGCAGGTGCATGGGGTTATTATTATGATCCTGTCGGTGATTCGATCGTTTTATCGGAACAAATCATGATAAAGCTTCCCTTTGCGGAGGACTATACCTATTTTGAAATACCTTTCCAATACAATGACTGGCCGCCTGTTGATACTTTGAACATCACCTTTGCAGCGGGAAACATTGCAGAAGACAGCAATTATATCGGTCTGAACAGCGTGCTCTATATCGATTCACTGACCCTGGAATACTATCCGGTTTCGAATGGCCCCGATTTGAATAAAGAAAAAACTTGTATCATCTATCCCAATCCGGCTCACGACTGTATCAGGATCGTATCTTGTTATGACATCAGGATCATAAAAATTATGAATTGCCAAGGGGATGTTGTTTTTTCGGCAAGACCTTTTCGAAACCGGTATTTTATCGATATCCATCATTTGCCGGACGGGATATACATTGTTGAAATCGAAACGGAAAGCAGTCTCCTCTTTGAGAAAATAATCATCTCAAATAGTTTGTGAGTCCGCGGATGATATATTTTTACTCGTTTTACCATGACACTGGTTTAAATAGAAAATTTTCATACCTTTGCAGCCCGAAATTTGAATGATTCACATACCATCATTACTCAAATTTCCAGCAATTAAAGCGTATTAACATAGTATGAACCCGTCCCATGGTGTGTTGGGACATAATAATGAAGTAAATGATTAAAAACGAGCAGAATGTAAATGAAGAAATCAACAAAGAGGAACAGAGTGAAGTAAATGCCGAAGAAAAACAGGATGTTAAGGATTTTAAGGATGTTACCGGCGATGAAGCAAAGAACATTGCGGCTGATCCTGCCGGCATGGAGGCTGAGGCGGAAACCATCCCTGCTGAAAGCGGCTCCGAAGAAGAGATTTTAAAAGATGTTAATGAAACGGATCAATATAAGATAACCGATAGCGAACCCGCAATGGCGGAACAACCGGCTGCCGGCGAAGAACCTGTGATGCAGGAAACGGAGATGCCGGAAGGAGAAATACCCGAAAGTGAGCCTCCCGTGGAGGAACAAAAGGAACCTGTAGCGGCGGAAGAAAGCCCTGCCATACCTACTTCCGCGACGGCTGAGACAACACCGGCGACCCCGGAGCAACCCCAGCCCTTTGATTGGGATTCCCTGGGTAAAAAACAGGAGATATATACCGCCGAGGAACGTGAAAAACTGGAGAAAATATATGACAAAACGCTCAGCCAGATTGCCGAGCATGAAGTTATCGAGGGAACGGTGGTGGCCAAGAACAACAGGGAGGTGGTCGTGAATATCGGATTCAAGTCCGACGGTGTGATACCCCTGTCGGAACTGCGCTACAATCCGTCCCTTAAAATAGGGGATAAGATAGAGGTTTACGTCGAAAGCCAGGAAGACCTGACGGGCCAGCTTCTGTTGTCGCACAAGAAAGCCAGGATACTCCGTTCGTGGGAGCGCATTAACGAGGCTTACAACAAAGATGAGATCATCACGGGCTATGTGAAATGCCGTACCAAAGGCGGTCTTATCGTCGATGTTTTCGGCATTGAAGCTTTCCTGCCCGGCTCACAGATCGACGTGAAACCCATCAGGGATTACGATGCCTTCGTCGATAAGAATATGGAGTTCAAGGTGGTGAAGATCAATCAGGAATACAAGAATGTGGTCGTATCACATAAAGCCCTCATCGAAGATGAGATAGAACAACAGAAAGCGGAGATCATCGCCAAGCTTGAGAAGGGTCAGATACTGGAAGGAACGGTGAAGAACATCACATCTTACGGTGTGTTTGTCGACCTGGGCGGCGTCGACGGCCTGATACACATCACCGACCTGTCGTGGGGCAGGATCAACCACCCCAATGAGATCGTGGAACTGGATGAGAAGATAAAAGTGGTCATCCTCGATTTTGATGATAACAAGAAACGTATAGCTCTGGGTCTTAAACAACTGACGCCACATCCGTGGGATGCCCTCGATCCTAACCTGAAAGTGGGCGACAAGGTAAAAGGCAAAGTGGTGGTCATCGCCGATTATGGCGCTTTTGTCGAAATAGCCCCCGGAGTGGAAGGCCTCATCCATGTCTCGGAGATGTCATGGTCGCAACACTTGCGCACGGCACAGGATTTTCTCAAGGTGGGCGACGAGGTGGAAGCCGTCATTCTGACCCTCGACAAGGAGGAAAGAAAAATGTCGCTGGGCATCAAGCAGCTGATACCCGATCCCTGGTCGAACATCATGGAGAAATACCCCGTCAACTCGAGGCACAAAGCCATCGTACGTAATTTCACCAATTTCGGCATCTTCGTCGAACTGGAAGAGGGCGTGGATGGCTTGATCCATATTTCGGACCTGTCATGGTCAAAGAAAATAAAGCACCCGGCCGAATTCACCAAGATAGGTGAAGAGATCGAGGTGGTCGTGCTGGATGTCGACGTTGAGAACAGGCGTCTGAGCCTCGGTCATAAACAGCTTGAAGAGAATCCGTGGGATGTCTTTGAGACCGTTTTCTCCCTCGGCACGGTACACAAGGGAACCATCATCAGCGGGACGGAGAAGGGATTCATTGTCGCCCTTCCTTATGGTGTCGAAGGATTCTGCCCCATGCGGCATGCCATGAAAGAAGACAACACCACGGCGAAGGTGGACGACACCCTCGAATTCAAGGTCATCGAATTCTCCAAGGAAAATAAAAAGATCATCCTTTCGCACACCAAAGTGTTCCAGGATACCGCTCATACCGAGAAAGCACGGCAGCTCGAGCTGGGCAAGAGCGAAGCCAAATCAACCCGGCGTGCCGTCAAGAAACTCAAGGAAAGCCTCGAGAAAACCACCCTGGGCGATTTTGAAGCACTGGCCAACCTGAAGTCCAACCTGGAGAAAACGGAGAAAAAAGAAAAGGAGGTAAAGAAAAATCCCAAAAAGGAGAAAACGGAATAAAAAAGAGTGGTATGACATTTACAGTCACCATTCTTGGAAGCAATTCGGCCATTCCGGCCGCGGACCGTCATCCCACGGCTCAGGTGGTCACCATCAATGATCACCTGTTCCTGGTTGACTGTGCCGAGGGGACACAGCTACAGATGCGTCGTTTTAAGGTTCATGCCCTCCGCATCAGCCATGTCTTTATCAGCCATCTTCACGGTGATCATTTCTTTGGCCTCATCGGACTCATTTCGACCTATAACTTGCTGGAACGGCATACCCCATTAAGTATCCACGCACCACAACCCCTGGAAGAGGTCCTCCGGCTTCAGCTCAGCGTGGCCGGTACACAGCTTGTTTATCCCTTGAACTTTTACCCCGTCGATCCTTCAGTGCCTGGGATTATCTTTGAAGATGAGGTGGTGACGGTTGAGGCCTTCCCCGTGGTCCACCGCATCCCCACCTGTGGTTTTCTTTTCAGGGAAAAAGCCAGGACGCGGAATATACGCAAGGATTTTCTTGACACAGAGAGCCCTTCTTATGATGATATCAGGCGGATCAAGGCCGGGGGTGATTATACCAATCCCAACGGAAAGCATTACCGGAATGCGGATATCACCTATTCAAGGCATAAGCCTGGAGCCTATGCTTATTGCACCGACACGGCTTACCATGAACCTCTCACCGGCTACGTCAGGGGTGTTGATTTACTTTACCATGAAGCGACATTCATGGAAAAAGAATCGGGCATGGCGGAGATGAAGTATCACGCCACGGCTATGCAGGCCGCCACCATTGCCATGAAAGCAGGGGTGAAACGACTGATATTGGGGCATTACTCGAACCGTTATGATGATTTGCAGCCGTTGCTTGACGAGGCCCGCCGTGTTTTCCCAGAGAGTTACCTCGCCATGGACGGGGATGTGTTTGAGATCGGATAGAAAGAGACGGACATTTTATCACGTCAGCAAAGCGTCATAGAGTATCTCCACCGGGTGGAAAGCCTGGCGTCCGGTGCCGTCACGGATCTGCTGTCGGCAGCTCGTCCCCGGAGCAGCGATGACGACGTCGGCAGGAGCTCCGCGCACGGCAGGAAATAAAACCAGTTCACCTACTTTCATTGAGAGCTCATAATGTTTTTTCTCATAACCAAAGGCTCCCGCCATGCCGCAGCATCCCGATCTGATCTCCTCCACCTCGTAAAAGGGCGGCAGCGATAACATCTCCCTGGTGACGCTCGTCGACGACAGCACCTTCTGGTAGCAATGGCCGTGCAGCAATATCTTCCTGGGCACCGCCGTGAACTGCTCGCTCACTATCCTGCCTTTTTTAATCTCACGGGCAATGAATTCATCGATGAGCATGGCATGGGCGGCCAAATGACGGGCGGCCTCCCTGAGTGCGAGCCGCACCAGGACAGGGTATTCATCCCGGAAGGCCAGCAGTGTGGAAGGTTCGATGCCGACCAGCGGTGTATCGCCCGTTATCATCTCCCCAAGCAATTCCACGTTGCCATTGGCACAGGCCTGTGCCCGCCGCAGCAGTCCTTTCGACAGGTATGTCCTCCCGCTGTCTAAGTGCGGGGGGATGATGACGCGGTAACCCAGCTGCGTCAGCAGCAGGACGGTTTTGATGCCGATGGCGGCATCGAGGGTGTCGGAGAATTCATCGGCGAGCAGATACACCGTGCCGGCGTTGCTCTTAGCATTGTCCTGTGGCGGCTGCTGACAGCGGTACCACGCCCGCAGGGTGGTGTCGGACAGTTGTGGCAAACTACGGGTCTCAGCAAAACCCATCATCTTTTTCAATACAAAGGCCGTGACCCTGTTGCCGGTGATAACATTATACACCCCGGGGACACGTGACGCCAGCCGGTAAATATCAGGAAGACGGGCGACAGTCAGCGTCCTCAAAGGAACGTGATGCGCATCATAATAATGCTGCAGGAACTCGGCTTTGTATTTGGTCATGTCGACCCCCGACGGGCATTCCGTCTTGCAACCTTTACAGGAGAGGCACAGGTCGAGGATGTCGAATATCTCCTGGTGATCAAAGGGATTTTTTTTGGGGGAATGGGTGATGTACTCCCTGAGTGTGTTGGCGCGCGCCCTGGTGGTCTTGTTTTCGTCGGTGGTGGCCATGTAACTGGGGCACATGACACCACCCATTTGTGCCGATTTGCGGCAGTCGCCCAGACCGTTGCATTGCTCCACTGCCCTGAGAAAACCTTGTGTGTCGGAATAATCGAATATCTCAGGCACCTCCCGCGTGGCCTCACCGGCGACATAACGCAGGCTCGTGGTCATCGGTGGCGTGTGGACGATCTTGCCGGGGTTGAATATGTTCTGCGGATCCCATACCTTTTTGACCTGCTGCAAGAGGGCGTAATTCTTTTCGCCCACCAGCAGGGGTATGAACTCACCACGGAGGCGCCCGTCGCCATGCTCGCCGCTGAATGACCCCCTGTATTTTTTCACCAGCCGGGCCGTTTCAAGGGCTATGGTGTGAAAAAGCTCCACATCTTTTTTATCCTTGAGGTTCAGCAGTGGACGCAAGTGCAGCTCGCCGGTGGCGATGTGGGCATAAAAGACGCAATTCAGGCTGTAACGGCCCAGCAGTGCCCTGAACTCTTCGATATATGCGGGCAGCACCTGCGGTGTAACGGCCGTATCCTCTATCACCGATACCGGTTTGGCATCACCCGGGATGTTCGTCAGTAACCCCAGGCCTGCCTTTCTGAGAGCCCACACTTTCCTGGTGTCTTCGCCGGATACACGCGGGAAATGATATCCAAAGCCATGGCGCCGCAAATCCTCTTCCAGGCCTTCGGCGAGGCGGCTGAGCTCAGCGGTGCTGTCGCTCGAGAATTCGACGATGAGGATCGCCGCCGGCTCGCCATGGATGAAGAACCTGTTTTTCTGCTGCTCGGGATTGCTGGTGGTCTGTTCCAGCACGAGGTGGTCCATCAGCTCGATGGCATCGGGATGGTGTTCCAGGGCGATGAGGTTGGCCTGGAAGGCCTCGCTGAGGTTGCGGAAGTGCACACAGACCAGCAGTTTCTCTTTTGGTGGAAGCGGTACCAGTTTCAGTTTAAGCTCATAGATGAAGGCCAGCGTGCCTTCGGAACCGGCGAGGAGCCGCGAGAAATTAAACGGAGGACCACCGGGGGTGAAAGGGCTGCAGTCGAGGAGCATGTCGAGGGCATAGCCCGTGTTGCGGCGCCGTAAAGCCGGATCGGGGTACTCACGCCGTATCTCATCCTGATGGCCGGGATCGCTTAAGATATCCCGGATATGGCTGTAAATCCTGCCTTCGAGGGTATCGTCACGGCATTTGCCGTTGAATTCGTCTTGCGTCAGGTCGCTGAACTCGGCCTCCAACCCGTCGCTGAGCAACACTTTCAGAGAGAGGATGTGGTCACGGGTGCTGCCGTACACCAGTGAGTGCGAACCGCAGGCGTTGTTGCCGGCCATACCGCCGATCATGCAACGGTTGGAGGTGGAGGTCTCGGGAGCGAAGAAAAGACCGTAAGGACGGAGGTGGTCGTTGAGCTCGTCGAGGACCACGCCGGGTTCTACGCGCACCCAACGCCCGGCGGCGTTGACTTCAAGGATGCGATTCATGTACCTGGAGATGTCGACCACTATGCCGCTGCCCACCACCTGCCCCGCCAGTGACGTGCCGGCGGCACGCGGTATGAGCGGTGTGCCCTCACGGGCGGCAAAGGCGATGAGTTGCCGCACATCCTCCTTGTCACGGGACCGCACCACCGCCAACGGCACCTCACGGTAAGGCGAGGCATCCGTGGCGTAAAGTAAACGATGTGCTTCACAGGTGTAAAGATCCCCGTTCAAACGCGCAGCCAGTTGCTTCAAACGGTGGTAGATGGCTCCCGACCTGTTTTTTTTCATAGAAAACGGTGCTCCCAAAAATCTTGTCAGCCGATTATTCATGGCAGTCTGCTTTTGGTGCATAGTGACCAAAATTCCATTCGTATGTCAGGTATTTCGTGCGCATGAGTGCCCTGATTCTTTCCATATCCCGGTTCGTTAAGGTAACCAACCGGTTTCCGGCCTCCCTGCTGAAGATGAAATCCATCAGTGATTTCCTGAAGGTGTTGATGTCCATGGCTCGCGGAAGATGCTTGCCGATGGTCGTCACCATGCTCCGCTTTGATCGCATGGCATGTCCGGGGAAATATTCCTCTCCCGGCGTGAGAACGGTCTCCATCTCTTTCACATCCGTCGAGAACAGGAGGGTACCATGGTGCAGCACCTTGTTACGGTAAACATGCTCGGCATTGCCTGAGATTTTCATCCCCCGCAATGCGATATCGCTGCGGCCCGACAGCATGACCGGCAAACCCAGATTCTGCAGAAATTCGATAACGGGTGCCATACGCACGGGGTAATCCACCAACCTGCCCTTTTCTCCGTAAACGATGAACGTATAGTTCAGGTTTCCGGCATCCTGAAAAACCGTCCCTCCGCCCGATATTCTGCGGATGACGGGAATGCCGTGGGCCGTGGCATAAGCCATATTGACCTCGGCATAGGGATTCTGGTGTTTACCGATGATGACGGAACGGTTGTTCCTCCAGAGCATGAAGAACTCGTCATCACAACATTTAAAAAAGTACTCTTCAGCCGCCAGGTTGAAATAGGGATCGGTTTCCTGCCTGTCAATGAATCGCACGGTGCAAACAAAAATCAAATATAAGCCATTTCATGATGGCCGGTTCCCTGGGAGGCAATAAATTATTTACCGTGACGGAAACAGATCAGGCAGCGAACAAAATAATACGGAGAGAATGACGTTCCTTGTCAATACCGGGGCCGCTCATTATATTCGTTGGTTTATGAAAAAATACCTGTGGATTTTTTTGATTCTCACGGTCATTTCCTCCTGTGATGTGCTTCGTAATGTAAAGGAGATGATGACTTTCTCGAAATGTGATTTCAGGTTGAAGTCTGTCGACCAGACCAAGCTGGCCGGGGTCAATATACAGAATCTGAGCTTCTTCGCCGATCTCAGGTTAAATGATGCGCTTATTATTACTCATGCCTATACCAACGGTCATCTGCCTCTCACTTTCATCCTGAATGTCGATGTCCGGAACCCGAATGCGACGACTGCCAGCATGACCAAAGTGGACTGGATACTTCTTATTGATAACCATGAAATGGTCAACGGAACGTCGACGCAATCGATAACGATACCGCCCAACGGCGGCGTAACGGTGTGGCCGCTACAGGTCAGCATCGACCTGGTGAAAGCCTTGTCAAATGAAACATTCGACAGCCTTAAGAATTTTGCTTTTAACCTCGCCGGTGTGGGCAATAAACCGACGCGCATCACGCTGAAGGCCAAACCGACCATCATGGTGGGCAACAGCCCCGTGGCCTATCCGGGTTACATCACCATCAACACGGATTTTACCTCAGAATGATACGGCGCGACACCTGAATCCTAAAACAGTCCACCGTTCTGATAGATATCCAGTTGTACTTCCGACATCTTCTCACCCCGGGTGGAACGTTTGTTTCTCAGGTTGGTGATCATGCCTGTCATAAAATCGACCCTGAGGGTGTCGCCTGTTTTCATGCCCAGATCATGGAGCGACGGGCATGTCATGACGGGCATGGCGGTGTTGATGGCGTTACGTTCGTAAATGGCGCCGAACGACTCGGCCAGGATGAGGGCGATGCCGAGTGATTTGAAGCAGTCCACGGCCTGCTGCCGTGAGCTGCCGCTGCCGAAGTTTTTTCGCGCCACCACAATATCACCTGGCCGCACCTGATGTGCAAAATCTTCATGGCCTTTCAGGTTATCGAAGGTATACTGTCCCATTTCCCGGATGTCGGTGATGGTGAGATAGCGGTTATGAAAGATCATATCGGTGTCGATGTTGTCTTCATCAATCAGCCAGGCCTTCCCCTCAACGACGTAAGATTTCTCTTCCGTGGCGGGCATCTGCCGTTCCGCTTTTTCTATCTTCTCCAGTTTTTCGCTGATGGTAAAGGTTGCCGGCACGCGGGGAATATCATCGTCGGTGGTGATGTATCCTGCCACCGCCGATGCCGCGACAATGGACGGTGAGGCGAGGTAGACCTCTCCTTTGCCTTGTTTTCCGGGAAAATTCCTGTTGCCGGTGCTGATGGTGACCTCGCCGGGGCCATTCTGTCCGACCTGACCTGCGGCACATCCGGCGCAGCCGGCGTTCGACACCAGGGCGCCGGCCTCCTTGAAGACGGTAAGGAGTCCTTCGGCCAGGCATTGCTGCCAGATGGCATCAGTGGCCGGGACGATCTTCAGCACCACGCCGGGGGCCACTTTTCTGCCGCGCAACACATCGGCGGCGGCACGCAGGTCTTCCATGCGTCCGTTGGTACAGCTGCCGATAAAAGCGGAGTCGATCTTGATCTTTTTCACCTGCTGAACGTCGACGGTGTCGTGGGGCTTGCCGGGGCGTGACACACGCCGTGTGAAAGAGGTGAGATCCAGGTCATACACCTGGTCATAAACGGCATCGGCATCGGCTTTCACAGCTTCGATCCGGCGGCCTGTCCGGGCGGCACAATAGCTGAGTATGGAAGGGCTGGGGGAGAAGAGGATGATGATGGCGCCCATCTCTGTGGCCATCGACGCTATGGTGATGCGCTCGTCCAGTGTCATCGCGTCGACGGCCTCGCCCTCGATCTCAATGGCGTAACCTAACAGACGGTTAGCACCGAAAACAGCGAGCAGGTTCAGCACAATGTCCTTGGCGGTGAGGTCCGGATGCCGGCAACCGTGGAGGATGACCTTCACCGACGGCGGTACCTTGAACCATACTTTACCCTTGTTCCATGCCGCGGCGATGTCCTGGTCGCCCATACCCTGGCCGAAGGCGCCAATGGCCCCGAGAATATTGGCATGGGAGTCGGTGGTCACCACCGTGCAGCCCGGCCAGGCATGACCCTCCTGGACAAGGATGTGGGTGCCGATACCGCGGTCGATGTCATAGATACGGATGCCGTGTTCCCTGGCAAAGAGACGGCAGATCTGCTGGTTGGCGGCGTATTTCTGGTCCGAGCCGGTGGGGTTGCAGTCAAAGGTAAAAAAGGTCTTCGACGGATCGTCGATGCCCAGATGATGGTCTACAAGGGTTTTCACCACATTGGCGCCACCGAAGTCACGCGCCGCCCGCACATCCAGTGCGATGTCGACAATATCGCCGGGTTTGACAGTCGCATATTTGGAATGCCCGGCAAGGATCTTCTCAACTAAATTCATGGGATCAGAATTATTTGGTGATTTTAAGCCTGTTCCTGAACGGCTCAAAGGTCATGAAATCGGCATGGTGCACGATGTACGCTTCGGTGGTGCGTTTCACCAGGTCGCCTTCGCCGGCATGTGTGGCGATGATGTGACACACCGCAGCCGGCACGCCACATTGCTCGGCCAGTGACACACCCGAAAAAGGATGGCGCAGGTACTGGCCATAGGTGCCCTGGATGGAGTGCCCCTGGTCATCTTTCACGTACTCGAGCAGCTTGCCCACATCCGCCAGGATGGCGCCGGCGATGAGCACATCCATATCGACGGGCAGCTCGCTGCCGAAAAAGCTGTTCATAAGCTCGCCACAGGCTTTGGCGAGGTGCACGACGGCTCTTTTATGATCCATGAAGGAGACCTTCAGACCGGGGCCGGCCAAAAGGGTGAAGGGGATGGCCTGCAAGTCCTCCGCCGTCAGGACGCTGCGTTCCAGCGCCACCTCCCAGGTGCGGGCCGTCTGTGCCCTCAGACCGTCATCCCTGATCCATGCGAGCTCAGGCCAGAGTTCATTGATGTCCATGGTGTCAAATTCTTAAATGGTGAATCGAAGGTTTGTGTTGCGGCCATGACCTCACCCCAACCCCTCTCCTGAAGGAGAGGGGCTTTAAAACCCCCCTTCTCCTTTAGGAGAAGGGGTTGGGGGATGAGGTGATTGTCAACTATCAACTGTCAACTTTTCAATAACAGCGTCGGTCATCTGCTGCGTCGAAGCGGCTCCATGTTCCACGACGTCAGGTCTGCCGGTCATTTTCAGCATGTCGTAGGTCCTCACTTTTCCTTCGGCGATGACGGCGGCAACGGCGTGACGTATCTTTTCCGCCATGGCTTTGTCACCGGTGTAATCGAGCATCATGCAGGCCGCTTCGATCATGGCGGTGGGGTTGATGATGGGGACGGGATAACCGGCATATTTAGGCGCCGAGCCATGGGTGGGCTCGAAAACGGCTACCTCCTCACCGATATTGGCGCTGGCAGCAAAACCCAGACCGCCGATCAGCCCCGCAAAACCGTCGGAGACAATATCGCCGAACATGTTGCCTGCCACGATCACACCGTAATCTTCCGGATTCTTGGTGAGCCACATCATCTGCGCATCAATGTTGGTGTTCCGGAGGGCTATGTCAGGGTAGTCCGTTTTCTGCATCTCCCTGGCTATCTTCAGCATCATCCCTGAGGTCTCGCGGATGACATTGGGTTTCTCGCACACCGTGACCGATTTATACCCATATCGTCTGGCATGCTCAAAGGCGGCCCTGACGATGCGTGTGGTACTCTTCATGGTGAAGATACGCAGCGAGATCGCCATCTCTTCTTTAGGTACCTGCCCGAAATTCTTCACGAAGCTTTTATGTGTTTTCAGGGCTTCGTAAACGATGTCGGGAGGGTTGGTCCATTCCACACCGCTATACAGACACTCGGTATTCTGGCGGAAGATCACTACGTCGACGATAGGTTCCTCCACCGTCCCGTTGCGTCCGCGGCGGATGAAATTCAGCGGATTGCCGGGATAAGTCTTGCAGGGGCGTATGCATATGTCGAGATTAAATAACTGACGCAAGCCGACGATGGGGCTTGAATAAACATACCCTTTATCCCTCAGGGCGACATCCAGCTCGGCAGCCGCATCATCCTTGGGTTTGGAGGTGATGGCACCGAATAATCCTATCTTATGCTTTTTTAACAGTTCAATGGTCCTCTCCGGTAGGGCATTACCTTCATGGCACCAATAATCCCATCCGATGTCACCGTGCACATAATCGGCTTCAAAGCCGGCGGCCGCCAGAACCCTGAGTGCCTCGTTCAGGACTATTTTTCCGATACCGTCGCCCGGCATGGTCACAATTGTTCGTTTCGCCATAGATCGTAATATTTAATCGGTTGATTTAAAATTTGTTTTGTCAAAAAAGTGCTCAAAAATACATAACCTTCAGTGAAGAGCAATGATAACTTGCCGAATTTTATAATTTTGTTTGCAAAAGCTGATATTGTGAAGGATCTGTTAGCACATCCGGTCATTTCAATCATTGCGGAGACCGCCTGGGAAATGGAGGTGCCTGCGTTCATCGTCGGTGGTTTTGTCAGGGATATTTTCCTGCAGCGGCCTTCCATGGATATCGACGTGGTGGTGCTGGGCAGCGGCATCGATCTGGCCCGTCGTGTGGCCGAGAGAACAGGCCATGGGGGTGAGGTGACGGTATACCGTACGTTCGGCACAGCCATGATCAGGTACCATGACGGTGATAAGATATGGATCATAGAATTTGTGGGTGCCCGTAAAGAGTCATACGACCGGCGGTCGCGTAAGCCGGCGGTGGAGACGGGCTCACTCGCCGACGACCAGAAACGGCGCGATTTCACTATAAATGCCCTGGGCATCAGCCTGCAAAAGAAAGATTTCGGCACCCTCATCGATCCTTTTAATGGCCTCGACGATATCAACAGGAAGATCATACGCACCCCGCTGGATCCCGGCGTCACTTTCTCCGACGATCCTCTCAGGATGATGCGTGCCGTGCGCTTTGCCGCCCAGCTTGACTTTCATATCGACAGGGACACACTGGCAGCCATACACGATAACAGGGAACGCATCAGGATCGTTTCCAGGGAACGCATCACCGACGAGTTCAACAAGATCATCATGGCGCCAAGACCTTCCGTGGGATTGCTTTTATTGCAGAAAACACAGCTTCTGGCGATCATCTTCCCCCAGCTTGTCGCGCTGAAGGGAACACAATTCATTGACGGCAAAGGACATAAGGATAATTTTTATCATACACTCGAGGTACTTGACAAAGTGGCCGCACAAAGTGATAACCTGTGGCTGCGATGGGCCACTTTGTTGCATGACATCGGCAAACCCGCGGTGAAAAAATTTGACCCTGCCACCGGATGGACCTTCCACGGGCATGATCACATCGGAGCCAAAATGGTGGACCAGATTTTCAGGATGCTTAAATTACCGCTGAATGAGAAGATGCAGTATGTCACCAAACTCGTGCAGCTTCATCTGCGACCTCAAATGCTCTCGGATGAGGGTGTCACCGACTCAGCCATCAGAAGGTTGCTGTTCGAGGCGGGTGATGACATTGACGATCTGATGTTGCTGTGCCGTGCTGACATCACATCGAAAAACAAGGAGAAGGTGAAAGCCTATATGAAGAATTTTAACCTGCTGAGTCAGAAACTGGTGGAAGTGGAGGCTAAAGATAAACTCCGTAACTGGCAGCCGCCCGTTAACGGGCAGGAAATCATGGAGACATTCAGGATACCCCCTTCCAAAGAGGTCGGCATCATCAAGAATGCCATACGTGAAGCCATTCTGGATGGCACCATCGGTAACAACCATGACGAGGCCTTTGCCCTGATGATAGAGATAGGAAAAAAAATCGGACTGAAACCGGCGAAAAATGCCGGATTTTGATTATTTTTAGATGGATATTTTTTTCACATCGTATAACCGTAACACGATCGTTGATGAAAGCTCCGGGGTCATCTAAAAAAATTTTTTACAAAGCTTGTCAGTTCGGTAAAAGAATTATTTTTGATGCCGTAAAACAGCAACGAACACGGAAAGCTGAAAGATTGACAGAAGTGATCGTTTTAATCGGTCATAATGATTAATTTTGTAAAACGACTTAAAATCTGATGTGCATATGCATGCCTATAAATTCAGACTTCTGAGCGATGAAAATGATGAGTTCCTCAGGGACATTGAGATCAAGTCGACCCAAACGTTTAAAGATTTTCATAACATCATAAAAAAAGTTGCCGGGATCGATGGCAATGAGCTGGCATCGTTTTTTATTTGCGACCGCAAATGGAATAAAATGAAAGAGATCACCCTGATCGACATGGAGGATGATGATTATGAGAGCGAGCCGGAAGATCTCGATGAAGAGGAGGAGGAAACTGAATTCCGGATGCCCTTGTCTGTCATGGAGAAATCGGTCATCAAGGATTTTATTGATGATCCCCATCAGCGTATCCTGTATGAATATGACATACTGAACCAAAGCTCTTTGTATATCGAGCTCATAAAGATATCACCTACCGATTCGCAAACCCAATACCCGGTCTGTGTCAAGTCGAAAGGCACACTGACGGCATCGAAATCGTTAAAGGAAGATTTTGTGCCGGAAGATATCGACGAGAGTGAACTGCTAAAGGAGTTTGAGGAGATGCTGAACGGCGATGTGGAAGGGGAAGAGACCGATCCCACCTTTTATGATCCTGAGGTGTGACGTGCCCTGATCCGATTCCGGTCGCCACATCCTCACCACGGTACCTCATCATCATCCTTGGTCCGACGGCCACAGGCAAAACAGCCGTGGCCGTGGAACTGGCCAGGGAACTGCACACGGAAATCATTTCAGCCGACTCAAGGCAGTTTTACAGTGAGATGAGAATAGGAACCGCCATGCCTGCCCCGGAATTACTTGCCGAAATCAGACACCATTTTATCGGTCATCTGACGGTCACACACGAATACAACGTTTATCGCTTCGAGATGGAAGCGGTGGAACGGATCAACCAATTGTTCACCGCTCACAGCCATCTCGTTATGGTCGGCGGCTCCGGATTATACATCGATGCGGTATGTAAAGGGATAGATGAACTGCCTAACCCTGATCCCCTGATATGCCATTCGTTACATGAAAAATATGAAAGTGAAGGTATAAGGCCCCTTCAGGAGATGCTAAAGGGGCTGGATGAAGAATATTATGCGGTGGTGGATAAAAAAAATCCCAAACGGCTCATGAGGGCCATTGAAGTGTGCCTGGCCACCGGCATGAAATATTCGGAGCTACGTCTGAACAGACAGAAACAACGGTCCTTCCTGACGGTCAAGATCGGGCTTAACCTGCCCCGGCACGAACTTTTTGATCGCATCGATAAACGTGTCGATGAGATGATCGGCAAAGGCCTGGTTGACGAAGTCAGGGCATTGTACCGGTTCAGGCGGTTGAATGCGTTAAAATCATTGGGATACAGGGAAATCATCCAATATCTGGACGGTCATCTGACCCTGGAACAGGCTATTGCACGAATCAAAACGCACACTCACCACTATGCCAAACGGCAATTGACCTGGTTTAGACGCGACCCTGAGATCACCTGGTTCAGGCCGGAGCAGATGGAGGAGATCAGGAGGTTTGTGAGAGGGATTGGGGGGTGAGGGAGAGGAGTTGGCAGCGGAGCCGAGTGAAACGAGGCGACGTCCCGCCGGAGGCGGGATCGTCAGTCGTCAGTATTTCTTCCTTCTTTCGCTATTCGCTACTCGCTATTCGCTATTCGCCAATCGCTTGTGTGAAACCGCACCAATCCTTCGATGGGCGTATGAAGGATTTTTTCAACCTGAATGCCATGTCTTTCGGCTGCTTCCATCAATAAATCCTTAAAATAAAAAGCCACCGAACCCACAGCATGAAGGGGCAACTGACGGTATTTTTTATATTTCATGACCTGTGTGGTGAAAAAGGCATCAAAGGATGACGTGATCACCTGGTGAATGTACGGCTGCTCTTTTTCGTCCGAAAGGAAAAGGGTGAAGGAAGCCAGGTAACGGTTGGGATGGGGCTTGTTGTAAACGGCATCCAAAACCCTTTCGAGAGTGAGGTCATACCGGCTTTCGAACTTTTTTTTGATCCCTGACGGCATGGCACCAAGAAAATAGTCACGCACCAGTTGCCGCCCAATATAGGCTCCACTGCCCTCGTCGGCCAGGATAAATCCCAGGGAGGGGATGTTCTTTCTGATCACGGTGCCGTCGAAATAGCATGAATTGGAGCCGGTACCCAGTATACAGGCGATGCCGGGATCGTGACCGCATAAGGCACGGGCGGCACCCAGCAGGTCGTGCTCCACGGCGATGGTGGCGTGCCTGAAAAAAGCCTTCATGGCATCGCCCACAATGTCGCAGTTGCGGGGATTGGAACAGCCGGCACCATAGAAAAAAACCTCTTCCACCTGGTCGTTGTCCAGAAAAGGATAAAGGTTCTTTTCCAACTCATGCAGGATACCCTCCGAATGGATGAAATAGGGATTGAACCCAATCGTCTGCACCTTCTGTAATTCATTGTTACCTTGGATGATGACCCATTCGGTCTTGGTGGCCCCGCTGTCGGCAATAAGTTTCATAAAAAACCGGTTTGACTATATGAAAATTAACCGGTCAAATTTAAACATTTAATTTTTACAGGATGATCAATTATCTTTGCACAATCCTGTTTAGAAAACTTTCCTGATTTTCGTACATCGACCTTTAAATGACACTGCTGGCCGACAAGATACTTGAGTTTTACAGCACCCTGGATATCCCGGTAGTTTTACCCGGTGATATCCGTGTAATGAATCCATACCGGTATCAGGATGTTCAGGCGGTGGTTGATCGTTTCTACCGGAAATTTTACAGCGATGACCATTCCCGTACCCTTATTCTTGGTATCAATCCCGGCCGCTTTGGCGGGGGCATCACCGGCATCCCTTTTACCGATCCCATCAGGCTCGAGGATGACTGTGGCATTGCGAACAGCTTCCCCAAAAAACCGGAGCTGTCATCCGTTTTCATCTATGAAGTTATCAGGACTTTTGGAGGTGCCGCCAGGTTTTATTCAAGATTTTTTATCTCCGCCGTGAGTCCGCTCGGATTTCTTAAGGACGGTAAAAATTATAACTATTATGATGATCATGCTTTGCTCATGGCTCTTCAACCGTTCATTGAAGAGACGCTCCGGAAGCAGTTCATGTTGATGACAGAGCGGCAACGGTGCTATTGCCTGGGCGAAGGGAAGAATTTTGAGTTTCTGGACCGCCTGAACAAGAGCTTGTCACTGACCGGCGAGATCATCCCCTTGCCCCACCCACGATGGGTGATGCAATACAAGCGTAAAAAAATGAAAGATTATATCGATCTTTATATCAGGACACTCGTTAATAATTGAAAAAAAATTACAGGTTTGAAAGGAATCCCTTAATTTTGAGGTTCAAACGGCTGACCCGGTGATCTGACCGTTTTCTCATAAGAGATCCGGGCCGCCCTATCAAACTGTGCGGAAGTAGCTCAGTTGGCAGAGCATCAGCTTCCCAAGCTGAGGGTCGCGGGTTCGAATCCCGTTTTCCGCTCTAAGGAAGGTCTGCAGATCTTCGGGTCTCCAGGTAGGCGGGTCTTCAGGCGTAGCGACACCGCAGGCGAAGTGGAATCCAGATAGGTCCCGCTTTTAGCGGGCGAAATCAGGATATTTAGGTTCTCAGGTCTTCAGATCCTGGGATTTCAGATATAATCATCCTACTCCATTCCCCACCTAACTCCCAACCCCAGCTTAGCTCGCAGCTAACAGCTATTCGCTATTCTTTTTTTGTTTTTCTTCAGGCTTTGATAGTCGATATAGTATAGTATCTTTACCGAGAAACTGTTTGTGGCAGGTGATGACAGGGTGTTATGGAGGCTGCCGAAATAGGACGGTGTGACTTCTTGTTCCTCATAGGTGTCGATGGCATTTTTCCATACCACCGACAGCTCACTTCCCGGTGCAAACTGCCATGCAAAGTCCATGTCGACGGTGAACGCATTGAAAGCAAAATCCTCGTTGTTATTGTATCCATTGGGTGTAATGCTACCGTCCCGCTGAAGGTCATAAAAACGGTGATAAATTCCTTTAATCCAGTAATGACGCAGGCGTAACGTCAATGAGGCGGTGGGCGAAAAAATATAGCGCGGGGAAACGGATACGGTGACCGTCGACAAATCCCTCTCGCCGAAGATAATGACCGGCTGGCCGTCGTGACCTGTGCTGTCGGTGACATGGCCCTTGTTGTTGTTATCCCGTTGGTATTCGAACGACATAAGGACAAAGAGCCGGTCGGTGAAGCGCAGCCGCGGCGCTATGGTTCCTGAATAACCGTTTTCATGTCGGACTTGGGTTATATAATAACTTCCTGAAACATCAGCAATAAATCTTTTTCTGTAATCGGGTGAGATCCAGAGAACAACACTGTATACGGGTGGCAATGAATAATACCACCCTTCCACACGCGGTTCATAGTAATCATGTTCGTCCACAGGCCTGTAGTACACTTCCATCGACATGCTGAGATAGTTTTTAAAGGTTAAAAACGTGTTGTATTCCAGCCCGCAGTCGGCATATTTTCGGGGTGAATAAAGCATGGTGTGATAGGCCGTCAGCGAATTATGCCATTCCAGTAAACGCCAGAAAGGGGTGTAGATGTTGTAACTCACCTCGACACCGTTGTCCATTTCATTGTTATGGGTCAAAAATCCCAGGTCGTTAGGGTCATAGGTGTCGGTAATGACATGGTGTACCAGGTTAAAAGTGAAATTGCCGCTTATTTTGCCCGCTTCGATCTGATAGTCATAACCTGTCACAGGCTTGTGCGACGCGTTATACTTCTGGCTGAGAATGAAATCACCTCCGACTCCATAGGTGTTTTTGCGGTTGATGAGTTTCATGTCACAACCGGTCACATTGGCTGAGTAATGCTCTTTTGGCTTGTAAACGTTCGTGTTGAAAAGGCTGACATAGGAGTTGTTTTTCAGTGATTGCTGGAAGACAAGCATATTATAGTTGGCAAAGGGTTGTGTGAGGAGTTTCCTTTCTTTTCCGGTGACGGTATCCTTTATCCTGGCATAGGTGTTGGCCGTCATGGCATTGAAGACCCCAATGGCTAAGCCTTTTCTGTTTTTGCCGGTGATCTTGGTGGCGTTGATGAGCTGCGTCTCCTCGGGGTTCTTAACCACGATTTCATTGGTGTCGAGCTTGCTGTTCACCTCTTCATAATGTGAGGGTCTGGCACCCACACGGCGCGAGTAAAAGACATTGCCCTTGTTGAACAGCTCGGTGCCTTCCATGAAAAAAGGCCTCTTCTCACCGTAATAGACCTCAAAGGGGGTCAGGTTGAAGATATCCTCATCCGATTGTACCTGACCGAAATCGGGGATGAGTACCATATCGAGGGTGTAGCTGTCGCTGATACCGTATTTCAGGTCCATGCCACCTTTATAAAGATAGCCCCATTTGGTTTCATTAGGATCTTTGTTGAGGTAGCCCGACACATAGGGTATCAGAGCCAGCCGCACGGGCGGGTGTATGTGGCTGATGCCGTCGAGCTCGCCTTCCTGGGTGTTGAGCCCAGCCACTTTTTTATCGACGGGATTCCAGGCCAGCTCTTCACGGTAGCGGCGGATAAGACGGAAAATGTTTAATCCCCAGGGTTTGCCTTGGAGGTTCTCGGGAAAACGCAATGCCGAATAGGGTATTTTCATCTCGGCGATCCATCCTCTGGAGGTGATCTTCACGGCGCTTGTCCACACGGCGTCCCAGCTGTAGTCGTCATCGCCGTCGGCATTTTTGATGTCAATCTGCACGCCGGCGGCAGTCACGGCAAAACCATACGACACGAGGGCATCGTTATAGGGATCGATGCGGACGCCAAAGTAATCACAGTTGGCCGTCTCATCCCTGACGGTCATTTCTTTCAGGATGCTGTCGGGGGCGCTGTCATAGAGCATGGCTCCGATATAAAGGGCGTCATCGTCGTATACAAAGCAGACGACGGAGGGTTGTGAGGCCGGTCGTCCGTTATAGGGTTCTATCTGTGTGAAACCGGTGGCGGGAGGAGCTGTCAGCCACACCGTGTCGTCCAGCACACCGTCGATGCGGGGTGCAATGGCCGCCCGCACCGCCCCGATGTGTTTCTTCACGGACGGTGTCTGGGCCACACCGGACCACACGGCGGCGAACACCATGAACAGCATCAGCGCTATACCCCTCATTGGATTGGTACTGTGGAACATGAAATGACTGACGGGATAAAACACCTTCAAAAATAGCAAAGATTCCTTTGAGCAGTATCACCGGATGATTAATCACACCGTGCTGATGGGAGGCTGTTTTGAGTAGATAAGGCAGTTTCCCTCGTCGAAGCAGACCCTTCCGTTATACCAAGAAATTCTCATCCAATCAATTACTTTTAGAAAAGTAACCAATATAATAATTGAAAATGAAAGTACAAAGATAACGGCTGGATTAAAGGTTTATCTGATCAGTTTAATGATCAATTTAAGCTCACAAAATTATTAATGGACCGTCTCTTTTTTTGTATTTTTTTGACTATAAATTAGTTTCTGAATTTTAAAAGCGTTATATATAACGG
>CAZVNP010000005.1:0-100112 GCA_964628285.1 uncultured Lentimicrobiaceae bacterium
TTAAAACGATGCAGGAGGAAATTTTCGGTCCCGTTTTATCCGTATGGGTTTATAAGGATAATGAATGGAAGGAAGCCGTGTCAATCTGTGACAGGACCTCACCTTACGGGCTGACAGGCGCCGTGTTCAGCCGCGACAGGGTGGCGGCATTAAAAATTTGCGAAGCATTACGATATGCCGCAGGCAATTTTTATATCAATGACAAGCCTACAGGAGCTATCGTCGGCTTACAGCCTTTTGGAGGCTCCAGGGCATCGGGGACAAACGACAAAGCGGGCGGAGAATTTAACCTGATCCGCTGGATCAGCCCACGGACCATCAAGGAGACATTTTTACCCGCTGTTGATTATAGATACGAATACATGATTAAAAGGTAAGATGATGAAAAGAACGGATGTATTGAAGAATTTGGGAATAAGCGAATTGAATCCGGGCGTATGCACCGGCACCGTGTGGTCTAAAGCAAACGGGCAGATAACGGAATCTGTCTCGCCTATCGATGGGACCGTTGTCGGCAAGATTCAAAACGCTTCTTCAGAAGATTTTGAAATGCTGGTGAAGAAAGCACAGGGCGCCTTTATCAAATGGCGCAGTATACCGGCTCCGGTGAGAGGCGAGGTCATAAGGCAGATTGGCGAGGCCCTGCGAAAGGAAAAAGAAAACCTGGGTTACCTGATCACCCTTGAGATGGGTAAGATATATGAGGAAGCCCTGGGTGAGGTGCAGGAAATGATCGACATCTGTGACTTTGCTGTAGGCCAGGCGCGTCTGCTGAACGGTTTTACAATGCATTCCGAACGGCCCAACCACCGGATGTATGACCAGTATCATCCACTCGGTATCCTGGGCCTCATCACCTCCTTCAACTTTCCGGCGGCAGTGTGGGCATGGAACAGCATGATCGCTGCCGTCACGGGCGACGTCATCATCTGGAAACCCAGTTCAAAGACACCCCTCACGGCAATAGCTATACAGCATATCATCGCGGGCATCCTGGAAAGTAATAAGGTGCCGGAAGGTGTTTTCAACATGATCGTGGCACAATCAAATGTGTTGGGTGACAGCTTTGTGAAAGATAACCGCATGCCCCTGATCTCCGTGACAGGCTCCACCGTTGTGGGTAAAAAGATCGGCGCCATTGTCGGCAACAGGCTGGGAAGAACGATCATGGAACTGGGAGGCAACAATGCCGTCATCATCTCCGATAAAGCCAACCTTGAAATGGCTATAAAATCAGTCGTCTTTGGGGCCGTGGGCACCTGCGGCCAGAGATGCACAACAACACGCCGCCTTATCATTCATGAAAGCATATACAATAAGGTTAAAGATCTGCTGATAAAGGCTTATAAGAGCGTTGCTGAAAAGATCGGGGATCCCTTTGAAAAAGATATACTGGTGGGCCCGATGATCGACGGAACCGCTGTCGACGCTTTTCACAAAGCACTGCACGAAGCCGAAAAGGAAGGCGGTAAGATCATTTTCGGCGGGGAGATTTTACAAGGAGAACAATTCCGTAACGGTAACTATGTGGTGCCGGCGCTCGTCGAGGCTGAGAATCATTACTCCGTGGTACAGAGAGAAACCTTTGCACCCATTCTATACCTGATGAAATACAACAATATTGAAGAAGCCATCAGGTTAAACAACAGTGTTCCTCAAGGATTATCCTCTTCCATATTTACACAGGATCTGACTGAATCCGAAAAATTTCTGTCCGAAGCAGGGTCGGACTGCGGCATTGCCAACGTCAATATCGGGACTTCCGGCGCCGAGATCGGCGGCGCCTTTGGAGGTGAGAAAGATACCGGCGGAGGCAGGGAAGCAGGTTCCGATGCCTGGAAGACTTATATGAGGCGTCAAACCAATACCATCAATTACGGATCGACACTTCCGCTGGCGCAGGGGATCAAGTTCGGTTTTTAGTACCTCACCCTACACCCTCACCCTGACTGACGACTGACGACTGACGACTGACGACTATCAAATAATCCCGAGCTTCGCTGCATACTTGATCGCTTCAATGGCGTTATCGGCCTGTAATTTCTCCAGGATGCGCTGACGGTGTGTGTTGACGGTGTTGACGCTGATGTAAAGCTTGTCGGCTATCTGTTTGCTGATGAGGCCCTTGGAGATAAGCTGCAGAATCTCTTTTTCACGGGCTGTGAGCATGGCCTCTTTACCGGGAGGAGGAAACAGGTACACCTTCCCTTCACGGAGATCGATGAGACGGCTGCGAAAAGGAGTATCCGGCGACTGGTCGGGTGAGATGTCCATGATGCCTAAAGCCAGCCATATATTACCGTGGATATCGTTCTCGAAACACATCTGTTGCTCCAAAATCCTTACATATTCACCTTTACCGTTAAGAATCCTGTATTCGTTGACCAGCTTTCCCTCCTTCTGGCGTGCAGGTGGAAGAGACATGCCATACCTCAGGAAGTATAATCCTGCTTCATACAATTCAAACAAGTCATCAGGATGTATCCTTTCATCGATATAGGCTGGGTCACCATGCGATTGTTCAGGATCAAGACTGAATATCTGTGATATGTTCTTTGAGACATAGACATGTTCTCTCCTGAAAAGGTCGAAGACCATGATGACGCTGTTGCTCAGCTCACTGATCCTGTCGAGGTTGGGGATATGATGGTCGAGGATGGCATAATCCGGATCCTTTTCGACAAAATGCTGTGAGTCGAGGAGCCTGTAATGCTCTTTGTGAAGCTGCTCAATCGTTTTTTGCATCAGAAATACTGATTTATCAGTATTGTATACCACACCGGATGCACCGACTTTTGCAAAGATAAAAAATATGCAATGCACCTGAAAATCATTGTCATTGTCATTGTCATTGTCATTGCGCTCACTATACTGTCAGGTGCCGTCATGGGACAGCGGCTCACGCAGACGGTGAAGGGCAGGGTCACGGATAAGGAGAGCCAGACCACGCTTCCGGGTGCCAACATCGTCATTCTGGGCACCGATCCATTGCTGGGTAGCGCCACCGGACCTGACGGCAATTACGTCATCAAAAATGTCCCCGTCGGACGTTACGATATCAGGGTAAGTTTTATGGGCTACCGCGAGGTGATCATCAATGAGGTGCTGGTCGGCTCAGGTAAAGAGGTTGTTTTAAATGTGGAGATGGAGGAGAAGGCATTGGATGCAGCGGAGGTCATCATCAGGCCGGACAAGGACAAGGTGGAATTTTAGTTGCGGGTTGCAGGTTGCAGGGGTAGCGCCGCGCCGGTGGCGCGGCTTAGCTGCAAACTGCGAACCTGAGTCCGCCGAAGGCAGACGTCATCCAATAGCGAGAGGATGTTAAGATATTGATTGTTAGTCCTGTAGAGACGGCATTTATTTAACCACAGAGGAACACCGAGGTAAACGGAGGTTCGCGGAGGATGAAAAGATTCATTTTACATTCCTCTGCGTTCTCCGCGGTAAAAAAAGCCTCAATTCTTGCATAATAAAAAAATTAATTTGATATTTGAACCATAATATCAGCTATTTAGTGTAAAGCCTCATGCCGTCGCTCATCTACCCCATAACTTACAGAACATCTGACTTATACGGCATCTTTCGACAGGAAGCTTAAACTTAAAACCCAGCGAGGTCGGTTCATTAAAAGAGATCGACAGTTATCCTGAGCAACACTTCAAATCATGAAAAAAATTACCCTCATCATTTCCTGTTTTCTTATTTGTATCAATACCTTTTCACAGGTGCGCGACAGATACTTTAGCACGCTTGGCCGGCAGATCTTTAATGATCTTGAGAAGCAGGATTATTATAACGCCATAGCCGGGATGGATGTCTTTCTCCGGGTTTACCCGGATGATTCAATCATGTGGTACTTCAGAGGAATGGCCAAATTCATGATGAATGATATTCCAGCAGCAAGTATCGATCTGATCAAAGCCCAGCAGATGGGCTATCACCAAAACGACAATTTTATTAACATGATTGTATCTAAAGATTACCAGGTAAAAATGCTGGCCAAAGACTATATCGATGACGTTAATATTCTTAAAACAAAAGATTTCAAACCTGTCTTCAGCCTGAAGGATTCATTGCGTGGAGCCCTTCGACCCGAACGAACATGTTATGACGTCTATTACTACAACCTTACCCTCAAAATATTGCCGGAATCAAAGAGCATCGAAGGGCGTAATGAAATTTATTTCACGACAATGCAGAACACTATAAGGATACAGGTGGATCTGACCGGTAAACTGCAGATCGACTCGATCACCTGTAAGGGCCGGGAATTAAATTTTACAAGGATCTTTGATGCCGTTTTCGTTGATTTTGACGACACGCTCCCTGCCGGTAAGGACCTGATATTGGCCGTATCATATTCCGGAACGCCGCGGGAGGCACCCTCCCCTCCGTGGAATGGTGGTTTCGTATGGAAAAATAATAAAAAACGGCAATGGACAGGGGTGGCATGCGAACATCTGGGCGCCAGTGCGTGGTGGCCCTGTAAGGATTACCTGGGCGATAAGCCTGATTCGATGTGCATTAATATTCAGGTTCCAACCGGATATCAGGCTATCGCTAACGGAAATCTCCGGTCGTCCCGGGCAGTCGATGATCAATATACCAATTTTGAGTGGTTTGTCAGCTACCCTATCAACTCTTACGGCGTCACTTTCTACGTGGGAGATTTTGTCAACTTCAACGAGATGTATACACATGGTGGCAGTTCATTCCCGATAGATTATTATGTCTTACCCAAACATTTAAAAGCAGCCAGGAAGTACTACCAAAATACAAAGGATGTCATAGCTGTTTATGAAGATCTGTATGGAGAGTATCCCTATAAGAAAGACGGTGCAGCGATGGTGGAAGCGCCATATGAAGGCATGGAACATCAAAGTGCCATAGCCATTGGTGACGTATACAAGAAAAAGAATCGTGAAGACAGGCCAAGCATCAGCGACGGCTTTGACTATTTGCTGGTTCATGAAACGGCGCACGAATGGTGGGGCAATACAGTGACCATGAGTGACATGGCCGATGCGTGGATCAGTGAAGGCTTTGTAACCTATTCCGAAGCGCTGTTCGCGAAAAGAAAGATGGTTATGGGGAATATCTGACAAGATGCGCCGAGGACATGTGGAATATCTTTAATATATGGCCCATGGTTGGCATCAGGGACGTGAACGACAACACTTTTCCGGGAAATGATATCTATCATAAAGGAGCGGCAATGCTCAACAATCTGCGGTGCATCATCAATGATGACAGCCTGTTCTTTGCCGTCATCAAAGGATTTTATGACCACTTTAAATTTAAAACCATTACTACAGCTGATTTTGTGAATTACGTCAACGACAGGACAGGCGCAGACTATAACGACTTTTTCAACAAATTCCTGAACGATACCGATCCACCGGTACTGAAGTACAGATTCACCCTTGAAAATGACACGCTGCGGTTTTATTATAAATGGGTCGGCGTAGGAGAAAACTTTGCCATGCCTTTCAGCATTACTCTCAATAATAAAGATAACCACCGCCTTGACGGCACCACGGAATACCAGATCTTTGAAGCGGGTGGCGTCAGGTCATTTTATCTGCCTAATGAAAAGAGATTCAATAAAGATCAGATCACTAAAAATTCGTTTACCTATTACTGGACATCATGGAGAGAAAGGGATTGATGACTAATTAATATCTTCGCTACGCGATTCGACGGATATTGTGACATATGGTCCTATCAAATATAGTCGCTACGCGACTTTTATGTACGGTTTGGGACAACCTTCCGGCACTTCGTACAGGCAAATCATAAAACTCCATTTATCCTTGGATTTCCAATAAGGATCATTTACATTTGTTTGGGATTACGGACAAGTGGTATCGTATTTAAACTTATTAATCTTGTACCCTTTAAATGTAAGCCATGGAAACAAATGATGAGATTCGGGATCAGGAAGTGATCCGTGAAAAGGTTGAAATACCGAATGAATTTATTCATCACCTCAATCAAATCAGCAAATGGACGACTTTCTTCTCAGTCCTGGGATTTATAGCGGTCGGCGTATTACTGATCTTTGCCGCTTTTTCGGGACGGATTTTTTCAGCCATGACGCACTATCATGCCAAGGGAGCTGCACTGATAATGAGTCTTGTTTACATTATTATGGCGGTCATCTATTTTTTCCCTGTGGTTTATCTTTACCGGTTTTCAATTCTTTCGCGGCGTGCCATAAGGGTTAATGATCCGAACGAAATCGTCACCGCCTTTAAGAACCTAAAATGGCACTTCCAATTTGTTGGAATAGTGACTATTATTTTTCTGCTGGTCTATCTGCTTGTGGGGATAGGCTTCTCAATTACTGCTTTTCTGAGATAAGTATGACCTGATAAATACGTCGATGGAACCATGAAAAAAAAACTCTTCCTTTTTCTGGGCATATTGTTCATTATCATTTTCAACGACGGCTGTGAGAAGAAAGAGATCATCAACATTTATGAAAACCCAGCTGCGGGCACATTGGTATTTCTGACCGATTTTGATGCGGGTTCAGATGTGGTCATTTCCATGACGGCATCATTAAAAAGCAGGTTTCCCGGCCTGGCTGTCGACTTCATCCAAGCCAAACCTTTCAATGTGAAGGAGGCGGCATACCAGTTGGAGGTGGCAGCCATAAACTATCCTGCCGGCACCTTTTTCCTAGGCCTCGTCGATCCCGGTGCCAATTCGCACTGCATGGTCTTTAAAGCGCAGGATGATAAAAAATTCGTCGTGCCTGATAACGGTTTGGCCACGCTCGTCTTCAAATACATGTTAACCGGTGATTATTATGGTGTTGATAATCCGCTTGATGATACCGGTATACCTCCCAGTCAGCTTAATTTCAAAGAATTATACTTGAAAGCTACGATGGGCCTCATTTCGGGAAAGTCTCTCTCCTCTTTCGGTGATCCCATCGAGCAGCCTGTCACTTTTAATGTGGTCGAGCCGGCTCTCGTCAACGACACCCTTTACGGTCAGATCACCAATACCGATAATTTTGGCAATTGTATGACTAACATACCCGACTCATTGCTGGATGCCTTCGATACAGGTGTTCTGTTCAAAGTTACAGGAGGTTCGCAACCTTTCTTCGCTCTTTACGGCATCAATTATTCCTCAGTTCCTCCGGATCAAAATATTGTCTTTTCCAGCCCTTCCAACCTGCTTGAAATAGCTGTTAATTTAGGTAATGTCTCACAACGTTATCAACTAACGGCCGGAGCCCCCGTCAAACTTCACAGGGGCATGGCACGCATTGGCATCTTGCAATATAACGATATCTCAAATTCTTATGTCGACATTGTGAAGAACGAGCTCATAGCTAAGGGATTTGTTGAAGGCGACAATGCCTTATATATCGAAAGAAATGCCGGCGGAAATATTGCTCAGCTCAGCAGCATGGTCCATGAAATTCTGGAAGAGGGTATCGACATCATGGTCTCCTTCTCCACACCGGCGACACAAGCTGCCGTTTCCATGGTTCCCGATGACATACCCATAGTATTCAGTATAGTAACCAATCCGGAGATTGCCGGTATCCTGAATCAGCGTACAGGTGTTACGGGCCTCTCCAATGCCACGGACTTCAATGCGTTTATCGGCTTCACCAAAAGGCTTTTACCCGCAATTTCCATCGCCGGCAGCCTGTACAATGCAGGGGAATCAAATTCCATCTTCTCTCAACAGCAACTCAGCAATACCTGCGTTTATTACGGTATGAATTTCTTCAATACTTCCGTGACCGGTGCCGGTGACATCCCTTCCGCCTATGCGGATATCAAACAGAATCATATCCAGGCCATCCTGATCAGCAATGATAACACCATGACCCTGGCCATGACTGATCTTGTCGCTCTTGCATTGCCCGATACCATACCGGTGCTTGGCACCGATTATGTCAATACTCAGGATGGCGCTCTTGCCTCCATCAGCGTGGATTATGATCTGATAGCCCGGGAGACCGGCAAGCTCGTTGTGGCAGTGATCCGCGGCGTGAATCCCGATGATGTGTCAGTAAAATATTTCGATACGAATATCATTGCCATCAATACACAAACGGCCGAGAGTCTGGGATATGTATTCGATCCCGGAATCATCTCAGAAGCCCGCTACATTTACCCCTGATTTCCATTGATATGTCAGGCTTCAACGGCAGGATGAAACAAACAATCACACTGACCGGAAATGAAGCTAAGGACATGCTGCCTGCCATCCATTCCTATAGCATATCCATGCGTTATCAGCTTAAGAACACGTCGGCAAAGGTCTTTGAGATTATCCTTCCCACCGTCAACACCGGGCTTGAAAGGGGCACCAGGGCCAGAAGAGAGGTCATATACCGGGGATTAGCAACTGAGGAAGTAGCTGTTGAAACCATGAAAGCCCTGGAGTGCGACAAGTTTGAACACGCCATCGGTCAGGCTAAAAATCTGCTTGAAGCGGCTGAAAGCAATCCGGAACAATTTTTTAACCAAATGAACCACTGAATGATTGGGAGGTATCATGCTGCTGATGAAAACTGTAAAATCTAAGATAAGGTTGACATCACAAAAAATTTCGTTACAGTCATTTTATAGGATAATTTTTCATCCTTTGTCTTTCACCTTTATTTTTCATGACCAAACTATTTATTCTATAGTTTGTTATCATCATAATGACGGCGCATCCCGATTTAATACAAGCCGCTCATTCCGATATAAATGGGAATAGAGTTTTTAATCAAAACAATGGAGATCTTTGCAATGAAAAACACGAACCGTTTACCTATTGGTTTATTAGTTCTTTTTATTGGATTCAGTTTTTTCTTCCTTCAGGGCTGTATGGTCAGTCAATACCATGTGCCGCCGGTCACCGTGGCTCAAATCGTCGAAATGAGCAAATCCGGTGTAGCGCCCAAGGATATCATCGACAAGATCAAGAAATCGCACACCGTTTACCGTCTTAAAGCCGATCAGCTTGTCCAGCTGGAGAAGGAGGGTGTTTCGACAGAAGTGCTTGATTACATGCAGAAAACATATATCGATTCGGTACGTCAAAACCAGCAGCTGGAGGATTGGAATTACTGGTGGCCGGGATGGGACGGTTACTGGTACGGAGGTCCGGCCTTCGGGTGGCCCTGGGGTTACTGGCGCTGGCACTGGGGCGCCGGTATCGGTTTCGATTAAATATCATCATTTCTCCTCAATTTAAATCGTTTTTCATATTCAACTTCCTTAACTGTAGAGGACATTATGATGTTTTTTGACGCAAAAGCCCGGGAGTGGGATAACGATCCTCAAAAGATCGACAGGGCCAAAGTCTTTGCCAATGAGATACTGTCATTTGTCAAGCCATTGCGATCCATAAACGGTTTTGAATATGGTTGCGGCACCGGCTTGCTAAGCTATTTCATGAAAGATCATTTTGCCCGGCTAACCCTCGCCGATAATTCCGATGGTATGCTCAATGTACTGCGTAAAAAAATAAAAAAAGAACATATCCCCAACATGACCCCCATCCACCTGGACCTGATGACACAAAATTTCAGACAACATTCTTATGATGTGATATACACCCTGATGACACTCCATCACATCAGGGATATCGGAAAATTATTGAAACAGTTTTTTTCGATGTTGAAAAAAGGTGGTTACCTGTGTATTGGAGACCTGACGAAAGAGGACGGCTCCTTTCATTCCCATATACCGGATTATGACGGCCACAATGGCTTTGACAGGGAAGAGATTGAAAGGATCATGGAAAGCAGTGGATTCAAAACAGAATTGTACAAGATCTGTTATCGGATCACAAAACAATCGGAAGGAAAGGTGACCACCTATCCTTTATTTCTGATGATAGGGAAAAAATAATCTGGAAAATCAACCGACGATAAGCCATTCTTTCAGGACGACGGCCTGGTTATGTTCAGTATCCTTCGACGAGTAAAGTAATATGAGAGGTTGATGTTGTGCGATGTGACGAAGTCTTCCGACAATGTTTTCATGCGAGGCCAGTTCCTGCCTGTATTTGATCCTGAACTCTTCCCAACGTGCGGGATCATGTGCGAACCATTTCCTCAATGCAGTGGTTGGTGCGATCTCGTGGCACCACTCATCCAGGCGCAGGGATTCTTTTGAGATTCCCCGTGGCCACACCCTATCGACCAGGAGGCGGTAACCCTCGCCGGAATAAGTAAGATCATACACCCTTCTGATCGTGATGTTCATACCCATTTTAAAAAACCCAATAAAGGTTTTATCCTTTAAGATAAAAACATTTCTTGACCCGTTTTGATTGTCGACAGGTTACCCTTTGATCAGAACCATTCTTCAGTACCATCCTCCAGCAATATACCGCCTCTTTCAAAGTACAGGTCAAGAGCCAGTTGATAGTCATCGGCTTCTTTCTTCGGCGAAATCTTCCTTTTTCTTGAACCAACGGTTTTCTTTACATTTTCATCCATGATTGTTCATTTTAAGTGTTAATATATGATGAAAGAAGGATCTATCAGGTATTCACAGGAAAAACATACATACTCTCGTCAATTTCTATCAGCTTGATCTTATCTTCACGGGCAAGCCATCCCAGTGCCATGTAAAAATCATCTTTTTTAATCCGGCACTCTTTTATTAACATCGGGACCTTGGTGTCGGTGAGATCTGCCTCCAGCCTCCGCCAAATGATTCCGGCATTTGTCCCAATCTGATCCTTTTTTTTCATGTGTCATTCATATTATCAGTTATATTAAACAAATTCCTGAAGCATCTGTCTATTACATTAGCTTTTCTGCTGAGAATTAATACATTAAACTACAAATCATCATACCCTAAAGACCCCATAAAAGTACAGGCGTCTCTTTGGATCGGCATTAAGAACGGATTAAGAAAAAATTAAGATCTCATTAAAAATACCGTGCGAACATCTACCTTTTATCGGTCATAATGTACCCGACGCCGGTAACGGTATGAATAAGCCTGGGAGAAAAGTCCTTGTCCAGTTTTTTCCTTAATGAATTGATGTGAACATCGATAACATTGGTGCCGGGATAAAATTGAAAGTTCCAGATTTTCTCAGCTATTTCGGCTCTGTCGAGAACCCTTCCCTGATTTCTCAATAACAACTCAAGAATATGATATTCACGTGACGTAAGTATTATCTCTTTATCAGCCCTGGTTACTTTTTTTGCCAGGGTATCCATTTCCAGGTCGGCAAGCCGCAGTAACGGATGAATGATCATATCTTTGCTCCTGCGGTTCAACGCCTCGACACGGGCCAGCAGCTCCCTGAACTCAAAGGGCTTGGCAAGATAATCGTCGGCGCCACTGTCAAATCCTTCCACCTTGTCGTCGATCGAACCGAGTGAAGTCAAGATAATAACCGGGGTTTTTATCCCGGCCGCCCTGATCTTCCTGCATAGCTCCATTCCATTTATTCCGGGCAGCACCACATCGAGGACGATCAGATCATATTTTCTGCTCGTCGCCAGTTTTTCCCCGGTCACTCCGTCATAAGCCTGATCGACAACGTGCTTTTTATCTTCCAGTCCATATTTTATGGAAGTTGACAGCTTTTCATCATCATCAACCAATAAAATTTTCATCGGACCGCGATTTGAAAATAACGGCCATTGCCATCATCTGACAAAAATATATAACATCCGTATCTTTTCTATTCCACGCATGACTTTTTTTACTTCAAATAATTATAATTTTACACGGCAAGGTTCTTATTTTATAAATTGTCATAGAATTTATCCACTTGACGGTAATCGAACATTTTTTTGTAAATTCACCCTGTCGATATAATCGGTAACCGGTCACGTGGTAAACCCGGCTATCAATACGCCGCGACCAGGTAGTCGTACATTGTTTCGCAACTTAACGGTTCACACGATGAGAATGCCCGGGAAAAAAGATATTATACAATTGCTGATCATCATGATCCTGATACCTTTGGTGGTGACGGTCATCACCCTCATCGTGGTTTATCACCTGACACTCAGAGGTAAAATGGATTTGCTGAAAGATATTTCATCGGACCAGACCGAGCTGATCACAACAGCCTTTCAGGCGACAAAAGATACTACTGCCGTTTTGAAGACAATAAAAAAGCAGGAAGATATAACCAATGGCTTGGATGAGACGGGCGAGTTCATTCTTGCTTACCGTAAAAAGGATTCAATATACTTTATTTTAGAACAACGGAATGAATATTTCATTCAGCCCAAGCCCATTTCAATTGATTCAAAAACCGCTGAACCCATCAAATATGCTCTCCAGAAACACAGTGGATTTATCAGGGGTAGGGACTATAAGAACAAAAGGGTCCTCGCTTATTATAATCACATCCCTGGTCTGGAATGGGGCATGGTTGTAAAAACGGATCTGGCGAAATTACAAAGGCCTTTTTATCATGCAGCCTTTTATGCCGTCATATCTTCACTCTTACTGGTATTGATTGGGATATATATTTTCAGGCGGGTCTCGGTGCCCATCGTAAAAAAAATCATTGAAAGCAATGAGCGTTACAGGAACTTATTCGAGCATTCCGTCATTCCCATCTGGGAGGTCGATCTCTCATTAATAAAAAAACATCTCAACATATTAAGGGAATCAGGCATCAGCGATCTTAAAGCTCACTTGGAACAAAATCAGGATGCTTTAAATTACCTGATCTCATTGGTTAAAGTGATTGATATCAATCAGAAAAGCGTATCATTTTTTAAAGCCGGGGGTAAAGAAGATCTGTTGACGAACACGCAATTTTATTTCAGTGAGGATTATAAGGAAGTGTTCAGGGAAATGGTGATTCGTCTGGCGGGAGGTGCAACTCATTTTGAAGGTGAAATTGAGGCCAGGACCGTGGAGGGCAAGCGTGTACTTTCAATACACCTTGACGTGGCACCGGGGTATGAAAACAGTCTCGGTAAAATCCTGGTTTCATTTGTCGATTTCACCGACCGAAAGCGCATGGAGGAAGCTTTGAAGGAAAGCGAAAAGCAGCTCCGCCGCCAGGCTGAACTTTTGGAATATGCTCCTGTGCTGGTACGTGATTTACAAGATCAGATCATCATGTGGGACAAGGGCATGGAAGAACTGTACGGTTACCGCCATGATGAGGCTTTGGGAATGATATCACATGACCTCCTGAAGACTGTGTTCCCTCTTTCTCGTGCTGCCACCGCCGAGGCTTTGAACCGTGGCGGCTATTGGTTCGGTGAGTTACGGCATTACCGCAACGATGGCCGGCAGGTATGGGTCAACAGCTTACAGATCCTTCACCGGAACCGGCAAGGTAAGCCTGATGCCATCATCGAAATCAATAACGACATCACGTTGTTAAAAAAAAGAGAAGCAGAACTCCATAAGCTGAACCGCACCCTCAAGGCTTTGGGCAACAGCAGGCAAGCCATGTTACATGCCACGGATGAAGTGCCCTACCTCCAGGAGATATGCCGCATTATCCAGGAGGATTGTGGCCATGCCATGATATGGATAGGCTATGCCATGAACGATGACACCAAGTCGGTCATCCCCGTAACCTATGCCGGTTTTGAGAAAGGTTATCTGGAGACACTTCACATCACCTGGCACGATACGGAACGTGGCCGCGGTCCCACAGGCACTGCCATCAGAACCGGAGAGCCTGCCGGCTGCAACAACATGCTGACCGATCCTAATTTCAAGCCCTGGCGCAACGAAGCCCTCAAGCGCGGTTATGCCTCTTCCATCGTTCTCCCGCTGAAAGATGACAAACGTACCTTCGGTGCCATCTCAATCTATGCCAGGGAACCGGAAGCTTTCTCCGATGAGGAAGTGGCATTACTCTCACAGTTGGCTGTCGATGTCTCCTACGGCATTATGAACATCCGCCTGCGTCTTAAAAACATCGAAACGGAAGAGGCCATACGCCAAAGTGAAGAAAAGTACCGCCTGCTGTTCAATACCATGACCGATGGCTTCGCCCTTCATGAGATCATCCTTGACGATAAGAATAATCCGGTTGACTATCGGTTCCTCAGCATCAATCCCTCTTTTGAAGCGATGACCGGCAGGAGTGCGAATGATTTGGTCGGAAAAACCGTCAGGGAAGTGTTTCCCGATATCGAGCCCCATTGGATCAACACTTACGGAACGGTTGCCATGACAGGGAAAAGAATGGTATTTGAACATTATTACCCTTCTTTAGACAAGTATTTCAATCTCAGAGTTTTCTCGCCTAAAATGGGTTATTTTGCAGTGATATATGATGACATAACGTTTTATAAAAAAGCCGAACAGGCCATTGCCGCCAGCGAACAAAAACTGAAAACATATGCTGATGAACTCAAAAATCTACTGGCCACAAAAGATAAATTTTTCAGCATCCTCGCACATGACCTTCGAAATCCCTTCAGCAGCCTGTTTATCGCTTCCGAACTCCTTTATGAGAATGTACCTGAATATGACACCGAAAGAACCAGGGAATTCATTAAAATCTTCAACGACGCAGCCAAACATGGTCACGACATCCTTGAAAACCTGCTTGAATGGTCACGGTCACAAACAGGGTCCATCAGCGTCAATCCTGAGTCATTGAATATCAGTGAACTTATCAGAAGCAACCTGTCAGTGCTGCAAGCGGCAGCTATCAGCAAACAGATCTCCATATCTGCCGAGGTTCCGGACGATATCCGGATAAACTCCGACAAGCATATGCTGGATACCATCCTGAGAAATCTGTTAAGCAATGCCATTAAATTTACACTTAGAGGCGGCTATGTCTCTGTCCATGCAATACCAAGCGACGACCATCTCCTAGTGACCATTAAAGACACGGGCACAGGGATATCAGAAGAAGATCTGAGCAAACTTTTCAGAATAGACATTAAATTTAGTAATGTCGGTACCGAGGGTGAAAAAGGGACCGGCATGGGATTGATTTTATGCAGGGAATTTGTCGGAAAGCTCGGGGGCAAGATATGGGTTGAAAGTGTTGTCAATCAGGGAAGTGAATTCAAATTCACCATTCCGATGCAGTGACATCCCTGTAATATGGAAAAAGAAGCCAATTATCTTTTCGATCATTTTGACGATATTTGAATCGTAATCTTTAATTTTACGGCCAATTTTTTTCATTTTTCAATAAACCGGCTTTCCGGACGATGAATATTTTACATGCATAACCATCAGGGAACAATTAATCATAATATATGTCACTCACGGCATTAATTACCGGAGGTTCCTCCGGACTGGGATATTCTATCGCCACACTCCTGGCACAACGGGGTTACAACATCATCATTCTGGCCAGGGACTCTCAACGCATCGATGCAGCCTGCCAGCGGTTATCCGTTCACCCGGTTTCACGGCGGGGCATCACATGTGATATCACGCGGGAAGAAGACCTTCGTGCAGCTGCAAAAATCGTGGAACAGGAATTTGGAACAATTGACTTCCTGGTGCTCAATGCCGGTGAAGTCACCGTCAGATTACTTGGCGAATACGGTACTGTTGCCGATCTTAAAAAAGATATGGAAGTTGATTTATGGGGAACCATCCAGTCCGCCTGGTTCTTTGTTCCTTTTCTTGCAAAGGGCGCGAAGGTGCTGATGATCTCATCGGGTTTCGGATTGATGGGAGCGGCGGGGTATTCCGTGTATTGCGCTGCCAAGGCAGGAGTCATTAACTTCGGTGAAGCTTTGCGTCGTGAGCTTTTACACCGCCACATACAGGTTTATGTCGCCTGTCCCGGCGATATGGATACGCCGCAGTTTCATGGTGAGATAGCCAGCCAGCCGGACTGGATGAAGGCCAAAAATTCACCGCGCCGGGTCATGTCACCGGAAAAGACCGCACAAAAGATACTGGGCAGATGCACCGGCAGTTCCAAATTTCTGATCATCACGGGCGCGGATGTCAGGTTGCTGGCCTTCGCCACCAAGCTCCTGCCGCGACGATGGCGCGACAAATTGATCGACGGCATGCTGCCTTTACCTGGATAATGAGAGTATCAGTTTAAAAGAAAAGGTTTATTACATTAGTTGGATAATTACCAATAAAATAAACATGAAATCTGAATTGTTAAAAGCCCTCGGGGGAAGTGCCCTTGATTATTTAAAGGTGAGCGGTAAAACCCTGATGTCACGATATACACCTCTATCCGATCTGGCGGCTCTTCGCAACAGTTATGGCGTGATGTTTTCGGCCAACAGGGTGCTGACATCCGTCGTGTCACCCTATGTGGATGCCGAGGTGGCCAACCGCAGGAAAGAGCGTTATCTGAACTTCAGTTCACAGGACTACCTTGGACTGGCCCAGGATGAAGAGGTGAAGAATGCCGTTAAGCAGGCTGTGGATGACTATGGCATTCATACGGCCTCATCCCCTATCCTGACCGGCAGGAACAAACTCACAGAGAAGCTTGAGGCAACCTTGGCAGGCATTCTAAATACGGAACAATGCTTACTCTATCCCACCGGCTGGAGCGCCTGTTTCGGTGTCATAGCCGCCCTGGTCACCGTCAACGATCACCTGATCATTGATTCATTATCACATAACAGCCTGCAGGTGGCAGCGCGTTACAGCACCCCGCTGCTGCAAAAATTCAGACACAATGACATCGGTCATCTTGAAACCCTGATGCAGAAATGCCGCGAGAAAGATCCGGTGAACGGTCTCTTCGTCGTCATGGAGAGTCTTTACTCCATGAATTCAGATGTGCCGGATCTGAAGCAGGTGCTGCAGTTGATCCGGCAATATGAAGGCATTCTGATCCTTGATATTGCGCATGACTTCGGAGCCATGGGTGAGAGAGGCCTGGGATTGCTGGAGACCGTGACGAAAGCGGATCTTGACAATGTGGTCATCTGCGGCGCCTTCAGTAAATCCTTTGCCTCCAACGGTGGCTTTGTGGCGGGGCCCAACATCATCCGGCCCCAGCTCATCGTTTTCAGCCCCTCCTACACTTTTTCAAACGGCATCTCACCCATGCAATGTGCGGTGGTTCAGAAATGTGCCGAGATCATTTTTTCGGAGAAAGGCGATCATCTGAGAAGTATGCTAAGGGATCACATCGATTTTGCCATCCACGCCTTCACCTCCAATGGATTTGTCACCACCGGAGTTCCCAGCCCTATCGTGCCGGTACTCATTGGAGCCGAAGAGCTGGCCAGACTGATATCAAAGGAAACTGCTAAAAAAGGCCTGCTGGCCAATCTGGCCGAATTTCCTGCAGTGCCTAAAGGCAAGGCCATCTTCAGGTTCCAGCTCATGAGCACACACCGGAATCAGCATATCGCCGAAGCCGTCCAGATACTGAAAAGCACCAAGGCCGACGCCGAGATGATCCTGCGCCAACTGAAATGACCGTCAGACCGCATCACGTCATTGTGGTCCATCAATAATCCTGACATTTTCCACCTGATACCTTTCAAAGGGTATCGGGTATCATCATCCCTCCATAACAAAACATCCGTTAACAAAACAGGTAAAAGATTGTTTATAAGCCGGTATTGTTATAGTTGAATTATAAAAAATAATCATGCCTGATTATCATTACCTTATCATCGGTGGCGGGATGACTGCCGATGCTGCCGTGAAAGGCATCCGCCGGGTGGATAGCAACGGCAGCATAGGTCTTATCAGCAGCGAGGGTTACCTTCCCTATGACCGGCCTCCATTGTCGAAGGCTTTATGGAAAGGCGAACCGATGGATAAAATATGGCGACATACACCCTCCGGCCATGTTGAAACACACCTGTCACGGACAGTGAAAAAGATCGACTCCGGAAAGAAAATAGTCACCGATGATCAGGGCACTGTTTATTCTTACGGTAAACTTTTACTGGCCACAGGCGGGAGAGCGCGTCGCTTACCCTATCATGTGAATGGCATCATTTACTTCAGAACCCTGGATGATTACCATGCGCTGAAAGCTTTGAGCAGTTCACATAAACACATCGCCGTGATCGGCGGGGGCTTTATCGGATCTGAAATTGCCGCGGCACTAACCATGAACGACACTTCCGTCACGATGATCTTCCCTGAAGAAAGCCTCGGAGCACATGTTTATCCTGCCGCCCTGTCGTCGTTTGTCCATGCTTATTTTCAATCAAAAGAGGTTCATATCATTTCCGGCGAGAGCGTGACAATGATCAAGCAACGTGATTCTTCATATGTTATTGAAACCTCTCACGGCAAAGAGTTGCATGTTGATGGCGTTGTGGCCGGTATCGGCATTCTGCCCGAAACGGAACTGGCACATGCTTCAAAACTGGCCACCGATAACGGCATTATTGTGGACGAATACCTCCAGACCACACACCAGGATATTTATGCTGCGGGTGATGTAGCCAACTTTTATAATCCTGTCCTGGGGAAAAGAATACGTCTGGAACATGAAGACAATGCCAACCGTATGGGTGAAACAGCAGGTATGAATATGGCCGGCGAGCATGTTCTTTACCACTACCTGCCATTTTTTTACTCCGATCTGTTCGATCTTGGCTATGAAGCCGTCGGTGAAATTGACAGCCGTTATGAAATGATCGGCGACTGGAAAGAACCTTTTCGTGAAGGTGTTGTTTATTATCTGCATCAGGGCAGGATAAAAGGGATACTGCTATGGAATACATGGGGACAGGTGGAAGCTGCACGTCAGTTAATGGCTGAGAAAGGGCCTTTCACCGCACATACAGTGAGAGGACGTCTTCAGACTTAACATCACTGCCGCTGATAAATCATGAAAAAGGATCGAACGATAGTTTTTCATAACGACAATGGAAACACCTCCGACGGAACCGGTATTATTTCTTCTTCTTGAGAACATACTGTTTTACATGCTGAACAATAACCTCAGCAAGTCGCTTTCATTGACCCTTTCAATACCTATTTTAAACGGAAGGCAGGCAGCCGATAATGTCAAACTGGGCGAATTGAACCTGCGCAATGCCAGGTTGAACGAAGAACAGGGTAAGGTCACCCTGCGCAAGGAGGTGGAACAGGCCTATTATGATCTTAAAAATGCGATATCCAATTACGAAGCGTCACAGGGACAACTGGATGCGGCTGCCGCTTCATATGACGATTCCAAGACATGTTACGATGCAGGCATGATGAATGCCCCCGACCTGCTGGTTCAGAAGAACGCCCTTATAAAAGCACAGTCCGGCTTACTTCAGGCTAAGTATGACCTTATTTTTAAGTCTAAGATCCTCGACTACTATATGGGCATTAAAATAACTTTACAATAGCGTGAAAAGATGAAAAAAAGAAGAAGAAATGTGATCATTATCGTGATCGTAGTCGTTGTGCTGGCATTGCTGATATCTCCTTTTATCAGGAGACATCCTAAGATCACGGCTGCCAGTTTCATCACGACCACTGTTAAAACCGGCACGGTAACCAATGAGGTGACAGCCACCGGCACAATCAATCCGCTTGTATCGGTGGATGTTGGTACACAGGTTTCGGGCATCATCTCCAAAATATATGTCGACTACAACGATATTGTAAAAAAAAGTGAGCTGATCGCATTGATTGACACGACAACGCTGCATGCATCCGTGGTGGATACACGTGCGGCCTTATTGAAAGCCAGGGCGCAGCTGGCTCAGCAGGAAAAAGAGTACGTCAGATACCAGGATCTGCTGGCTCAGAAGGCCATCGCTCAGAGTGATTACGACACCCAATATGCCGGCTACCTGTCGGCAAAAAGCGATCTGGAAGCAGCCGAAGCCGATCTTAATAAAGCACAGACAAACCTTTACTATGCCAAAATCACGGCACCCATCGATGGTGTTGTCATTTCGCGCAATGTGAACATAGGACAGACCGTGGCAGCAAGCTTTGCCACTCCCACCCTGTTCACCATTGCCAATGATCTGAAGAAGATGCAACTGCTGGCTTATGTTGATGAAGCCGATATAGGCCAGGTGAGAAAAGGTCAGCCGGCTATGTTCAATGTTGACGCATACCCGGATGAAACATTCAGGGGAATTGTCGATCAGATACGGTTGCAACCCAACACCACGGGGAATGTCGTCACCTATACGGTTGTGATTGACGCACCCAATCCCGATCTGAAGCTTCTGCCAGGTATGAACGCCGATGTGTCGATCGTTGTCAGAAAAGATACCAACGTGCTGACTGTACCCATGGCGGCCTTTGAATTTTCGCCTTATTCCGACACCGCCGTCACAACAAATACCATAGATACTGTCTGGACATTAAGAGGAAACATACCCGTCCCCGTTAAAGTGAACAAAGGCATTGATGATGGCACCATATCGGAAATCTCGGGGAAGGGAGTGACCGACACCCTGAGGGTGATCATCGGCCGAAGGGTTGTCGTCACACGTCAATACCGATCGATATTCCCGTCGCCACATAACAGACCGCATCCACCGAGAATTTAACAGACATGGAACAAAGCGAAGCCATATTGAAAATTGAAGATGTTCACAATATCTATGAGGTCGGTGAGGTCCATATCAACGCCCTGCGCGGGGTGACCCTGGAAGTGCACAGCGGTGATTTTGTCGCCGTCATGGGAGCCAGCGGCTCCGGTAAATCAACACTCATGCACATCCTGGGATGGCTCGACAGACCTACCAAAGGAAGGAACTCGTTTTGCGGGCGCTCGAATCGGTCGGCCTGAAGGACAGGATGTACAACAAACCCAACCAATTGTCGGGAGGACAGCAGCAACGTGTGGCCATAGCCAGGGCTATCGTTAACAATCCGGCCGTCATTTTTGCCGATGAACCCACCGGTAACCTTGACACGCACAGCAGCCTGGAGATCATGACCATTTTTCAGAAACTGAACAATGAAGGGGCCACCATTGTCTTTGTGACCCATGAAGCCAATCTGGCCGATTTTTGCAAATCGAAAGTCATGTTCAGTGATGGCAAAATAATCTCAACAAAAACCAATGATAATCCTAAGTCGGCCCAGGCAGAGCTTGACAGGCTGCCTGTTATGGATGAAAATACAAAAGTGGTATGAATGCGTTAATGATGATAAAAAGTGCCTTTGGTGCCCTGGGGAAGAATAAGTTCAGGACTTTCCTGACCATGCTGGGCATCATCATCGGTGTAGCCGCTGTCATCGTGATGCAGGGCATAGGCAAAGGCACCGAGGCGGTTGTGAATAACCGTATTGCCAGTCTGGGTACCAACCTGGTCTTTGTAAGCCCGTCGGCGGCACGTGAGAATGGTGTCAGACAAACCGCGGGAACACAGCAAAGCCTCACGGTCAACGATGTCGAGGCCATACGAAAATTTTGTTCCGACGTTCAATATGCCTCACCTGTTATCAGTACATCAGTACAGGTCAAATTCAGTGCAAACAACTGGCAGACGACCATACTCGGGGTATCGTCCGATTTCCTTAAAATACGTGACATGACCCTTATCGACGGTGCATCGTTTAACAGTGAAGATATTAAAACGTCGGCTAAATATTGTCTCCTTGGCAATACGGTCAAGAACGAGCTGTTCACCAACAACGAAGATCCTGTAGGAAAGACCATCCGTGTGGGTTTGATACCCTTCAAAGTGATCGGCGTGTTGGCGCCAAAAGGACAAACCGGTTTTGGGCGGGACCAGGATGATATTATCCTTGCCCCTTACACAAGCGTAAAAAACAGGATCACGGGAAGCCGGTATATACAGCAGATCTTTGTGTCGGCACGCACTCTGGGTGACATTAACCCGGCTGTCAGCGAGATCACCAGGACTTTAAGGATACAGCACAGGATAGCGAAGGGCCAGGCCGATGATTTCACCATCAACACACAGTCAGAGATAGCCCAGACGGCTAAATCCATCACAGGGGCTCTGACGACGTTGCTGGCCAGCATTGCGGCGATCTCACTGCTGGTGGGAGGCATCGGCATCATGAACATCATGCTCGTGTCGGTGACGGAGCGCACGCGTGAGATAGGCATACGCCTGGCTATCGGCGCCACAGCCTATGACATCCTCACCCAGCTCCTGATCGAGGCTGTTGTCCTGAGCATCACCGCCGGTCTCATCGGCGTGCTCTTTGGCGTGGCCGTCGCTACCGCCCTGTCACGCTTTGTCGGATGGGAGACAGTCATCACACCCGGCACCGAGTTGGCCGCCTTCCTCATCAGCTCGTTCATCGGCGTCTTTTTTGGGTGGTATCCCGCACGCAAAGCTGCACGACTTAATCCCATCGACGCTCTTCGATTTGAATAAACACCGCGGCATAGGTTGATCTTATGACCACCGGGATGATAATTGCGGAAACCTCGTCCTAGAAATGGTCATGATCCATGCCGTCACGCCATCTCTCTCCCGGCTGGAACTGCGGCGCACCTTGAAAATTTCTGAGGTTATAAGTAAAGATGATCATGAGATAGCGGTTCAGGACTTCGGTCTGCGTATTCTCAATATAAGAGTCTGTCACCGTCCGGTTGATGCTGTTGTTGCTGTTGAGGATGTCAAAGGCATAAAGCCGCACCTCGGCAGCATTGTTTTTTAAAAATTTATACCCTATGGACGCATTCCACAGCAGGTAATCTTTGACCAGCGGACTGGTGAATCCGGTGTACAGGGTATAGCTGATATCGGAGCCGAGGATGAGACCTTTCCAGGGCAACAGGTTGATTTTGCCGGTAGCCACCTGGTAGAGGTAGTTGTTATCGGAAGCCGGCTGAATACTGTTCTTCACCAGGTTATAATCCACCGAATAAGCCACGGTAAAGTCGATGTTTTCGCTGATATTGCTGCTCACAACCACACCGCCGTTGAAATCGGATGTATTGGCGTCATTCACGTTACCGTTGATTAATCCGGGGGTATGGGAATATGAGATGCCGCCGTGAAGGTTCAGGTTGCTTTTGATGCTTTTCACCGGCACGCCGTACATAAAGAAAGACCGCACGTTCCAATAACCCCTGAGATTGACGGGTCTGGTGAGCTGTGATCCGGCATTCAGGATCATGCCGTTCTGAAGAACTGTATCAGCCTGTTCAAAAAGGATGGAATTGCCGATGTAATTCTGTGTTAACATGCCGCTGAGGAAGATAAAAAAGGGTTTGATCCTGTCAGGATCGGTCCTCCCGTAACGGGCCACGATCAGGTGACTGTACTGCTGTTTCAGGTCAGGATTACCGGTGGAAAGGATCAGCGGATTGGTGTTGTCGATGACATCCTGTAATTGGCCGACACCGGGGGTGTTGGTGAAAGTCCTGTAAAAAATCCTCAGATTATTGGAAGAGGAGAATTTATACATCATCACTGCCATAGGCAGGAGATTGTCGAAGTTCTTACTTAGCCTGGATGATGACGGAAAGGTTTGGTCACCCGTTAAAAGGGTGTGCTGGTAATTGACTCCGGCTATGAAATTATATTTCACACCCCTCAGGCGGTAGCTGATGCCTCCCCTGTGGATTGTATTATATGTGCTGTATTTATTAGAAAGAGAGGTATCGGGAATGGAATATTGACCGCTTATGGAATCGAAGAGAAAGGTCTCCTTATCAGAATAATCTTTGGAATACGAGGGGTCATAGCTGAACTGTAACTGGCTGTTGACCCCCAATGGCTCGGTGTAGGCCAGATCGCCCGAAACCATATATCCGTCGGCGACAGTATGCGCATTCTGATCATTGGTCTGCAGGGAATCATAACCCACATTATAACGGCTTTGAGAGAGAAGATCGCTGTTACCGGTTTTATTATTGCATGCCGATCCTATATTCACCGAAACGGTTCTTCCTGTCTTATTGAATTTATGCCTGTATAAAAGGTTGCCCGACAGATCATACCCTGAATAAGTTGCATTGTAATCGCTCGTGCTGCTGTTGATCATCACCTCATTGAGCAGACTGTTGGTCCCCGTCAGATCACTTGTGGAATGATTCTTCTGAAAGCTCAGGCGGGGTGTGAAAATGAAGGAATTCGACGAATCGATATTGTACTGCATGCGCATATTGAAACGGTGATTGTAATTGTTGCCGGCGGCGTCATTGGTTTCATGGTAATATTGGCTCGTGGTGTCATTGATGAAATATTGCCTGTCGAGGATGCTGTTGGTCTTATTCCTCACCTGGTTAAAGAAATAGCTGGCAGTGATTTTGATTTTTTGTCCCCAGGTGTCACTGTAATTGAATCCTATGGCGTTTGTGGTGTTGATACCAGACTGTTGTCCGATGAAGAAGTTGCTCATATCAAATCCCATGGGGCCACCGCCGAAGGAACCACCGCCGCGACGGCCGCCACGGCCGCCGAAGCCTCCCAAGCCGCCGCGCCGGCCTGACATACCTGCCACCCCCAGGAAATCCTGCGAAGAGAAGTTCTGTTGGTTAACGTTGTTGCTCAACCCGATAATGGTCAAACGGCGCTGCTGACCGAACAGATTAAGGTTGCCGCCCACCTGGTACCTCCCGTCGGTGCCATAACCGGCGAAGAATCTACCAAACCGGCCTTTGTTCATACCCTGCCGTGTGACGATATTCATCGTCTTGTCGGTATTACCGTCGTTAAAGCCGGTGAACTGTGCCTGGTCGCTGAGCTTGTCGAACACCTGTATCCTGTCGATGATCTCTGCGGGGACGTTCCTGAGAGCCAGCGAGGGATCATCACCAAAAAATTCCCGCCCGTCGACGAGCACCTTTTTGACATCCTCGCCCTGTGCTTTCACCGTGCCCTGCTCCACGGTGATGCCGGGCATCTTCGTGACGAGATCTTCGGCATTGGCGTCGGGGTTGGTCTTATAAGCACCGGCATTGTATTCGACCGTGTCGCCCCTCATCTCGGTGCGTATCTGTTGCGATTGAACCGTGATGCCTTCAAGCGGAGTGATGACCGGTTCCATCATGATATCCGCCAGACGGATGTCGGCATTGGTGACGATGATGCTTTGTTCATATTCTTTCAATCCGACATATGTGGCCTTGAGCTTATACCTTCCCGGCGCCACATGCCTGAAGGTGAAAGTCCCTTCCAGACCTGACACCTCACCCAAAGCCCGCGTGGTATCAGGCGTATCCATCAGCAGAACATGGACACCTTGCAGGGGCGCATGATCGTCCTTGCCAAGGATCCGCCCGGTAATCGTAAAGGTCTGCGCATGAATAAAAAGGAAAGATAAAATCAGCATCAACGTAGTAAAATATCTCATCGCCAGCACACGGTTTGGGGTTGAAGGGCAAAATTATTTAATTACTGAGCCGGAAACGTACGTTAGACGTAAAAAAGAGGATAAAGTTTAATACACTGAATCATATCCACATTCATGAGCATAATGCCGGTTATATAATTATACACTATGATTGACGGGAATCAATAACGGTAAAAGCAAACTGTTTTTGGCTCCGTCATTTCCATCAGCGAGAACTTGATCCCTTCACGGCCCAGCCCGGAGTTTTTAATTCCGCCGAAGGGCATGGAATCTAACCGGTAATCGGTGGAATCATTGACCATCACCCCGCCGCACTCCAGATCATAAGCGGCCTTCAGGGCCGTATTCACATTGGAGGTGAATACAGCGGCGTGTAAGCCAAACGGCAGGCTGTTGGCCTTTGCAATGGCTTCTTCAATGGTTTTGACAGGAAAGAGGTTCACTGCCGGGCCGAACACTTCATCTTTAAAGATCTTCGCTGTCGCGGGGACATTCTCCAGCACCGTCGGCTCCATGACGGCCCCTGTTCTCCTTCCCCCGCAAAGGCAGGTGGCGCCCATGGTGACGGCTTCCTTCACCCACGTTTCAACCCTGACCGCTTCCTTTTCGGTAATCATGGGCCCCATGTCGCACTCCTCCGACAGCTTGTTACCTGTTTTGTATTTCTTTGTAATGGCGACAAACCGCGTTTTAAATTCATCATAAATATCCTCATGAACATAGATCCTCTGCACGCCGATGCAGTTTTGTCCTGCCGCCCAGAAGGCACCTGACACACATGATTCCACGGCCATCCGGAGGTCCGCATCGTTCCACACAATGACCGGGGAGTTGGAACCCAGTTCCATCCCGATCTTTTTAATACCTGCTATTTTTGTGATCTCTCTCCCGGCTTCCAGCCCGCCGGTAAAGGATATCATCCTGATGTCTTCATGTCGGACCAGGACGGGGCCTATCTCGCTACCCTGGCCGGTGACGACCTGCAAACATTCGGCAGGCAGGCCCGATGCCAGGAAGGCCTCCGCCAGCTTCAGGGCAGACAAAGGGGTGACCGTGGCAGGTTTGAGAATGACGCTGTTGCCGGCAGCAAAAGCAGGGCCCAGCTTGTGGGCGACAAGGTTCAACGGATCATTGAAGGGCGTTATGGCCAGTACGATGCCTATCGGGAAACGGTAATAATAACCGATCCTGTTCTCACCTCCCGGAAAGGAATCGAAGGGTATGGTCTCGCCCAGGATTCTCTTCGATTCTTCGGCGGAAATTCTCAGAGTGTTGACGCAACGTCCCGCTTCTTTCCTTGCTTCTTTTATTGTCTTGGAACCCTCCCTGGCTATGGTCCGGGCAAAATCTTCCTTGTTTTGCTCCACGTAAGCTGCTGTTTTGTAAAGGATGTCGGCCCGTTCAAAAACCGTCATCTTCCGTGCAGTCTGAAAACCTTTTTTGGCCGACTCAACGGCCCTCAGAGCATCCGCTTCAGAAGCCTTCGGCACGACATCTATCAATGAATTATCATAAGGATCATACACCGGTATGGTTTCGCTGGTCATCACCCACTGACCGTCTATCAGCATCTTCATAATAAAAGTTTTGAATGAATAATTTCAGATTGAGACGATTTCATGATGGGTACAAATATATGACCTAATGGTGGAATTTAATAATAATTATCCCAGGCATACAAAACGAAGCCAACATGCCAATCCGGGTCGATATGGTTGCCGGACAATAAATTCTTCCCTGAAAGACCAGGATTCACATATACAGATCGTCCCATTAAGAAATAATTAGATGAGTTTCCCGACGTTAAATCAAAAATGGGATCCACTAAATCTGATCGGTTATGAACACAAAACTTTTTCTCAGCAGCCTAGTGGCTTTTCTGGCACTCGTCAATCCGGTGCACAAAATTCTGGTGGTTAACATATTACAGGAACAATTTACGATAAAACAACTGAGATTTCTTTCAATAAAATCAACGCTGACAGCCTTCATCATCCTGATCCTTTTCTTATTTCTGGGACACGCTATTTTTTCCTATGTCTTTCACATCCAGCTTTATGCTTTCCAGATCACCAGCGGTATCGTACTGATTTATACCGGTCTTCTCGGATTGCAGAGGGGTGAATTTATAAGGATGGAAAAAAACATCAGATTGATGGATGTTGCGAGCGTTCCAATAGCCATTCCCATGATAGCAGGACCTGCCACCATCACGGCAGCGGTGACCTTCCCTGCCGATTACGGTAAAGTGATCACCATTGTCTCCATTTTCTTTGCGCTGGTCATTAATCTCGTTATCATGCTGTATGCCCATAGCATAGGCAAGGTCCTGAGAAAATACAACTTCATGAGTGCCCTGATAAGGATTACCGGTCTGATCGTGGCCACCATCGGTCTGCAATTGATCCTCAACGGGATCAGGAACTTTGTCATTTCAATATGATGATAGTAAACCGTGGCCCGTCCAATTTATGAGCCCCGGCGGGGTGACAGGATAATATCAAAATGAAACGGAAATGAATAACCGTTCAGGAATGGTCGTATGAGATACCACGTTTTCCGTATCTTTACTCCATGAATCTGCCAATTATTTTATAACGGTAACTCAAACGTTATACATTAAAATGTCCCGTAAGCTAAAAAATATTACTTCTCTTTGGTTGGTGATCATTTTGCTTACACCGACCTTTGTAAAATTTGAGCATCACCATGAACATGTCATCTGGCACCCGTCAAAAGAAAGGCAGTTTCACATCTTTCATGAGAAATGTGCGATATGCAGCTTTGAATTCTCTGTTTTCTTTCCTGAAAAGACCGGCATAGTTCCGGCGAAGTCTGAATTAACAGACAGCTACAATAATTTCTATAAAGCTTTCCATCATTCAGATCCTTCCAGGTATACATTTTTACTTCGAGCTCCTCCGGTTTTTACAAATAACCTGACGTCCTGAAAGGATGTAAAAAGATTTTATTTGTAAAACCCAAAACCGTATAAAATGAAGATTATTTTCACTTTATGCGTTATGATGTTATCTTACCAAATCATAAACGCACAAAACAAGATTGCAGGGCGAATCACCGATCAGGATGGTCAGCCACTGGTGGGTGCGACCATCTTCTTACCCGAGATCAATAAAGGAACCGCTTCCGATATCAACGGTCACTATGAAATCAGGAATCTGCCCGGCGGCAAAGACAAAATCCAGATTTCATTTATCGGATATGCCACGAAAGTTGAAACCGTAATATTGGACAAGCCTGTCACTGAACTGAATATTGCGTTGCAGCCTTCAGTTATGGAGGCAGAAGAAGTTGTAATCACCGGGGGGTACAGTTCAACACAGGACGAAAATGCAGTCAAAATTGATGTCCTTAAACTCAACTCACCATTTGTAAAATCGACTCCCAATTTTTCAGAAATACTGACACAAATACCCGGGGTTGATATGATCTCAAAAGGAAGCGGTGTTTCAAAACCCGTTATCAGGGGGCTTTCAATGAATGATATTTTGGTACTGAATAACGGTGTCCGTTTCGAGAATTATCAGTATTCGGATCATCATCCGTTGGGTATCGACGAATTTGGGATCGACGATGTTGAAATCATCAAGGGGCCTGCATCTTTACTCTATGGTTCCGATGCTGTCGGTGGCGTGCTCAATTTCATAAAAGAACGACCGGCACCGGAGGGTACCACTGTTGGAGATTATAATTTACAGTTATTTTCAAATACGCTGGGGATGACTAATAATTTCGGTATAAAGACATCATCCAAGAAATTTTATGGCGGGATCCGCATCGGGCAAAAAACCAATGCCGATTTCCTGCAGGGTGGAGGGACCTTCGCTCCAAATACACGTTTCAACGAGTATTCGGTTAAACTTAACACCGGTATGACCGGGAAATCAGGCACCTTCAAATTGTTCTTTGATTATGGCCGGGAAAACCTGGGACTTGCTGAAGAGGAGGCTATTGAAGCGATAACCAAGAGGGGAAGAAAATGTGAAATTTTTTACGAGCAATTAAACACACACCTGCTGTCATCACAAAACAAGATATATCTGGGTAAAGCAAAATTGGAAGTGAATGCTGCCTATCAAAATACCGAACTCATTCATTTCGGGGAACCGGATGTCTATGAAATTCAAATGAGACTGGGAACGCTGACTTACGAAAGCAAGCTATATCTCTCGTCAGGTAAAAATACCGATTATATTGTGGGTTTTCAGGGATTGTATCAGACTAACACCAATTTGCACGACAGGGAGACCAAATTGCTGCCTGATGCGACAACAAATAATTATTCGGTTTTTGGATTATTGCAATGGAACCCCGTCAGGAAACTGAAAATTCAAGCGGGCATCCGCTATGACAATAAAATCATCATGTCAGAAGCTCTCGGCATGCCCGATTCATCTGATTTCCGGAGTGCGATTGATAAAAGCTATAACAGTTTCAGCGGCTCTTTCGGGACAGTGTATAATATTTCGGAAAGGTTTTTATTCAGGACCAACGTTGCGGCAGCGTACCGCACACCCAACCTGGCAGAACTGACATCCAAGGGACCTCATGAAACACGCTATGAAATTGGAGATAATAACCTTGTTCCCGAGAATGCTTATGAGTTTGATTTGAGCATGCATTATCACAAAGACAATTTCATGGCGGATGTTGCAGGGTTTTATAACCTTATCGACCATTATATCTTTATCACACCAACGGGCGATACAACTGCATCAGGCATGTATATTTATAAGTATATGCAGAGCAATTCATCATTGTTCGGAGGCGAGGCCGGCATGCACTATCACCCTTATCCAATACAGTGGCTTCATATGAAGGTTACCTATTCGTATGTGTTGGGAAGACAAAGAAATGGCAACTATTTGCCTTTTATTCCGTCCGGCAAATTTAATTTTGAGATCAGGGCCGAAAAAGAGAACCTGTTATTTATTCATCATGCATTTGTCTCGATAAATACGAACACAGACTTTGATCAGAATCATCCGGCACCTGATGAAACAACGACGCCGGGCTATACTTTATGGAACCTGTCAATGGGAGGTCAGATCATGTGGGGCCGTCAGCCCGTTTCAATCGGTATCTGCGTCAGCAATATCTTAGATAAAAAATATGTCGATCATTTGTCGACATTAAAAGAGGTGCATTTGTACGCTCCCGGAAGGAATATTTCGCTTACCGTAAGGGTTCCGTTTGAAATTAATAAGAAGGAATGAATGGGATTAGCGAAACCCCGAAGGGATTCCAGGATTGTTCACCACATTGTCTGCTATTATCATGTCCCCCCTACTGGGCTTGCGGATGGTTCAGGTCACCGACTGCTATAATCATGTCATCCCTTCGGGACTGGTGTTTAAATCACGGGTATGTACCCCAGGGCATGTTGAGCCTGCGAAATGCCGCTTCAGCGGTGCCCTGGACCCAATTTCCGCCCCAAAGGGCGGGGCATTATACCCTCCGCCTCCGGTCCCGCCACAGGCGGGATTCAACTTACAAATTTTAATTCACTACGTTCTTAAAATTTGAGTTTCACAAATAAATAAATTCTCTATATTTGTTTTAATTATTCATCCCTTTTTTAAAACTCCGACCTATGAAAACAAATACCAGAACCATCCTATTAATTTTCGCGAGCCTATTGCTGTCCTTTTCTTATTACAGTACAGGATATTCACAAAATAAAGTTATTCAGGATTCAATAAAGGACATCTTTCCTCCGGTGACTATCCCAAATACCGAATTAAGAACATTGCATTCAAACCTGATGGATGTGGACTTTAACCTGTATATTAAACTACCGGCGGGTTATCTTCCTGATACGGGACAGGTTTATCCTGTATGGTACTTCACAGATGCTAACCGGGCATTCCCGCTGGTTGCAAACATTGCCTCCCTCATGGAATTCCCGAAATCGGATGTCAGGGACATGGTCATCGTAAATATAGGCTATCCCATCCGTGATATGAGTGACTGGGCAGCCTGGCGCACGAGGGACCTGACATCAACAAATATTCCGAGGGTTGATTCGAGCTGGAACAGCACTCTGAAGGAAATGACAGGCCGCACCTATGATGTGAAGTCAGGCGGCGCCCCTCTCTTCCTGGAATTCATCATTAATGAACTCTTTCCGTTCATCGAAGCCAATTACAGGGTATCGTCCGACAGAGGCCTGGGAGGTTATTCATATGGTGGTCTGTTCACATTCTATGCCCTCTTTAAGCACCCGGAGGCCTTCAGCCGGTATTATGCCGGGAGTCCTTCACTGGCCTGGGATAAAGGTGTCCTCTTCCGGTATGAGGAGGAATATGCAGCCTCCCATGATAACCTAAACGCCAGAGTCTTTATGAGTATCGGTAAGGAAGAAGGCGAGAAATCGATCGCAAACTTGCAAAAAATGAACGACCAGCTTTTGTCACGCAATTACCCGGGTTTGACTATCCAGTTTTACACCTTTCCCGATATGGAGCACCGGTCCTGCGTCCCCGCATCCGTCATGAGGGCATTCCTGGTTCTGTATACCGAATGACAAAAACAGATTCCCTTATTCTTACATAATATGTGATCCTTATTCTTTTAATCTTGTTCAGCGTATCAGCACTTTCCGGTAAACGATCACATCGTCCAACAACAGCTTTAATATATAAATGTTGTGTTTTAAACCTGAGACATTAATATAGAATTCATTACCCACAGTGCAGGCATCTCGCTTCACAATCATCCCATTAACATTGATCAATTCATACGACCGGACAGGAGAAAGTGATGAAACAAAAATCCGTTTATCCGCTGGAACAGGATAGACGTTTATATAAGATAAGTCAGGTTTGTTTTCATGAGGTACACCATAATCAGATAGACCGTTTCCGGTGACCGGTATTGATATAACGGGATTGACCGTATCGTTGCTGTAAATGGATATGACACCGTTATAATGTTTCACTTCTTCAGGATAGAAACGGACATAAACAGTCAGGTCGTGCTTTCCGACGACTTCCAGACCGGTCAGTATCTGAACGAAGTTACTGTCTGTCTCCAGCAGACTGAATGCCCCGGTAGAGGTGATCGAATCAAGTATTAGCAGATCTATCCCTGAGTTGATTATATTGAATGAATCAACACAGAAATGGAAGACCACACAGTCATTAAAATTCAACGTATCTACACTAACCACAATAACGGGCGGGCCGGGGACCTGGTATTCGTAGGCCCCGATGTCAATATTACCGGCAAAAATTCTTGGCAGGCTGTCCAGATCGACCGGGGGTAAATTCAAACCCGTTGTATCGGGATTACCGGCGTTGATGGCAGGGCTGTTGGCTGAAAGCCGGTAATTGGTATCGGCGAGAAAGGCCGGATCTACTCCGGTCAGGTTATTATGCCCGGTCAGATTGCCCTCAGGGAGATATTGGATCAGGGAATAAAAGGCAGTGATGTTTCCGCCAAGGTCATCACCGTCGGGATAAGAGTCGGAATTATTCAGTGCGACGATGGTGTTATCGAGGCGTACCTCTCCTGACATGGCTATAATTCCTCCCCCAAGGCTATTCCTCCTAACAATGTTTTCAGTATCATTCTCATTTTTGCAACTGTTATTGGCAATGGTGCAATTCACCAGCCATGAGGTGCTATTTTCACTGCATATCCCGCCCCCGTTGCCTGATATTGTTTCGTCGGGCAGAGGTCCTTCGCCGGTTTTATTTCCCGCCACCAGGCTAGTGATCATCGTAAGCGGGCCTGTGTTGTCGACAGCACCACCACTTCCACCATCTCCTGATAAATTGTAATAACTACCACCTGCGGCCAGTCCCCCGTCACCTGTCAGATTACCGAACAAGTTGGACAGACTGATCTTGCATATTCCTGAGTTATCTATAGCACCACCGGTACCGCCACTTCCTGCTGTTGCTGATTCCCCCGAATTGGCTGATGCCCCGTCACCTGTCAGATTACCGGAAAGGTAAGAAAGACTGAAGGTGCAGGTTCCTGAGTTATAAACAGCTCCACCATTACCGCCAAATCCTGCTCTACTCACAGCGCCTCCAGCGCTGCATGCAGCTGATCCCCCCTTACCTGTTAGATTACTGGACATAAAAGACAGGCTGGAGTTGCATGTCCCTGAGTTGTAAATGGCGCCTCCATCACCACCATTACCTGCATCTGCGATGTACCCAGCAGAAGCTCCTTTTCCATTACTTGTCAGGTTATGGGTTAAAAAAGACTGATAAATATTGCATGTCCCTGAGTTATAAATAGCGCCACCATTACCGCCATTTCCTGAGGATGATCCACTAATATACCCATAACCTGATCCTCCTTCACCCGTCATATTATTGGACATGACAGAAAGGCTTAAATTGCATGTTCCTAAGTTGTAAATGGCGCCACCATCACCACCATTTCCTCCGTAACCATGCATATCCGATGATGCATTGCCACCATGGTCGGTATAGTTATAACCAAATGAACTTTTAAGAATAATCATATCACCGGCATTGTATACAGCGCCCCCTTTTCCGGCATCTCCAGCTACAGCAGACTCATGATATTCACTGCCACAATTCCCTCCTGCCCCGGTACTATTAGAGTCAACATCACTTTCCTCTATTGACAGAAAGCCATTGTTATATATCCCACCCCCGTTACCGCCATTACGGGCATCGTGGTCAGGTGTATATCCACCGGCACCTTTACCTGTATGATTATTCTTTATTTCACAATTCAATATGATGAGGTTCCCACTATTAAAAATTCCGCCTCCGTTGCCTCCGTTACCAGTCACATTGTTATAATAAGATCCATCACCTGCTTTATTATTCTCCACGCTGCAATCATGCATCACCACAGTGCCTTGATCGATCGAAATTCCGCCACCCGGTTTAACATAGGCGCTATCGGGTGTGGCACCATAATGAATATGAAGCCCCTGAAGAAAAACCGAATCGCTTTCGTTTTGAAGGTCCACATGGATGATCCGGAACCTCAGGGAAGTATTAATCGTGTCACGAATAATGGAAACACTGTCGCCAATGATATTCAATGGCTTATTGATCAATAACTCACCGGACGTCAGATAAATCGTGTCGACAGATCCGGTAAATTCAATCGTATCGCCAGGGTTGGCATAAGCAATCAAGGAACGCAGGGTTCCGCTGCCATCATCACCGTTATCGTTGACTGTCAAAACATTCTGGGAATAAGACAGGCAGGCGGAAATGACTGCAAAAAACAAGGGTAATAGTTTTTTCATATAATAGATTCTTAACCATCTTTAATAGCAAATATATTCATAAAAAATTAATAAAGCAACTTAATAATAAAAAATTTCATAAGACCGGTAAACAGGTCACCGTACCATCTTAGGAGAGATTCTGAAGTTGGATCAAGAGTTCAATTTCTCACAGATTTCTCAGCTTTACACAGACCGGCCAACAGCTACCTTCACGGTTTGTTGTTGTCCAGGTTTCCATAAGTGTAAAAGTTCTGAGCGTCGACAAGCCATTACAAATCATCTATTCTTCCCAAACGACAGCCATCTGTTCGTCATTACTTCTGTCCATTCTCAGGGTTGACTTACTGACAAATAAGGCCGAATCCTGGTTCCCTTTCACTGCCAGATGTTCATTGTCCATCAATCCATGACCACCACCTTTACCATTTTTATTATACCGTTTACCGTCGCTTTCACGAGATACATCCCCGGCGTCAGTCCGGAGGCATCGAGGGTAAGGTCAAATGTTCCCTGCGAGCGGTTCTTGCGGAATAGGTTTCTGACCATTTGTCCCTTAGAGTTGAGCAAGCTAATTTCCACCAATCCGGGATGGTCAAGGCTTACCTCGATAGTCGTCATATCTCTGATGGGGTTGGGATAGCACGACAGCGTGATGCTGTTGGTTCCGTTAATCTCTCCGGTGGCTGCACTGGGGTCGTAATAGGTGCTGTACAGTCCGTTACCCTGTGTAGCCACGGCGACGAATCCATCCGATTCCCGTGCGTCGATCATATCCACCATGATATTACCGATGGATTCCGGTCCTTCCTGTGACCACACTGTGGCGTTGCCGTTCAGTGTGGTGGTGGAATAGAGTCCGACGCTGGTCCCTGCAAAATAAACCGTGTGGTTATCATAATGCAATGTCTTAACCCACCGCACGGAAGGCCCCGCGCCGGTGCCGTCGGGATATTGCTCAAGGTTGCCGCTGACATGGCTCCAGGTGGTGCCCCCGTCGGCCGTGTAATAGATGCTTTGAATGCCATAATTGGAGAAAACGGTGAAGAGTTTCTCGGCGTCATCCTGATCCACATCGAGGCAGGCTACATAGGCATCGTAGGGAAAATCGGCACCGGTCACCTCCACCGGCACCGGGTCGCCGGTACTGGCATTGTCGATGCGGTAAACATGACCGTTGTTGGTGCCGATGTAGAGACGGTGCGGGGGGTTGAGAGAGATACCCAGAGCCGTGATCTCGACCGATTCACTGAGGTTCACCTGATTCAGCCTGCTCCATCCGGCGTTCCGGAGTGACGTATCATAGGCTGCCGCCTGCATGTTGTCTTTACGCCACAGACTGTTGATAGTCGGTATGAAGAACGTTTGATTGTTTGCGGGATCCAGGATAAAGTCACAGTAAAAGGGAAAGATGGGATTGGAACCGATGGTCGGATCATAAAAGATGAGAAGCGTGTCAGGGGTTTGATAGAAGATATTTTTGGTGTGGCCGTTTTCATCAAACTGGTGTGTCCAGATGTTACCGCTGTAAGCTGAGATGATGGCATAGTCGCGGTCATCGGCGATGCGGGCCGAGAAGCCGTCATAATAGAGGTCCACGCTCTGGAACCAGTAATCGCCCGGAGCATCGGTCAAGGTATAATACCAGTTGTTATCCTGCAGCCCTCCCAGGATAATGTTATCGCTGTTACCCGCGTGATCGATAGCTACGGAATAAAACTGTGAGGTGCACAGGTAGTCATTCAGGCGGTTCCAGAACACATCGCCGGCGAGACAATCGTCGGTGTACACGATGCCGCCGTCGCAGGCCACATAGAGTTTATCGGGATTTGAGGGATAGAAGGCGAAGGCATGAATATCGGGGTGCAGAAGATGGATGGAATCCATGTCGTAAGGGTCACCGCCTATCCTGGCGGTATGAAGGGTGTCGAGGAAAGCGGTGGTGGTGCGGAAGAGACTCATCCCCCCAATGAAGACCACGTTTTCATCATCGGGTTTCACGCCCAAGGTGAAGGTATAACCACCATAGGATATGAACGAGTTGGGATAGCTCAGGAAATCACCATGGCCGTTGCCAAACATGTTGGCAGTGCGGTTTTCCCATATCCCTGAATCGGCCTGGGGCATGTAGGTATATTTATAAAAGTAGTTATCCGAATTAAAAATGCCGGAATAGGGCACATGTATTTCGGAAGGTTTTTCAGTCATCAGGTAGACGACGTTCTCGTTGGAGGGTGCGATGGCAATTTGCAACCGGCGGTACAAGTCGGGAAAATCAGGCGGTGTGATGTTGGTCCAGTGCAGCCCGTCGACGGAGCGCCAGATGCCGGCTTTCTGCGGCCGCATGATGGAGGTGGTGTAAGAACTCAGGGCCGCATACAGAACACCATCGGAGGTGATGGCTATATCGGTGGCGAAGGATTTATTGGTCAGGTCGCCGAGGGTGATGTTCCATGTGGCTCCGCCGTCGTCCGACCGCATGATGGCGCCATAACAGGCGGCATAGACCACATCTTTATCGGCTATCGTGGGATATGTTACTATGCGCCAGACGCCCTGAAAGACTTTCTCCAGTGTGCCCTGCGTCCCGCCCTGTGTGGCCGGCAGGGCCTGCCAGGTCTCACCGTTGTCGGTCGACTTGAAGATGCCGTTACCAATGCCGATGGTGCGGACGTTAGTGCTGACATTGCGTTCGGTGGTGCTGAGGATCTCGCCTGTTCCGTAATACCAGGTACCGGTCTTTCCGGGTCTTTTATCCTGTGCCAGTGCTGTGGCGCTTTGTTCCACGTTGGGTGGCGTCACTTTGTACCACACCTCACCTCCGGTGGTGGTACGCCACATGCCGCCGGAGGCGCTGCCGGCGAGCATGATGTCACTGTCCTGCACATCGAAGGCGACGCACAGCATCCTGCCCCCAACATTAAAAGGTCCTCTGAGCTCCCATACCTGTGACCGCCCGGAGGGATCCTTTTTAGGCAATGAGGAGGCATAAGCCAGTTCATCGGCCTTGATGTTGTCAGGAACGGCATTTGTCCGGGGATTCCTTGTTTTTTCGAACTCATACTGAGCGTTATACAAGGCAAAATCGCCCCGCGACATGCTTTTCAGTTCATGGGTGATTTCCTTTGACATCCCGGTTTCAGCTTTCCTGACGGGATGATTTGAGAAACAGAGATAGCAAAACCCCGCCACAACAAGTAATGCAGTGGACAATAAATAGTAACCCTTTTTCATGATATGAAATTAAAGTTTGAAATGGCTAAAATACGGGGATTTTGCAAGAAAATCAAATTTATTGATGGGCGAAGATCATCATGACTTTACTTACAGATCTTTCTGAGGTTCTCAATAGCTGCTTTAGACTGTGCGTCATCAGGATCTATCTGAAGGATTTTTCCCCAATATTCCAGCGATTTGGAGAAATTCGCTTTCGCATCTGCCGGATGTGTCTTATATTCATTATCCCCAAGGACGAAGTAATAATAGGCCAGATACCGGTAACATTCCTCAATCCATTGTTGATTTCGGGTTATATTTCCTGAAAGCAGAACCGAAAGGGCTTTTTCATAATATGGTTTGGCGAGGCCCTGGGTGGTTTCAGGATCCAGCTTTGACAAACATCTTGCCTCCCAAATATACCCGATATACGAGGCAGAATCCAGTTTTGTCAGGATAGCGAATGAACTGTCTGCGTTTTTATAATATTCCTGTTTTTCAGATAGATCTTTGGGGAGGGTATCCTGCTCAGCCGCCAGATAATACTCCCGTCCAATCAGGTACACGATGTTGAACGCCGATCCCGGATTATATTTGAGCAGTTCCCTGTACACCGCAATGGCATCAATATGCCGGCCTGTTTTGGAATCGATTCTGGCGATTTCATTGTACAGGTCATGCTGTGTTGAATCCAGTTCAATGGCTTTCTTCAGTGCCACGGCTCCTGCCGAGTCGTGGTCATTAAGGATCAGAAGCCTTCCGTAATAAACATAATCAAGGGCCAATGCCTTCAGGGTATCACGGGTATTAAAGAAAGTTTGCATATCCTGTAATCCCCTGGCATAATCACCGGTCTCATAATCAAGATAGGCACGTAAACGATACAGTAAAGGCATGTCAGGGTATACTTTGATCACATCATCCAAAAGGGTCTTAGCCTTCATATAATCCTTGTTAAAGAACAGGATGAAGGCATATTCCTCCTCATCAAGTGGATTATACTCTGCCCTGGATATATAAATGTCATAATATTGCTTAGCCAGTTTATATTGGGCATTCTTATAATAAATATCCCCGAGATACTTATAGGCAATAATTTGTGAACTGTCACAGGCTATGGTGGAATTAAAGGTCGCTATTGCATCCCGGTAATCACGGGCGCCGATGTATAACTTACCTAATTTCAAATAGGCTTCAATGTTCTTCTTATCATAATAAATGGCATTTTCATATTCGTTAGCCGCTTCGCCGAGAGTTTTTTTTAATTGATCATAGTCACCCAATGCAATAAAATAACCCGGATTATTGGGACTGATATCTGCCGATTTATCAAGATATGTCATAGCCGTTTCAAAATCTTTTACCCGGCTCGCCAGGCAGGCCTCCGCAACCTCGTTGTAATAGCCGGCATTGTCTCTGGCCAGCTTTTTTCCTTCTTCGAAATGCCCCAGTGCACCGGATGTATCGCCTTTGTTTAAAAGGATCTTACCGATACCGATGTAGTTTAAAGGCTCCTCTTTATTGGCAGCAAGTCCCTTTTTGTAATAATAATCGGCTGAGTCTGGCTTGCCGTTCAGGAAGCAAATCTGACCGAGGTAAAAATCAGCCCGGGCATCCGAAGGATCTTTCGTAACAAGCGAATCAAAAATATTCCAGGCCCTCTTGTACTGCTCCTGGAATAAATACCATTTACCTTTCCGGATATCCTGCGCCTGGCTCACATGAAGAGTGCACAGCATCATAACGGCCAACAGGTAAAATCCGTTTTTCATTTCTGGATCGGTTAATATGATGCCGGAAGAGCATGTTCAATAAGCCGAATTGGCTCGTCCGGTTAAAAATTTCATTTACCAGTCCTGTGTGATCTTGACCAGACGCACCGGCATGGTGGCCGGAACAAGACCGGCTCTCAGGATGATTCGCTGTCCTTTATCGCTTGCCAGGAACGTCATGAACCCGGTGGCCAGGCCATTTCTGGGCTCCGTATCGATGGCATAGATAAAACGTACCAGCGGGTATGAACCATTAAATATATAAGCCTGATAGGGTTGATAACTGTTGTCAGGAGTAGCCGTCTCCTCTTTTGACAACGCGACTACCCTGATTTTTTTAAAAAATGATAACTGTGTGCTGTCACTATGATCATTGATCCAGCTTACACCTGTAAATCCAAGAGCATTAATGTTCCGGGCGACGTAGCTAACGACATCCATATTGGAATCAAGTGCATACAGATGATCCGATAACTTCATCCCCCGGCATATCGAATCGGCAGCATATCTGACCGTGCCGGAATTGATATTGTCAAATACCACTTCTATCCTTTCCAGACCGGACCGCGGATTGAGCTGACCCCATTGGGTCAATTCCCCGGTAAGGATCATTTGGAGTTGTTTCATCGTAATCAGGCTATCCTCATTTGCAGGATTGACAATCAGTGCAACGGCGTCTTCAGCCAACCTGGCTTCCCTGGGATACAGTTTTTTTTGTTCAAAATATTCCTTTTCTTTTGTGCTCAGGGGTCGGGAGACAATAATCAACTGGACGCTATCCTGAAAAAGATAATTAAAGGCATCATTTTCAGGAAGATATAAGGGAGTTATCCGGGCATCAACATACATATTCTGAAAAACTGTCAGTTCTGCATCTATGACAGGTCTGGAGGTTTCGTCTGCACCAATCCTGATAACGCCTGTTGTGGGAGTCTCCATCCCGGGATTATGACCGGCGCCCCGACAACCTGCAATGAGCAGGAAAACACAAATAAGTATACAAATCTTATGATCGTTCATCCCGTATCAACTTATAAGTTCTGTAAGCTCTTAAAATTCCATATGATATAAACAGGATACCGCAAACAAGTCGGGTAGACCTATTCAACCAACGGATACTCCCCTCGGATAGAATCAGCCAGATGCCAAATCCAAGGTATACTACCGGCATAATAATTCCATAAAACTTGGTAAAAGTTATGGATTTAATTTTATCATCCGGCCGCCGGTTATCCATTATTGACTACGTAATGTAAATGTAACAGGAATATTGAAATAAACAGGCACGGGCACCCCGTTTTGTCTGCCGGGTATCCAATCGGGCATGCTCATGACCACACGCAAGGCTTCCTCGTCACATCCTCCGCCTATACCCCTTAACACCTTGGCATCTCTTATTTTACCATCTTTACCGACAATAAATTGGACATAGACAGTACCCTGAATATCATTTATCCGGGCCATTTCAGGGTAATGAATATTTTTCTCAAGAAATTTATGCATGGCATTCAGTCCGCCAGGGAAATTTGGCATCTGTTCCACAAACGTATATGGTTGATTTTCCTGGCCTGTTACCTGCTGTTGCTGCTGTGGAACGGTGGTGGGTATGACTGCCGTGACATCATTTGTTCCCTTGTTGAAATTAATGGTTCCGATAGCCGCCTTGCTTGCAATCACTTCCTGCTGTGTTTTTGGCTGTTCCACTTCCCTGACTTCTTCATCAGGTTTGATGACAGGTGCCGTGAACTTGATGACATTTCTCAGGGCCGGGGGAGGGGGCGGTAATTCCTTGACGATTTCATTCACCTTTTCGTTTGGTTTTTCCATGTTGATATTGGACAGAACCCTGACCGATACCTCCTTCTCCACAGTCTCCGGAACGATTTTTTTTATAATATCGGGCGCGATGCAGATAATCGTAAAGAGCACTACCGCAACTAACAAGGCAAGGGCATGCCATTTGGCCGAATGCTCCCTGAGGCTGAAGGCACCATATTCACGGTTCCTTTTTTCGAAGACCAGGTCGCACCATTCATCTGAAAATATATTGTCCCTGTAAGCCATTTAAATTTTTAAAGATTAAAACCGTTTTATCAGGCTTTTAATTTCTTGAGCAAACTCAGATCATAATCATTGATATCCAGAATGGCGTAACGGCTGATATCGCAAATAGCCATTTCATCCAGTATATCAACCAGTTCTCCGTAAGTTGCGTCGTCGGTAGCTTTTATGATGACGATCGGTGACTGTTTATTGTTCATCAGCTCACTCTTCTTCTTTTCAAATTCCTCTTCCGGCATATTCGTGTTGGCTCTTTCCGCTTCCAGGGCGAGCACTTTCGTGACCACATCATAGTTTCTCTGCAGCAGGTACCGTCTAATTCCGCCGGACGACAAATCCGTGACATGCACGACAGGATCAACGCCATGTTCTCTGGTACCTTTATAATAATATACCGTATCGTCCTTACCCAGAATAATCGTAATAGCCCGCGATGCCTTTATTTCAGTCTGCTGGCTTTCAGGCACTTTTTGCTTTGACGGCATAGCGATCTCCATGGTCTGAGGCCTGATCAGAGTGGTCGTCAACATAAAGAAAGTGATTAACAGCATGCCTAAATCGACCATAGGTGTATAGTCAATCCTGGTGGAAATTTTTCTTGCTTTACCTTTCCGGGTTTTCTTATCTCCTTTACTTTCAGTACCTATCTCAGCCATAATCGGTCAGATTAAGACTCCGTTATTTTGGGCTTCTTTTTAAAAGCAGTGATCAGATCGTATCTGTTTTCATCAATATCCCGCAATGTATTCATCACATTTTTGATTGCGGAGTAAGGTGTTGACTCATCAGCTTTAATGGCAATACGTATCTGGGGATTGACTATACGAGCCTCCCTGACCCAGTCTTTAAACTGGTTATTGGTGGAATCAGCCGGTATCCCAAGCAAATTCTCTTTCATCTCCCGTTCCTTAGATGTCAGTGCAAGGAAATCTGCCATCTGTCCGATGGGAACCCCAAAGCTGTTGACAAGACTAAAGGCCTTTGATTCTTGCGGGGTAAATGACATATTATAATCGGCACCAACTTTTTTAAGCCATTCCATGCGTTTCTGTTCTCCATCCATACCGATGAATATCTTTCCGGTTTCGTCAATGAGAATGGTCAGGATGTTGGTTTCAGGTATTTTAAGCTGGGAAATGGAAGAGGGAATAGTGACCATTACCGGCTCATTCTGGATAAAATTGGAGGTGAGCATAAAAAAAGTCAGCAGCAGAAAGGCCACATCGGTCATTGCTGTCATATCGATAGCTGTGCTTTTACGCGGTACTTTAACTTTGGGCATTTGATCCCGTATTAGGTTGAAGAGGATTCTGGGCATAGGTCTGGATGATGCTGAATCCGGCTTCGTCAATGGTATACATCAATTTATCAATCTTAGTGGTATAATAATTATATGATATGACCGCCAGGGCTGCGGTAGCAATTCCAAACGCCGTATTGACAAGGGCTTCTGAAATACCTGTGGCCAGAGCAACGGAGTCGGGAGCCCCTGCATGGGCCAAAGCCGCAAAAGCTCTGATCATCCCCAACACCGTCCCAAGCAATCCCATGAGAGTGGCTATGGATGAGATCGTGGCAATGATGACAAGATTCTGTTCCATGCTTGGTAATTCCAGTGAGGTGGCCTCTTCAATCTCCTTCTGTATGGCAACGGTTTTCTGCTCTTTTGTCATGTGTTCGTCTTTATCCACAGTAAGAAATTTCATCAATGCCGATTTGATTACATTGGCCACCGAGCCTCCTTGCTTGTCACACAAATGTATGGCGTTGGAAATCTGACCCTGTGTCACCAAATGTTTGATGTTTTTGACAAAGTTCAGCACATTACCTTTTCCCGAAGCCCTTCTGATGGTAATGTAACGTTCAATGCTGAATGTGATGACGGTCATCAGTAAGGTCATCAGGATAGGAACGATTAATCCCCCTTTGTAAATAATCCCCAGGTAATTACCCGGTATCGGTGCATTGGCCGGATCATTACCCTGGAAATTTGAGGGATTACCCATGATTTTCAGGAATATGAGAATGGAAACCACCAGTGCGACAGGGATGACGGAGGCAGCGAAAACATTCCTGAAATTTCTGAATAATTCTTTGAATCTGCTCATAGCGGTCAGAATAAGTCGGTGAAAATTAAAAATTTGTCATAAGATTCATTTGCTTCATTCGTGTTAATGAATTAACAACAATCCAGATGACCAAATGTTGGATGTCATTGCATATAATTATGCCTGAGAAGAAGGTATAAAAAAGAAATCAAGGGATTAAAAATTATTTCAAACCACTAAGTGGCAAGACAAAGGATCAGTTTTCCTTCAGGACGAAATCATCGTATTCAATCTCAAAGCGGAGTTTGTGTTTTGATTCTTCAACGGCGAGTGACATGAACAATGAGCGTAATTCGTTGATTGTGGCTTTTGCTGAAAGATCCATGTATAACCTGAAAGCTTTTTTTTCCTTATTCATAGCCAAGATCAGAGCATCCTGGTAGTTCATCTCGGGTGACGGCTTTACATCAACCATATAATCGGCAATTTTCAGATCGGTAATTTTTTCAACAGGTAATTGAAGCTGTCCCGTGAGCTTGATATTGGTCAGCCGGGCTTTATGTCCCATTTCCTCTCCGGCAAACTGAATAAAGACTTTCTTCATTTCCTCATTGGTGGCCGTTTGGGCCAGCTGAGTATAAAAATCAACGGATTCCTGTTCTGAGTTGATGGCAAAATCGAGGATATCATTAACGTCATGGAATGTTTTCATTGTATCAGGCGTTAAGATTTTATATCTTTCATTTTTCATCTTTCATTTTTCATCTTTCATTTTTCATCTTTCATTTTTCATCTTTCATTTTTCATTGTCCTGTTATATCACTCCCTGATCGAGCATGGCGTTGGCCACTTTCATGAATCCGGCGATGTTGGCTCCCTTCATATAGTTCACATAGCCGTCGGGCTGCCGGCCATAGGTGACGCAGGTCTGGTGTATGCTCTGCATGATATGGTGAAGACGGCTGTCGACTTCGCCGGCTGGCCAGTTCAGTTTCATGGCATTCTGCGACATCTCGAGCCCTGATGTGGCCACACCACCGGCATTGACGGCCTTGCCGGGGGCATAGAGTTTTTTGGCCTCGAGGAAAACCTCTATGGCTTCGGGTGTGCAGGGCATGTTGGCGCCTTCGGCCACGCACAGGACGTTATTGCTGACCAGGTTCAAGGCGTCGTCTTTATCCAGTTCATTCTGTGTCGCACAGGGCAATGCAATATCGCACTTCACCTCCCAGGGTCTTTTACCCTGGATGAACTGAGCGCCGGGAAACTCATACGAGAAAGGTTTGACGATGTCTTCGTTCGAAGCTCTCAGTTCGAGCATATAATCGATCTTAGGTCCCGAAATACCCTCGGGATCATAGATGTAGCCGTCGGGGCCTGAAATGGTGATCACTTTGCCGCCCAGTTGGGTCACCTTCATGGCGGCGCCCCAGGCCACATTGCCGAAACCCGACAGGGCGACGGTCTTGTCCTTGATGTCTTCGCCTTTGGTCTTCAGCATTTCGAGTGCGAAATAGACGGCGCCGAAGCCGGTGGCTTCCGGTCGTACGAGGCTGCCACCCCAGTTGAGCCCTTTGCCGGTGAGCACGCCCGCGTGCTCGTGGGTGAGTTTCTTGTACATGCCGTAAAGGTATCCTATCTCACGTGTCCCCACACCGATATCGCCCGCAGGCACGTCTATTTCGGGGCCGATCACTTTCCACAGCTCCAGCATGAAAGACTGGCAGAAACGCATGATCTCGTTATTGGATTTGCCTTTGGGATTGAAATCCGAACCTCCCTTGGCACCGCCCATCGGCAGGGTGGTCAAACTGTTCTTGAAGATCTGTTCGAAACCCAGGAATTTCAGTATGCTTAGCGTAACACTGGGGTGGAAACGCAACCCACCCTTATAAGGCCCGATGGCGTTGTTGAATTGAATCCTGTAACCGATGTTCACCTGCACCCTGCCACCGTCGTCAACCCACGGCACTTTAAATATAAAAACCCTGTCGGGCTCAATTAACCGCTGAAGAATATTGGCCGATTCAAAATGAGGTTTCAAATCATACACCTCCTCAATCGATTCTAAAACTTCACGCACAGCCTGGTGAAACTCGGTCTCGCCGGGATGTCTTTTCTCCAGGTCACTCATTATCCGTTCGATATCCATGGTATTTTTGTTTAATGGTTTCTTTTCAGGTTCTTGCGTCACTATTGGACCAATCTATTGTTAATCGATTAACAACTGAAATTTTCCGGCAAAGTAACTTCTTTACTTATTCATTTCCAAATTTATTCAAGGATTTTATGTCTCATGATTTTCAATCCCCGAGGAATTCTGTTTCCGACTTCACTGCCCCATGGTTATAAATAATCACTTTCGTTTTATTGCCATTTTCATCATACCATACCTCCTCACCGTTCTTTTCATTCTGTTCATAGTTTATTTCCCTGCTGATCCGTCCATTCATGTAATAACCTGTTTCTCTGCCGGTACCACGGGTAAAAAAGCCCTCACCCACTTTCCGGCCGTTTTCATTGTAATAGGTCCAGGTGCTGTCGTACCATCCCATCCTGAAAAAACCGTTTACTTTTATCTGCCCGATGGCAAAGTATAATCTGTAAGGGCCATTCAAGGTGTCATTCGTATAATTTTCCTCCGACATCCTGTGTCCCTCTTCATCCCAATTGGTCGTCAGGCCGTTGCGCAAGCCACCGCTATATTGCACCTCCGACTGAAGTGACCCGCTGTAATACCACCGTGTGGATTTCCCCTGCAGGACCCCCCGACGGTAAAAGGTCTGCTGTTGCTTGTTGCCATTTATGTACCACCAGGTGGCTGCTCCGTTGATTTTACCGCACCTGTATGTTATTTCCGATTTTTTCAGACCGTTTTGCCAATAATCGACATCTTTGTGCGAGCAGCCATTTAAAATAAAGGCTATCAACAGCATGACCGCCAAATCCGGGAAAAACCATTTACTCATAAAAGGCGATACCCATATCGTCGATATAAAATTGCTGATGGCCATTGTTCCAGATGTACACTTTTAAACGATCGCCGTAGGATTTAATTTCAGGAAGTTTATAATCGAGGAAAACCTGGCTCCAGGAATCCGTATCGGTAAAATATTCCAGATTGGCTGCTCGCCAGACCAGCGTTTTGCCGTTGGGAGCTTCGATGGACAGGACAAGGTACACGTTGTGGACGGGGACAGGTGCCTTGACCCAGACACGGGCCTTGATGAGGTGTATGGTGTGCAGGGTGATTTGTGAAAAGGTTCTGGACAGTGTAGGACCATATTCGGCCGTGGAATCAATGAAGTAGCTGTGCGACCCGGAGTGGACGGGATCCTGCACGACCCTGGCGGTGTCTTCACCCCAGAGCGCAGGATGTTCGAAACCATTGATGTACCCCACTACGGGAGTCTCCTGTTTCAGACCTCCGGCCGGTAGTCTGAGACCATACAGGGTGATGGCCGAAAGATCACCGTAATCAATCCTTTGGATAATGAAAGGATACTTCTCACTGACGATATCGTCAATTTCAAGTGGTGCCGGCTTTGTCCAGGCATAGAGAAAGTAGGGTCTCTGAGACCTCCTGACAATGTGCCTGAGTTCCAGAAGATCCGTCCCGCCTCGGTTATCGTATTGTTCAAATGTGTCGTAACAACCGTACTGTTTGAGATAATATTCAATGTACCAGGGATTGTTCACGCTGATGGCCCTGGTAATGGAATCCGCGCCATAAACCTTATCCCATTTGGCAACATGTAAAGCCACATCCCTGAATTCACCGAAATGCTGTGAATGGTAATAATCTTTTTCGATCACCGTGCTGCCCAGGCAAACCAATCCCCAAAGAGCCAGCAAGACCATCTTAAAACGGTTCAAAGGCTCATCAAAGAAAGAGAATAAAAGAAATATCAAGAAGGGAAATGAAAAAAGAAGCACAGAATCCTGCAAAACAGGATTGACAGCCCTGGAGTATATAAATCCGACGAGAAAAGGTAAAATAAACCACACGATGCTGATGATCTGAAACGTGGTCATGCGAAGTTTCTTTAAATTGACCAGAATGCTGATGGTCACCAGGAGTATGACTGCGGCCACCACGATGTAGGAGTTATTCAGTGCATCGAACAGATAGGTCTGCAGCCAGTTGGCGCCGGGTTTGCCGAGCCAGAGACCGACACCGGCGATACGAAGGTGGTTAAGGGTGATAGGGATATGTGGTATGAACAGGATACCGCTCATGGCATTACCTGCCAGATAATACCAAACCGTGCGGCGTGACAGGAAAAACAGTCCGGTGATTCCCGTGATCACCGCCAGCAGGAAACTGAAATAATGATTATAGAGACAAAGAGTCATGGATAATGTGTACAACACGGTCATCCAGAATAATTTGCTTTTTTTATTCTCCGGCGATTCAAACAGGAGGCGTGTCCAGAAATAAACCATCACGAGGACAAAAAGAAGGCCGGTCACATAAGGACGGGCGATCCGGCTGAACACCAAGGGATACTGAAGAAATCCCACAGCCACGGCCGAAAAGAGTCCTGTAACCCGGTTAAACCATCGTGAGGCGACCAGATAGGTGAACAAAACCGATAAGGCTCCGGCAATGACAAATGGCAGCCTCACAGCGGTTTCAGAGAAACCGAACAACCGTACCCAGTAAAACAGAAAAATTTGTATGCCGCCGGGATGACCGTCAACATAAAAACCGTTTTGCACCAGATCATGAAACGTTTCAAAACGGGTTCGGTACAATGCGCTCAGTTCATCATTCGAGAATGAGAATGCCGCGTCATGCCAGAAACGCAGAAAAGCAGACACCGCCAGGATAACCAGCAGGAACAGTGTCACTTTATTTTGAATTATTTTTTTAATCATCGGCAGACCGTTGTTTAGCGATTTCAAATAAAATGATCCCGGCGGCGACGGCCACGTTCAGCGACTGTATCTTACCGTGGAGGGGTATGGCCACCATACCGTCGACCAGTTTCAGCAACTCCTTTGATATCCCCTTTTCTTCCGAACCCATAATGATGGCGACAGGGACGGTATAATCGGGTATATGGTATGGCTGCCCGGCTTTCTCTGAGGCAGCGATGATGCGCAGGCCACTGTTTTTTAAGTAGACGACGGTGTTATGCATGTTGAGGCTGCGGTGAACGGGCACCTTAAGCAAGGCCCCTGCCGAGGTTTTAACCGCGTCGGCGTCGATCTGTGCCGATCCTTTGGCGGGAATGACAATGGCGTCGACGCCGGCACCCTCCGCCGTGCGCACAATGGCACCGAAATTCCTGACATCGGTGATGCTGTCGAGGATCAGGAGAAAAGGTGATTTACCCTGTTCATAGAGGGCCGGTAACAAGCTTTCGACCGGCTGATAGACAATGGCGGAGAGAAAGCAGACGACACCCTGGTGGTTGCCTGTTGTCAACCTGTTCAGCCTGCCCGCAGGGACATACTGGTAAGGTGTGTGGCGCTCCTGCGCCATCTGGATAAGCTGATGATACAGTGACCCTTTCAGACCTGTCTGAATAAAAAGCCTTTCGATCTCACGACCCGAAGCGATGGCTTCCATAACAGGCCTCAGTCCATAGATGATATTTTCCTTTCTCATTGTCATCGTTTACCAACATCAGGCGGCATCCTCACCGTCGCCATGTGCTCACGGCCATGTACCATGATTCCTTGTAACCCGTCGATTTCTCAAGCATATAGTCATTGTTTGTGAATGGATTGGATACCTTGACAAAATTAAAAGTTGTGGACATCATGTTTCCCTCTTCACCAAATATCCATCTCTCGATATTGTTCTGACGGTACACCACATTGGGCGGGCCATAAATGATGTAAATCAGTCCCTTGTCAGTCTTCCAGCCTTCCACATAGGAAGTGAAATACCTGTTGGCATTTTCAACACGCATATAATATTTCCGTATCATCAATGCGGCTCTTTCAGGGTTGCCGGTGGTGCTGATCCAGAAGCTGTCGACAGCGGCTTTGGCATCGGGCTCCGATTCAAGTGTGCCGAATTCCTTTCGCGTAGAGAGGTAACGCAAAGGATCCAACATACGGATGGGATCGACGATTTCGGGGAATCCTTCGTAAAACCTGAAAACGGTTATTCCTTCATGCCGGCCGGTGTCGAGCCGGACATGATAGAAACCCTCTTTTTCAAAACGAATCAGAGGGGTGATGCCACCGGCGATGGTGATGGTGAACAGGCTGTCGGGCACATAGCTGAATTTCTCATTGTCAGGGGGCAGAAAAGGCGGTACGGCACACGGAAAATCGCGGTGATAATAACCCACGAAAAGCCGGCGGGCATCTTCGTTGTTGCATCTAATCCTGAAGTCAGTCGTTGCGGTAACATATGGCGTGAAGATGGCTTCATTTTCCCCGTTCAATAAAAGAAAATTCTGGTCCGAGAAGGATGATTCCTTATTGATCTCCAGAAGGGTCGTATAGGATTCTTTACTGTTCATATCTGTGAATGAAACCGACAGTATGAAGTTGGCGGGGTAAATGGTTTTAATATCGAAGCTGGAATAGTAACGTTTGCCCGGACTGTATTTCAACGTATCGGTGCGCTCCACGGATCCGCTGTCGATCAATGTTTTCTCATGATATGAAGGGAAAAGTTCATAGGATATCCTGAAAGTGGCACAGGAACCGGCGCCGTCGCGCCTTTTTTGATATTTCAGATCCGAGGTGTTGAACCTGTAATAGACGCGGCTTTTAAAGTTTGATGTATGGTACACGGTATATTCGACATCCGTAAAATTTTTATTCGTCCCATATAAATATGCCAGGTTTGTTATACCCAGTTTGTTAACAGTGAGACATCCCGTGATTGCGAGGAGGGAGAGCAGCAATGTCCAGGAAGGTTTCGGTGACAGGTGCGAAGGTGATATCATCCGATGGGAAAAAGTGCCGTCGGTCAAGGCGTTGATAATATATAAAAAAGATTGCACTTTTATTTTTTGCGTAAAAATAGTAAAAACGTACGAGGGGCTATGGGGGACACGATGAACTTTTATCCTCAGGGTGGCAGGGTGGATGCTCATTCCATGACGGCCACCTGGTTGCCGCACACGATGCAGCGGCCGTTGGTGTCGAGTCCTGACGTGGAGGTCCAGTAACCGTCGCGTCGCATCACCGTCCGACCGCACTTGCTGCAAGTCGTGTCACGCCCCTTGGAGAGATGCACATTGCCGATGTAAACGTAATCGAGGAATTCCTTTGCGACATCGTACAGATGCGTCAATGTGTCAATGGGGGTGCTTTCAATGGTCATTTTATATGTGGGGAAGTACCTTGAGAGATGCAGCACAGTTTCCCTGCCCAGGTTGGTCTGTATCCAGCGGCACATATCTCTGAAAATTTTTATATCATCATTCAGCCCGGGGATGACCAGATTGGTGATTTCAAGATGACGTTTGGCTTTACTTATTGTTTCCAGGGTATCAAGCACAGGTTGGAGGCGGGAGCCGGTGACCTTGCGGTAGAAATCGTCCGTAAAAGCCTTGAGGTCGACACTGAACGCATCCACCCATGGCATGAGTTCAAGCAACGGCTCCTGATTGATGAAACCATTGGTCACCATCACATTTTTCAACTGGTTATTCTTTACCAGACGGGCCACATCCATCATGTATTCAAACCAGATGGCCGGCTCGTTATAGGTATAAGCCACACCTATGTTGCCGCCGGCAGATAAAGCCATCTGGAGAATGTCACCGGGTGAATAGTCACTCAGATTGGGTAAATCGGATAAACAGGATTGCGAGATCTCGGCATTCTGACAAAATTTACAATGGAGGTTACATCCGAAACTGCCGATGCTCATTATGGCGGAGCCGGGAAAATAGTGGTACAACGGTTTTTTTTCAACAGGGTCGAGGTGGGAAGCTGTCACTAAACCATAGTTTTCGGAGAACAGGTGCCCGTCGATATTTTTACGAACCCGGCAAACACCTCTTTTCCCGGGCTTCACATGGCAGTTATGCGGACATAATGAGCAGGTCACCGATCCATCTTCCTCGCCTCTGTAATATAAAGCTTCTTTCATAAGATTACAGGCTTTGTGATCATAAAGTGAACTGACCGGTCATCATATTCAGTACTTGCCTTATTTGGCCTTTTTCCTTTTTATATGCCTGAAGATAAAATATCCCACACCCAAAACAAGCAATCCGACAACGATAATATCGGTGATGTGGCTATACTCCAGCAGGAGGTTCCATCCGGCCTGTCCCCAGCGGTAGCCGACATAGGTGAGGAACGAATTCCATAATCCTGCTCCGATGATGGTGTACACCAAAAACTTTAAGATGTTCATTTTACCGAAACCGGCCGGTAAGGAAATAATATGACGAACCACAGGTATAAAACGGCACAGAAGAATGGTCACATCACCACGGCGGTTGAAAAAACGTTCACTTATCTCCAGGTCACGGCGGTTTAAAAGAAAATATTTCCCGAATTTATCGACAAAGGGTTTGCCGCCGTAATATCCGATAACATATGACACCAATGATCCGACAATGCTGCCAAGGGTACCGGCCACCACGACCATCGGAAAACTGAATCTGCTTTGAGCCACCAGCAGACCGGCAGGCGGCAGCACGGCTTCGCTCGGAACAGGAAAAATCATGCTTTCCATCGTCATTAAAATGAATACGCTGATATAGCCTGTCCCGTAAAAAAAATCCAGGATGTTTCTCACCAGGAATTCAGTGATGCCCATCGTCCAATCAATTTAATACCAGTGCAAAGATGGTCATAATTTTCACGTACTGCCCTTTAATTTTCAAATAAAAGACAATAAGGGCGGTTAAAATTTGTTATTTCATCAAAATGAGTTATTTTTGTCATCCTTCTGTACCATGTTTAATTTATATTGACAATTGTATGAAAAAGATATTTGTTATTCTGCTCACCCTTGTCTTTATTGCTATTGTCATTTCGTCGTGTAAAATACGGGAAAAGTGCCCGGCATACGGCGAGACACAGAAATACCAGATAGAACAAAAATACTAAAGCCGTCACTGAAAGCGTTTATTTCCAGGCAAACAAAACCACGGGACAGTTGTTGAACGGTAATAATAAGTATTTTTGTATTATCAACTTTCCCACTACAGCATGCGCATCCTGTTATATACCTTTTGTTACATTCTTTTACTGGCAGGTCTGCATATCACGGTATCGGCTCAATCGTATGATAAATATGACCAGGATGAATTCAGTGATGTCAGCGACAGTGTGCTGTTGCTCAAAGAGATGAGCGGGGGGTTCATCCTGCACTCGATGGGATGGGGGCTGGAGTTTCGCAAAGCCAAAAATTTAACGGTTTTCAACAAGCGTTTCATTGAGTTCGATTTCACCGAGATGAAATCGCCGAAGGAAGTGCGGGTTGTCAATCCCTATTTTGCCAATGCAAAAAGTTACATCTACGGTAAGCTGAACAGTATTTTTTTACTGAGGGGCGGCATCGGTCTTCAACGCCTGCTGAACAACAAACCTTACTGGGGTGGTGTGGAATTAAGGTATTTCTTCTCCGGGGGTGCCGCACTGGCACTAGCCAAACCTGTGTACCTGAACATCATCAACATGGTGTCCATCTCGCCCACTTACTTCGAATATGAGCTGACGACAGAGAAGTATGATCCCGACAAGCATTTCAGGGATAACATTTACGGGAGGGCGGCGTTTCTGAAAGGCATCAACGAGATATCGCTCTATCCGGGCATCTATGGCAAAACAGGGCTGAACTTCGATTTCGGCAATTATGCCTCCGTCATCAAAGCCCTGGAGGTTGGAGCGGCCCTCGATGTTTTCCCCATTGCGGTGCCTATGATGGCATATAATGATCCTGAGAGATTCTTTCTGACGATCTATGTCAGTATCAGTTTTGGAAAACGCTATAATAAGTAACGGCACGCGAATTTATCTTTCACCATCCTGAGGCGAGAACGTCGGCCATGTGAATAACCTTAAGGGGAATATGATTTCGCGTAATATAACCTTCCTGGTGCATCAGGCATGATGCATCCGTCGACACAATGTATTCGGCACCCGTATCAAGGGCATTCAACACTTTTTGCTCGGCCATGGCAGTGGAAATGGCTTCATGCTTGACAGCGAATGTCCCTCCGAACCCACAACACATGTCGGCATCCTTCATCTCCCTGAGTTCAAGACCCCTGACATGGCGCAGCAAGATCCGGGGTTCCTCCCTGATACCATATTCCCTCAGGGCAGCACATGAATCGTGATAAGTGACCACCGACTCAAATGTCGCCCCAACATCCTGCACCTGCAATACATTGATGATGAAATCGGTAAGCTCAAAAATGTTCCCCTTGAGTTTCTTATATTCGATATGCATGGCGGTGTTGTAAAACAACTTATCGAAGTAATTCCTGACATAACCCACACATGATGCCGAAGGTCCGACAATATAACGGTCATTCGAAAAATCGTTGATGAACTTCTCCCCGACTTTCTTGGCATGATCCCAGAAACCGCTGTTGAAAGCCATCTGACCGCAACAAGTCTGATTTTCATTATAATGAACCTGCACCCCCAGTTTTTCCAACACTTTCACCATGCTCATCCCTGTGGAAGGAAATATCTGGTCTATGAAACAGGGGATAAAAAGGTCGACTTCCATAAACAGGTTAATCGTAACAGATCATGGGTCAAAGGTAAGATTATAATTCAATCCATTATAAAAAAGAGAGCTCAAAATATGGGCAATAAGAAAGCGATCATACCACGGGAAATGTGAAAAACCAGTTCGCTGACTTTAATGGCGCAGATTCGCATAAAATGCCAGGCCCCCGGCAATCAGCTCATCGCTGCACCACTGGTCGATCATGGCATTGCCGATAGACGGCAACAGTGTCAGGTTGGTCCGGTCATGTTCATTTTTCTTGTCGTAACGCATGATCTCCAGAAGGGCTTCCTGATCGGCCGGAGAGAGAGAGTAGTACATGAAATTATCCAGGATGTAATTAACTATTTCGTCCATGGCTTTGCCCGAAAGGCCTCTGATCTTGTTCGACAGATAGGTTTCGCAGATCATACCCAGGGCAACAGCATGCCCGTGGGTGAGGCGGTTATCCTTTTTCATCAACGACATGGTTTCAAAGGCATGACCGAAGGTATGACCGAAATTAAGCCGGCGTCGCAGACTTTTTTCCACAGGATCATTTCCCACGATGCTGTTTTTTATCTCGACAGAGCGCAGTATCAGGTCATCCCATTCCAGAATGTCGGAAAAGGGACGGCTGCGCAACACCTCCCAGTAATGCTGGTCGGTGATGAGAGCATGCTTGATCATCTCTGCAAAACCCGAGCGTTTTTGATTATCATCGAGCGTGGCAAGGAGTGAAGGGATAATGAAGACAGCCTGAGGCTGTGAGAAGAGCCCTATCTGGTTTTTCAGGTCGAACAGGTTGACGCCCACCTTACCGCCCACGGCCGCATCCACCTGTGCCAGCAAGGTTGTGGGTATGTTCACATAACGTATCCCCCGTTTATAGGTGGAAGCCACAAAACCACCCATATCCATGATGACGCCACCACCCAGATTGATGATCACCGACCGGCGCTGAGCGTTGACGTTAAGCAGATGCTTCCAAAGCTCGATGCATGTATTGATGTTCTTGTTCTCCTCACCGCTTTTCACTTCGATGACGCGTGCCCCTGCCAGGGCCGGCACCTTGCTTCTGAGAACCGGCAGACAATAACGTTGGGTATTTTCGTCAACCAGGATAATAATCATCTCATCCCTGACATCAGGATCCCTGAAAAACGGCTGGATCTCTTCAAATACATCGTCGCCGACATAAATGTAATAGGACTCTGATCGTATCGTATGCATGGCAAGCAGTATTATCAGTGGAAAGCGGCCATTAACAATTCAATGTCACGGTATGGGAGGGCAAAGGTATCGCTGATGATTTTCTTTGTGATGATGCCATTCAGGACATAAACGCCCTGGCGCACTCCTTTATCGAGGCGCAGGAGGTTTTCCAGGCCACCCTCCTCCCCAATCCTGAGAAGAATGGATGTGATGTAATTGCTTATGGCGTATGACGCCGTGCGTGGGACACGTGAGGCGATATTGGGAACACAATAATGGGTGACGTCATATTTCTTGAACACCGGATTTAAATGATTGGTTGCTTCGGATGTTTCGCAACATCCCCCCTGATCGATGCTCACGTCCACGATGACAGCTCCGGGTTTCATCTGGCGCACCATTTCCTCGCTGACCACCACGGGTGTGCGCCCCTCCTCGGAATAGATGGCGCCGATGACCACGTCGGCTCTTTTCAGGGTCTCCTGCAGCACCTTGGGCTGGATAATGGAGGTGTAGACTCTGGCATTCAGGTTGTTTTGCAGACGGCGCAGCCGGTATATCGAATTGTCGAAGACCTTGACCGAGGCACCCAGTCCCTGCGCCGCACGCACCGCATATTCTCCCACCGTCCCGGCGCCCAGGATCACCACCTCCGTTGGGGTTATCCCGGTCACACCTCCCAGCAAACACCCTTTGCCATAACCGGGTTTACTCAGGTACTCCGCTGCAATAAGAACCGCGGTGCTGCCCACGATCTCGCTCATCAACCGCCGCAGCGGATAAGCATCGGTTTTATCCATGATGTATTCGAAAGCTATGGCAGTCATCTTCCTGCCGATCATCTTCCTGAAGTAACTCTCATTCTGACCTGTCAGATTAAGAGCAGAAATGACGGTTTGCCTGCCCTTCAGCAAGTCTATCTCACCGGGCTCGGGCGGAGCAATCTTAAGGATAAGATCGGCCTTGTAAACATCCTCCTTTGAATAATGGATGTGAGCGCCTGCATCAGCGTATTTCTCATCACTGAAAAAAGCACTTTCACCGGCACCCGCCTCTATCATCACCTCGTGCCCGTTGGCGACCAGCACAGCTACGGCCTGAGGCACCAGGGCAATGCGGTGCTCATGACCTGAAACCTCCCTCGGAACACCTATTTTCAGATTGGACTTATCCTTCGATACCTCAAGAACCTCTTCCTTTGGCATCAACTTACCGACAGGCGACATCTTTAAGACATTGTTATGATCCGAAATCATTTCAATAGGTAATTATTCTGCTCTGGTCTTTTTCGTTGATATTGATTTGAATATATACGAAATTATCAGGTAAAAGTTCCTCAAATTTTTCAGGCCATTCGATCAGACAATAATGTCCGCTGAATAAATAATCTTCATATCCGATGTCGTAAAGTTCCTCGGCTTTTGCAAGCCTGAAAAAATCAAAGTGATAAACGCTGTCATTGCGGTCGGTTTTATATTCATTGATGATGGAAAACGTGGGGCTGTTGACCACGTCGACAACACCAAGGACCCTGCAGAACGACTTGATGAGGGTGGTCTTACCGGCCCCCATGGGTCCGCTGAAGCCAAATACCCTCTCATCCGGAAAATGACGGAGCAGACTGCGCGAAATGTCGTCCAGTCCGGTTAATCTTTTACAGATTAAGGTTGCCATGCCACCATTTTCGTTGTTATACTGTTTTAGGAATCAGACTGATAAAAGGGATAACCATTTCTTCCATCGATATGCCACCATGCTGAAAGGTGTTCCTGTAATAGTTCACATAATAGTTATAGTTGTTGGGGTATGCGAAAAAATCATCATTCCTGCAAAACACATACGCCGTGCTGACATTTGTCCGGGGGAGAAAAGCATCCTCGGGATTCCTGATCTCGAACACTTCTCTCTTCTGATAATTAAGGGATTTTCCCGATTTGTAACGCAGGTTGGTGGTGGTGAACTTATCACCTATGATTTTAACCGGGTTCTGGACCCTGACGGATCCGTGATCGGTTGTCAGCACTAGATTAACCCCTTTTTCAGCAAGATAGCGGATGATATCCAGCAAGGGAGAATGTTCAAACCATGACAGGGTGACGGAACGGTATGCGGGCTCATCATCGGCCAGCTCACGTATGATCTCCATCTCGGTACGGGCATGCGATAACATGTCGACAAAATTGAAGACAATAACATTGAACTTATTGCCCAAGAGGTTGGGAATGTTATCAACCAGTTTACGCCCGACACCCAGGTTCAGAACCTTATTATATGAAAATTTGAAATCCTTGCCGAAACGTTTAAGCTGTTCCCCAAGCAGCTCCTCTTCATATTGGTTCTTGGTACCCTCATCTTCCTCATTCAGCCACATCTGCGGGTATTTTTTCTCGATCTCCGACGGCATCAAACCTGCAAAAAGAGCATTCCGCGCATATTGCGTGGTTGTAGGTAAAATGCTGTAATAAAGATCCTCCCTGTCAACCCTGTAATAATTCCCGATGATCGGCTGAATGACCTTCCACTGGTCAAAACGCATATTGTCGATCAGGATCATGAATAACGGGGTTCCGTTATTGAGCAACGGGAATATCTTATCCCTGATGAGTGTATGCGACAGCACCGGCTTCGATTCGGCCGAACCATTGATCCAATTGATGTAATTCGCTTCGATGAACTTGGAGAAGACCACATTGGCTTCTTCCTTCTGCATACGTAAAATCTCCATGATGCTCTCATCCTGTGCATCATATAACTCAAGTTCCCAAAAAACCAGTTTTTTATATATATCAACCCATTCCTGATAATTGAGGTCATTGGTCAGCTCCATCCCGATGCTGCGGAATTCCTGCTGATAGGTATAAGTGGTTTTTTCACTGACGAGCTTTTTTGTATCCAGGTTCTTTTTGAGGCTCAACAGGATCTGCTTGGGATGCACCGGTTTGATCAGATAATCGGATATCTTCGACCCGATGGCATCTTCCATGATCGTCTCTTCCTCGCTTTTGGTGATCATGACGACAGGCAGGTCGGGAAACTTATTTTTCATCATCGAAAGGGTTTCGATACCCGACATACCCGGCATCTGTTCATCGAGAAGGACAATATCAAAAGGCTGTGAATCTAAAATCTCAAGGGCTTCGTTGCCATTATTCGAGGTGACGACGCTATAGCCTTTCTCTTCCAGAAAAATAATATGCGGACGTAAAAGCTCGATCTCATCATCCACCCATAATACATTTATTTTTGCCATTGAATAGAATACAACTAATTAATAATCAATAACTCAAAACACATCAATTAATCAATAGTTAATTGACATACTATAAACATTTCATCCTGACATAATGTTTAAGCTTCAATAAAAAAACAAAATCAGATAATAGATTGATATACAATAATTTGATATTCTTTTCGCGGATATTTATTTTGTGAACGGAAAATTCGTAATATTGAATTTTGTTGTTAAACGTTTTCAATTAATTCATAAACAAAATTATATCATTTTGTCACGCAGTTACCCGGTTAATAAAAGGAAAATATTCAATGATCCCGTTTACGGATTTATCACCATTCCGGGCGAGGTTGCTTTCGATATCATTGAGCATCCCTACTTTCAGCGATTAAGGCGCATCAAGCAGCTGGGGCTGACCGACATGGTTTATCCCGGTGCTTTGCATACGCGTTTTCATCATTCCCTTGGCGCCATGCATCTGATGCGGCAGGCTCTGGAAACGCTCAGGCTGAAAGGAACCGATATCAGCGATAAAGAGGCCGAAGGGGTGTTGCTGGCCATTTTGTTACATGACATCGGTCATACGCCTTTTTCACATACACTCGAAAGCCTCATTGTCTTTGGCATCACCCACGAAGAGCTGACCGACCTGTTCATCCGCCGGTTCAATGAAATATTTGACGGACGTCTGTCCGTCGCGCTGGATATCTTCAGAAACAATTATCCGAAGAATTTCCTCCATCAGCTTGTTTCGAGCCAGCTCGATATGGACCGGCTCGATTTTCTGAAACGTGACAGTTTTTATACGGGTGTCTCCGAGGGCGTTATCAACACCGAGCGCATCATCGATATGCTGGATGTGAAACACGACGGCCTGGTTGTCGAGGCAAAAGGGATATATTCCATCGAAAAATTTATCGTTGCCCGCCGTCTGATGTACTGGCAGGTTTATCTTCATAAAACCGTGATCGCTGCCGAAAGGATGCTGGTCAAGATACTGGAAAGAGCCCGTTTTCTCTGCAAAAAGCAAGAGGAGCTCTTCTCCACATCTGCTCTGTCTAAATTTCTGAAAAACAATTACAACAAGCATGACTTCGCTTATAATACCGATCTCCTTGATTCTTTTGCCGCCCTTGACGATTATGATATTTTCACATCCATTAAAGTTTGGATGGCACATAAAGACTGCATCCTTTCAACATTGAGCCGCGATCTGGTCCTGCGCCATCTGTTCAGGATTGAAATCAGCCCTTCGCCTTTTGATAAAAGTTACATTGACATAATCAAGGAGAAGGTGTGCAGAAAATATAAGCTGGATAAAGAAGATGCGGATTATTTTGTCATTACCGACCTGATCGCCAACAACGCTTATAATCCGTTCAATGATAAGATAAATATCTGTGACAGGGAGGGAAAAATTGTCGATATTGCCGAAGCTTCCGACCAGTTGAATGTGGCCGTGTTATCGAACACGGTTACAAAATATTATCTTTGTTATCCTAAAACGATTACAAAACCAGCATGAAGCTTTCAGAAAATCATTTATATTTGCGGCTGAAATTGATGATAATCTTTACTTCTTTTGCAGAATGAATTTCACTGTCAGGCAAATAGCCCAATTGCTCAATGGTCATATTGAGGGTGATCCTGAGATCATGGTCACCGGATTATCAAAGATCGAGGAAGGGCTTCCGGGAACATTGAGTTTTTTAGCCAATCCTAAATACACATCATATATTTACACCACGAGAGCTTCTGTCGTTATCGTCAACAAGAGCTTCACTCCCGACCAACCCCTTGCCAGCACCCTGATCCGTGTGGATGATCCCTATACCAGTTTTGCCAGGCTACTTGAGCTTTATGATCATACCAAGTCACTGACGGCGGGTATCTCACGTTACGCCGTTATTTCAGCTTCGGCCCGGCTCGACGAACATGTCTATGTGGGTGACCTGTCCTGTATCGGTAATGAAGCCATCATCGCCTGTCATGTCAAGATCTTCCCGCAGGTTTTTATTGGTGACCGTGTTCAGATCGGCGAAAACACCCTCATCTACCCGGGAGTCAGGATTTACTCGGGTACCGTGATCGGCAAAAATTGTATCATCCAGTCGGGAGTGGTTATCGGTTCCGACGGCTTCGGCTTTGCCCCGCAAGCCGATAACCAGTATAAAAAAGTATCCCAGATAGGTAACGTCATCATTGAGGACAATGTCGAAATTGGAGCCAACACCACCATCGACCGAGCCACCCTCGGTTCGACGATCATCAGAAAAGGGGTGAAGCTCGACAATCTCATCCAGATCGCACATAATGTCGAAGTGGGTGAGAATACGGTCATCGCCGCTCAGACGGGTATCTCCGGGTCAACGAAAATTGGGAAGAATTGCATGATCGGGGGTCAGGTCGGGATCATCGGTCATCTCATCATCGGTGACAATGTCAAAATAGCAGCCCAATCGGGTATCAGCTCCAACATCAAGGACGGTGAGGTGGTTATGGGCTCCCCGGCTTTCGGTATAGAAAAATACAGAAAATCATACATTCATTTCCGTAACCTCGATAAATCCATTAAAAAACTGGAAGATTTGGAAAAATTACTCTTAAAAAAACGGCGGACTTAGGCTCCTGTTTTCCTAACGGGATGACCTCACCTCCGAGATGAGCAGGAAGGTTGGGAGAGTGCTTCCGGTGGTTTATGCTGAAACCTGATTATGATAGAAAGGCAAAAAACGATAAAAAAACCTGTCAGTGTGGCCGGTGCCGGACTGCACACGGGGAAATATGTCACCCTGACATTTAAGCCGGCGCCTGTCAATGAGGGTATCCGTTTCAAACGCATTGATCTGGCGGGAACACCCCTCGTAGCCGCTGACGTGGACAATGTGGTGGATACCACCAGGGGAACAACACTCGAAGAAAACGGCGCCAGAATCCTTACTGTGGAACATGTCCTGGCAGCCGTGGCCGGCCTGAGCATTGATAACATCCTGATTGAGATTGATTATTCAGAGACTCCGATCCTCGACGGCAGCTCCAGATTTTACGTCGATGCCCTTGCCAAAGCCGGTATCATCGAACAGAATGCCCTTCGCAAACCTTTCACCATCGATACCAACATCTCATACAAGGATCCCGAACATAAAGTGGAACTTCTCATTCTCCCTGATGATAAATTCAGACTGTCGGTGATGATTGACTTTGAAACCAAAGTGCTGGGGACACAGTATGCCATTATGGACAATATGGCCGATTTCAGGGATGAGATCGCCTCAAGCCGCACGTTTGTCTTCCTGCATGAACTGGAATACCTTCTTCAGAACAATCTGATCAAAGGGGGCGATCTGAATAATGCCATTGTCTTCGTTGAGAAAATCATTTCACAGGATGAGCTGGACCGTCTGGCTGAAGTTTTCCACAAACCCAAAATAGCCGTTCAGAATGAAGGCATTCTGAATAATGCCACCTTGCATTACAGCAATGAACCGGCGCGCCATAAGCTCCTCGATCTGGTGGGCGACCTGGCCCTGATCGGCGTACCCCTGAAAGGCCATATCGTTGCCAAACGTCCGGGTCATTACTCCAATGTTCAGTTTGCCAGGATCATCAGGCAACATATCCGAAAAGAAAGCAAACACATCCATGCACCCGTGGTGGATCCCAATAAACCACCGCTCTATGACATCTACGAGATACAAAAATTCCTTCCCCACCGTCCGCCTTTTCTCCTTGTTGACAAAATCATCGAAATGAACGACACGGAGGTCATCGGCCTGAAAAATGTCACCATGAATGAGTCCTTTTTTGTGGGGCATTTTCCCGATGAGCCGGTGATGCCGGGTGTTTTACAAGTCGAAGCCATGGCGCAGGCCGGCGGTATCCTGGTGCTTAACACCGTACCGGATCCTAAAGAGTATGTACCCTATTTCCTCAAAATCGAGAACGTCAAGTTCAGACATAAGGTCATACCAGGCGATACGCTGGTCTTCAGACTTTTTCTGGCCTCACCCATCCGGCGAGGCATCTGCCACATGAAAGGCATTGCCTTTGTCGGCGATAAAGTGGTAACGGAGGCCGAATTGTTTGCTCAGATCACCAAACGAACAACCCCCAGGCTATGAATCAACCGTTAGCATATGTTCATCCGCAAGCTAAAGTCCCCAATACGGTGGTTATTGAGCCTTTTGTAAATATTGAGAAGAATGTGGAGATCGGCGAAGGAACCTGGATCGGTTCTAATGTCACCATCATGGAGGGAGCCCGCATAGGTAAAAATTGCCGCATATTTCCGGGAGCCGTCATTTCGGCCATACCACAGGATCTTAAATTCAACGGAGAGGATACCACAGTCAAAATAGGCAACAACACGACCATCCGTGAGTTTGTCACCATTCACCGTGGCACCAAGGCGAGTTTTGAAACGGTCATCGGCGACAATTGCCTCATCATGGCCTATGCCCATATCGCACATGATTGCATCATCGGCAACAATGTCATTTTAGCCAATGCCGCCACTCTCGGTGGTCATATCACCATTGACGAGTGGGCTATCATTGGGGGCATGGCGGCTATACGGCAGTTTGTACACATCGGCTGCCATTCCATGGTCACCGGTGCCTCGCTGGTCAAGAAGGATGTGCCACCCTATGTGAAAGCGGCACGTGAACCTTTGTCATATGTCGGGGTTAACTCCATCGGATTGCGGCGTCGTGGCTTCACCACCGAAAAAATCAACGAGATACAGAACATCTATAGATTTTTATTCCTGAAAGGGTACAACGTCAGTCAGGCCGTATCGATCATTGAAGCCGATTTCCCTGTCTCTGCCGAAAGAGATGAGATCCTGTCGTTCATATCCCGCTCCAGCCTGGGCATCATGAGGGGCTACACAGGTAAAACCAGCTCAGGAAGAGCCGAACCGATCTGACGATGATCCGCATCGTTGCTGATGAGCATATTCCTTTTCTCAAAGGATCCTTTGAGCCTTATGCTGAGGTCATATACCTGCCCGGACACCTCATCACACGGTCTGTTCTGGGTGATGCCGACGGTCTGGTAACTCGTACCCGCACACGTTGCGATGCTGCTTTATTGCAGGGCACCCCTGTGCGGTTCATCGCATCAACCACTTCCGGATTCGAACACATCGACACGGATTTCTGCTCCGCCCATCACATCACATGGTATCATGCCGCAGGATGTAATTCATCTTCCGTCACACAATATGTGGCTACGGCACTTGCCACACTGTCGGTAAAAAACCATATAACGTTACAAGGATTGACGATCGGCATCATCGGAGCAGGTCACATCGGAACTAAAGTAGCCTCTTTATCAGAAGCGCTGGGATTGAGGGTTCTGCTGAACGACCCGCCACGGTCACACAGGGAAGGATCGTCGCAATTCGTATCTCTGCATCGCGTCCTGGACGAATCGGATATCATCACCCTGCATGTACCTTTGACGATGACCGGGCAGGACAGCACCTTTCATCTAATCAACGGCAAGGCTTTCCATTCGATGAAAAAGAACCTGTGGCTTCTCAACACCTCCCGGGGTCAGGTGATCGACAATGAAGCGTTGAAGGAAGCCCTGCGGTTAGGCAAAATACAGGAGGCCGTGCTGGATGTCTGGGATAATGAACCTGATATCGATCGCGAGCTGATGGATACGGTGAGCCTGGCCACACCCCATATCGCAGGTTATTCCGTGGATGGCAAAGCCAATGCCACCGCCATGTGTCTGGAAGCTGTCAGCCGTTTTTTCATGCTGCCGGTGCCACCGCTCAGCCCCCACATCCTGCCGCCACCCGAAAAACCGGTTATCACCATCGATTGTGATGGCAAGGAGCAGCATGAGATCCTCAGGGAGGCCATCCTTTCCTCTTACGATATTGAGGAGGATGACCGGCGTCTGAGACGTTCGCCGTTGACTTTTGAGGCACAACGTGACCATTATCCGGAGCGTAGGGAATTCAATGCGTATACCGTCCATTTGATCCACCCTGTTCAAAACATTGCAGAACTTTTATCACGAACCGGATTCCGGGTGTCCCAAAAAGCATAAATTGCATTCGTCATACCACGCTTTTCAAAATGAAGAAAACCATATCCGAAAGGGCAGCCGATAACATCCGGATACTTTCGGCTGCCATGGTCGAGCAAGCCCGGTCAGGTCATCCCGGAGGTTCTATGGGCGGTGCTGATTTTATAACGGTTTTATTCTCCGAATTTCTCCGTTTCGATCCGGAGGAGATGACGTGGCCTCTTCGTGACCGTTTTTTTCTGGATCCGGGTCATCTGTCGGCTGCTTTATATTCCGTCCTCTCGCTGTTCGGTCTTTATACCATGGATGAATTAAAGCAATTCAGGCAATGGGGCAGTTCCTGTCCCGGTCATCCTGAATATGATCCTTCCCGGGGCATCGAAAATACCAGCGGTCCTTTGGGTCTGGGCCATGCCATGGCCGTGGGTGCGGCCCTGGCGGAGCGTTTCCTGACGGCACGCTTTGGTGAGTGGATGGAACATAATATCTATGCCTACATCTCGGATGGCGGCATCCAGGAAGAGATATCACAGGGTGCCGGACGCATTGCAGGGTTTCTGGGTTTGAACAACCTGATCCTTTTCTTTGATTCGAACGAGGTGCAGCTCTCCACCAGGACCTGTGAGGTGACCCTTGAAGACACGGCCGCCAAGTACCGGGCCTGGGGATGGTACGTTATGACCATCGACGGTCACGACCACGACCAGATCCGAGAGGCTTTCCGCAAAGGGCGGCGTGAGAAAAACCGTCCCGTCCTGATCATCGGCAGGACCATTATGGGTAAAGGAGCTCTGACGGAGGCCGGTGAGAGTTTTGAAGGTCGCTATGAAATACATGGACAACCGCTGACCAAGGCCGGTGTGTCATTTGAGAGGACTGTCAGCAACCTGGGAGGTGATCCTGGCGATCCTTTTTCCGTGTTTCCCGATGTCGCCGGCTACTGCAAGAAGATAAGGGCCCGGAAAGTGCGGGAGGCACGAAGCAGAAAACAACGTCAACGGCAGTGGGAGGAACAAAATCCTTCCATGGCAGCCCGGCTGAGGGCTTTTCTCGAGGGGGCGATGCCCGCAATCATCCCCGAAGATATCCAACTCAAAGCCGGTATGGCCACACGTGCCGCTTCAGGTAAAGTGCTGGAGTACCTGGGAGAGCATCGCCCAAACATGATCGTCATCTCAGCCGACCTCTCCAACAGCGACAAGACAGAAGGATTTTTACGTCATACCAGACCATTTTCCCCCGGTGACTTCTCCGGTAACTTTCTCCATGCCGGCGTGTCGGAGCTGACCATGGCTGCCCTTGCCGGCGGCATCGCCCTCCACGGCGGCATCCGCGTGGCTTGTGGTACTTTCTTCGCTTTCTCGGATTACATGAAACCTGCCATCCGTTTAACCTGCCTGATGGGTCTGCCTGTCATTTATATCTGGTCGCATGATTCTTTCAGAGTGGGTGAAGACGGGCCGACACATCAGCCTGTAGAGCATGAAGCCCAAATTCGTTTGATGGAACAGCTGAAGAATCATGCCGGCCATAACAGCATGCTTGTCCTGCGTCCGGCCGATGCATGGGAGACCCTCGCAGCCTGGGAGATGGCGCTGGAGAACGGCTTCACCCCCACGGCGTTGATCCTGTCGAGGCAGGGCATCGGCGAGATCCCGGCCCGTGAGGGCAGTACACGCTATCAGGAAGCACGACAAGCACGCAGAGGAGCCTATTGCATCATCGAGAACGGCCGGCCCGATATCCTGCTCATTGCCAATGGCAGTGAGGTGGCGACACTTTACGAAGCCGCCATGGAATTGATGAACCGTCAGAAACTCCGTGTCCAGCTGGTGTCCGTTCCCTCCGTGGGGTTGTTCCGAAACCAGGACATAACATACCAGCATCAGGTGCTTCCGGCCGGTGTCCCCGTTTTCGGTCTGACGGCCGGATTACCTGCCGCCCTGTCGGGTTTGGCCGGCGACCATGGCAAGATCATGGGCCTGGAGCATTTCGGTTATTCGGCACCCGCAACGGTACTGGATGAGAAATTTGGATTCACACCCACCCAGGTGACAGAGCATATCACAGCTTACCTGAACCGTTTCAAAGAGGTGACCAAAGGGTGATGAACATAATTATGGAAATGCCGTTCGTTTGTAGATTAATATTTTTGGCGTATCTTTGCTGTCCCTTTATTTAAAAGGTTTATAACAAGGAATTTATGGCCAATACATCAGATTTCAGAAACGGATTGTGCATCGAAATCTTTGACGATCTGTATACCATTGTCGAATTTCAGCATGTCAAACCGGGCAAAGGACCTGCCTTTGTGCGCACCAAACTCAAGAACCTGAAAACCGACAAGGTGATCCAACATACATTTGATGCCGGTGTAAAAATCGATATCGCACGCGTTGAGAGAAGACCATACCAGTTTCTTTACAAGGAAGACACAATATACCATTTCATGCATTCCCAAACCTTTGAACAGGTGCCTATTCAGGAGGATCTAATCAATGCACCGTCTCTACTGAAAGAAGGACAGGAGGTGGAAATCGTCTTTCACGCCGATACGGAAACACCGCTCTATTGTGAGCTGCCATCCTATGTGGAGCTCAAGGTAACCTATACCGAACCGGGGCTGAGGGGTAACACAGCCACCAATGCCCTCAAGGATGCTACGGTCGAGACCGGCGCCACCGTGAAAGTACCGCTTTTTATCAACACGGGCGACACTATCAGAGTCGATACACGAACGGGTGAATATGGTGAACGGGTTAAATAAGCCAAACCTGATCGTATGAAACTGAGGTACCCATTGAAGGTAAAAGAGATTGCCGGGATACTGGGGGTCAAATACACCGGGAGTTCCGATCATTTAGTCACCGGGCTCAATGAGATACACATGGTGCAACCGGGTGATCTGACCTTTGCCGACAATCCAAAATATTATTCCAGGGCACTTCATTCCGCAGCCACCACCATCCTGATAAACGCCGACATTGTACCTCCCGATGGCAAAGTGCTTATCTTCTCCGACGATCCCTTCGGCGATTTCGTGACCCTGGTTAAAAAATTCAGGCCTTTCGAGAGCACCTCCCACCAGATAAGCCCTGACGCTCAGATCGGCGAGGGCAGCGTGCTCCAACCAGGCGTTTTTATCGGACACCATGTCATCATCGGCAGCAACTGCCTCATTCACGCCAATGTGAGCATTTATGATGAATGCATCATCGGCGACGGGGTCATCATCCATTCCGGTTCAGTCATCGGAGCCGATGCGTTTTATTATCAGAAAAAAGACAACCGTTACCGTAAGCTGGAATCCTGTGGCCGTGTGATCATTGAGGATGATGTGGAGATAGGGGCTTTGTGCGCCGTCGACAGGGGGGTGACGGGTGATACACGCATCGGGTCGGGCACCAAGCTCGATAACCATGTCCAGGTTGGGCATGACACACAGATCGGGAAAAATTGTCTCATCGGAGCCCATGCCGCCATCGCCGGAGTGACGGTTCTTGAAGATAACGTCGTCCTGTGGGGTTGCGTGGCCGTCAACAAAGACCTTGTCATCGGAAAAGGTGCAGTGGTGCTGGCTACATCGGCAGTGGACAAGTCATTGCAAGGAGGAAAGGTGTATTTCGGAATCCCCGCCGGGGAAGTGCGAACGAAATGGAGGGAACTGGCCGCTCTCAGAAAACTGCCCGACTTCTTTAAAAAAATGAACTACTGATAGAGTTCTTCCTCGGTTTTATCCTTATGGTACATATCCAGTGCCACCAGAATGGCAATGAAGCCCCATATGGGGATGGAGGCCTTATCCGTATCAAGGAAGTTGTTGAGCAAGCCGTGGATAAAATAACTCGATAATCCCAGAAGGGTCACCAGACTAAGCATCTTCACCTCCGGTGCCCGGGCCCGTTTATAAACCCTCAGACCGGTAATAAAAAAAGCTATGATAATGGCTACGATGGATAGCATGCCTATCAAACCCGATTCAGATAAAGGGCCCAGATATTCGCTATGTGCATTGCCGCGGTCACCGAAGTTGGTGCTGATGAGCGTTTTTTCCTTGGTGCGCTGGAAAGGAGCGTACATGAACTGATATGTGCCCGGACCCCAGCCAAATAAAGGTCTTTCTTTAAACATCCTCACGGCCGACTGCCAGCGGTTAATCCGTTCAAGATTGGAAGCATCGGATGAGATATTGGCAATGGATTGCACATGTTCAATGAAATTAGCCGAGGTATCCTGTTTATTCTTCTCCAGCGCATCCAGTATCTGCCATTTGAACGAGAAGAAAATCCCGGTCACAATCAGCAGAGTCAGCAATATCCACCGGAATTTTATGTGCAACCTGATGAGTAGAAAAAACAGGGCAGCAAAGGCAAGGCTTATCCAGGCAGCCCGGCTGAATGACAGGAAGAGCGCAACGAGCAACACCATGGTGATGACCAGGGCAATGGTCCTGATGTTCCTGCTGTAATGGCGGTTCAAAGAAAAACCAATAAAAACAGGAATGAAAAGAGCCAGCACAGCCCCGTAAGCCGTATGGTCATTATAAAAAGGCGTCATCACCCAATGGGCGGCCTCCTCATCAAAACCATGCATGGCATGGTTACGAATGGTATAACCGATAACACCCAAAAGAGGGATCACATAAAGCCAGCTGAACACCTTAATGTTCCTGAATTTTTTAAATAAGTGAGTGCCGATGAAATAAAGGGGTATCACAAACCATAAACGGGCGACAAAGAACTTGAACGATACCAGGGATATGCTGCTTGTCAGACTGGTAAGAAAAATCCAGACCAGATTAATGATGATCAGGATCGACACCGGATGTTTCAACACCCTGCCGTCAAAGTTATTCTTATACAGACTTCTCAGCAAAAAGAGAATAAGCACTCCAAAGAGCAAAGGTTCGGTAGGCAGTGAGATGCCGATGCCCAGTTCAATGTTTTTTATGTTGATGGCAAAAGGAGTCAGAAATACGATCAACAGGATGAGCTTATCCAGATAATATAAGTAAAGGATAATGACAATGATGGCTATGGGAATGAAAATGGAGAGGTAAAAGTATTCCTTGAGTATCAACACGGTATTCACAAGGATGAAGAGCGCGCTGAACAGATAGACCCATTTAAGTTTAATCTTTTCTGTCACAGTTCCTGTCAATTAAACTGATTATCATGCCATGGTATGAGTTACTTCCCTTTTTCCGGTTCGGCAGGTTGTTCCGGTGCGGACGGCCCGGTCTCCGGACGGTGTTGATTTTCAATGATGATGACAACAACAAGCGACACCAGCAAGGTGACTGCCACCGTGTAAAAAACAACAAGCCAGCGTATCGGATAGGATTTTTTGTCGGCTACCACCGGTGCTGACACGATGTTGGCATAAGTGAATTCCTTCGTTGCATCATATACCGCGCGGTCGTATTCTTCCTGAAAGACACTGTATAACCTCAGCAGATCATAAACACGTGTATTATAGAAAATGAAATCACCTCCTTTTTCCTCTATGGCTTTCTTCAAACGCATCACGGCCTGCGTATTGATATTCTGAGCGGCATTATCCCCGTCGACGGTCCGGAGGTAACCACGTGCCACCTCCCTGGTCTGATTGGAATAATCGATGAGCTCATACTTGTTCCTTAACTCATCCATATGTATGTTAACGGTATCGAGTTCTTCCCTGGTCATATCCAGCATCTTCCCGGCAATGGCCACCACCTCGTCGTATTTTTCACGGTGTATGCGTCTGACTTTCATATTGAAATAGTGTATGATGGCGTTGACCATGTCACAGGCCACCTTGGGATCATTATCCATCACCTCAATCTCGACAGATTCATACATGGTCTTGTTAATCTTCACATTCTTACCATACTTGTACAGCATAGTCGAGTAAAAATATTTGTAGCTGGAGTCAATTTGATAATGCCTGGCCAGATCAAACTGTTTGATGATACTGTCCTTAATATCCCTGGAATTAAGCCATTGCAACATCTGTTCCGTCTCACTTTCATCTGAATAAGGGGCTATGTTGGAGGGGTAAACAATAGCAACGGATTTAAATTTAGGCTTGATGAATGCCGGGCCTGAGAAAATGACGGCAACCAGCCCCGCCAGGATGCAGATCACCAGTAAATGCCACTTCCATTTGATAATAATTTTCAGAAGGCTTATATTACTCAGATAATTCTCCATATTGAATGCGTTGTTATGGTATTGGGGTTCTTTATCTTTTGTTATTCTGCTTGCTTTAGCTTCACTTACCAGTGATAACGACCTTGCTGACGGTTTAAGCCTGGCGAGGAATTTAAAGCTGATGTTCAGACTTTTTTTTTTAAGGTCCAACATATTAATCTTTGATATATTCTCCAGGATGATGATCACCAGAACAGTCACCAGAAACGTCGATATGGTTGAAACCAGGACAATCAGCCACCGTATGGGGTAGGATTTTTTCTCGGCAGAGTATGCCGTGCTGACAACGAATTTCTGCGGTAACTCCTGTTCGGCGTCCACTTTGGCTTCTTCATATTTCGTCTTGAGCACGCTCAATTGTTTCTTTTCATGCTCCAGGGCGTCCCTCAGCGAAACATATGGTCCGCCGTACTTTGCCAGGGTGTCCAGTTTATTGTTAAGGGCTTTGATGCCTGCCGTATTGTTTTTTGCGATTTCAATGGCAAGCTGCTGATTGATCATCTCGGCCTGGGTCTCATAATCATGAACACCCAGTTCCCTTAACTTGGTCAACGAATCCTCCATCATCCGGATATCATGAGACCGTTTCTGGTATTCGGCTTCGACGATCTTGAATCCTTTATAGGCGAGCTGTTTTTGCATTTCTATTTTGACCGAGTCGAGTTGATTGGCTATATCGTTAGCCATATCGGCGGCGAGCTGCGGATCCTTATCCAGAACTGTTATTTTAACGGCATTATATTCTGTCCTCCTGAAATTGATATTGCTTTCATACTCATTATAAAGCCTCGTCAGTTTATACTTTGAGTCAGGATCGATGTTGTAATGAGCCATCAGGTCGTATTTCTGTATGATCCGGTCCCTGATCCTGTTCGAGTTAAGTATCTGCAGCATCTGTTCCGTTTGTTCATCCTCACCAAAGGCAAGAATATCTTCTTTACCACCATAAGTCTCGCTCAATAAGGCTTTGGAAATGGAACTTGTCGATGTCGGATACATCACCACTGTCGATTTATACAACGGGGTTATGAACCAGGAAGAGGAAAAAATAATGGAAGCAACAAACGCGATGGCCGTCAGAATCAGGATAGGTATGCGCCAATTGACAAGGAACTGTATAAAATTTGTTGAATCAAAATCTTTGCTCTCTGTATTCTTTTCTGCCATAGAGTGTTTATTTTGAACCATCAAAGGTAGAAATTTTTAAAATTAATGAATGATTTAATTTTTTCTGTCATTATTAATTAACCTCTTTCATTCTTCTTCGGTCCTAATGATTCTTACCAAAGACCGGATGTTCAGCATCCTGAGCAATGACGCCAGAATTAGTGAGCCTATCACCATCATCACGAAATTGATCATCCACGCTGTTCCCAGATGCCGGGACACGACATTAATAACGATCACCCCGGCGATAAATGTTACAAAACCAAAAATAAAGCGGTAATTTATACGGAATTTAAAGATCATCTGGGCCACGATAACCTGTACCAAAGCCGACAGGAACTGGGTTACGATACTGGCATATGCTGAACCCATGGCCAGCAGGCGTGGTATAAGCAGGAAATTAAGCGATATGCTGATAACCATACTTCCGGCAGCGATGATATTCAGTTCTTTGAGGCTGCCGTTAGCCGTCAGCAGTGAGCCGAAGACGTAAGAGGTTGAGATGGCTACAAATCCCAGCATAAGAATTTTAAAGACCTGGGCCGATTCCTGGATATGACGCACATACAACAGATTCATCAGTTCATGGCTGTAAAAATACGATCCTATCGCTACTATAACGGCAATGGTCATCAACAGGGTGAATGACAACCGCACCATCTGTTCGACCGATTCTTTCCGTTTGATCATTCTGGAGAAAATGGGTATCAACAGCACGGAGAAAAGAAAAGCGATCATGTTTGTGGCATCGAGCAGACGAAAGGCCGAGGCATATACCGTCACCTGCTCATCACCCAGCCGGCCATGCAGTAAACGCTCGATCATCACCGAATCGATGCGGTTATAAAAAGTCATCAGGAGCACCAGCAAAGCAAAAGGAAAGCTTTTTTTGATGATCATGATAAAAAAAAGCTTGTTCCAATGGAGACGCCGGAATGCTGCTTTCCGGATGACAATGGTCAGCGCCGTCAACGCCGTTAAACCATAGGCAGCGGTTTGAACAAAGATGAACCATTCAATGCGGAAAGGTTCGTGGGAGATGTGACCCCATAATAAGACCGAACAGAACAGGATCATCAGTGCCCTGTCGAGAACGGACAGAAAGCTGTCGGTCCTGAAAAGCAATGAGCCCGAGATATTCGACCGGAGGTACAACACCATCGAAATAAGGAACTGATTGAAACCAAGGATAAGAAGAAATAACAGTTGGCGGCCACGATACCCTATAATGAAGGCGACACAAAAGGTCACCGTGAAATAGACCAGCGCCAGCAATAACTTCATATAAAAAATCCTCGAAAAGTGCTTGTTCAGCAGGTGCTCGTTCTGAGCGATGTTACGGTTGTTAAAGTTTGTGATCCCCAGATCCAGCAGGATATTGAAAAGAAAAGAAAAATTAAAAACGGCAAAATAGAATCCGTAATCCGTTCCGACCACATTTTGCACCGTACGGTCAATGCCCAGTATCCAGAAAGGTTTGACCAGAAGGTTAAGAAAAAGTATCAATCCAAGGTTAGTGAGGAATTTTCGTTGCATACCCCGGTTGATTAAGGTATATGATGAATAATAAGGTAAGAAGCCGGCAATTATTGCACGCCGGTAGGAATATCAAAAAATTTTTTATCGGCGCCTTCATAAAAATTTCGCATATTTGCTTCAAAGATACCATAAAATATCGGTGACCGACCTCACCGTATTTCACTTTTTGATTATTCATCTGATCCTTGCCGTACCGTGAAAATAGCCGTTAATACCCGGTTGCTTCTGAAAGATAAAATGGAGGGCATAGGCTGGTTCACATATGAAACGCTTAAAAGGATCACGACCGCTCATCCTGAGCATCAGTTTTATTTTCTCTTTGACAGGCCTCATGACCGGTCCTTCATTTTTTCGGACAATATCACACCGGTGACGGTTTTTCCGCAGGCACGCCATCCGTTTCTTTTTTACTGGTGGTTCGATTATTCCGTTCCATTGGTTCTGCGCCGTATAAAACCTGATCTTTTTGTCTCTCCTGACGGTTATCTCTCTCTTACCACCCGTATCAGACAACTGGCTGTGATGCACGATCTGAATTTCGAGCACTATCCCGGGGATCTCCCCTTTCTTATGGGCAACTATTACCGTTATTTTTTCCCTCGCTTTGCACGTAAAGCCGCCCACATTGTCACCGTTTCAGGATTCTCTAAAAAAGATATCATGGAGCGTTATGGGATAGCTCCTGAAAAAATCGATGTCGTATACAACGGTGCCAGTGATTTTTACCGGCCCGTTGACATAACCACCAGGATGGCGATACGTACGACTTATTCCCGTGGCTCGCCCTATTTTGTCTTCGTGGGAGCGTTGCATCCCCGTAAGAACCTCGTCAATCTGTTCAAAGCCTTCGACCGTTTCAAGGACATGATGCCATCGGACCTCAAGCTGGTCATCGTAGGAGCGCGACAATGGTGGACCACGGAGATGCGTGACGCCTTTCATGGCATGGTTCATCGTGACGAGGTCATTTTCACAGGCCGTTTGCCGTCGGAGGCTCTCCACCTGGTGGTGGCCAGTGCCCTGGCCCTGACCTATGTCTCCTATTTCGAAGGCTTCGGCATCCCCATCCTGGAAGCTTTTTACTGTGACACGCCGGTGATCACCTCCAATGTGACCTCCATACCCGAGGTGGCCGGTGATGCCGCCCTGATGGTCGATCCTTTTTCTATTGATGCCATCGCCACGGCCATGTTCAAAATAGCAACAGATGAACATACCCGCCTCGACCTGATCACAAAAGCACGCGTACAGAGGGAAAAATTCAACTGGGATAAAACAGCCGACAGGTTATGGCAAGCGATCGTTAAAACCATCAAAACATCATGATAACAAAACCGTCAACGGCCTCTTCAATGAATGTCATGCTGCTGGGTTCCGGCGGACGTGAACACGCGCTGGCATGGAAAATAGTACAAAGCAGTCTCCTGCAGTCTTTATATATCATACCCGGCAATGCAGGCACATCACAATGCGGCATGAATGTCAGTATCCAGCATCATGACATTGAGGCGCTTAAAGCGTTTGCGCTGTCACATGCCGTTGATATGCTGGTTGTTGGTCCCGAGGGTCCGCTGGTCGACGGCATCACGGATCATTTCGCCTCCGACTTACGTACATCGCATATCGCCGTGATAGGACCCTCCGGAAAAGGAGCCATGCTCGAAGGCAGCAAGGACTTCGCCAAGACATTCATGGGACGCTACGGGATACCGACGGCGGAACATAAAACGTTCTTCAGCGAAAACATTGAAAGAGGAATTGATTTCATTCACCACCTGCCACCACCGTATGTTCTGAAAGCCGACGGCCTGGCCGCCGGCAAGGGGGTGGTCATCGCTGAAACAGCTGAAGAAGCTGTGAATGAGCTGTATGCCATGATCAAAGACCGGAAATTCGGTGATGCAGGTAAAAAAGTTATTATCGAACAGTACCTCGACGGGATCGAGCTGTCGGTATTCGTGCTGACGGATGGGATATCCTATCTCATCCTGCCTTCCGCCAAGGATTATAAGCGTATCGGTGAAGGTGACACAGGGCCCAATACAGGTGGTATGGGATCCATCTCCCCTGTTCCCTTTGCCGACTACACCTTCATGAAAAAGGTGGAAGACAGGATCATCAGGCCCACCATTATGGGATTGCAGAAAGAGAACATCCGTTATCACGGCTTCATATACTTTGGATTAATGAATGTTGACGGTGATCCTTTTGTGATTGAATACAACGTCCGCATGGGTGATCCTGAAGCCGAGTGCATCCTGCCGCGGCTCAGCTCCGACCTGCTGGCCCTTTTTGATGCCACGAGCCATGGCAGGCTGAACACCATGACCCTGGATACCGACCCGCGTTTCTGCACGACAGTTATACTCGTTTCGAAGGGCTACCCCGGCGAATATGAAAAAGGAAAAATCATTACAGGCATTGAAAAAACTGAGGGCAGCATTGTCTTTCATGCCGGGAGCCGTAAAGATGATGACACGGGTCGCACGGTCACCAGTGGCGGACGGGTACTGGCGGTGACATCCCTGGCGCCGACACTCAAACAGGCCCTCAACACCTCGTACCTGAATGCCGACATCATCGACTTCGAAGGAAAATCGTTTAGAAAAGATCTGGGACAGGACCTGCTGAAATATTATCCTGATGATCATACGGCTTTATAAGGCAGGTTACGGCTTTCAGCTTGTTTTTTTCACCCTGGCCGTGGCCATACTCTGGCTGGATGCCTTCATTGCCCCTAAGCCCCCCATGATATTCGAATACCAGACACCTCTCTACCAGGTCGTCGAAGGTCTTTTCTCCTATCTGCCCCCCATTGTTAATGTCATCACCGCTCTTCTGCTTCTGTTGCTGCAATCCTATATACTCAACTTTGCCCTTGTCGGCAACAAGATCATCCCGGGCAACACCTTTCTTCCTGTCCTGCTTTATTCCGTGCTGATGAGCTATGACCCCGCGCTGCTACGTCTCCATCCGGTGCTTATTGCCAATCTTCTTCTCATCATGGCTTTGCGGATCATCCTCAAGATTTATAATGAAAAAGAGCCCTATCTTCAGATATTCAATGCCGGGCTTTTCATTTCCGTCGCATCACTTTTTTATCTTCCCTCTCTCATCTTCTTAGTCTTCGTCTGGATAACTTTCTTCATCTACCGTATCTCCAACACCCGCGAATGGGTCATTGTGATGGCCGGCATCATTGCCCCTTATCTTTACCTGCTGGTTTATTATTTCTGGTTCGATAAGCTGGATGTTTTTTACAGCAAATACATCGGATTTTTTGCACGGCTTGAACCTTTACACCTCAAATCCAATCCCTTCGATTACGCATTCGGCATCCTCATCTCCCTGGTCACCTTATTGTCCTTCATCAATGTGCTTGGTTACCGGTCAGGAAAAGTAATCAGTTTACGTAAAAAGATACTGGTCATCATCTATTTTTTTATTGTGTCGCTGGCGACCTACGCCTATTCTGGCAAACACATCATCTATCACAGCACCCAGTCGTTCATCGCCATAGCCATGTTGATGACCTGTTATTTCACGACCATGAAAAGGCTCGTCTGGGCTGAAATTTTCTTTTCAGCGCTGATCGTTATCATCGTATTGCAAAAGATCATATGGTAAGTCATGGCAAATAAGGTTCAGGACATATTAAAATCGGGTTTCAGTGCTGATCTCCTTGAAGCCGGCTGTGATGAAGCCGGCAGAGGTTGTCTGGCCGGACCGGTCATGGCCGCGGCAGTCATCTTCCCCTTACATTATAAAAACAGCGACATCAATGACTCCAAGAAGCTGACACAGAAAGAAAGGCATGACCTGCGTGACGTCATACGCCATGATGCCCTGGCCTGGGCAGTAGCCCTGGCCACCCATGAGGAAATTGACGAGATCAACATCCTCAATGCGACATTCCTGGCCATGCACAGGGCCCTGCAGCAACTCAGCATCACTCCCGCCCTGATACTCGTCGACGGCCACCGCTTTAAACCTTTCGGATCCATCAGGCACCAGTGCATCGTTAAGGGTGATCAACAGTACCTCTCCATCGCCGCAGCTTCCATACTGGCAAAAACGGCCAGAGATGATTATATGGTCACTCTGCATGATGAATATCCCATCTATAACTGGCGGAAAAATAAAGGCTATGCCACATCTGAACACAGAATGGCAGTGTTCCATCACGGCTTATCCCCTTATCACAGGAAAAGCTTCTCACTCAACAGGCAACTGAAGCTGTACATGTGATGTCAATGAACACCGTCTTGTTGAATTAATTACTGTTTCTTACCTATTTTACGGCTATTTAATTGTATTTTTGGCTTAACAGTGCATGAGATGGAATTCAGTAAAAAACACATTATCATCCCGGCGGTCACCATTATCGTCATTGCTTTCATTGCGGGCAGTTACCTTTATCATCTTCATAACACCAGGCCTGCTCTGAGTGCCTTGAGGGCCGTGCCGGGTGATGCGGCCGTCGTTTTCAAGGCCGAAGATGCCGGCCGTTTACGGTCGGACTTGAAGTCCTCAGATATTTGGGAGGCAATAACACACATCAGCGGTGTACAGACGGTTGAACAGATACTTTCATATGTGGATTCCACCATGAGGACGGACGAAAACAACAGGGTACCGGAGGACCCTCATCGTATCCTGGTGACTCTGACATTCAGCCAGGAACAAAAAGCAGAGTTCTTGTTCCTGGTTGAGTCCCTAAACATGGGTCAGGCAGATAAAATCAAGCAATATATCCATCATGTGTCCGGTGACAATCCGTCCAAGACAATGAATTATTCCGGCACTGCCATATATTCAGTGAAGCCGCATGCTTTCCCTTATCAGGTGTATTATGCCTTCGACCGGGGTCTTCTGGCCGCCGCCTTTCAGCCCGAGCCCATAGTAAAAGCCCTCGTGCAGGCTGCCTCCGGGCACCCACCTGCCCAGGACACCGTTTTCAGCCGGCTGATCGGAGCGGCAGGTAAAAATGCCACGGCCAGCATATGCATTAACAATCGTTACATACCCTCGCTGATCAACCTCACCATGAGCGAAAACGATTCGATTCCGTTAGCACTGACGAAGGATTTTGCCGGATGGTCAGAGTTTGACCTGAAGATCAATGACCGGGAATGGCTGTTGAACGGTTTTACTTCCGCCGGCACGGACGATTTCCTGTCACTGTTCCGGAACCAGGGTGAAGGCCATCCCGGCATCGCAGCCGTGGTACCCTATCACACATCCTTTTTCCTGGATTTTATCCTCCATGACCCCGGCACCTTCCTGGACGATTTTATGACCTTCCTTGCCGATCATAACATCCAACGACCCTATCAAAAACTGCTTGACACTATATTATCAAGAAAGGGAGTGGATCTGCCGAATGACATGCGGAACTGGGGCATCGAAGAGGCCGGCATGGCCGTCATTGGCGACGGTGACAATCCCGATGAGGGAGGTACTGTCATCGTCATAAAAACGGGTAACAAAGATGAATGTATAAAAAGCCTCCGCATGTTATCCGGCACAACCAGTGATCATACGAAAATCAATGAGGCAGGAGCCGCGTCGGATTTCCCTGTCATGAAACTGGACGTGCCCTTGCCGTGGGGTTTTTATTTCAGACCTTTCACGGACAACGTGGCCATGGGTTACTATACCGTTCTCGGCAACACGGTCATTTTCAGCGCCTCCCCCGGCGTGCTACACGAGGTCATCACACGCTACACATACCGTCGAACACTGGCCAATGACGCGGTCTATTCACATTTCTACAGGCAACTGCCCGAGCGGTCCAATATTTATCTTTTTATAAATATCCGGAGACTGTTGAGACCCGCCGAGAGCATGACCTCACCGCGTTTTACAGCCATAATTGAAGATAACAAAACCCTGTTCACGAACATGGAGGGCCTCAGCATTCAATACAACAACCTGGATGACCTGTTTTATTCCAACATCTTCCTGAAATATAATCCAACTCTTCAGAACGATGAGACTTATACATGGGTGACAGCTCTTGACACGGTCATTCGTTCAGGTCCTTTTCTCGTCAAAAGAATGGATGAGAAGGGTCATGATCTGTTTTGCACCGACCAGGCCGGTGCCATATACCGGATTGACGCTACCGGGGCTATCCTTTGGAAAGTCAGGATGGAGGAAGATGTTTTGAGCGGGATTTATTCCGTCAGAGCCGGCAAGGGCAATGCAATCTGTTATCTGTTCAACACATCGTCGAATCTCTGTTTAGTCGACAGCGGCGGGCTTATGGTGCCGGGTTACCCTGTCGCCCTGCTTTCACGGGCTACCAACGGGCTCATCCTCACGGAACCTGATGGCAAAACCGGCCCGAGGCTCCTTTATGCCGGTGAGGATAACAGGCTTCACGCTATCGACATCAGGGGCAAGGTCCTGCCGGCATGGGGTCTGCCGAATCTGGGAAGCCGCCTGTCGGCACCCGTGGTGCACCTGACGGTGAAAAAGGAAGACCGGTACATCGCCGCCTGCGACGACGGAGGCGTGGTGATCGCTGACCGCAAGGGCAGAGTGTTGTACCGCACACCACCGGGCTTTCTCCATGCCCGCCATGGCGGTTTTTACGTCAACCGTACCAACAGCAAAGGCGACCTCATCACCACCGACACCGGCGGCAACCTGTCCTATCTCCCGGGTAAAACCATTCCGAAAGTGACTTTCGGTTACTTCACACCGGATCACTATTTTATCTATCACGACTTCAACGGCGACGGCGATCCCGACTTCATCTATATCGACGGCAAGAACTTGTCGGTATTCAACCGTTTCAAAAAGAACCTCTTCTCCTTTACCTTCGGCGAGGAGGTGAAAGATCCGCCGGTTGTCGTCACGACACACGGAAAGGAGACGCTTCTCGGCGTGATGACACGGGAAGACAACCGGGTGTATCTCTTCAACAAATCAGGTCTGATACCTCAAAGCCGGGTAATCAAGGGCCATACACCTTTCATCATAGGTACCGTAACGGCCGACACCGTTCCCGATCTGGTGATCGGACAAGGACATAATCTGCTGGATTATCAGCTGGAAGGATTTTGAACTCCCCCGGGAACATCAATTCATTTTCCTGAGCAAGATCCTGCTGCCCGGTGACGGCTGCGTTCCCTTTTTCATCTGGTTGATCCTGTAAAGGGCTTTGGTCCTAACCGCATATTCCTGTGCGATGGCATGCATGGTCTCACCCGGCTCGACAGTATGGTATCCTTTCGCCGCATGCTTCTTCTTCTTTTCAACATAAATGGTCTGGCCTTCATACAGAATGCAACCGGGTTTCAGATCATTGTATTTATAGAGCCGGGAGAGGGTGAGACCAAAATCGACCGCTATCCGGTAAAAGGTATCTTTCCTGCGGGCCACGGTAAACTTCACGCCATTATTTATGTATAACGTCCTTCCTGCCGGCGCGTTATTCACCGCCCTGAAATGATCGGGCAGAAGTATCTCCTTTCCCCCTATGACCTGTTTTTTCTTCAGCGCCGATATCTCCTTTTCGTATTCTTTATCGAACAGTTTATCCAGATCATACAGGTGATTGTCCTCGATGATTCTGATCAGTTGCTGGGGATAGGACGGGTTGGTGGCATAGCCGGCCTGTTTCAGGCCATAAGCCCACCCCTTGTAGTCGGTGACGTCGAGCAGGAAGAGCGGATCATAATGGTCGCGCGAGGCTAAGAACTCCGAGTGATCGCGGTAAGAATCCAGGGGATCATCGTACTTGCGGAAACATTCGTTTTTCTCATCATCATCATACATGAAGGTCTTACCGGTCCATTCCTTATGGCATTTGATACCGAAATGGTTGTTGGCTTTGACGGCCAGAGGGCTGTTGCCGTTTTCCGATTCGAGCAGCGCTTGCGCCAGGATGATGCTCGCGGGTATCTTGTAAATGATCATCTCACGGACCGCCTCATCCTTGAACTTATCGATGTACTCCTGGCGTGTCATCTGCCCCGGCTTCTGGGCATGAAGACAGGAAAAGCCCGCTGAAAAAATAAATAACAGAAATACTCCGGCGTTACGGTACATCATGACGGATAGATGTCAGTGCTATAATACGCAAAAATAAAAGGTTTTATTAACGGCAGCGGAAAGTATCGGATGAAGAAATGAACAACGGGCTATTAATATCATCCGGGATCACCGGCAAACCTGTATCCTATGCCCGATTCCGTGACTATTAATTTCGGTTTGGCCGGATCATCCTCTATCTTCTTACGCAGCTGGGCCACGAAAACGCGCAGATATTGGCTTTGACCAATGTATCCCTGCCCCCATACCTCTTTCAGGATATACTGGTGGGTAAGCACTTTACCGGAATTTTTTACCATCAGGGCCAGAAGTGAAAATTCTGTGGAGGTCAATTTGATCACCTCTCCGTGTTTCATCACACGATGATTGGCTAAATCTATCGTCAATGACTGAAATGCAAGCACCGGATCATTGCCAGGTCCAAGCTGTATGGAGCGAAGGGCCGATCGTATCCGTGCCAGCAATTCACCGGTCCGGAACGGCTTCGTCAGATAATCGTTGGCTCCGTTATCTAAGGCTTTGATGATCTCATCCTCAGAATTTCTGACCGACAGGATGATGATCGGATTATGGTACCACTCCCTGAGTTTAATAAGAACCTGCTGACCATCCTCATCAGGCAAACCCAGATCTAAAATGATGAGTTGCGGATGACGTGTGGCGGCCTCGATGATACCGTTTTTCCCGTCGGCGGCTTCGCTGATCCTGTAACCGTTGGCACTCAGCGTTATCTCCAGCAGACGCCGGATCTGCACCTCATCATCGATGATCAAAATGGCATCTTTGACCTCTTTTTCCTTCATCGTGTCACTCATTTGTTAATGGTTGTTTCAGTAAGGTCAGATCCGGCAATTCCGAGGGTATCTTAATCGTGATAAGCGAACCGCCGTTTTGCCGGTTTTGAATCATCACCGTTCCTTTGTGTGCATCGACGAATCCTTTGACGATCGACAGGCCCAGGCCGATGCCGCCGGCAGAAGCCGCAGAAACCCTGTAAAACTTATCGAATATGTGCGGGATAGATTCCGGAGGAAAGCCTGGTCCTCTGTCCATGACCTGCATGATGAAATAGGGATCATCATGGTACAGTTTAATGCGTATGGTCGTGCCGGCAGGAGCATACTGGGCGGCATTGTACACCAGGTTATAGAGCACCTGTTCCATCAGGCCGAAATCGATCCTGACCATCGGCATGTCGTCTGGAATGACTATGTCGAGTTTGAAACGATGTAGCTCTCTGTCGAGGTTTTGGGTGACCCTGTTCACCAGATCGTGAACGTCATGCCAGTCGAGGTGCGGGGTGATCCGGCCCGACTCCAGCCGCGACATGTTGAGAAGGTTCTCAATGATATGGTTGAGCCGGCCTGAGGCAGTGAAAACTTCATTACACAATCGGGTGTATGTCCCCTCATCGTAACGGTTTGAGAGAAGCGCATCGGCAGCGCCCATGATGGTCGAGACAGGGATGCGCAATTCATGCGATATGGAATTAAAAAGCGTTTTGTAGAGCTTATCTGATTCATCCAGAACGGAAGCCTGCCGTGCCAGCTCGTTGAGAAACTCACGCTCCAGCGCATTGGATATCTGTGTCCTGAAAGTATCCCAGAAGATCTCGTCCTCGTTGCTGAAAGCTCTGCGGTGCCTGACAGCAATAACTCCCATGGGAAGTCTCAACCCGACTAACGGATAAAAGGTGAATTCCGTTGACGGTAAGGTATCGGTAAACCGGCCTGCCGTACCTGAATGATGAAATGACCACGAGGCGATCGTCATGTCTGTATCCGTCAAGGTCAGCGGCGAGGTATGCCTGATTTCGCGACTAAGCTCATTATTGCTACCCTGCAAAATAAAAGCGCCGTCAAGGTTAAAATATTTTTTAATGTCTTTCACCGCAACGTTAAGGACTTCCTCAATCCCTGACGTCATGGCGAGTTCTTTGGTCAGTTGGTACAGGGCATTGGTACGTTCTTCCCTCACCCGTGTCATCCGCTCCTGGCGGCGGACACGTGATGTCAGGATGCCGTTCAGCATGGCAATGATAAAGTACATGGAAAGAAGCAGCACGTCAACGGGCTTTTCAACATGCAGGGTGAAGGGCGGCGGGATAAAAAAGTAATCCCATAAGAGAGCACTCAGTGTTGCCGACAACAATATCGGGCCGATACCCAGAAAGATGGCCAGCATGGAGACGGTGAGCAGCAGCAACAGCGCCACCACCTGGTATCCTATCAGCTCCCTAAGCGGAAAAAGGATAAGGGCCATCACAATAGTCACGAATCCTGCTAAAAGATATTTCGAGACACTTGAAGTAAATGAGGGGAATGAGATGAACCGCTTAAACCGTTTGTCAACGGCCAGGTCTGATCCCAGGACATAGACGTCGATATTTCCGCTGTAACGGATGAGCCTGGTCACGAAGTTGCCCAGCCGCAGCAACGACCGTAAGGTCCTGTGCCGGGGTTTGCCGATGATGATATGGGTGATGTTTTCCTTATGAGCGACATTTAATATGGCCTTGACTATATCATTGCCTGAGGTGATGCTGTATTCCGCTCCAAGCTGCCGTGCCAGTCTGATGTTTTTTGTCAGCTGGTCCTGCTGGGAGGGCGACAGCTTATATGGTGCTTCTACATACAGGGCACGGAGTGTGGCTCCCATGGTGTACGACAGTGTCTTGGACCAGCGTATGAGCTTGGCGGAGTGCGGGCTGGGACTGATCACCACCATGAGGTGCAATCCTGATTTCCACGGCCCCGGGATACGCTTCTGTTGCATATACTGCTTCAGCTGTTTGTCGACCCTGTCGGCCACCAGCCGTAAAGCCATCTCCCGCAAAGCCGTGATGTTGCCCTTGCGGAAGAAATTCTGCATGGCCTCACGCGACTGTTCGGGTGTGTAGACTTTACCCTCCCGGAAACGCTGCAGGAGCTCGTCAGGAATAATGTCAACGAGCTCTATGTCGTCGGCTTTCTCGAAGACCTCATCAGGAACCGTTTCCCTGACGATGATCCCCGTGATCTGAGCCACCGTGTCGGAACGGCTTTCAATATGCTGCACATTGAGGGTTGTGTAAACATCAATGCCCTCGTCAAGAAAATCCATGACATCCTGGTAACGTTTCAGATGACGGCACCCCGGCGCATTTGTGTGTGCAAGTTCGTCGATGAGCACGACCTGAGGCCGGCGTTCGGTAATGCTGTCAACGTCCGGCTCCTGCAACACACTTCCTTTATAGTAATAAGATTTCCTGGGAACCGTCTCCAGACCCTCCGTCAGAATGTCCGTCTCTTTCCTGTTGTGCGTCTCAACATATCCGATGATCACATCGATCTTCTTGGATTTGTCGGCCTGGGCAGCTTCCAGCATCGTGTATGTTTTACCGACGCCGGCACACATGCCGAAAAAGATCTTCAGCTTACCCCTTTTTCCTTTTTCCTCCTCGAGCTTGAGAGCCGCTAAGAGTTCGTCAGGGCTTGGCCTATTTTCACTGTCAGGATTCATTTTATCGTATCGAGTGCTAAATTTAACATTAAAACATTGATTCTGTTCTCACCCAGAACCGAAAATTGAGCTCCTTCCGACATTTTTCTTATCAATTCCACCAGTTGTTGTTTCTGTCCGGCATCAAATCCCCTTGCTTTCGCTATCCTGTCAATTTGCAAATAAGCGGCCTCAGGGAAAATGTCCGGGTCCAGGCCGCTACCTGAAGCACACACCATTTCTGCCGGCACGCTTGTGCTGTCACTGAGGCTGTTCCCGGTAATAAACCGGTCTCTGCGTTCCCCGATCACTTGTTTTAATTCCCTACTCGTCGGGCCGAGGTTCGATGCACCCGACGGCAAGGTGTTATAACCGGTTGCAGAAGGCCGGGACCAAAACCAGGCGCTACTGTCGAACTTCTGTCCTATCAGCGAAGAGCCCACCACCATGCCATTTCTGTAAACAAGGCTGCCATTTGCCTTCGCCGGAAAAGCAAGCTGTGCGATGCCCGTAATGAATAACGGATAAATCACCCCGGTGAGAAGGGTCATAACCAGAAAAATTCTGAAAGCGGTTAAAGCATTTGTTTTCATTATCAGCATACTATATCAAATGAATAAAATGGATCAGCATATCAATAAGTTTTATCCCGATAAACGGAAACACTAATCCACCCAGGCCGAAAACCAGCAGGTTACGTGTCAGGATGGTGTTGGCAGGGAGGCGTCTGTACTTAATGCCTTTGAGCGCCAGTGGGATGAGCAGGATGATGATGACAGCGTTGAAGATGACGGCGCTGAGTATGGCGCTTTGCGGTGTGGCCAGGTGCATGATGTTCAGGGCTGCCAGCGGGCCGGCAGCGTGACCGGAAGCATACAGGGAGGCCGTGATGGCCGGGATGATGGCGAAATACTTCGACACGTCGTTGGCGATGCTGAAGGTAGTGAGGGCGCCCCGTGTCATCAGGAGCTGTTTGCCGGTCTCTACCACCTCGATGAGCTTGGTGGGGTTGCTGTCAAGGTCAACCATGTTGCCCGCCTCGCGAGCGGCCTGTGTGCCGGTGTTCATGGCGATGCCGACATCGGCCTGGGCCAGTGCCGGGGCATCATTGGTGCCGTCGCCGATCATGCCGACCAAATGTCCTTTTGACTGTTCCTGGCGGATGCGTATGAGCTTATCCTCGGGTTTGGCTTCGGCGATGAAGTCATCCACGCCTGCCTCGGCGGCTATGGCGGCGGCCGTCAGGGGATTGTCACCCGTCACCATGACCGTCCGGATACCCATGGCCCTCAGTTGCGCAAAACGCTGTCTGATGCCGCCCTTCACAATATCTTTCAGCCGAATGACACCCAGCACCCTGTTGTTCTCGGCAACCACCAAGGGAGTGGCGCCCTGCCGCGCCAGTCTCGCCACGACCGCCTCCACCTTCTCAGGTAAAAAACCATCGTTCGACCGGACGAATTTAGCGACAGCCGCCATGGTTCCCTTACGTATCTTGCGGACCGTTCCCTTTTTCAGTCTGATGTCGATACCGCTCATCTGTGATTGTGCCGAGAAGGGGATGAAGGTGGTGTCGGAAGGGCTTATCTCCCTGGCTCTCATGTTGAACTTATTCTTGGCGAGCACGACGATGGAGCGGCCTTCAGGTGTTTCATCGGCCAGCGACGACAGCTGTGCTGCGTCGGCGAGCTCTTTCATAGTGATGTTCTCGGCAGGGATGAAATCGGTGGCCATCCGGTTACCCAGGGTGATCGTTCCTGTCTTGTCCATCAATAACACATCCACGTCACCGGCAGCCTCAATGGCTTTACCGCTGGTAGCAATGACATTCTTCTGAAGGAGCCTGTCGATGCCACTGATGCCGATAGCGCTGAGCAACCCTCCAATGGTGGTGGGTATCAGGCAGACAAGCAAGGCCACCAGGACAGGTAATGTCAGATTGTCCTGTAAGGGAAGACCGGAGGCTTTCAGGCTGTAACCGAAGAAAGCAGGCAGGGTGACGACGGCCAGCAGGAAAATGATGGTCAGGCCCGACAGCAGGATAGTCAGTGCGATCTCGTTAGGTGTCTTCTGTCGTTTGGCGCCTTCCACAAGGGCTATCATCCTGTCGAGGAAGGTGTCGCCCTGGTTGGAGGTGACCCGTATAACCAGGCGGTCGCTGATGACTTTAGTGCCGCCGGTGACGGCACTGCGGTCGCCGCCACTCTCACGGATGACAGGTGCTGACTCGTCGGTGATGGCTGACTCATCCACGCTGGCAACACCTTCGATAACTTCCCCGTCGGCAGGTATCACATCGCCGGCTTCACAGATGACAGTATCTCCTTTTTTCAGTTCCGTGGCCCACACCAGCTCTTCACGGCTGCCTGCCCGCCTCCGTGCCTTCATCTGGGTCCTGCTCTTGCGGAGACTCAGAGCCTGCGCCTTGCCCCGGTTCTCGGCCAGGGCCTCCGAAAAATTGGCGAAGAGCACAGTGAACCACAGCCAGATGGTGATCTGCAGATTGAAAGATGAAAAATGATCCGCCATGGCACCGGAGATAACAGCTGCGCTTGTCATTACAGCTCCTGTAGCAACAATGAATATCACCGGGTTTTTGACGAGGGTCAGGGGATTCAGCTTCCTGAATGAATCTCTCAGGGTTTGCAGGAAAATCTTACCCGTTAAAAGATGTGCCGTTCTGTCATCCTGTGTTTTCATGATTATTCAAAATCAAAAGGCGATGCCGAGGTGCATGAGCATATGCTCCACGACAGGGCCAAGGGTCAGCGCCGGGAAAAAGGTCAGACCGCCTATGATCAGTATCACAGCAAGGAGCAGGACGATGAACAGGCCGTTGTCAGTACGGAAGGTACCCAATGAGGGAGGGGTGATCTTTTTCCGGGCCATGCTGCCTGCAATGACCACAAACGGCACGATGACACCAAAGCGTCCGATGAGCATGCCGACGGCCATCGTCAGGTTGTAAAAAAGGGTGTTGGTCTGCAGGCCGGCAAAGGCGCTGCCGTTATTCCCACCGGCCGATGAGTAAGCATACAGTATCTCCGACAATCCGTGAGGGCCAGTATTATTCAACGCTGTCAATCCGTAAGTAGAAGAGCAGGCCCATGCCGAGAAAAGCAGGATGACCAGGCCGGGCGCCAGGATAGCTATCATGGCCATCTTCACTTCATGCGCCTCTATTTTTTTACCCAGATACTCCGGCGTTCGGCCGACCATCAGTCCTGCAATGAAAACAGTCATAATGACGAAAATGAGCATGCCGGCGAGGCCGACACCCACGCCACCGAAAACGACCTCCCCCAGCATCATGTTGATCATGGCAACCATACCCGAGAGGGGCGAGAGGCTGTCATGCATCGCATTGACCGACCCGTTGGATGCGGCCGTCGTCGCATCGGACCATAGAATGCTGTTGGCGACGCCGAAACGCGTCTCTTTGCCTTCCATGTTACCGGTCATGCCGAGGGATGCATTATGTGTGTATTCCGAGTGCAATGACAGGAACAGGCCCGCAATTAAAAGGAGGATCATGGCACTGAAAATGACCCAGCCCTGCTTCTTCGACCCTGTCATCTTACCGAACATATAGGTTGAGGCAGCCGGTATCAAAAGAATGGATAGCATCTCCAGAAAGTTGCTGAGCGGTGTGGGATTTTCAAAAGGATGGGCGCTGTTGGTGCCGAAGAAACCGCCGCCGTTGGTGCCGAGCTGCTTGATGGCGATCTGCGACGCCGCCGGCCCCAGAGGTATGGTCTGATGGGCTCCTTGCAGGGTGGTCGCCTCCACATAGGGTGACAGGCTTTGAACCACACCCTGACCTGCCAGGACGACAGCCAGGATAATTGACAGTGGTAACAGGACATAGACGACGGTACGTGTGATGTCAACCCAGAAATTGCCGATCGACTCCGAGGTTTTCCTGGTCAGTCCCCTTATCAATGCCAGTAACACCGTCATACCGGTGGCGGCGCTCAGGAAATTCTGCACGGCAAGGCCCGCCATCTGAACAAGATAGCTCATCGTCGTTTCACCGCTGTATGACTGCCAGTTGGTGTTCGTCATGAAGCTGACGGCTGTATTCAGAGCCAGAGGCCATGATACGGCGGGCAGATGCTGCGGGTTAAGCGGAAGATGCTGCTGGTAAACCTCCAGGAGAAAAATAACGACAAAACCAAAGAAATTAAAGATCAGAAGATTGAAAAGATAATTCCTCCATCCCATTTCCATGGTACGATCAACACCTGAAAGCCGGTAGATGACCCTTTCAAGCCATCCCAGCACAGGTTTGAAGAGATGAGGCTCATCGAGGAAGACCTTTGTCAGATACCTTCCCATCACCGGTGTCAGAATGACGAGAATGACTAAGTACAACAGGATATGTATGCTGTCGGGTAAACTCATGTGTCAAAATCTTAAAGAATCTGTACCTAAAGAATCACTCTTCCCTGAATTATGAATATCATGATTCATCTATTAGCCATGTTTTGTTAACCGCTAAGAGCGCAAAGGAGGCGCACAGGACGCGGAGGCGAAATCTCTGTGTTCTCTGCGCCTCTTCTGCGTCCTTTGCGGTTAAAAATATGTATCTCCTTTGCTTAAAATTTCTCCGGCCTCAAAAGCGAATAAATCAGGTACACCAGCAGCAGGGCCGCAATGACCGACCCGATAATATAATTGACCTGCAAACCGATCACTGCCGGGATCAACAGCATTTTTCCACCTCTTTTTTCCACAAACAACCATTTCCTGCCTTTTGTTTTCATAACATTAAAAATTAACACGTTACAAAATTATCATTCGGGCTGTAAAGGAATTATTAAAAACACCGGAGAGATCATAAGGATTTTATAAATGACTATTTTTATCGGGAATTTCAAAGAATCACTTAATTGTCAATCTCCCTGGACCAAGTCTCCAAATATTTCTCCTCACTCACCGGCCTTCAGCGCGAGCAGTTTGCAAGGCTCGAGCCTATTTACCGGAGTTGGAACGCCAGGATCAACCTCGTCTCGCGACGCGACATCGACAACCTCATGGAGCGCCATGTGCTGCATTCCCTGGCCATTGCCAAAGCATTTGACTTTACCGCAGGCACCGCCATCCTCGATGCCGGCACCGGCGGCGGCTTCCCTGGCATCCCGCTGGCCGTCTTTTTTCCGGAAGTTCATTTTCTTCTGGTCGATTCGATAGGGAAAAAGATCCTGGCAGCAGGCACCATTGCCAGGGAACTCGGTCTGCAAAATGTCACCGTAGAGAAAGCACGGGTGGAAAAAATGTCGCAACGCTTTGATTTTGTCGTTGCAAGGGCCGTTTCCGACCTGCCTGTGTTTTACCGCTGGACACACCGGCTTTTACGGAAAAAGAACCGAAATCCTTTTCCTAACGGTATCATCTACCTAAAAGGAGGAGACGTAACAGAAGAACTGGATTCTCTTCCGGGTGAGAAGGAGATCATCCCACTGAGCCGGTATTTCGAGGAAGAGTATTTCCTTACGAAGATCCTGGTGTACCTGCATTAATGCACTTCGTTACTTCGTTACTTCGTTACTTCGTTACATTCCGTTATTACATGAAGTTTCACGAAGAAGGCACGGAGAGCCACGAAGGGAGCAATATCAGGCGCGGCGGTGCCTGATTCTGACCTTCGTGATCTTCGTGTCTCCTTCGTTACCTTCGTGTGATAAAAAGCCGTAGTTTTGCCCGGAACAAATCTCTTCTCCCGATGCCGCAATCTCTCTGGGACAAGATACTCATCTTTCCTTTTCGCAAGAGGATCCTTTTAATCATCCTGGCCGTCACCGCTATTGTCACCGGTGCCAGCATGTGGCACCGCTATATCCATATCGACGACTGCTTGTTTGGTGAGGAAGCTTACTGGCTGGCCAAAGAAGGGGTGGTGAAGGTCAAGTCCTTCGAGGGCATCCTTGGCCTGGAGAACCGCACGATGGTTTACCACAAGCTGAACATCCTTTGCGGCGCCGCCATCATCAAGCTGTTCGGATGGTCAGTCTATTACTTCAAGCTCTTCACCTTCGCCGTCTATCTCCTGTTCTTTTATGTCTTTTACCGTTTCTTCCGGATCTTCCGTGACCGTAACGAGGATCAGCGGCTCTTGCTGATCGCCGTCATGCTGATCTTCACCAGCCCCCTGATGGTCTATCTCTCCTTCACATACAGGCCTGAGATACTGGTCATGTTCTTCGGATTCCTCAGTTATTTCTTTCTTGAAAACCATCTGCAGGACTCCCGGATCAAATGGCTCGTCTTCGCCGGCCTCAGCGCCGGGCTGGCTTTCTTCACCCACCTCAACGGCATGATCTTCCCTATCGCCGGCGCGGTGCTGCTGCTGTTCCAGCGTAAATATAAAAGCGCTTTTATCTTTTCCGCCGTCGCCGGACTCACCTGTCTCCTTTATACCTATGACCTGTGGCAGGGCGATAACTTTGAGGTCTTCATGTATCAGATCAGAAACTGGCCCACACTCCGCTTCGGAAAAACATACCTTGGCAACAACGTATTGAATTTTTTCACCCTCAAGCTGATGAACCTCCTCAACGAGCACCAGCGCTTTTTCTGGAGCGAAAAGGTGACCGTCTTCTCCATCTTCTTCCTGGGCTCTCTTATCATCAAATTCAGGACGTTAAGAACAAAATACCGTTCCCTGCTCATCTACACTCTCACCCTCATTGTGGCGCTTAGCCTGACGGGCAGCCACATTGCCGAACGTTACATGATGTACTACTATCCTTACATGGCCATCATCACCGCTATTGCCATCATTTCCACCTTCGACCATACCCGGCGTTATGCTCTCAAGTCGGCTTTTGTTTTACTCCTTGCCCTGCAGTTTGCCTTCACAACCTTTCAATTCGTCAGAATCTTCAGGCTTAATGCCGATTATCCGATGATCCAGGCCGAGGTTCTCAGCCACATCCCGGACAAAGATCCCAAGATTCTGGCACCCGATGAGTTTATCTTCAATAATATTGTCGATCACCGTCTCCTCTCCTATCACGCCCTCAAGTATTACCAGGATGATATACCGGTGATCCTGCCCCAGGACTCCATCCTGCAGCGGGCCTCTTGTCTCAGGGCCGACTATATCGTCCTGGATCATTTCATCACCCACGACGACCATTACACCTGGTTCAAAGACGGCATCATCAAAACCAATCCTTATTATACTGAATTTCTGAAGGATGGTGATTACATCATCCTGAAAAGGATTAACCGGTGAACATGTTTCATTGCAATAAAAGAATCTCAGCTTTTTGCTGGTATCATTTTTTTTGTTTACTTCGCTGAGCCAATCTGAAATTCATTATCCAAAAAAATCTTACTTATGGCAGAGCAAAAGAAATATGTTCCGTTCGTTTCAGCTGAGACGAACCTGAAAGAGTTTACCATCCGGGCGTTGATCATCGGCCTGGTGCTGGCCGTGGTGTTGGGTGCCGCCAATGCCTATCTGGGTCTGAAAGCCGGTATGACCATCGCGGCGACTTATCCCGCCGCCGTCATCGGTATGGCGCTCATCAAGCTCATGAGAGGCTCCATCCTGGAGGAGAACTTCACCCGTACGGTCGGCTCCATAGGCGAATCGGTGGCTGCCGGCGCCATTTTCACCGTGCCTGCGTTTTACATCGTTTACTTACAGGCCAAGCAGCAGGGCATCTCGGTAGCCAATTACTTCACTTATGGTACAACCACCATCATCCTTATCTCGGGTGGTGTGCTGGGCATCATGTTCGTGGCGTTGCTGAGAAGAATCATGGTGGAAGATGCCGAGCTGCCTTTCCCCGAGTCGATAGCGGCGGCCGAGATACACAAGTCGGGACAGAAGACCGGCAGCGGATCCATCTATCTTTTCCTGGCCATGATCGGTGGCGGACTGGTGAAGGCTCTGGGTGAGTTCAAGGTCTTTTCCGTTTACTGGGAGCGTTTCATCACTTTTTCCAAACAGGTTATAACAGGAACCAATTATACCGCCAAGGGTGGCGCACTCATCGGATCACCCAACATCAGCCCCGCATATATCGGTGTCGGATACATTATCGGACCGCGGCTGGCGTCGCTCAACTTCAGCGGCACATTGCTGGCCTGGGGCTTGCTCACGCCTATGATCCTCTATTTCATTGCTCCCAACCTCGATATCAATGCCATGGCCGGTGGTCTGATGGCCGCCGATGCCCACCTCAGCATGGATGCCGCCGTCAAAAAAGCCTGGATCGACACGGCTTACAATGTATGGAAGTTCATCGTGCGTCCCATCGCTATCGGAGGCATGCTCGTCAGCGCCATATACACCCTCTACCGCATGAGAGGCAGCCTGGCTGTCGGCATTAAACGCTCCATCAGCGACGTGAGAAAAGCCACGGCAGGCATGGCCGTCGAAACACCACGCAACGAGAAAGACCTCAGCTTCAACTGGATCATAGCCGGTATCGTCGTCGTGGCCGTAGCAACTTTCTGTATCGCCAGGTTCATTTTCGATGCCAACGTGCTGGTGTCAATCGTGGCGGCAACGGTGCTGATCATCCTGGCTTTCTTCTTCGCTGCCGTCTCGGGTTACCTCGTCGGCCTGATGGGATCGAGCAACAACCCCATCAGCGGGCTGACGCTGACGGCTCTCGTCGTCACGGCCCTGATCATGGTTATCATGGGTGTTCACGGCAACGAAGGCGTGGCCACTACCCTGGGCGTGGCGGCTATCGTGTGCGTAGGTGCCGCCGTCGCCGGCGAGATGCTGCAGGACCTCAAAGCAGGACATATCCTCGGCGGGACACCATGGCGCATGCAGGTGGGTGACATTATCGGCGTCGTCATCGCCGCCTCCGTCATGTTCATCGTCCTGCGCTTCCTCAACGAAGGCGACATCGCCAACGGCATCCACGAAGGCTACCAGGGCGGCTTCGGCAGCACCAAACTCTCGGCACCCCAGGCCAACCTCATGGCCATGTTGTCGCAGGGCATCGTCGGCGGACAAATGGCATGGCCTCTCATCATCGCCGGCATGCTTATGGGATTCGCTTTCATCCTCTCACAGATTAAAAGCCCCATGCTCGTCTGTGTCGGCATGTACCTGCCCTTAGAGACCACCTTCGCCATCTTCATCGGCGGCATCATAAAAGGTATTGTTGACCTCTTCGTGAAGAAAAGAAAACTCGGAGCCGAACAAACGACGACCGTTGAGAATGTGGGTATTCTGATCGCTTCGGGTCTTATCGCCGGCGAAGCCCTCATCGGTTTGGTGTTCGCCATCTTCGCCGCCGGCAACGTGTTCCCGACGGCTGTCTTCAGGCATCCCTCCTACATCGTCGGGCTGATCGTCTTAGTCCTCATCGGCGTGGCTCTCGTCCAGATACCGCTGTGGGCAGCTAAAAGAACAAAAAATATTCAAGCGTAATATTAAAGAGGTGAGTCCGTATTAAAAGTTTGTTTAACCACAGAGGTCACAGAGAATACACAGAGAACGCAAAGCAATTACTCCCTGAAACTCTGCGTCCTCTGCGTATCCCTTGCGACCTTTGCGGTTAAATAAAACGCCTGTTTTATACAACATTACCACTTTTCACTTATGAACATCTTCCGCCGCATCAGACTGCTCCGGCACGCCAACTACCTGGAGATGACACCCATCAGAGTGCATGATCACACCCTTGGTGATGACGGCAGGGTGACACTCATCGTCCCCAAATTCAAAAGAGCCTTCCTCAGGAAATGGCTTATCCCGCCACGGCGTTCGCAGGATTTCCACATCCACCTTGACGAGCTGGGCTCCGCCACCTGGCTGGAGATAAACGGTACCAACAAAGTGAAAGATATTTGTGACAGATTGACGGAGAAATTCGGTGAAAAGATTGATCCCGTGGAGCGGAGAGTGACCAAATTCCTCACACTGTTATATGATCAGCGGTATATCAGCTTCAAAGAGTTAATGCAGGATCGTGGTTAAATAATGTTAACTTCCGTCTCAAGACTTATCCCGAAGGTATTTTTAACCGATTCGCTGATTTGTGATGCGAGGGCCATCACTTCTTCGCCCGTGGCGCCGCCATAATTCACCAGCACGAGAGCCTGACGGGGATAGACGCCGACGTTGCCGGTCCTTTTTCCTTTCCATCCACAGGCTTCAATAAGCCATCCCGCGGCGATCTTAAAAGTGTCATTGGCGTTTTTATAGGCCACTATTTCCGGGAAGCGGTGTTTCAGTTCCCGCATGACCATGGCCGTCACTACCGGGTTCTTGAAGAAACTGCCGGCATTGCCCAGGTCGGCAGGATCGGGTAAACGGCTGCGCCTGACACGCATCACCGCCTCACGGACAGCCGCCAGACTTAACGAGCTCACGCCCATAGTACGTAACTCCTCTTCTATCCTGCCGTAACCGGTATTGAAAACAGGAATTTTATCCAGTTTAAAGGTCACTGAAAGGATGACGTAACGGTCTTTGAGGCTTTTTTTAAATATGCTGTCGCGATAGCCGAAATCACAGTCGTCTTTTCCGAAACTCCTCATGGTTCCGTTCTCCATATCGAAAGCTTCGAGCCCGTCAAATACATCTTTCAACTCTCGGTTGTAAGCCCCGATATTCCGCACCGGTGCGCCTCCGACATGACCCGGTATCCACGACAGGTTCTCCAGCCCCCCAAGGCCTGCCTTCACACAGTAACGGATAACATCGTCCCAGACCTCACCGGCCTTGGCCCTGACCCATACATGATCATCATCCTCTCCCACTTTTTCTATGCCCTTGGTCATGATCTTCATCACCGTCCCTTCATGATCAGCCGTGAAAAGGATGTTGCTGCCCCCGCCGATGACCAGGAACGGCTGTGGCAAAGCCTCATCCTGACGATAACATGCCATAAGATCTTCAAGCGAGTGTATCTCAACAAAGTATCCGGCTTTGACGTCGATTCCGAATGTATTGTATGGTTTCAAAGATATGTTCCGTCGGATGATCATGATAATATTGGGGTGGCAGGGCAAAATTAATCATTCTGCCCGACAGGCCGGGGCAATAATTCAATTTTATGGCCCTTGCGAATTATTTTGCGATCTTTGCGGGCACAAAAGGTGTCACTCCCATATCACCACATGCCTTGAAGAGAGCCATCATATCCGTCATCAACGATCTTGTCACCGATCGGCGTGTCGACAAAGCGGCGCTGACACTGGCAAAGCTGGGCTTTGACGTCACCCTCGTCGGACGCCGCAAACACGACAGCCTGCCGCTGGAAGCCCGGGCCTACCGCTGCAAACGCATGTCCCTCCTCTTCGAAAAAGGAGCTCTCTTTTACACCGAATACACTTTCAGGCTCTTATCCTTCCTTCTCTTCCACAAAGCGGATTTGCTGGTGTCGAACGACCTCGACACCCTTCTGCCCAACTATCTCACCCACAAGCTACGGCATATACCTGTCGTTTATGACAGCCATGAATATTTCACCGGCGTCCCGGAGCTTGTCAACAGGCCCTTTCCGCAAAAGGTGTGGAAAAGCATCGAGAGAGGCATCCTCCCGAAGCTGAAAGATACCATCACCGTCAATAACTCCATCGCCGGGCTGTACCGCGACGAATACGACATTACCATGAAGGTGGTGCGCAACATACCGCCGGCTGTAAAACTTTCCGAAACCCTCACCAGGAAAGACCTCGGCCTGCCCGATGACAAACACATCATCATTCTGCAGGGGGCCGGCATCAACATCCAGCGGGGCTCGGAAGAGGCGGTGCAGGCCATGCAGTACCTCTCCGGCACGGTTCTTATCATCCTCGGCGGCGGCGACGTCATACCCGTACTTATTAAGATGGTGGAGGAACTGAAACTGCATGATAAAGTTATTTTTATACCCAAGCAACCTTTTGACCGTCTCATTCATTATACTAAGTGTGCAGAAATAGGGCTGACCCTCGACAAGGATACAAACATCAATTACAGGTACAGCCTGCCCAACAAGCTCTTTGATTACATCCATGCGGGCATTCCCATCCTGGCCTCACCGCTGGTGGAGATACGCAGGATCATCGAAAGGTACGATATCGGGATGCTCATCGACAGCCACGATCCGCGGCACATCGCTTCACGGATGGAGCTCATGCTCAATGACCGGGATAAAAGGGCAAAATGGCTGCAAAACCTTAAAGTGGCCGCCAAAGAGCTGTGCTGGGAAGAAGAAGAAAAAACGCTGACCGGGATTTTCAAAAAATATGTCTGAACGGCATTTGCATATCATCTCCTTCAGCATCCCTTACCCGCCCAATTACGGTGGTGTGATTGACGTGTTTTACAAGCTTAAAGCCCTTCACGCCCAGGGAATAAAGATCCATCTGCACTGTTATGAATATGACCGGGAAAGAAGCCCGGAGCTGTTAAAATATTGCGACAGCGTTCAATATTATAAACGAAGGACGGGGATCCTGTCTGCTCTCTCCTTTAAGCCCTACATTGTAAGCAGCCGACGTTCAAAAGAACTCTTAGACAACTTGCTCAACGATGATTACCCCGTCCTTTTTGAAGGACTTCACACCTGCTACCACCTCGGCGACAAACGGCTCAGGGACAGGAAAAAAATCTACCGCGAAAGCAACATCGAGCATCATTATTATTACAACCTCTACCGTGTGGAAAAGAACCTGTTAAAGAAGATGTACTTTCTTCTTGCCAGCGTCAAGCTGAAATGGTATGAACGGGTTCTCAGGCATGCTTCACTGATGCTCGTCGTCTCTGAAAAAGATGCCGACTATCTGAGAAAACGCTTCAGGAATATGGTGGTACATTTTCTTCCCAGTTTCCATGCCAACGACACCGTTCGGTGTAAAACAGGCCATGGCGACTACGCCCTTTACCATGGCAACCTGTCCATCGCCGAGAATTATAACGCCGCAAGCTATCTCATCAAAGAAGTATTCAATGATTCCGACCTCAGGCTGGTCATTGCCGGCATGAATCCCCCCGAGCATCTGAAAGCCATGGCAGCGGAAAAGAAAAACATTACCCTCGGAAGCAATCCCACCGATGATGAGATGTTCCGTCTCATCGCCGATGCCCAGGTCAATGTCCTGGTCACCTTCCAGGCTACGGGCCTCAAGCTGAAATTGTTAAACACCCTTTACAACGGGCGTTTTGTCCTGGTGAACAAAGCCATGCTTAACGGCACCGGCCTCGACGACCTGTGCGTGATAGCCGATGACAGCAACGCCATCAAAAAGAATCTCAACGAGCTGATCATGAAAGATTTCAGGGAAGAACAGGTGATCACCCGCTCGGATAGGCTGCAGAAAAACTACTGCAATGAAACCAATGCCAGGCGTTTAATAGACTATATTTTCTGAAGCGATCAATTTCCCATTCTCACATCGCATCGTTCGTGACGGGAAATTCCTGAAAAGAGAGTAGTTATGTGTCGCCATCAGCACCGAGCGGCCGGAACGGCTGATGTCGAACAGTAAGGTCATGATCTCCTCCGAAGTCTCGGGGTCGAGATTGCCGGTGGGTTCATCGGCCAGTATGATCTCCGGGTCGTTGATGAGGGCCCGGGCTATCGAAACACGCTGCTGTTCGCCGCCGGAGAGCTGGTGCGGCATCTTGAAGCCTTTGGTGCTCAGCCCCACCTTGTCCAGCACCTCATGGATGCGCGTATTGATGTCCCTTTTGTTTTTCCATCCGGTGGCTTTCATCACGAAGAGCAGGTTGTCGCTGGCCGTGCGGTCGGTGAGCAGCTGAAAATCCTGAAAGACAATGCCGAGCTTACGCCTGAGGAAAGGGATCTCCTTGCGTTTGATCCGCGACAGGTCAAAGCCGGCGACCATGGCGCCACCGTCACGCACCGGCAGCTCACCGTAAATGGTCTTGAGCAGGCTGCTCTTACCCGATCCCGTTTTACCCACTAAGTAGACAAACTCACCTTTTCTAACGGTGAGGTTGACTCCAGCAAGCACAAGTATGTTCTTATGGAAGATCGAAAGGTTTTCGAGATCTATGACGTTTTCGTTAATCATGATGTAAAAATAGGAATAAAATCAATTACAACCTCACCCCCTGGCCCCCTCTCCTAAAAGGAGAGGGCGGATGATTTGACGAGATACGATGTTCGAATTTCCATTTTCGAAAGGCGAAAATATCACCCTTTAATCAGCACATCAGCTAATCAGCTCATCAACTCATCAGCTTTACTTGCGCGCGTTTGTAATTTGTGATCGGTGGAACCAACTACCGCAGTTGATATCCTAAATCGTACGGTTCATGATGCTCATCGCATGGAATTCATTGGGGAACCATTCATAAAGAAGGGGTAGTCAGGCACACCGGCGCGGGGTAGTTAATTTAAAAATGTTTAAAACTTCTACTGAAAAATCTCATACAAAATTTGCCTTTTAATGAATTTTGTTATATATTCGTATAGAATTTAATAATGATTTTTTGTTCACCACACCAAAACATGCTTTCTTTAAGCAATGTATTGTAAGTTTTTTATTATTGAAATGAACTACCTCGCCGCAGAGCAGCGAGGCATCTAAAACAAAGCTAACTGTTTACTGCTGTGCAAAATTGTGTACTCTTTCTCACGACCCTGTTCACGAACATATTTCGTCATGCTCATTTTGTCACCAAATTTGCTAGCTGTATTCACAAAATAACCATCCGTCCAAAACTCCCCTCCCCAAGGCTTTTGCTTGACTTCCGGATGCTTTTTGAATATCTCTTTCACTGTGATACTTTTCAAAATCGTGATGATTTGGGTAGCGCTCATCTTTGGAACAGATTGAACCAAAAAATGAACATGGTCTTTGTCGGTGCCGATCTCCAAAAAATGTATTTCATACCTCTTCTCTATCTCAAGGCAAATTTTTTTCAATGTCTGATCAACTGCTTTGCTGAAAACGACCCTCCGATGTTTCGCCGGATAAACAAAATGATACAACAATACACTGACATTATGCGATTTATGTATGTACTCGCTTCCGCTCATACATACAAAGATATTATTTTTACACCCCAAGGGGCGGGGAACTAACCCCTAAGAGATTAGT